>CAYTLL010000015.1:40513-77635 GCA_964438755.1 uncultured Akkermansia sp. | reverse complement strand
ACGCGGTCGAGGAACCAGCGGTCGTGGCTCACCACCACGGCGCAGCCGGCGAAGGTTTCCAGGCCCTCCTCCAGGGCGCGGATGGAGTTCACGTCGAGGTCGTTGGTCGGCTCGTCGAGGAGGAGGAGGTTGGCGCCGCTCTTGAGCAGGCGGGCGAGGTGGACGCGGTTGCGTTCGCCGCCGGAGAGGACGCCGACTTTCTTGGACTGGTCGGCGCCGGTGAAGCCGAACTGGGCGCAGTAGGCGCGGGCGTTCACCTCGCGGCCGGGCATGCGGATGATCTCCTCGCCGTCGCTGATCGCCTCGTAGATGGTCTTCGAGTCGGGCAGGGAATCGCGCGACTGGTCGACGTGGCTGATGACGACGGTCTCGCCGACGCGGAGGGCGCCGGAGTCGGGTTTCTCCGCGCCGGTGATCATGCGGAAGAGCGTGGTCTTGCCCGCGCCGTTGGGGCCGATGACGCCGACGATGCCGCCGGGGGGCAGCGAGAAGGAGAGGTTTTCGAAGAGGAGTTTTTCGCCGTAGGCCTTGGTGATGCCGGTGGCCTCGACGACGAGCTGGCCGAGGCGCGGGCCCTTGGGGAGAACGAGTTCGAATTCGCGTTCCTGCTCGGCGACGTTGGAGGAGTTGACCATCTTCTCGTAGGCGCTGATGCGGGCCTGCGATTTGGCGTGGCGGGCCTTGGCGCCCTGGCGGATCCAGGCGAGCTCGCGGGCCATGGCTTTCTGGCGCTTGTCCTCGGCGCGTTGCTCGGCGGCGAGGCGGGCGGATTTCTGCTCGAGCCAGCCGGAGTAGTTGCCTTTCCAGGGGATGCCGTGGCCGAAGGAGAGCTCGAGGATCCACTGGGCGACGTTGTCGAGGAAGTAGCGGTCGTGCGTGACGGCGATGACGGTGCCCTCGTAGCGGGCGAGGTGTTGCTCAAGCCAGTGGACGGATTCGGCGTCGAGATGGTTCGTCGGCTCGTCGAGGAGGAGGATCTCGGGCTTTTGGAGGAGGAGGCGGGCGAGGGCGACGCGGCGGCGTTCGCCGCCGGAGAGGTTGTCGACGATGGCGTCGCCGGGCGGGCAACGGAGGGCGTCCATGGCCATCTCGACCTGCGGGGCGACGTCCCAGGCGCCGAGGCGCTCGATGTCTTCCTGGAGCTTGGCCTGCTTTTCGGTGATGGCGTCGCGGGCCTCGTCGGTGTCGGCGGCGGCGAGCTCGTCCCAGGACGCGTCGTAGGCGGCGGTGAGGTCGGTGAGGTGTTTCACGCCTTCCTCGACGCAGGCGCGGACGGTGGAGCCGGCGGCGAGCTGGGGCTCTTGCTCGAGGAGGCCGACGCGGTAGCCGGGCTCGAAGTGGAGGTGGCCGTCGATTTCGGTGTCGCGGCCGGCGAGGATGCGGAGGAGGGAGGATTTGCCCGAGCCGTTGAGGCCGAGCACGCCGATCTTGGCGCCGTAGTAGAAGGAGAGGGAGATGTCGCGGAGGATCTCCTTGCGCTCGATCTTCTTCGAGACGCGCATCATGGAGAAAATGATCTTCGGTTCTTCGGGCTTGGCCATGGGAGTGATCGGGGAGTGAAGGAGAAAGGTAGGGAGTGAGGGAGCGGGGCGGCGGAAAGCGAGCCGGAGATGAACGGATACGCGGGGGCGAAGCGGGAATTTTTTCGTGCGGGCGAACGGGAGAAAAACAGACGGGGCGAGAGGCGACGGCGCGTGGTGGCACGGGACGCGGAGGGATCTGTGGGAAAACGGGTGCGCTTCCGATGGGGCGTCTGAAAAAGCCCCGCTAAAACGGCTGGCGCGGGCGGGCCGGCTCGGTTGTGGGTGGGGGATGGATACGGTGCTTTTTCTTGGCGTGGACGCGGGCGGGACGAAGACGCGGGCGGTGCTCGCCGACGCGGTCGGCGTGGTGCGCGGGGCGGGAGAGGCGGGCCCCGGGAATTTTCAGGCGATCGGCGTGGCGGCGGCGGGCGAGGCGATCGCGGCGGCCTTGCGCGAGGCGCTGGACGCGGCGGGTGCGGGGCGGGTGCGGGGGGCTTTTTTCGGGCTCGCCGGCGTGCGCACGGAGGAGGAGCGGGCGACGATGCGGACGGAGATCGCGAAGCTGGGTCTTGGTGGCGTGATCGAGATCGGGAACGACCTGGAGGCGGCGCATTCGGGGGCCTTGGCGGGCGGGACGGGCGTGGTGGTGATCGCGGGCACGGGGTCGGCGGCCTGGGGGCGGAATGCGGCGGGCGCGAGTTGGCAGGCGGGGGGTTGGGGCTGGCTCGTGGACGACAAAGGCGGCGGCTACTGGCTGGCGTTGCAAGGGCTGGCGGCGGCGGTCGAGGGCGAGGACGGTCGCGGTGCGGCGACGACGCTGGGGGCGCGGGCGCGGGCGTTTTTTCTCGGTCCGGAGGCGGCGGATTCGGCCGGGCTGCGCGAGGTCTTGCGGGAATTGCACGCGGGGAAAAAGGACCGCGCTGCGGTGGCGGGTTTCGCGCGCGAGGTGCGCGCGGCGGCGGACGCGGGCGACGCGGTCGCGGCCGGGCTGGTGCGCGCGGCGGGGGCGGAGTTGTTGCGCCTGGCCGAGGCGGTGCGGGGAAAGATTTCTCCGGACGCGGAGCTGTCGCTGGCGGTGACGGGCGGATTGGGGATGGGCGCGGTGATCGCGGAGCCGGCGCGCGCGGCGGGTTTCAGGCCGGTGGAGCCCTGGGGCGAGCCGGTGCTCGGGGCGGTGTTGAGGGCGGCACGGGCGGGTGGGGCGGAGCTGGACGCCGCGACGCGGGCGCGTTTGCTGGAGGGATGGAAACCAAGGCTTTGACGGACGCGACGGCGACGCTCGGCGAGATCAAGACGCGGGTGCTGGCCTTCGCGCACGAGCGAGATTGGGAGCAGTTTCACGCGCCGAAGAACCTGAGCATGGCGCTCGCGGCGGAGGCGGGGGAGCTGATGGAGCACTTTTTGTGGGACACGCCCGAGGCCTCGCGGGAGAAGGTGGCGAACGACCCGGCTCGGCTCGCCAAGATCGAGGAGGAGTTGGCCGACGTGGTGATCTACGCGTTGGAGTTCGCCAACATGACGGGGATCGACGTGGCCGCGGCGATCGAGCGCAAGATGGCGCAGAACGCGGCGAAGTATCCGGTGGCGAAGGCGAAGGGGCGCAGCGCCAAGTATACGGAGCTGTGATTCGCGGGCCGGAGTCGGGCTCTAGGCGTCGAGTTCGATCAACGGCATGTCCCAGGCGAAGGCGCCGAGGACGTTGAGGGGGACGCTCCAGGAGTTGAGGAGCGTGTCGAGCGGCGGGCGCGAAGCCTCGGTCCACCCTTGGGCCGAGCGGGATCGGACCAGCGGGGCGGGGTTGCCGGGGTCGAGGCGAAGAAAATGCCAGCCGACGATGCCGTTTTCGCGGGCGATGGGTATCAGGCAACCCTGGTGGCGGTCGAGGGTGGCGGCGATGATGCGCGGTCCTTGGGCCAGGGACCAGCGCAGGACCTCGTTGCGGTCGTCGCGGCGATCATTGCGCGCGTGGAAGCGAAGGACGGGACGGAGTCCGGCGTTTTTCAGCAGTCGCATGGCGTCGGTCACGTCGACGGGCGAACGGCGGAGGGCGGCGAGCGCCTTGGCCTCCAGCGCGGCGGAATCGCCCTTCACGGGCGGCGGCAGGTGAAAGCGGACGGCTTCGTGGGCCTTGAGGCTGAAATCCCGGTAGCGGTAGCGCTCGCGGGTGCCCCAGGGATTATGGATCTCGAGGGTGCCGTCGCCGGCGTCGTTGTATCCCACGATGACGCAGCCATGCCCGCCCGAGCCGTAGACGCCGGCTTTGAACGAGACGTAGAGGGGGCCGTCCTTGAGCAGGGATTGGCGGATGAAGGGCAGGATCTCGCGTGTGAACCGGGCGTAGTCGGTCTTGGCGCCGGTGTCGTGCCAAAGTCTCGTTTCCGAGTGGAAGCCGAGCGCCCCCATGGCGTCTTTCATATCCGCCGACCAGGTGCCTCGATGCTGGCGTGAGTCGGTGGAGGAGAGGTGGGCGATCTGCTTTTGCGTGATGTTCACGCCATGGTAATCGGCCACCATGGCGGCGGACGCGGGCACGCAGTAGCTGCCTTCCTGTTTTTCGAGCAGGACGTTTTTAAGGTCCACGCGCGCGGGCAGGACGGGCGAGGGGTCGAGCGGATACAGATCCGCCAAGAGGGTCTCCATCTGCGGCTGCAGGAGATACGCGGCTCGGATGCGCTCCGCCGAGTCGTGCGAGAGAGAATCGAGCGAAAGAATGAAGCGTTCGTCTTCGCGGGATTTGAACCAAAGTTCGCGTCGGAAGGTGTTCACGCTCTCCAACCGTCCGGGGATGGTTTCGCCGTCGGCGTAGGTGAAGCTGGCTTCCCGGAGGTCGCGCCAATCCGCTGCGAGGGGATACGGACTACGAATACCTTTGATGTAGGCCTGATCCGCGGCGGAGAGCTGCGTGATCGGCACGGCGAGCGGCGGACGCGAGAGCTCGGCGGGGACAAGGAGGACCGAGGTGCCGTGGCCCCAGCCGTCGGGATATCCGGTCAAGCGCGCGAGGAGTCGCGATCCAGATTGGTTGGTCCATTCCCGGTCGGGCAGGGCTTCGACGGGGTATGCGCTTAGCCGAGCGCCTGGCCCTCCGTCCGAGCAGAGAGCGAAGACCGCGAGAACGGCGAGGGGGATAACGCGGCTCGTCATGGTCTCTGTCGTAAGCGGAGCCGTGGGTTTCGTGGCTCAGATCTCGCCGAGGCGGATGCAGGCGGCGTCGCGGCCGGCGAAGGGGGCGAGGGGCGGGACGGTCGCCTTGCACTTTTCCTGCGCGTGCGGGCAGCGCGGGTGGAAGGGGCAGCCGGCGGGCGGGTTGAGCGGGCTGGGCGGATCGCCGGCTAGGACGATGCGCTGGCGGGCGCGTTCGCCGTCGGGATCGGGGCGCGGCACGGCGCTGACGAGGGCGCGGGTGTAGGGGTGCTGCGGGCGCTCGATCACGTCCTCGGCGCGGCCGAGCTCGACGATCTTGCCGAGATACATCACGGCGACGCGGTCGGAGAGGTGTTTCACGACCGAGAGGTCGTGGGCGATGAAGACGAGGCTCAGGCCAAGCTCGCGCACGAGCTTGGCGAGGAGGTTGAGGATCTGGGCCTGGATCGAGACATCGAGGGCGGAGACGGGCTCGTCGGCGACGATGACGCGCGGCTCGAGGGCGAGGGCGCGGGCGATGGCGATGCGCTGGCGCTGGCCGCCGGAGAACTCGTGAGGGTATTTGGAGAGATTGCGCGCGGGGATGCCGACGAGGGCGGCGAGCTCGGCGACGCGCGCGGGGATCTCGGCGGCGGGGCGGAGGCGGTGGACGCGGAGCGGCTCGGCGAGGGCCTCGGCGACGTTGATGCGCGGGTTGAGCGAGGCGAAGGGGTCCTGGAACACCATCTGGAGCGCGCGGCGGGCGTCGCCCTCGGCGGCGGACTCGGTGATGTTTTTGCCCTCGAGCCAGACGCCGCCGCCGGTGGCGGGGAGGAGGCCCATGATGGTGCGGGCGAGGGTGGATTTGCCGCAGCCGGATTCGCCGACGAGACCGAGGACCTCGCCGCGTCCGAGGGTGAGGTTGACGCCATCGACGGCTTTGACGGTGCCGACGTGCTTTTTGAAGATCAGGCCGCGCTCGACGGGGAAGTGCGTGCGGACGTCGCGGAGTTCGAGGATGGGAACGGAGGCGGGCATGGACGTCGGAGAAAGAATTTTTGAACCGCTAAAGGGCGCTAAGGGACGCTAAATCAGAAGGGCGGCTTGAGACGGTCGGGTCGTGGTTCGGTTAGCGGGCTTTAGCGAAATTTAGCGGTTCAAATCTCGCCGTCTTTGGCGCGGAGGCAGGCGTGGGCGTGGCCGGGGGCGTGTTCGAAGAGCGGGGGCGGGGGGCCGACGCGGCACTTGTCGGCGGCGAATTCGCAGCGCTCGGCGAAGGGGCAGCCGGCGATGGGCTTGGAGAGATCGGGCGGCAGGCCGCGCAGGGTGTAGAGCTCGGCGCCCTTGGGCTGGAGCGTGGGGATGGAGCGTTGGAGGGCGCGGGTGTAGGGGTGGCGCGGCGACTTGAAGAGGCCGCGCACGTCGGAGGTTTCGACGATGCGACCGGCATACATGACCATGACGCGGTCGCAGAGGCCGGACACGACGCCGAGGTCGTGCGAGATGAAGATCACGGCCATGCCCATCTCCTTCTGGAGTTTTTTGATCAGCTCGAGGATTTGCGCCTGCACGGTGACGTCGAGGGCGGTGGTGGGTTCGTCGGCGATGAGGAGTTCGGGGCGGGTGATCAACGCCATCGCGATCATCACGCGTTGGCGCATGCCGCCGGAAAACTGGTGCGGGTGGGCGTGGAGGCGGTTGGCGGCGTCGTTGATGCCGACGGCCTGCATCATCTGCAGGGCGCGATCGAGGGCGGCCTTGCGGGAGATTTTTTCGTGGATGAGCAGGGGCTCGATGAGCTGGTCGCTGATCCGCAGGTAGGGATTCAGCGAGGTCATCGGGTCCTGGAAGATCATGCCGATGCGTTTGCCGCGGATGGCGCGCATCTCGCGGTCGGTGGCGCGGAGGAGATCTAGGCCGTCGAACTTGGCGTGGGTTCCCTCGATGCGGGCGGGCGGGGTGGGCAGGAGGCGGAGGAGGGAGGCGCAGGTGACGGATTTGCCGGAGCCGGATTCGCCGACGAGGCCGAGGGTCTCGCCGCGTTCGAGCTGGAAACTCACGCCGTCGACCGCGCGGAAAACACCGCCGCGGGTGTGGAAGCTGGTTCGCAGGTCGGAGACGTCGAGAAGCGGCATGTGCGGTCGGGAGGCGTGAGCGGGGCGGGAAGCTGAATCGGTGGGAGCGCGGGCTGAAAGCCGAAAGCGTGCCTGAGGAAGCAGCGCGCGCGCGGCGGTGCAAGCCGCTGGCGCCCGTGGTTGGCGATTTGCGCCGGGGCTTGCCGGCGGGGCGCGGGGGGGCAAGCGTCCCGCGCTCCTTTTCCTTATTTCGTCCGCGATGTCCTCCGACCCAGCCAAGCCCGCCGATCCCGCCGCCGACGCGACGGACTATGGACGCGAGCTCATCCGGCCGACCGCCTTGCGCCGGCTCAAGTGGCGGCTGGAGACGGCGGGCTACGTGACGATGGACGCGCTGCTCGGGCTGGTGCCGCTGCCCTGGGTGGCGGGCTTCGGCCGGCTGGCGGGCGGGTTCGCCTGGATGATTTTGGCCAAACGACGCCGCGTGGTGGCGCGCAACCTCCGCATCGCGTTTTCGGGCGAGCGCACGCCGGACGAGTTGCGCGCGCTGACGCGGGAGGTGTTTCGGCGAAGCGGGGCGAACCTGCTCAGCGCGTTACGCACGGCGAACATGGGCGAGCGCTCGCTGGCGCGGGCCTTGACGATCCGCGACGAGGTGGTGTTTCGCGAGGCGGTCGGGCGCGGCAAGGGCGTGGTCGTCGTGTTGGCGCACATGGGCAACTGGGAGGCGCTGGCGCAGTGGTTTCCCAAGCTGCTGCCGCCGGGCACGCCGGGCGCGACGGTGTATCGTCCGCTGAACAACCCGATCATGAACGCACGCGTGGTGGCGGCGCGGGCGCGGCGCGGTGTTTCGCTGTTTTCGAAGGACGACAACCCGCTCGGCATGGCCGCGTTCATGCGGCGCGGCGGCGTCCTCGGCGTGTTGGCCGACCAGCGCGCGGGGACGATCGGCGAGCTGGTGCCGTTTTTCGGTCGCTTGACGAGTTGCACGCCGATCCCGGCCATCCTCGCGCGTCGCACGGGCGCCGCGGTCATCGGCGTGTCGCTGCGCACGGTCGGCGACGGTCGTTGGGAAATGGGGTTCCACGCGATGGAGCCGGGCGAGCCGACGACCGCGGGCGTGATGCGCCTGCTCGAGCGCATGATGCGCGTGAGCCCGGCGGACGTGTTTTGGTTGCAGGATCGCTGGAAGATCCGCCGCGGCCAGCCGCATGTGTTGCCCGGGAAGCCGGCGCGCTCGGGGGCGGTCTCGCCCACGACCCGTCGTCGCGCGCTGGTCTGGGTGTCGGGCGCGCAGGGAATGCCGGTCCTGCCGCGGGCGAATCCGGACGACGTCGATTACGAGGTCGCGCTGGGGAGCGACGCGCCCGAACCGAAGGACGCGGCCGCGGGCGGCCGGACGGTGCATCGGCAAGGTGGCGAAAGTTGCGCGGAGTTTTTGCGGCGGGTGGACGAGGCGCACGGGCAACCGCTGGAATACGTGGTCGGCACCTCGGCCGCGCCCGCGGAACTGCGCAAGGCGGTGCGGTCGCTCGGGCTCGGCTGGGTGTTGGCCAAGGAGGCCAAGCCATGAGCGCGGACGCATCGCGGGCGGCGAAAACGGAGCGGGATGCCTTGCGGCACATCCGCGTGCTCTCCGACGGGCGTCCGGGCCACGAGAACCAAAGCGTGGGTCTCGCGCTCGCGCTCGCCCGGCGCTGCGGCGCGACGCACGAGGTGGTGAAATTTGATCCGAAGGCGCCGCTCTGGACACGGATGCGCGCGGCGGCGGGCGGGCCGGCCGACGGCCCGCGGCCCGATCTCGTGATCGCGGCGGGGCACCGCACGCATCTGCCGCTCTGGTGGGCGGCGAGACGCTTTTCCGCGCGCTCGGTGGTGATCATGAAACCGAGCCTGCCCGCGGCGTTTTTTGATCTCGCGCTGGTGCCGAGGCACGACGTCGCGGAAGGCGCGGCGGACACGGCGAGGCGCGTGCTGACTCGCGGCGCGTTGAATCGCGTGCCGGAGGAGTTGCCCACGAAAGAAGCGCGCGGGCTGGTGCTGATCGGCGGGCCCTCCAAGCACCACGGCTGGGATGGCGCGGCTCTGGCGCCGATGGTCGCGCGCGTGCTCGCAGCGCGGCCCGACCTCGAGTGGATCGTGGGCGACTCGCGGCGCACGCCGGAGGGATTTTTGCGCGGGCTGGATATTCCCGCCGGGCTACGGGCGAAGAAGGTTCCACACCAGGAGACCGGCCCCGGCTGGCTGGCGGGCGAGCTCGCGCGCTCGGCGCTAGTCTGGGTGACGGCGGACAGCGTTTCGATGGTGCACGAGGCGCTGACGGCGGGCGCGGCGACGGGCGTGTTGCCGGCGCCTCCCGCGGCGAAGGGCGGCGACGGAGGTCGTCCCGCGCGCGCGGTGGCGGGTCTGGTCGCCGCCGGATTGGCGACGGAGTTTCCCGCGCAGCCTGAGTCACCTACGACGCGTTTCCACGAAGCCGGACGCTGCGCGGAGTGGATCCTCGCGCGCTGGTTCGCGGCGCCGCGGTCCGGACACGTTTCCCGATGAAGATCCTGCAAATCCTCCCCGAGCTGAACGCGGGCGGCGTCGAGCGCGGCACGATCGAGATCGCCGGCCACCTCGTGCGCGCGGGCCACGAGGCGCTCGTCGTATCCAACGGCGGACGACAGGTGTCGGCCTTGGAGAAACTCGGCGCGCGCCACCTCGTGTTGCCCGTGCACAAGAAGCGTCTCGGCACGCTGCTGCAGGTGCGCCCGCTGCGTCGGCTCTTCGCGGCGGAGAAGCCCGACATCGTGCACATCCGCTCCCGCGTGCCGGGCTGGGTGGCGTGGCTGGCGTTGCGCAAGATGGATCCCGCCGCGCGTCCGCGGCTGGTGAGCACGGTGCACGGCTTTTACTCGGTGAACGCCTACTCGGCGATCATGGCGCGCGGGGAGCGGGTGATCGCCGTCTCGGAGTGCATCCGCGACTACGTCTTGGCGAACTTCCGGAAGACGCCGGCGTCGGCGATCCGGGTGATCCCGCGCGGCGTGGAACTGGAGCGCAATCCGCGCGGCTTTTCCCCGGACGCGGCCTGGCTCGAGACCTGGCGGCGCGAGCAGACGGCGCTGGCGGGCAAGATCGTGCTGCTTTTGCCGGGGCGCATCACGCGGTTGAAGGGACACGAGGACTTTTTCGGACTCGTCGCCGCGCTCAAGATTGGCGGGTTTAGAGCGCACGGACTCGTGGTCGGCGACACGCATCCGAAGAAGCGCGCCTACCTCGACGAGTTGCGGGCCAAGGTGTCCACGCTCGGGCTCGACGCCGACATCTCCTTCCTCGGGCACCGGTCCGATCTGCGCGAGATCATGGCGGTGAGCGATCTGGTGCTATCCCTCTCGCAACAACCGGAGTCCTTCGGCCGCACCGTGGTGGAGGCTTTGGCGCTCGGCCGGCGTTTCGTTGGCTACGATCACGGCGGGGTGGGTGAGCAGTTGCGCACGATTTTCCCGGCCGGCTGCGTGCGGCTGGGCGACGAGGCGGGGCTGCTCGCGACCGCGCGACGCGTGCTGGCCGAGCGTCCCGAGCCGGGGGTGATCCCGCAGGCCTACACGCTCGAGGCGATGTGTCGCTCGACGGAGGCGGTTTACCGCGAACTTCTGGCGACGCCGCGCGGCGCCTGAGCCCTTTCGCGAGGGCTGGGCGTGGCCGGAGGTCCCAAAGCGCGGTCTTGAAGCCGGGCGCGCGGGCGGTTGCGCTCTCCGGCTTCATGAACTCCCTCGCGATCGTCGGTCTCGGCTACGTCGGCCTGCCCCTCTCGTTGCAATTCGCCCGTTCGGGCTGCCGCGTGCTGGGTCTGGACATCGACCCGAAGAAGATCGAGGCGATCAACGCCGGCCGCACCTATATCAAACACATCCCCGGCGAGGCGGTCGCCGAGCAGCGCGCGGCGGGCCGCTTCGAGGCCAGCACGGATTTCTCCCGCGCCAGCGAAGTCGAGGCCGTCGTGCTTTGCGTGCCGACCCCGCTCAACGCCTTCCGCGAACCCGATCTCAGCTACGTGCTCGACACCGGCCGCTCGCTCGCGCCGCACGTCCGCAAGGGCATGCTCGTCGTGCTCGAGTCGACCACCTATCCCGGCACCACCGACGGCGAGTTGCGCGAGGTGCTCGAGGCCGGCTCGGGTCTGAAGGCCGGCGTCGACTTCCACCTCGCGTTTTCCCCCGAGCGCGAAGACCCGGGCAACCCCGACAGCAAGGTCGCGCGCATCCCCAAGGTCGTCGGCGGCTACACGCCCGCCTGTCTCGAGAAGGCCCTCGCGCTCTACGGCCGCGCCATCGAGAAGCTCGTGCCGGTCAGCTCCTGCCGCGCCGCCGAGGCGACCAAGCTGCTTGAGAACATCTTCCGCTCGGTGAACATCGCCTTGGTCAACGAGCTCAAGCTCGTCTACGGCGCCATGGGCATCGACATCTGGGAGGTCGTCGAGGCGGCCAAGACGAAGCCCTTCGGCTACATGCCCTTCTACCCCGGCCCCGGCCTCGGCGGCCACTGCATCCCGATCGACCCCTTCTACCTCACGTGGAAGGCGCGCGAGTTCGGCCAGCACACGCGCTTCATCGAGCTCGCCGGCGAGATCAACACCGCCATGCCCGACCACGTGGTGAAGGTCTGCTTCGAGGCGCTCAACGAAGAGGGCAAGTCGGTGAAGGGCGCGCGCGTGCTCATCCTCGGCCTCGCCTACAAGGCCAACGTCGACGACGACCGCGAGTCGCCCACCTATAAGCTCATCCAAAAACTCGAGTCGCTCGGCGCCCGGGTCGAGTATCACGATCCCTTCGTCCCCGTGGTGCCCAAGACCCGCGAGCATGCCGAATACGCCGGCCGCAAGTCCGTCGCCGCCATCACGCCGGAGCACGACCTCATCCTCCTCTCCACCGGGCACGACGCCTACAAGAGCTTCGATTTCTCCGCCTTCCCGATCCCGGTCGTCGACACGCGCAACGCGATCCCGCCCGCGCGCCGCCCGAAGAAGTATTACAAGGCCTGAGGCCCTCTCCGTCGCCGCCCGCGTAATGGCCGCCCGCAACATTCTCGTCATCAAGCTCGGGGCGCTCGGGGACCTGTTCCTCGCGATGGACGCCTTCCAGGCTATCCGCGCGCACCACGCCGGCGATCGCATCAGCCTGCTGACGCGTCCGGCCTTCGCGAAGTTCGCCGCCGACCTGCCTTGGTTCGACGAAGTCATCACCGACCTCACGCCGCGCGGCCTGCGGATCGACCAGTGGCTGGCGATGCGACGTCGTTTGCGCGCGGGGAATTTCGCCCGCGTCTACGACCTGCAGTGCAACGAACGCACCGCCGCCTACCATCGGCTGCTCGGTCCCGGCCGGCGTCCGGAGTGGGTGGGTATGGCGCGCGGGTGCTCGCACCCGTGGCCCGAGTATCGCACCGCCAATCTCGCCGTGCCGGAGCGACAGTTGCGCATGATCGCGACCGCCGGCGTGCCGCGTCTGGACCGCGCCGTGGACCTTTCCTGGCTCGATGCGCCGCTCGAGGGGTTGCCCGCGCTGCCCGAGCGCTTCGTGTTGTTCGTGCCGGGCTGTGCGCCGCATCGCCTGGAAAAACGCTGGCCCGCCGCGCGCTACGCCGACCTCGCCCGCCTGCTCGCCGAGCGGCGCGGACTCGGCTCGGTGGTCATCGGCACCGCGGCCGACCAGGCATCGATCGACGAACTCTGCGCCGCCGCTCCCGCGGTGGTGAACCTCTGCGGCCGCACCAGCCTCAAACAACTCGGCGCCCTCGCGCGTCGCGCCCGCGGCGTGGTGGGCAACGACACCGGCCCGGTCCACATCACCGCCGCGGTCGGCGCGCCCACGCTGGTCGTGATGTCGGGTCACAGCGACCCCGTCCGCATGCGTCCCCGCGGACCCGATGTCGACGTGGTCCAGGAAGCGAATCTCGCCGATCTTGACGCCGAGCGCGTGCTCGCCGCCCTGCGCTTGCGCGCCGATTGACTCCATGCCCGCCCTCAAAGCCCTTGTTCTCGACCGCGACGGCACGCTCATCGAGCACGTGCCCTATATGCACAAGCCCGAGGAGGTGCGCGTGTTGCCCGGCGTTCGCGAGGCGCTCGCGGCGGCGCGGGCGGCGGGGTTGAAACTCTTCCTGCACACCAACCAGTCCGGCGTCGGCCGCGGCTTGTTTACCTTGGCCGACGCCGAGGCGTGCACGGCGCGGATGGTCGAGTTGCTCGACCTCGGGCCGGACCTGTTCGCGCGCGTCTGCACCGCGCCGGAGCACCCGAAGGAACCGGCCGTCTATCGCAAACCCTCGCCCCGCTTCGCGCAGGAGATCATGGCCGAGTTCGGTTATCAGCCGCAGGAGATTTGCTACATCGGCGACCGCGGCTCGGACCTGGAGACCGGCCATGCCGCGGGCACGCGCGCGGCCGGCGTGGCGACGGGGTTGGATGATCTCGCCGCCGAACTGCGCGAGGCGGGGCTCGGGCATTACCCCGTATTTCCGTCTTTCCGCGAGGCCGTGGACCACGTCTTGTCGTGGTCCGCATGAGCCCGATTCCCGCGCCCCAAGTCTTCGATCTCGCCGCCGCCGTCGCCTGGCGCGAGGCCGCGCGCGCCTCGGGCAAGCGGGTGGTCCTCACCAATGGCGTTTTCGACCTGCTCCATCGCGGGCACATCGAGTATCTGCACCAGTCCGCCGCGCTCGGCGACCTCTTGGTCGTGGCGGTCAACAGCGACGCCTCCGTTCGCGCCCTGAAGGGCCCGACCCGTCCGCTCAACGCCGAGGCCGACCGCGCCTACGCCCTCGCCAGCCTGCGTTGCGTCGCGGCGACCTTTGTTTTCGCCGGTCCGCGTCTCGCGCCCGAGATCCGCGCCCTGCGGCCCGATGTCTACACCAAGGCCGGCGACTACACGATCGAGACTCTCGACGCCTCCGAGCGCGAGGCCCTGCTCGCGGTCGGGGCGGACATCCGCATCATGCCCTTCGTCGCCGGCCACTCCACCACCGGCCTGATCGCCAAAGGCGCGAGCAGCCGCGGCTGAGTATTTCCAATCAGGAATATGGCCGCAAAAAGGCACAAAAATCTCGCACTGCCGTCGCGGCTTTCCCGCGCGCCTATAGGCGCCTGTAACGTCCCATGCGCTCGCTGAATTCCTGCGCCTTTTTGCGGCAATTTGCTCTGCAGTTGGTTCCTTCAGCGTTTACCCTTTTATCTCAATCGCCCACCGGCCCCCTCTGATTTCCGACCGCCATGATCCAAGCGACCGACACCATTCTCGTCACAGGCGCTGCCGGCATGATCGGCAGCGCCATCATCTGGGAGCTGAACCGCCGCGGTTGCGAAAACATCCTCGCGACCGACCGCCTCGGCACCGACGAGAAGTGGCGCAACCTGGTCTCGCTGCGCTATGCCGACTACATCGACGCCGACGCGCTCTGGGCGCGCCTCGACACGCCGCAGCTCCGTGCGGTGAAATGGGTTTTCCACCTCGGCGCCTGCTCGGCCACGACGGAGCGCGACGCGCGCTTCCTGATGGATAACAACTACGACTACACGCGACGCCTCGCGGAGTGGTCTCTGTCCGGCGGACGACGCTTCGTCTACGCCTCCTCCGCCGCCACCTACGGCGACGGCGCGCAGGGCATGCAGGACGGCCAGGACAAGCTCGACCTTTACCGTCCGCTCAACGCCTACGGCTACTCGAAGCACTTCTTCGACCAGCACGCGAAGCGCCAGGGCTGGTTCGAGCGCGGCCTCGTCGGTCTCAAGTATTTCAACATCTTCGGCCCGAACGAGGATCACAAAGCCGACATGCGCAGCGTCGTGCACAAGGCCACCGCGCAGATCCGGTCCACCGGCCGCGTCAGCCTCTTCAAGAGCGAGCACCCCGACTACCGCGACGGCGAACAGAAGCGCGATTTCTTCTATGTGAAGGATGCCGTGGCGGCCACGCTTCACCTCGCCGAGACGCCGTCCGCGGGCGGCCTCTACAACATCGGCTCCGGTCGCGCCTCGACGTGGATCGATCTCGTCACGCCGATCTTCGGGGCCCTCGGTCTTCCGGTGCAGATCGACTTCGTGCCGCTGCCCGACGCGCTGCGCGGCAAATACCAATACTACACCTGCGCCGACACCGCCCGGCTCGACGCGACCGGCTGGAAAGGTCCGCGCCACACGCTCGACGCCGCGGTGCGCGACTACGTTTCCCACTACCTCGTCCACGGTCGCCGTCTGGGTGAAACCGCGGGCATCTAGAACCGCTAAATTTCGCTAATCCCCGCTAAATCAGAACCCCCCGAGCCTCCGTTTTTAGCGCCCTTTGGCGCTGTTTAGCGGTTTCTCCCCATGAGCCAGTCCTTCCCCACCTTCGCCCAAAGCATCGATGAACTCCGCGCCGTGCTCCAGGCGACGCACGCGCTCGCGCCCGCGGTCGAGGCGGCCGGCGCCGCGATCCTGGCCAGCCTCAAGGCCGGCGGCACGCTCCTGACCTGCGGCAACGGCGGCAGCGCGGCCGACGCCCTCCACCTCGCCGAGGAGCTGGTGGGCCGCTACTCGCGCGAGCGCCGCGCCCTGCCGGCGATCTGCCTCAACGCCGATCCGACCGCGATCACCTGCATCTGCAACGACTACGGCTACGAGCACGTCTTTTCGCGCGGCGTCGAGGCCCTCGCGCGACGCGGCGACGTGCTGGTCGGCTTCAGCACGAGCGGCAACAGCGCCAACGTGCTCGCCGCCTTCGCGGCCGCGAAGAAGAAGGGCGTGATCACCGTGCTCCTCGCCGGCAAGGACGGGGGCAAGGCCCGCGGCGCCTGCGACCACGAGATCGTCGTGCCGAGCCACAACACCGCGCGTATCCAGGAAGTGCACACGCTGGTGCTGCACCAGTGGCTCGAGGGCATCGACGCCCACGACTGGAGCTGATCCGCCGGCGCCGCCCGCGATTTTTCCGCCTTCACCGCCCCGTTTCCGCGCGCATGACCACCGCCGAACTCCTCGCCGCCTTTCCTTCCCGCCGCATCCTCGTGATCGGCGATCTGATGCTCGACCACTACATCCTCGGCGACGTGCACCGCATCTCTCCCGAGGCGCCGGTGCCGGTCGTGCAGGCGACCGAGGAAAAACGCGTCGCGGGCGGCGCGGCCAACGTCGCGCACAACCTCGCCGCCGCCGGCGCGCGAGCCGCCGTCTTCGGCACGCTCGGCGCCGACGAGACGGGCAGGGCGCTCGCCGCGATTCTGGAGCAGAACGGCGTCTCCGCCGGCCCCTGTCTCCGCCGCGCGGGCACGCCGACGATCGTGAAGACGCGCGTCGTCGCGCGCCACCAGCAGCTTTGCCGCATCGACCATGAGGGGCCGCGCGGGCTTTACGACCCGCTGGCCGAGCCCGCGGGCGCGGCGGCCTTGGCCGCGGCCGTCGCGGAGGCGGACGCCGTCATCGTTTCCGACTACGCGAAGGGCGTGGTGACCCAGGCCCTGCTTGACCGCGTCCGCGAGCTGGCGGCGAAGTCGGGCGCCTTGCTCGCCATCGATCCCAAGCCCTCGCGCAAACTCGACCTGCGCGGCGCCAGCCTGATCACGCCCAACCGCCACGAGGCCCTTCAACTCGCTGGACTGCCCGAGCCGGCCTTGGGCGAGGCCTACCCGCTCGAGGAGATCTGCGCGCGCATCCACGCCGAATTCGCGCCCAAGGTGCTGGTGGTGACGCTCGGCGCGGACGGTATGGCGGTGTCGCGGGGCGGGAAGGTGGAACAGATTTTGCCGACCGAGGCGCGCGAGGTGTTCGACGTCTCGGGCGCGGGCGACACCGTGATCGCGTTTCTCACCGCGGCCCTGGCCTGCGGCGCGAGCCCGGTGGACGCCGCGCGCATCGCGAACCTCGCGGCGGGCGTCGTGGTCTCGAAGATGGGCACCGCGACCGTCAGCCCGGCGGAACTGCTTCGATAAGGGCGGTCCGCGCGGAGCGGATCCCGGGGGCGGGGTCCGGTGGATTCCGGGATTGAAAGGCACTTCACGTGGCGATGGCGTGAGGGTTTGCGGCCCCGCCGTGCCGCCCCTTTCGCAATGCGCCCGAAGAAAAAGCTCTCCATCCTCAAAAGGATAAAGAACAGCCGCCTGGGGATCGGGCTTTATTACGCGTTCATCGACCGCGCCTTCGGGCGCGAGCATCGCGCGGTGGTGGCCGGCAAGCTGGCCCACGTCGGGGCCGGCGCGACCGTGGACGCCCAGCGCTACCTGCTTCGGCGCAATGTGCACCGGCTGGAAAAGGGACTGATCATGCGGCCGATGCGACCGGTCTTCGCGCTCGATTACATCGGCGAGACCGTGACGGCCTACGAGCGCGTGGTGGCGGCGGATCGTTGCGACGCGGGGCGCGAGGGCGAGTTGCGCTGGTTCGACTCGGTGCTGACGCGTTATTTCGAAGTCGTGGCGCAGGCGCCGCAGGTGGCCTCGTTTCGGGACCGCTTTGTCCGCGCCCGTCAGGCCGGCGCGGATACCCGGACGGGCAGCATTCCGTATGCGGCGTCCGAGCGCCCCGGCTGCGCGGTGAGCTACGAGGAGTTTCTCCTTCTGTGCCGGCGACGCCGCTCGGTGCGCTGGTTTCTGGATCGTCCGGTGCCGCGCGAGGCGATCGAGCGCGCGGTGGACGCGGCGCGACAGGCGCCGAGCGCGTGCAACCGGCAGCCCTTCCAGTTTGTCGTGGCGGAGGGGAAGGCGCGCGCGGCGGAGATCGGGGCCATCCCGATGGGCACGCAGGGCTTCGCCGAAGGCTTCCCGGCCATCGTCGTGATGGTGGGCGATCTCTCCGCTTATTTCGACGAGCGGGACCGCCACCTCATCTACATCGACGCCTCGCTCGCCGCGATGCAGTTCATGCTCGCCTGCGAGACCCTCGGCCTGGCCACCTGTCCGATCAACTGGCCCGACATCGAGGAGCGCGAGGTGAAGATGGACGCCGCGCTCGGGCTCAAACCCCACGAGCGGCCGGTGATGTTGATCGCGTTGGGTTACCCCGATCCCACCGGCGGCGTGCCTTTCTCCGAGAAGCGGTCGGTCGGGCATCTCGTGCGCTACCTATGAAGAACATCGAAGTCCAAGGCATCTGGTTCCCGAACAAGGGGGCGGAGCTCATGCTCGCCGCGATCTGCCAATGGCGTCGCGAGAAGTATCCGGAGGCGCGCATCGTGCTGCCCAGCTATCTGCCCTACGCCGAGCGCGCGCGTTTCGGGGCCTGGCAAAAGTATTGGCGGCTCCACCCGAAAAAGTTCCAGCGCGGCGTCTACACCGAGTTCATCCCGGGCAAGGTGCTCGAACCCTGCGGCATCGTCCGCGACAGCGAGATCGACGCCCTGCTCGACTCGTCGGGCTACGCCTACGGTGACAGCTGGGGCGCCTCCAACGTGCGCCAATACCTCTCGCGGTATATGCCCGCCTGGCGGAAGCGCGGCCGCAAAATGATCCTGCTGCCCCAGGCCTTCGGCCCCTTCGAGTCGGAGGAGATCCGCCGCGAGATGCGGGTCGTGCTGGAGAACGCCGATCTGGTCTGCGCCCGCGACGAAGTCTCGCGCGACTATCTCGCGCGCACCGGCGGCCCGATGGAGCGCGTGGTGGTGCATCCCGATTTCACGCCCTTGGTGAAGGGCGTCCGCATGGCCGAGCACGCCCCGCTGGCGGGCAAGGCCTGCCTGATCCCGAACGCGAAGATGCTGGAGCGGGGCGGGGTGAAGGGCGACGACTATGTGCGTTTCTTCGCCGGGCTTTGCCGCCGTTTCGAGTCCGAGGGCGGCGCCTTCCTGCTGCTGCACGAGGGAGCGCCGGACCGGAAGATCTGCGAGGCGGTGCGCGAGGCCGCGGGCGGCCGGGTGGAGCTGGTGGCGCCGGAGGATCCGCTCGTCATCAAGGGCATCATCGGCACGGCGCGGCTGGTCGTGACCTCCCGCTTCCACGGCCTGGCGAGCGCCTTGTCCCAAGGCGTGCCGGCGGTGGCGACGAGCTGGTCGCACAAATACCGCGCGCTGGCGGCGGACTACACCCGCCGGCCGATCGTGATCGAGAAGTGCGACGACGCCGCGACCGAACACGTGGCCGAGCTGCTGCGCGCCGACGAGCTTCCCGCGATGCGCGCGGAGCTGGCCGTCTCCGCCGAGACGCAAAAGGCGCTCACGCGCAAGATGTGGGCGCAGATCGGGGAGATTCTCGACCGTCGCTAGGGAGTGCACTCCCTAGACCAATCCCACGCCCACCCCCGTTTACCGCCGAGATGTCATCGTCCCCGCTCCCCACGCCCGCCGTCCTTCTCCTCGCGTTCAACCGTCCCGATCTGCTCGAGCGGGTGTTCGAGTCGGTGCGGCGGGCGCGCCCGGCCCGGCTTTTCATCGCGGTGGACGGGCCCCGCCCGGGGCGCGAGGCCGAGGCGCGGGCCTGCGCCGAGTGTCGCGCCTTCGCGGAGAAGGTCGACTGGCCCTGCGAGGTGAAGACGCTCTTCCGCACCGAGAATCTCGGCTGCAAATTCGCGATCAGCGGCGGCATCACCTGGTTCTTCGAGCACGTCGAGGAAGGCATCATCCTCGAGGAGGACTGCATGCCGGGGGCGGCGTTTTTCCCCTACTGCGCGGCGATGCTGGAGCGCTACCGGAACGAGCCGCGCGTGGGGCTGGTTTCGGGCGACAATTTCTTGCCCCCGGAGCGCTGGCGCGAGAGCGGGCACGGCTTCACCCGCTACGCCTTCATCTGGGGCTGGGCCACATGGAAGCGCGCGTGGGCGAAGATGGATCGCGACCTGCTCGACTGGCCGCGCCTGCGCCAGCCGGGCTGGCTGGAGAACCTGCACGGCTCGGTCGAGGAGGCGCGTTACTGGCGGCGGATTTTCGACCTTTGCTACGCCGGCCGGCGTTACGATTCCTGGGCCTTCCCGTGGATGTTCAGCAACTGGAAGGAGGACATGCTCTGCGTGTATCCCGCGTCCAATCTGGTCACGAACATCGGCTTTGATGAACGAGGGACGCACACGACCCAGGTGGGTGATTCCAACGACGGCGTGCCCGCGGCCGAGCGTCACGATCCTTTCCCCGCGCCGGCGCGGATCGCGGTGACCCGGGCCGACGACCGGCTTCTCGGGCAACGTTACTACAAGCTGCGCCACCGTCCGCTGCGACGCTGGTTCCGCGGGCTGACGCGTCGCGTCGGTCAGACCCTGCTTTTGGCGCTCGGCGGGCGCCGTCGCCGTTTGCGCGTCGAGCTGGAACGTCTGCGCGAGGACCATGCGGGCCGCGCCGGCGAGGCGAAGCTGGCGGGGCGCTCGTGGCACTTCGGCGAAGGCGTGCTTTTCGCGGATTGGTTCCAGCGCATCTGGGTGGAGGGGCGTTATGATTTTCCCTCGAAGGAGGCCGCGCCTCTCATCGTCGACTGCGGGGCCGGGACCGGGCTCGCCGTGGCGCAATGGCGGCGGCATCATCCGGACGCGCGGGTGGTGGCGGTGGAGCCCGATCCGGCGCAGGCGGAGCTCTTGCGCAAGAACCTCGGCGCGGACGCGGGCGCCGTGGAGTTGGTGACGCGTGCGTTGTGGCCCGTGCCCGGAAAAGTGCGTTTCGTGTCGGTGGCCGACGGCCGGGGACGGGTTATTTACGCCGCGCCGCGCCACACCGCGCGTCACTTGATCGAGGTGGAGACGATCTCCTTGGCCGAGTTGCTCAAGGATCGCGACGTGGCCCTGCTCAAGATCTCGGCCTCGGGGGCCGAGGATGTGTTGCTCGGAACGCCCGGGATGCTGGACCGCGTTTCCCGCGTGTTCGTCGATTACCATCTTTCCGGACGGGCCGGGGCGCGTTTCGACGAGGTGCTGGCCCGGCTGCGCGCGGATGGGTTCCGTTTGCACGTGCAGGCGGAGCGGGTTTCCGCGCGGCCTTTCCACGAGCGCGGCGACGACGAAGGCACCTGGCAGAGCGCCCAGATCTACGCGTTCCGCGGCTGAGCTCGGCTGAGTCCGGCGCGGTTCCTCGGCGGCCTTTCGGCCGTCGACTCGGACGGCGCGGTGCGCGTCAGCGCGCGTGGAAGTAGGTGCGGACGAAGGCGGCCAGGCGTTGCGACAAGGGCGCGGGGGCGCGGCGGATGGCGCGCCGATAGCGGCGGAGGGCCTCGGGGCTGCGGCGCTCCGAAGGCGTGGCGTCGAACTCGCGCACGAGCAGTTCGAAGTGTTTCGCGGGCTCGATGCCGGCGTCGCGGCGGAAGCGGTCGAAGAGTCCGGCGAGGCGCGCGCGATAGGCGGCTTCCTTCGCGGCGTGGTCGCCGTGGGCGTAGGAATTGCCGCCGTGGATGCGGTAGCGGACGGTGGGCCGGGGTTCGTGAAGGAAAAGCGCGCCGCCGAAGGCCGCCCCGAAAAGGAGGACGTCGTCCGCGCGGATGCGCCAGTCGGCCTCGAGGTCGGCTACCTGCCGGGAGAGGGCGTCGGCGCGGTCTTTGCGGAGGATGATCGTCGAGGTGATGGTGCCGATGCGCACGCCCGTCGCGGAGACGAGCGCGGGGAAGGGGCCGCCGATCCCCGCGGGCCATTTGCCGCGAAACACGGCGGGACCGGAGGTCTCGAGGTGTCCGGAGTAGTAGACGCCGGCCTCGGGCGAGGCGGAGAGGGCGCGGGCGGCGGTGGCGAGGTGGTCGGGCTCCCAGGTGTCGTCGGCGTCGAGGAAGGCGCAGCAGTCGCCGGTGGCCAGGCCGATGCCGGCGCGCATCGCGGAGAGCTGACCGCCGTTGGGCTGGGCGTGGATGCGGAGGCCGGGAGTCGTGGCGCGGAGCGATTCGAGGACGGCGAGGGAGTCGTCCTGGGAGCCGTCGTCGACCACGATGATCTCGTGAGGGGCGTGGGTCTGTGCGGCGACGCTGGCGAGGGTATCGGGGAGGAAGCGGGCGTAGTTGTAGTTGTTGATCAATACGCTGAACTTCATCGGCTGCTCCAGAGGTGGCGGTTTTGGCGGCGGCCCTTGTCGAACAGGTCGAGCAGGGCGAGCAAGGGATTGCGGAGTCGGGTTGCGCGGCGGCCTCGGAGGACCGTCCCGGGGCGGGGCGCGGCGGCCTCGACGTGGCGCTCCTCGATGAGGCGGGCGAGCTGGGGGAAGGTGGCGTAATCGTGCAACACGCGTCGGCGGGCCTCGATGATCGCGGGCAGGCGTCGCTCGTATTCGTCGGAGCGGAGGACGCGCTCGATCTCGGCGCGGGCGCGGGCGTGGTCGCGGATGTCGATCCAGATGTAGCTTTCGCGCGGGAAATACGCGTCGAGATTGGTGCAGCCGAAATAGAGGGGCAGGCAGTGGCCGAGATAGGCGTCGGCGAGCTTCTCCGTCCAGTGGTGGTCGCAGGAGTGGTTTTCGATCGCGAGGTGGTATTTGTAGGCGTCGAGGGCGTCGGCCTTGTCGTTGAGCGGGCCCATGCCGTAGCCGAAGACGTCGAGCTCCGGGACCTCGGATTTGAGGCGTTGGGTAAACGCGAGCCGGATCGAGTGGAGGGTGTGTGTCATCGCCTTGGTCGAGCACACGGTGGAGAGCGGCTTGGTTTTTTCCGGCGGCTGCGCGGCGGCGAGGGAGTCGAAGGCGCCGCGATCGCGGGTGCCGCCGTAATACCAGAAGAGCCCCGCCTGACGCCGGATCACGCCGGGGTGGGAAAGGGCCCAGGGCTCCTGGCTGGTGAGCACATGGCCGAATTGGCGGAGGAAGGAGCGGCCGTAGACGCTGATCGACGATGGCTCGCCGGTGAGGAGCAGCGTGTTTTGGGGTGGGCAGGCGAGGGGTTCGCGGGGGGCGTCGCGGGACAGGTCGTCGTAGACGACGAGCCAGTCGTAATCCCGGGCCGCGGCGTCGAAGATGAACTCGCAACGTCCGAAGCGGGGCACGCGGCCGGGAAAGCGGCGCAGGAAGTCCCGCCCGATGTTCCGGTCGGGAAGCTTGATGCGGGAGAGGAACTTGACGCGGATGCGGTCGGACACGGGGCGAGGGGCAAAAGAGGGCGGCGTCAGCCGAGCCAGTCGGCGAGAAGGCGCGCGGCGCGGTGGGCGAAGGTGTGCTCGCGCAGGACGCGGGCGCGGCCGGCGGCGGCGATGGAGGCGGCGCGGTCGGGATCGGCGAGGAGGCGGTCGATCTGCGCCTTCAGGTCGGGGAGATCACGGTAGGCGACGATCTCCTCTCCGGGCACGAAGGCGGAGGCGAGGTCGGGCACGAGCGGATAGGTGCCGAGGGCGCCGGCGGCGGGCGCCTCGTAGGCGCGGAGGTTGAGGCCGTGGACGGTGTTGGGGGACTGGAGGAGGTTGAGGACCGCGAAGTGCGCGGAGTAGAGGCGGGCAAGACGTTCGGAGTCGAGGTGGCGGCGGCGCCAGAGCCGCCAGCCGGCGTCGGCGAGCGGGCCGTAGGCTTCGACGCGACCGCCGGTGGCGCGATAGTCGGCGAGCAGTCGTTTGCGGCCGACGGAGTTTTTGCCCGCGAAGACGAGCGCGGGGTGGCGGCGCGCGAAGGGGACTTCGATCGCGGGGTAGCGGGCGGGGTCGACCGCGAGGGGCAGGTGGACGAGGCGGGTTTTGTGGCCGGCGTGGGTTTGCGCCAGCAGCGGCCGGGTCGCGGAGTCGAAGTGGCAGACGCCGTCAAAGCCGGGGACGAGCGTGGTGGGCCAGGCGGAAAGGTGGTCGCAAATCCAGCCGACAAAAGGGGCGCGGGGCGCGGCGGCCCGCCAGGCTTCGAGCGCGGCCGCGGGAAGTCCCGGCTGTTTTAGCAGGATGACAAGGTCGGGGCGAAAGGCGCGAAGGTCCGTGGCGACGCGCGCGACGATGGCGGGGTTTTCGAGGGCGGGGAGGCCGGTGCGCCATTTGGCGCGAAAATCATCCCACGTGCTCGGACGCAGCTGGATGACGCTCACCTCGGCGCCGCGCGCGCGGAAGCCGTTCTCGAGGTCGCGGTGCCAGGACAGCACGCTTCCCTGTTTTTCGAGAATGGCGACGCGGGGGGCTGCGGGCATGTGGCGGTGCGGATGGAGGGGGTTCAGGCTTTCGCGCCTCCGAGCATCTGGCGGTCGTAGAGTTCGCGGTAGACGGGGCTGGCGGCGTATAACCGCTCGTGCGGACCGTCGGCGACGACGCGACCGTGGTCGAACACGAGGATGCGCGTGGCGTGGCGGATCGAGCTGAAGCGGTGCGCGATCATGAAGGTGAGGCGGCCCTTCACGAGCTCGCGCAGGGCCTCCTGGATCGCGGCCTCGCTCTCGGAGTCGAGGGCGGAGGTGGCCTCGTCGAGGATGAGGATCGGGGCGTCCTTGAGGAAGGCGCGGGCGATGGCGATGCGCTGGCGCTGGCCGCCGGAGAGCGTGTTGCCGCGTTCGCCGACGAGCGTGGCGTAGCCCTGGGGCTGGGCCGCGATGAATTCGTGCACGTGGGCGCGGCGGGCGGCTTGCTCGACCTCGGCGTCGGTCGCGGAGAGGCGGCCCATGCGGATGTTCTCCGCGAAGGAGGCGTTGAAGAGCAGCGGCTGCTGGGGAACGACGGCGATCTGTTCGCGAAGCTCGAATTTGGAGAACTCGCGGAGATCGACGCCGCCCAGCGTGACGCGCCCGGCGTCCGGGTCGTAAAATCGTGGGATGAGCGTGACGAAGGTGGATTTGCCGGCGCCGCTCGCTCCGACGAGGGCGATGGTTTCGCCGGCGCGCGCGGTGACGGTGACGTCGTCCAAGGCGGCGGTTTTTTCCGAGCCCGCGGGTTCGCCCGCGCGAGGTCCGTAGGCGAAGCGCACGTTCTCGAATCGCAGTTCGGACGGGCCGGCGGGCACGGGTTTCGGCGAGACGGGCTCGGGCACGGTGTCGGCGGCGTCGAGGATGTATTCGAGGCGTTCGAGGGCGGTTTCGCCGGTCTTGATCAACGCGTGCAGGCTACTGAGACGTTTGACCGGGCCGTAGGAAAAAAAGAGCGCGGTGGCGAGGGACATGAAGGTCTCCATCGTCATCCCGTTTTTTGTGCCGAGGTAGAGCGCGGCGACGAAGCCGAGCACGGAGATGACCTCGATCGAGGGCGTGACGGCCGCCTGGTATTTCACCGTCTTCATCGAGAGCCGGAAGATCTCGCGGATGCTTGCCGTGAAGCGGTCGCGCTGGCGTTGCTGAAGGTTGTAAGCCTGGATCTCGAGCGGCGACTGCAGCGTCTCGATGCTTTGGGAGCTGAGCTCGCCGCCTCGTTCCGCGAGTTGACGGGATCGTTTCACCAGCTTGCGCGCCGCCATCCGGATGGGCACCACGCAGAGCGGGACGCTGATCATGGTGATCAAGGCGAAGAAGGCGCTGCGGTTGTTGAGGGACAGGTGGACGAGATAGGCGAGGGCGGAGATCAGCGTGAGCGGCTGGGTGATCAGGTCGCTGCTGATGTTGATGAGGACCGCGCGGATTTTCTCGGTGTCCGCCATCAAGCGGGCGTTGAGGTCGCCGGCCTTGTTTCGGTGGAAAAAGCCGAGCGGCAGCGAGAGAAGCCGATCGTAGGCTTCGAGCCGGATTCCTTCCAGGACGATGAAGCCGGCTTGGTTGATCCAGTAGCGGTTCAGCAGGCTCGCGATGCCCCGGACCACAAAGACCAAGGGCAAGCCCACGCAGGCGACGATCATCAGGCTGGAGACGAAATCCTCGCCGAAGAACCGGCGGGAGAATTCGACCACGTGCGGGTTGATCTTGTCCTGCTGGTTGAAGAAAATCGGCAGCAGGTAGTTCATCACCGCCGGCAAGCCGGCGCCTGTGCTCAGGCCGAAAACCACGCCCGCGAGCACGCCGCCGATGATATGCCAGCGAGCCGGCCGCAAGTGGCGGAAGTGCCGGCGATAGCGTCGAAGGCCGGTGGCGGGAGAATCGGAGGGGGCGACGGTTTGGCTCACGAGCGAAAGGCGGGGGGCGGTCATGGTGTGTCAGCTCCGACACATGGGAAGGCTTTTATCGGTCGGGTGGTTCGGGGCGGCGCCCGCCCGGGCGGCGGGTCTTCCTCCGCCTCGGGAAACGGCTTGCGTGCGGGAAAGTGGCCATGAAGCTGGCACGACCTGTGCCTCCCGTGCAGGTCCATCCCGCCTTCCAGCCCACCCTACGCCCGCCGTCATTCGCGACGCCCGCTTTCACCGCATGGACGAGACGCCCTCCCCGCAAACGCCCGATCATGGGCTCAACAAGCTAGACCTCTCCCAGTTGCAGGGGTTCAGCTTCGGCACTTCCTGGTCCCAGGACAAATCCTCGCCCGGAGCCGGAGGCGGCGCCCGTCCCGACCGTCGCGACGATCGTCCGCGTCGTGATGGCGACGCCACGCCCCGTCGTGATCGCCGCGATTTCCGGCGCCCCGCCTCCGCGCCCGCCGCGGGCGGCGAGGCCGACGCCGGCGCCGCTCCACGTCCCGAGCAGTCGCGCGGCCCCGAACGCCGCGACGACCGCGGCGGCCCGCGCGGCGATCGTCCGCGTTTCGAGGGCGCGCGTCGTGACGATCCCCGCGGTCCGCGCCGCGAGGGTGGTTTCCAGGGCGGCGAGCGTCGCGACTTCCGCGGCCCGCCCCGCGAGCCCGCCGGTCCCTACGTCAGCCCTTTCTTCAGCGTCACCTTTTATCCCGAGGACAACAGCTTCAAGGTCCTCTCCGACGCGATCCGCAAGTCCTGCCGCACGTTCGAGCTGTTCTACATCGCGAAGTCGGTCGTGGAGAAAAACGACCGCTTTGTCGCGGTGGTGCAGCGCATCACCCCCGGCTCCAAGCCCGCGGCTCCCGCCGCGGAAGGCGCATCCGAGGCCCCCGTCACGCCTTCGGTGAAGCCCGCTCCCTTCTACATCTCGGTGCCGGACGGTCTTCCCTTCGAGACCGAGGACGCGGCCATCTCGCACGTGCTGGAGAAACATCTCGGGCTGTTCTTCGACACCGCCGAGGTCGAGGTCGAGGCGCCGAAGGGCAATTTCCAGGTCGTCAACCGCTGCACGATCACCGGAACGCTTCTCGCCCCGCCGAATTATCACCGCTACAACCAGATCGTGGCGCAGCACCATGCGGCGAACATCCGCATGCCGCTGGAGGCCTATAAGGCGAAGATCGAGACCGTGCGCGATCCCGAGGTCGTCGCCCAGTGGCTCGAGAAGATGAAGAAGGCCACCCGCTATACGTGGAAGCCCGCGCCCGCCAAAGGCTCGGCCGCCAAGGCCGCCGCCGCAGCCGAGGCGGCGTCCGCCGTCGCTCCGATCGAGGGTGAAGAAGCCGCCGCGGCGCCCGCCGCCGAGCAGGCCCCGGTCGAGGCCGCGCCCGCCGGTCCTTCCTTCGATTCCATCGAGGAGGCTCGCCACCACCTGTTGACGACCGCGCGCGAGCGCGTCGTGCGCATCGTCGAGCAGCTCCGTTTCCCGGGCCGCATCCTCGAGAACATCCCGGCGACGAGCGAGATTCGCCGCGCGGTCGAGGGCGCCCTCGCCGCCCAGCGTCGTTTCCCGTTGGATACGGCCAACGCCCTACGCGGCCGTCTGCGTCGCGAGCATTTCACGATCTTCAAGAAAGGCTCCAAGGGCATCAGCTATGTCTGCGCGGTGAAGCGCCGTTTCCGCGTGCCGGGCCAGGTGTTCTCCGAGTCGCTCAGCGCGCTCATCGCCTTCATCGAGGGCAACCCGATGGTGAAGGAGAGCGAGCTCGCCCAGCGCCTGCTCAATCTCGCCCCGCGTCCCGCGCCCGTCGAGGGTCAGGCTCCCGAGCCGATCCCCGCCGAAGAGCAGGAGAAGCTGACCCGTCTGAAGGGGGATCTGCGTTATCTGGTGAAGGAGGGCTACGTCACCGAGTTCGTCGACGGCTCGCTCTTCTGCCCGCCGCCGATGGTCGAGGCGCGCAAGCGCGAGATCGAAGCGTCGGACGTGGATCCGGAAAACTTCCCCGAGGCGCCCAAGCCCGCCGCCGCCTCCGAGCCCGCCGCCGAAGCCGCGCCGGCTTCCGACGCGGCCTCCGAGCCGCCGTCCGCCAGCTAAGCTCAAGCTTGGCCCGCAATCATCGCAGCCCCGGCCGGCAGGCCGGGGCTTTTTTGCGGAGGTGAAGCGCGCTCGGGTGCGGGCGAGGAGCCCGGCGACCGGCGTTCGACCGGCGTTGGCCCGACTTTTCCTGCCGGGCGAGATTCATGGACAAGGGCGAGGCTTCCTTGGCGCGGTTCGGGTGGATCGACGCAGACCGCGGCGTTTGTCTTTTCCCGGGTCGGGCCGATGGTCGGGCAGTCGGTTAACGCCTGTGCCGCAGGCGGCTGGGAAAAGAAAAACCCCGGCGTGGCGGCCGGGGTTTTAAGTGGTGGTGCGAGCTGGAGTCGAACCAGCGAACTGCGAGGCAGAATTGATTTACAGTCAACGTCCTTTGGCCACTTGGATATCGCACCAAAAACGGGGACGCGGAACTTCGCGACCGAGCGCGGGGAGTTCAAGGAGTTTTTATCGGGATTTTTCGTCGCCTTTCCGCGGCCGGGTCGGGATGGCTCACAGCAAACCGCCGCGGCGGAAACTGTAGTAGCCGATTCCCAGCGGATCGAGCGCCGCATCACCGAGGATCACATGGTCGTGGAGGCGCAGGTCGACGATGTCGGAGGCACCGCGCAGCTGGCGGGTGACGGTGACGTCGGCGGAGCTGGGTTGCGGGTCTCCGCTGGGGTGGTTGTGGGCGAGGATGATGGCGCTGGCCCCTTCGCGAACGGCCTCGCGCAGCACCTCCGCGGGGCGCACGAGCGTCTGCCGGCTGGTGCCGGAGGTGAGCTCGGTGCAGCGGAGCACGCGGTTGCGGGTGTTGAGCGACACGACCCAGCACTTTTCCACCTCAAGGCCGAGCGCGCGCGGGCGAAGGTAGGCGTAGATGTCGTCGGGCGAGTGAAGTTCGGGCGGGAGTTGCCGTTCCGCTCCGAGGACCCGGCGGGCCACCTCCATCACGGTGCAGAGCTGGAGGGCTTTGACGCGTCCGATGCCTTTCAAGCGGCGGAAATCGGCTTGGCGCCAGCGGGTGAGGGCATGGAGCGAGCCGGCTTCGGCGAGGAGCCGCGAGGCGAGGCTCATCACATCGTGTCCGCGTGTGCCGCTGCGCAAGAGCAGGGCGAGGAGCTCGGCGTCCGCGAGCGTGCCGACCCCGTGGGCGAGCGCGCGTTCCTGCGGGCGTTCGCCCTCCGCAAGCGAGCGAAGGCGATTGGGCGGGGCGGGGGCGAGGCTCGGCGGAGGATTTTCGCTCATGCAGGGCTTTTGCGACGAGCAAAAGCGCGAAGAGCGAAAGAACGAAAACAAAAAACGCCGCCCGGAGGCGGCGTTTTTCGGCGAATCAATTGTGGGCGACTCCGGACTCCTGGTAGACGCCGAGGTGGCGGTAGCGCTCGTAGCGCGCGTCGAGCAGCTTGGTCGAGCTGAGGGCGCGGAGGTCGTTGAGATGTTTCTGGATGGAATATTTCAGGGTCGCGGAGGCCTGCGCGGGGTCGTTGTGCGCGCCACCGAAGGGCTCGGGGATGACCTCGTCGACGACGCCGAGTTTTTCCAGCACGTCGGCGTTGAGCTTGAGGGCTTCGGCGGCCTTGGGGGCGGCGGACGGATCCTTCCAGAGGATGGCGGCGCAGCCCTCGGGGGAGATGACCGAGTAGTAGCTGTTGTCGAAGATCAGCACGCGGTCGGTGACGCCGATGCCGAGCGCGCCGCCGGAGCCGCCTTCGCCGACGACGATGGAGATGGTGGGCACGTCGAGAAGGGCCATTTCGCGGAGGTTTACGGCGATGGCCTCGGAGACGTGGCGTTCCTCGGAGCCGAGGCCGGGGTAGGCTCCCGGAGTGTCGATGAAGGTGAGGACGGGAAGGTTGAACTTCTCGGCCAGCTTCATGAGGCGCAGGGCCTTGCGGTAGCCCTCGGGTTGGGGCATGCCGAAGTTGCGCGCGATTTTCTCCTTGGTGTCGCGGCCTTTTTGCTGGGCGACGATCATGACGGGCTGGCCGTCGAAGAAGGCGGTGCCGCCGACGAGGGCGCGGTCGTCGCCGAACTGGCGATCGCCGTGCAGCTCTTGGAAGCCGGTGCACATGAGCGCGACGTAGTCGAGGGCGTAGGGGCGCTTGGGGTGGCGGGCGATTTGCACGCGCTGCCAGGGAGTGAGGCTGGAGTAGATTTCGCGCTGGGTGGCGGCGATCTTCTTCTCGATCGCGGCGATCTCCTTGCCGAGGTCCAAGTTGTTCTCGAGCGATTGCTTGCGGAGCTGCTCAAGCTGGGCGCTCAAGTCGCGCAGGGGTTTCTCGAACTCGAGCGTGTAAGTCGTGGCTTCCATGAAGGTGGGCAGGGAGAAACGGCGGAGGCTGGGCGGCGGCGGGGGCGCTGTCAACGGGGGCGCGGCTTGGTCCGGGCGCGGGTCACGACCTGCCAATCGACGGCGAAATGCCCCGATTCGCGTCAAAGTCGCAGGGGACGAGGGCTTCTTCCGTTCCGCCCCTTGGCAAGCGAAGGGCTTTATGCACCATCCCCGGCGATGTTCATCGACGAGTGCGTGATTAAAGTGAAAGCCGGCGACGGCGGGCGCGGTTGCGTGTCCTTCCGGCGCGAGAAATACGAGCCGTGGGGCGGACCCAACGGCGGCGACGGAGGCAAGGGCGGCGATGTCATCCTCGTCGGCGACGACGACACGAACAATCTCATCGACTACAAATACAAGCCGCACTGGAACGCCGAGAAGGGCGAGAACGGCCAGGGCAAGGACTGTCACGGCCACGTGGGCAAGTCCGCCTATCTGAAGATGCCGCTCGGCACCATTGTCATCAACGAGGAGTCGGGCGCGGTCGTCGCCGAGATCACCGAGGACGGCCAGCGGGTCGTGCTCTGCGCCGGCGGAAACGGCGGCTGGGGCAATCCGCATTTCAAGTCCTCGATCAATCGCGCGCCGCGCACCGCGTTGCCCGGAAAGCCCGGCGAGACGGGCGACTTCCGTCTCGTCTTGAAGTCCATCGCCGACGTCGGCCTCGTGGGCTTCCCCAACGCCGGCAAGTCCTCGCTCACCCGCGCCATCACCAAGGCGCGTCCGAAGGCCGCCGCCTATCCCTTCACCACGCTGCATCCGCAGATCGGCGTGATCGAGTATCCGGAAAACTACGACCGCCTGCTGCTCGCCGACGTGCCCGGGCTCATCGCCGGCGCGAGCGAGAACCGCGGCCTCGGCCACCGCTTCCTCCGCCACATCGAGCGCTGCACCTTGCTCATGTTCCTCATCGACATGGCCGGCACCGACGATCGCGACCCCCGCGAGGACTACGCCACGCTGCTCGCCGAGTTGAAGGCCTACGATCCCAAGCTCCTCAAGAAGCCCCGCCTCGTCGTCGCCAACAAGGTCGACCTCCCGGAGTCGAAGAAGAACCTCACCGCCTTCAAGAAGAGGCACAAGGTCGATATCCTCAAGATCTCCTGCCTCAGCGGCGAGGGGCTCGACGAGTTGAAGCAGGCGATCCGGGCCCGCGTCATCAAGCACGGCGGCAAGCCGCGCGTGATGTCCCGCCCCCGCGCGGTCGTCTGAGCGGGCCCGTTCCCGAATCCTTCGCATACCGTCACCTCGCCCGGAAAACCCTCCCTTCCGCATGGCCGAAACCACCGCTCCCTTCTCCGTGTCGCCCGCGCCGGCGGAGATCCGCTCGCTTTTGATGCGGGCGAACCGGCTCCTCGGCGCCAGCCTCGTGGAAGCCAATCTCGTCACCGTGGACCAGCTCGAGAGCGCGAACGAGAAGCTGCTCGAGCTGATCGCCGGCGGCGCTCCCCGCCAATGCACGCTGCTCGGCGTCCTGGCCTACGACTTGAAGGTCGTGAAGGAGGAGGACGTGCTTCAATATTGCGTGGACGAGCACGGCATCGGCCTCGTCGACCTGCATGTCTACGAAGGCGCGGACGAGGTGCGCGCGAAGCTCAATCATGCCGCCTGCTGGGCCACTTGGACGGTGCCCTTCGACCGCGACGAGGATTTCACGCTCGTGGCCTCCGCCTACTATCTCAGCCCCGCCGTCCGGACCTTCTGGGAGAAGCAACTCGGCGGCCAGGTCATCTGGTATGGCACCACCTTGGAGGCCGTGGCCGACACCTTGGAACGCCTCGCGACGAGCAAACCCTGAGCGGCGCGAACACCCTTTTCCCTTTTCGGCCATGCCGCTTGGCAAACTTCAGCTTCAGATCGTTCAGCAACTCGAGAAACAGGGACGGCTGTCCTCCGACCAGATGGCCGCGCTCGCCTCGCGCCCCGACGAGGTGTCGGGCGAGGAGCTGGACAAGCTCCTGCGCGACCAGCACTCGATCACCGCGACCCAGCTCTTTGTCGCCAGGGCCCGCGCCTACCACCTCGCGCCTTTCTTCGCGGCGAAGTTTCGCGTCTCCGGCTCCACCTACGAACGCGTTCCCCAGGAGTTCTGTCAGGAAAATCTCTGCCTGCCCGTGGGCTACGCCGGCGACACGCTGTTGCTCGCCGTCGCGAATCCCTTCGACCTCGCCGTCCCGCAAAAGGTCGCCGAGCTGACCGGCAAGCGCGTGGTGCGCCTCCTCGCCCGCGAGAAGGACATCCAGGACAAGTTCGCCAAGGAGCAAAGCCGCCCCGCCGGCTTCGACGACGTCGTCGGCGCGATCGGCGCCGAATACGGCATCGACGAAGGGGAAAGCGCCGAGGCCGATGTCACCGAGGACTCCGCCCCCATCGTCCAGCTGGCCAACCGCGTCATCGAGGACGCCTACTACTCCGGCACCTCCGACATCCATATCGAGCCCTGGGAAAAAGAGATCGTCGTGCGCTACCGCATCGACGGCGTCTGCCAGGAGAAACTCCGCCTCCCGCACAAGGTCGGCCCGGCGCTCATCGCCCGCCTGAAGATCATGTGCAACCTCGACATCGCGGAGCGTCGCCTGCCCCAGGACGGCCGCATCGTTTTCAAGCACTACACCAAGAAAGGCATCGACGTCGACCTGCGCGTCTCCACCGCGCCCCTCAATTACGGCGAGGGCGTCGTCATGCGTATCCTCGACAAGCAGAAGTCCACGCTGCCGCTCACCGCGCTCGGCTTCTCCGAGGAAAACCTGACCCGTTACCGCGAGTGCATCCGCCAGCCCTACGGCATGATCCTCCACTGCGGTCCCACGGGTTCGGGCAAGTCGATGACGCTCTACTCCGCGCTCGGCGAGATCAACGCCCCCGACATCGTCATCCGCACCGCGGAGGATCCGATCGAATACACGCTGCCCGGCATCAACCAGATGCAGATGCACCGGCAGATCGGGCTCACCTTCGCGAGCGCCCTTCGCGCCTATCTTCGCCAGGACCCCGACATCATCCTCGTGGGCGAGATCCGCGACCAGGAGACCGCGGGCATCGCCGTCGAGGCCGCGCTCACCGGCCACTTGCTCATCTCGACGCTCCACACCAACGACGCGCCGAGCACCGTCGCCCGCCTCACCGACATGGGCATCGAGCCTTTCATGATCAGCTCCTCGCTGCTCTGCGTCTGCGCCCAGCGCCTCATGCGCCGCGTCTGCAAGACCTGCAAGGTCGCCCACGAGCCGGTCGGCCGGGAAAAGGAGCTGCTGGAAAACGCCATCGGCTGGTCGGGCCAGATCTTCAAGGCCAACGCCAAGGGCTGCCCGAAGTGCAACAGCACCGGCTACAAGGGCCGCGTCGGCATCCACGAGCTCATGGTCACCAACGGCGAGTTGATCGAGGGCATCAACAAGGGGCTCGAATCCGCCGAGTTGAAGAAAATCGCGATGCGCGGCGGCATGAAGACCCTGCACCAGGACAGCATGCTCAAGGTGAAGGAGGGGCTCACCACTCTCGAGGAGGCCATCGCGACGGTGCCTCCAGACCTCACCTGATCTCGTCCCGGCCGGATCGCGCCCGCTTCAGCCACTCGCGCGGGGAGGCGCCGCATTCGGAAGAGAAGGCACGGGAAAACGAGCTCGCCTCGCTGTAGCCGAGGTAGCTCGCGATCCGCTCCAGTTTCCACCCGTCCCGCAGGCAGCGTCCGGCCGCCGCCATCCGCAGCCGTGTGCATTCGATCTTCGGAGAGCGTCGTCCCGCCGCGGCGAAGAGCCGGCGCAGATGCGCCGGCGACACCCCCGCGGCCTTCGCCACTTCCGCCGCCGACGGATTCTCGCCGATGTTCTCCTCGAACCAGTGCAAGGCGTGCTCGACTCGATCCAGGCTCGGTCCCGGCGCCGGGACGGGCGCCGCGCGGTCGAGCACGAGCAACGCGATCTCGATCAGCACCTGCTCCAGCTTCAAGGCGAGTCGCGGATCGTTGTCCGCATGCGCGCGGCGAATCTCGTCCAGGCGCGCCCGATGCTGGCGGCACTCGGACTCGCTCAATCGAATGATGTGCGTTTTTGCCTGATTCACCGTCGCGGCCAGCTCCGCCGGCACGGTGCGGAAATGCAGCACGAACACCTCCGCGGTCCCCGCCCCCTCGTCCGTCCAGCCATGCGGGGAGTCGGGGTGCGAGACGTAGAGGCGGGCGCCGGCGTCCTTTTCGTCAATGGGATCGAGATTATCCGGGCGGGCGCGGCCTCGTAGCACCCATTGCAACTCCCAGAAGCCGCGCGGTCGCCCCAGAATCGGTCTCAGTCCGTAGGTGCGAGCGCCCTGTCCGAGGTAGGCGAGGTTCGTGGGCGCGCGCATGATGCGCGTTTTTGTCAAATGTGTGCGCGCTCCCGCAATGGCCAAAAAGACGTGGCGGGACTATTTTGACGTCGCCCCGAAACGCCCCGACCGCGGAGCCGTCCGCGCCTTGGCGATGAATCACGCCCGACGCGCGTATCCCTCGTTTTTTTTCACCATGAAACCCCTCTTCGCGCCCCTCTGGCTCACATTCGTGTTTGGTCTCTGCGCCTTTTGGTTGGGCGGCTGTGCGATTTCCCCGTCTGCGGGATCGTCCGGCTCCGCCTCCTTCCGCTTGATCACCGCGCCCAAGACCCTGCGCTCCGACGAGGTCACCCTCGTGTGGGACAAGCCGGAAGGGCGCGCCGGCTTGAGCTATCAGGTGCTGCGCGACGGCCTCCCGCTCGCCACCACCGCCAAGACCTACTTCACCGCGAAGGGTCTCGTTCCGGAGCGCGATCATGTGTTCACGGTTCGCACGCGCGACACGGGCGGACACGTCTTCGCCAGCAACGCGCTGCCTGTGCGCACCCTCGCCCGGGAGCCGGTCGTCTCCGTGCGCGATCACGGCGCGGTGGGGGACGGCAAGACGCTCGACACCCGAGCGCTCCAATCCGCGATCGACGCCTGCCCGAAAGGCGGGATCGTCCGCATTCCGGAGGGCGTCTTCCTTTCCGGGGCCCTTTACCTGAAGAGCGACCTGACGCTCGAGATCGCCAAGGGCGGCGTCCTCAAGGGCAGCGCCGATCCGAAGGATTATCTGCCGTTCAACCTGAACCGTTTCGAGGGCTGGGAAATGGAAACCCACGCGAGTCTTCTCAACGCGGGCCGCCTTGATCGGGCGGGTCCGGCCAACGTGCGCAACATCAGCATCCGGGGCGAGGGCACGATCTCGGGCGGAGGCCGCGGTCTCTCCGACGCCGTCATGAGGCTTTACGCCAAGCGCGTGGACGGCCTGCGCGCCCGCGGGCGTCTGATCCTCCTCATGAACGCCGAAAACGTGGAGATCTCCGGTCTCCGGATCGAGGAGTCCCCGTGCTGGACGATCCACTACATCTATTCCGAGGGGATCAGCCTCCACGGTCTCGACATCCGCAGCGACGTGCACAACGGCGACGGCATCGATCCCGACTCGTCCCGTGACTCCTTCATCTTCAACTGCCGCTTCGACACCGGCGACGACTGCATCGCGATCAAGTCCGGCAAGAATCCCGAGGGCAACGTGGTCGGCCGCCCGACCGTCGGCGTGCGCGTCTTCGACTGCATGTTCACCCGCGGCCATGGCATCTCCATCGGCAGCGAGATGTCGGGCGGCGTGCGCGACGTCCTGGTCGAGGACTGCGTCGCCGGGGCGCTGCTGCATGGCATGCAGATCAAGGGCACCAAGGAACGCGGCGGCTTCGTCGAGAACGTCACGGTGCGCAACTGCGACCTCCAACAGATCACCATCTACACCGAACTGCCCTACAACAACGACGGCGAGGGCGCGCCCGCGCAGCCCTTCTTTCGCGACTTCGTTTTCTCGGACATAGATCTGTCCAAGGCCGACCCGAAAAAGCCGGCGATCATCGTCAACGGATTCCCCGCCGACGGCCATCGCACGAAAAATGTGCGGATGAGTGACATCCGGCTGCCCGCGGGCGCGGCGGTGAAGATCGACCGCGCCGAGGATGTCGCGATATCGGGCGTCCGGACCGTGGACGGCAAGGCGCCGACCTACGAGATCACACGGTCTGAACGCGTGGCCTATTGATCGGAGTCGTCGCCTGGTCTTTCACGCCTTCGCCCCATGATTCCCGTTCCCCGCGTGGTTGTTTTTTCGCTTCTGCTTTCGGCGGCCGGCTCCGCGTCCTCGTGCGCGAACGTGTCCGACGGCATCCGGGAAAACTCCCTGCCTCGCCGACGGTCGATCGCGGACGCCGGCGCGGTCGGCGACGCCGCGACCCTCGCCACGAGCGCGATCCAGGCGACCATCGACCGGCTCGCCTCCGAGGGCGGCGGCACGGTGGTCGTGCCGGCGGGCGTCTTCGTCAGCGGCGCGCTTTTTTTCAAGCCCGGCGTGAATCTCCACCTGGAGAAAGACGCGGTGCTGCGTTGCTCGACCGACCAGACCCACTTCCCCCCGCGCCGCACGCGCATCGAGGGGCACTTCGAGGAACGCTTTAGTCCGGCCCTGGTCAACGCGGACGGCTGCGACGGCTTTCGCATCGACGGCGAAGGCGTCCTCGATGGCGCCGGCCGGTCGATCTGGGACGAATTTTGGAAACGGCGCCGCGCGTCGACCGATCCCCGGAATTTCGCTAATCTCAGCGTCGCACGCGCCCGTCTGGCGCTGATCGAGAACTCGCGCGGCGTCGTGATCGACGGGGTGACGTTCAAGGACTCCCAGTTCTGGAATCTGCACCTCTACCGTTGTCGTGAGGTGCGGGTGAAAAACGCGCGGTTTCTCGTGCCCGACGACTACAAGCAGGCTCCGAGCACGGACGGCATCGACATCGACAGCTGCCAGGACGTGACCGTCCAAGGCTGTTATTTCTCGGTGACCGACGACTGCGTGGCGATGAAGGGATCGAAAGGCCCCTTGGCGCTCGAGGACTCGGCCAGCCCGCCCGTCGAGCGGGTGCGCGTCATAGACTGTCATTTTCGGCGCGGCCACGCCGCCGTCACCCTCGGCAGCGAGGCGACGGTCGTTCGCGATGTCGTGGTGGAAAACTGCCGCGTGACCGGCGCGATGTCGGTGGTCAACTTCAAGCTGCGCGCCGACACGCCCCAGCGCTACGAGGACGTTCTT
>CAYTLL010000015.1:0-40413 GCA_964438755.1 uncultured Akkermansia sp. | reverse complement strand
CCCGAGTCGTGGCGGGGCAAGCGCGTCCTGTTGTTTCTTGAGCGCACCCAGGCGGCCACGGCGTGGGTCGACGAGACCGAGGTGGATTCGCAGGACGGTTCGGTCTCGGGTGCGGCCCTGGACCTGAGCGCGGACATCACGCCCGGCCGGCGGCGCCTCACGCTTTGCATCGACAACAAGAAGACGCCGGCCGCCGCCTTTCTGGATGCGAAAAGCCGGTCGTTGAAAAACGGGAACGGCGTCCTGGGCCGGATCGAGTTGCGCGCGACCGATCCCGGCGCGACCGACGACTTGATGCCGGTGCCCGACACGTCCGCGCCCGTCGCCGCGGTGCGGCCCCCGGGACCGCCTTCCTCGCTGCGTGTGAACGACGTTGTCCGTCCCGTCGGCACCGGGGCGGACGTCTGTTTCGGTTGGTTGGTGAACGACCCGGATTCGGACGAGATCCAGACCAGCTACCGGATCCTCGTAGCATCCTCGCCGGAGAAGCTTGCCGCCGGTTCCGCCGATGTCTGGGACAGCGGCAAGGTCGCGAGCCGGGCGCAGAACCACGTGCCTTTCGGCGGCCGGCCCCTGGAGAGCGGACATCGCTATTTCTGGGCTGTTCGCACCTGGGACAAGGACGGACACGAAGGCCCCTTTTCCGTCCCCGCGGTCTTCGACGTCGGGCTGTTGGAAAACAAAGACTGGGCGGGCGCCTCCTGGATCCGTCGCGCTAGCGCCGAGGCCGACGATTACACCTACTACCGGAAGCGCGCCGAGTTGCCGGCCAAGCCGATTCGCCGCGCCGTCGCGTATATCTCGGCCACGCACAAATACGCGCTGCACGTGAACGGCGTGCTTGTCGGCAAGGGGCCGGCCTACCAGCACCCGCAGTATCAATATTACAACGCGCACGACATCACGACGCTCTTGCGCGCGGGGGCGGCGAACCAGTTCGCGGTGTTCACGCATTGGTTCGGCGGCGGGCAGGGACGGCCGGCCGGCGAGCGCGGGTTGATCGCGAAGATCGTGGTGGACTACGACGACGGCGAACGGAGCGAGATCGGCACCGACGCCACCTGGCGGCAGAGCCGCGCGGAGGCCTGGGTGATCGACGATCTTGTGCATCGGAATCGCGGCGAGGGCGTGGGTTACGTCGAGCGGATCGACGCGCGCAAGCTGCCTCGCGACTGGGCCGCGCTGGATTTCGACGACGACGCCTGGCCGGCCGCGACCGTGATCGGTCCTCAGCCGACGGCGCCGTGGAGCGGGGCGCTTCACCCGGATCTGACCCGCATCGAGGAGACGGTCGTCGCCCCCGCGTCGATCAAGGCCCTGGGCGATGGGAAGTATCTCGTTGATCTGGGCAAAACCTACGCGGGCATGCCGCGCATCCGTTTTTCGGGCGGCGCGCCCGGCGCGGAGGTGTCGATGCGCGGCGCGGACACGCTCGGCTCGTCCGGCGAGATCGCGAAGGACGCGAAGTCCCAGTCCACGCTCATGGAATATCGGGCGACCTTGGATGGCGGCTCCTTCGTCTTTGAGCCGGTCGAATATCTCGGGATGCGCTACTTCCAAATCGACAACGCGCCCATGCCGGTGACGGCGGAGAATTTCTCGTTTATCGTGCGCCACAGCCGGCTCGTCGACGCGGCCTCCGATTTCGCATCGTCCGACGCCACGCTGAACGCCGTCTGGGCGCTGATGAAGCACTCGCTCTTGACCTGCGCGCAGGAGGAGTTCGTCGACACCCCCACGCGCGAGAAGGGCGGCTTCCTGCTCGATGGCGCGGCGCAGAGCGGCGTCGCGATGCCGGTGTTGAACGAGCGTCCCCTTACCCGCCGCGCGTTGTCGGAGTTTCTGCGTTCGATGGAGCAGCACTGGTCGAAACCGGCCGACCGCGGGCGCATCAACGCCGTTTATCCCAATCGGGACGGGGCGCGGGACATTCCGGATTTCACCCAGGCTTTTCTGGTTTGGGTGTGGGCCTACTACACCGAGACTGGCGACCGCGCGTTTCTCCGGGAAAACTACTCTAAGCTGAAGGACGTCGCCGACTACGTGGCGCGTCACATCGATCCGGCCACCGGGCTGGTGACCAGGCTCACGGGCGGCTCCGGCGCCTACCAGTTCGGCATCGTCGACTGGCCGGCGAGCATGCGCTTCGGCTACGACATGAACACGGTCGCGCGGACGGTGATCAACGGCTGGGCCTACGCGGACTTCGACGTGATCGCGAAAATCGCCGCGGAGCTCGGCGAGCCATCGGATCGCGACGCCTATCGCGCGCGCGCCGAGGCGCTCAAAATCGCGATCAACGCGCGTCTCCTCGGGCCGGATGGAGTCTATATCGACGGACTTCTGGCGGATGGCGTGCCGAGTTCCCACGCTTCGCAGCATGCCAACATGTTTCCGCTCGCGCTGGGCATCGTGCCCGAAGGGACGCGTGCGGCGGTGGTCGAGCACGTGAAAGAGAAAGGCATGAGCGTGGGCATGGTGACGGTCGGCTGGCTGATCCGCGCTCTGGGTGAGGCGGAGCAGGGACCGGCCTTGCTCGATCTCTACACGAACGCGTCCCGGCCCGGCTGGGCGAAGTGTCTGGCGAGCGGGGCGACGGCGACCTGGGAGGCTTGGGACGCGGATCGGACGGGGGACAGCCTCTCGCATGCGTGGGGCGCGGCCGGTCTGGAGGGGCATGTGCGCCACGTGCTCGGGATCCGGCCGCTGGCGCCGCAATATGAGCGCGTGTTGATCAAGCCCCTGGACTTCGGCGAAAAGCTGGAGTGGGCGCTTGGCCGGATCGCCACGGATCGGGGGGCGATCGCCGTCGCTTGGAAACGGCTGCCCAATGGCTACGAACTGGAAGTGAGGTTGCCGGCGAACGTGACGGCCACGGTGGAACTGCCGGCGGGCGAAGGCACGACCCCGTCGGAGTTGACGTTGGATGGCGTTCCGGCGCGCAGGGTTCTCCGGGGTGGTCGTCTACTGCTGGAGGGCCTCGGCTCGGGCGGGCACAGGATCATCCGCCGCGACGCCTTGGCGGCGGAGGCGAGGTAGGGCGGGCGTGGGAGCCGCGGTCTCAGCCGCGGCGCTGGCGCCACGCGAGCCAGACGACGGCCGCTGCGATGAGGTCGGTGCTCGCGACGGCGAGGCGCAAGGGAACGGGTAGGGGCAGCGGCAGGACGAGCACGAGCAGCGCGGCGCCGAGGAGAAAAAACATCGTGACGCGCAGGAGGCGCAGTTTGGCGGCGGGATCGGTCATGGCGAAAGAGGATCAGGGCGCCACGGGCAGGCGGAGACGCATGGTGGTGCCGCCGGGGCCGGTGGCGTGCAGCGAGATGTCGCCGTGGTGCGAGAGCAGGATGCGTTTGGCGATCGCGAGCCCCAGGCCGGTGCCGTCGGCCCGCCCGGAAAGGAAGCTGTCGAAAATGTGGTCGGCGATCTCCGAGGGCACGCCGCCGCCGGTGTCCACGACATCGATCACGGCCTGCCGGACGCCCTCGTGCTCCTCGACGAAGGCGCGGACGACGATGGCGCCGCCCTGGGGCATGGCGTGGGTGGAGTTGAGCAAAAGATTGAGGAGCACCTGCTGGAGCTGGCCCTTGTGGACGTCGACGTGGACGGGTTTTTCCGGCGGGTCGAATCGCAGCCGGATCTTGCTCTGCGCGAGCTTGAGACGGATGAGGACGAGCGTGTCGCCGATGATGTCGGCGAGGGACCAGCGGGAGTGGAGCGAGGAGGGGGCCTTGGCGAACTGGAGCACGCGCGAGACGATGGCCTCGAGCTGGTCGAGTTTTTCGCCGATCACGCGGACGTCGGTGCGGCGCGGGTCGTCCTCGGGGAAGTCGAGACCAAGGTAGCCATAGAGGAGCTTGATGACGGTGAGCGGATTCCGGATCTCGTGGGCGATCTCGGCGGCGAGCAGGCCGAGCGTGGTGAGCTGCTCGTTTTTGCGCAGGGTGTCCTCGCTTTGGAAAACGCGGGTGTAGAGACGCGAGTTTTGCAGCGTGACGGCGGCGAGGCTGGAGAAGGCGGAGAGGAGGCGCTTTTCGTCGTTGTTGTAGCGGTGGGGCTGGTCGGTGAAGACGCAAAGGATGCCGACCGCCTCGTTTTCCCAGAACATGGGGACGGCGAGGAGGGATCGCAGCGAGGGATGGCGCGGGAGATCGACGACGTCGATGAACTCGGGGGACTGGACGTTGATGAACTCGAGGTGCCGGCGCGTGGCGAGGCAGGCGCCGACGAGGCAGGATTCCAACGGCAGGTCGCCCTCCGGCAGGCGCGCCTCGGGCTCGCCGGCGAGGGAGACCGCGCGGAGGCAGCGGCGGGCCGGGACGTATTCGAAGAGCAACGACGCGCGGGCGGAGAGCAGGCCGAGGGTGTCGCGCGTGATGGCGTCGTGCAGTTCCTGGCGCTCGAGCTTGGTGACGAGGGTGAGGCCGGCGGAGACGAGGTTCTCCAGCTGGCGGGCCTTGCCGCGCAGGTGTTGCAGCTGCCAGAGGCGGAGGAGCACGTGGGTGCTCTCGGCGGCGAGGGTGACGAGGTCGGCGAGATGTCGCGCGGTGAAGCCGCCGACCGTGTCGCTGTCGAGGTTGATGACCCCGATGATCTGGCCGTTTTCTGGGATGAGGGGGGCGGTGATCTCGGAGCGGACCTCCGGGCGGACGGGAATGTAGCGCGGGTCGGCGCGGACGTCGGCGACGAGCTGGGGGCGTCCGTGGAAGGCGACCCAGCCGGTGATGCCCTGGCCGGGGCGGAGGGCGACCTCGTCGATGTCGGCCGGCATGCCTTGGTGAACCTCGATCTCGAGTTTTCCGCTGTCGGGGTTGAGGAGGGAGATGGTGCCCGAGGAGGCGGAGAAATGCGCGATGGCGAGGCGGAGGATCTCGATCAAGGCGGCGTGCGGGCTCTCCGCCGTCGCGGCGAGCCGGCTGATCGCATGCAGGAGCGCGGGATCCGTTGCGGACGAGGGAGCGGAGGAGGCGGCGGGCGAAGGCGAGGTCGAATCCACGGCGCGGAGTGTGGGCGCCCCGGCGGGGGCGTAAAGCGCGCGCGTCTCGCGGAGGGGGGCCGTGGGAGTCGTCATGGGGCGTCCAAGGTGTTTCGAAGCAAGGAAACGCCGGGGCGGGCATGGTGGAAACGCGCGAATCCCGGGCCGGCGCGGCGTGGGGTTGAAGGGCGCGAGGCCTTATGTTTTCTCCGCGGCATGGGCTCCCTGTTCTATTTGCGGGTGAACGATCGCCTGGAGTTGCGGCAGCGCGCGCCGGAGGACGCGGAGGAGTTGTTCGCCTTGACGGAGGCCAACCGGGCGAAACTGCGCGAATGGCTGCCTTGGTTGGACGCCTGCACGAAGGTGGAGCACACGCGCGCGAACATCGAAAGCACGCTGCGTCAGGCGGAGGCCGGCACGGGGCTGGCGATTTGCTTGTGGCACGATGGCCGGATCGCCGGCGTCGGGGGTTACAACGTCATCGATCGCGCCAACCTGACGGGGCACATCGGTTATTGGCTGGGCGCGGAGTTCGAGGGGCGGGGCCTCATGACGGCTGCGAACCGGGCGCTCGTCGCCCATGGCTTCACCACGCTCGGTTTGCGGCGCCAGACGATCGCGGCGGCGACGGGCAATGTGCGCAGCCGGGCGATCGCGGAGCGGCTGGGTTTCGTCCAGGAGGGCGTGTTGCGGGAGGCCGAGATGCTTTACGGGCGGAGTGTGGATCACGCGCTCTATGCGCAGACGGTCTCGGATTGGGCACGGGCGGGAGGCGGCGTGGGGGAGGGTGCCGGTTCGCGTCCGGTTCCCCGTGCGATGGGTGTCGCGGATTTGCGCGAGGCGCTCGCCTTGTGGAACGCGTCGGAAGGAATGGGACTGTCCGAGGAGGAGACGGAGCCGGTGCTGGCGTTTTTTTTGGCGCGCAATCCGGGCCTGAGCGCGGTGCTGCGCGCGCCGGATGGGACCCTGGCGGGCGCGGTGCTCTGCGGCCACGACGGGCGGCGCGGTTTTCTCTACCATCTCGCGGTGGCGCCGGTCTGGCGAGGGCGCGGCGTGGGGCGGGCCTTGGCGGATTTTGCGATGGCGGGTCTGCGCGCGGCGGGCATCGCCCGGGCGACGATCCTCGTTTACGCCGACAACGCGCGGGCCCGCGGATTTTGGGACAGGATGGGCTGGGCGGAACGCGACGACATTCTGATTTTGCAGGCGCGGCCGTGAACGGGGCTTCGCACCCGGCGTGTGTCGCGCGGAGAGCGGGGACGGCGGGTGTGCTTCGCTTCTTCCGAGTCGGGCGCCTTGTTCTCTTCCCGACCACCCGCCGTCCCACGTCGAGAGGTTTTTGCCTTGGCCGGACGGGTGCAAAAGATTGGGGAGGAAGGCGGGGGAAAACGGGACGAAGCCGCGGAAGCCGGGGCCAAGATGGTGCGGCTACGTCGCTTGCCGCAGGGGAGGATCCCTTCCGATGCAGGCGGGGAGGCGGCCGGTGCATTTTTTTGGGAAAAAGCGCTTGCGCTGCTTTTCCCAACCTTGCTTTCTCTCGCCTCCCATCACGCAGCTGTAGCTCAATTGGATAGAGCATCTGACTACGGATCAGAAGGTTTGGGGTTCGACTCCCTACAGCTGCGCCAATTTAAAACCCGCAATCCCAAGCGATTGCGGGTTTTTTGTTTTGCGACGACGCCTCGCTGGTCGGGCCCGGCGGCACGGGGTGCCAAGGCGGGCCGGCTCGATTCCGTCCGGCCAATAAAAAACCCGCCGTGACCAAGGTGAGGCGGCGGGTTTTTGGGGTGGTGTCCTGACCCCGACACCGAAGGGGGAAACGCTGACCGTCGGCCGGGCCGGCGGCGCGGAGAAAGAACGAGGGAGGCTCAGGCGGCTTCGTCCATCACGCGAGCGGGGTCGCGGTGACGACGGGCTTTGAAGAGCTGGGCGCGCTTGGCGAGCATGCGGTCGAGCTTGTCCATCAGGAGATCGACGGCCTTGTGGCATTCGTCGGTGGAGACGGAGGCGTTCATGTCGGGGCCGTTGATGACGATGTGGCCCTTGGCGGTGAAGCGATGCTCGACGTCCTGCTTCATGTCGCACTCGAGTTCGACGCGAACGCGGATGATGCTCTCCTCATGGCGGAAGAGGCGTTCGGACTTGTCATGCACGAACTGCTTCAGCGACGGGGTGAGTTCGAGGTGGATGCCGGATACGATGACGTCGTGGGACTTGTTCATGATTTCTTTGGGATCTGGGTTTACCTTGGCCAGAAGGGGTGCGAAGCCTGCGCGATCATTCCTATGCGCGCTCTTCGTGAAATGCTGTCCGAGTATTCCGTCATCGTCGTGACGGGGGGCTCCTCCGGAATCGGGAAGGCGTTCATCGAACACGTGTGGAAGCTGAATCCGGAGGTGGTCATTTGCAACCTTTCCCGGCGCACGCCGGACTTTTTTTTGAATCAGCTTAAGGCGCGCCAAGTCTGTGTCGATTTAAGCGACGCGGAGGCTTTGGCGCATGCGGCGGAAGCGGTGGCGGGTTGCCTTCGCGAGGACGTGAGAAAGGGCAAAGTCCTGCTGGTAAATAACAGCGGATTTGGCGGTTATGGATGTGTTGATGAGCTGGATCGCGGGCATCAACTGGAGATGATCGACGTGAACGTGCGCGCGGTCGTCGATCTCACGGCGCGGCTTCTGCCGGCGCTGCGGGAGCGGGGCGGCGCGGTGGTGAACATCGCCTCGACGGCGGCCTTTCAACCGACCGCGCACATGGCGACCTACGGGGCGACGAAGGCGTTTTTCCTGCACTGGAGTCTGGCGCTCAACGAGGAGTTGCGCGGGAGCGGAGTGCGCGCGCTGGCGGTGTGTCCGGGGCCGACGGCGACGGAGTTTTTCAAACGCGCGGGGCTGAAGCAGGGGGCGGTGAGCGACCGCTGGGGGCAGACGCCGGAGCAGGTGGTGGTCGAGTCGTTGCGCGCGCTCGCACGCGGTCGTGCGCAGGTGGTGTGCGGCTGGGGGAACTGGGCGTTGGCGGCTCTGGCCTCGCGTCTGCCGAAGCCGCTGGCGGCGCGGATCGGCGCCGCGCTGCTGGTCAAGTTTCGCGCGAGCAAGGTGGCGGCCGCCGGGGCGACGGGAGGCGGCGGCGGGTGAACGCGGAGGAGAAGAACGCCGACGCGGGCGACGACGGCACCTATGGCGGTCGTCTGCGCGTCTGCGCGTGGCCGCGGCGTGAGCAGGACACGAGCCGGGCGCGCTTGATCGCGAACGAGGAACTGCGCGCCTGGATTTTGACGGAGGACGAGGAGGTCGTGGCCTTCGGAAAGCCCGGCGACGTGGTCTGCCATCCCTCGAAGGCGGGGCCTTGGTCGAGTCTCGCCGGCGCGGTGAAGGCGGGCTTGGGCCTCGAGAAGGCGCACCTGGTTTTCCGTCTGGATCGGGAGACGAGCGGGATCGTGCTTTTCGCGAAGACGGAAAAGGCGGCGAGCCGGCTGCAGCGGGCGATGCAGGACGGGCGCATCCGGAAAACCTACCTGGCTGTATTGGTCGGAGAACTACGGGAGGAGGCCGGGCACGGGGCTGGGTGGATCGCGGTCGACCAGCCGCTGGGCGACGACGAGGCGAGCCCGGTCTTCGTGAAGACTTGCGTGCGGCCGGACGGAAAGGCGGCGCGCTCGCGTTTTCGGCCTCTGGCGACGGCGGGCGGGTTCACGCTCGCGGAGGTGAGGATCGAGACGGGGCGCAAGCATCAGATCCGGGCGCATGCGCAGTGGCTGGGGTTTCCGGTGCTGGGCGACAAGATCTACGGCCCGGACGCGCGCTGTTACCTGGAGTTTATCGACAAGGGCTGGACGCCGGCGCTGGCGGAGCGGCTTCTGTTGCCGCGCCAGGCGCTGCACTGCGCGCGGATCGCGCTGGAGGGCAACTCGGCGGGGCTGGGCGCGCAGGCGTGGCGCGCGCCGTTTACGGAGGATTTGAGGGTCTTTGTGAGGGAGCGGATGGGCGAGGCGGCGACGGACGCGTTGAACGCGTGGGAGGCGGCTTCGGCGGAGTAGGCGGCCGGTTCCCTGGAAAGCCGGGACCGGGGCGTCGGCGGCCACGCGAGAAAACAAAAAGCCCCCGGCGAACAAGCCGGGGGCGGGGGGACGCGCGGGATGCGCGGAGAGGCTCAGAGCTTGGCCTGAAGCTTGGACTTGAGGGAGTCCTTGGACTGCATGCCGACGATGGTCTCGGCGAGCTGGCCGCCCTTGAAGAGGAGCATGGTCGGGATGGCGCGGACGCCGTAGGTGCCGGCGAGGTCGCCGTGGTCGTCGACGTTGACCTTGCCGATCACGAGCTTGCCGGAGAACTCCTTGGCGAGTTCGTCGAGGATGGGGGCGATGGCTTTGCAGGGGCCGCACCACGGGGCCCAGAAGTCCACGAGGACGGGCGTGGCGCCGGAGATGGCGGTCTTGAAGGAGGCTTCGTCGAAATGGGCGAGCGCGTCGGACATGATCGGTCTTGGGTTATTGGTTCTTGACGTAGAGGAGATAGGCGAAGGCGAGGGCGGCCGCGGCGGCGATGAAGGACAGCGCGAAGAGGGCTACGGAAGGCTTGCCGTCGGAGGAGGCCGGCATGGGGGACTGGAAGGCCGGGGCGTCGGTCTTCGGGGTGGCGGGATGCACTTCCCCTTGGAGCTTGAGGTTGGGCTTGAGGCCGGCGGACCGGGACGCGGCGGCGGCGATGGAGGGCGGGGTGGAGGTGCTGGCGCCGACGGAGGAGATGGTGGCGGCGGGGGCGGGGGGAACCGCGGCGGCGGGAGCCGGGGCGGCGGCCTCGGGCGCGGCGGGAGCCGGAGCCTTGGGCGAGAGCGTGAGCTTGGGCTTGGGAGCGGATTCGGGCGCGGGGGAGGATTCGGGACTGGGGATGTCGCTCATAAGAGGGGAGGGTAGAAGGGTCTAAAGGGAAGAGCTTGGCGCGGAAGGTCGAGCGGGAATCGCGGAAGAGGGCGGGGCTGGCCAAAAGACGCGGGGTCGGGTGCGGGGTCGGTTTAGCGAGGAGTCGACTTGTGGATGATCTCGGCGAGTTCGCGCGGGTCGACGGTTTCGAGGTGCTTGTCACGACGTTTCAATTCCTCGAAGGTCTTGATCGTGGTCTCGGCCATGCGCTCGTGCGTTTCCGACGAACCGCCGACGAGGACGAATTTTTCACCGGTGGTGATGCGCTTGTGGCCGTCGTCGTTGTCGAGGCCGACGCCGATGAGTCCGGCTTTGCCTGCGGGCGCCTTCTTCGCGGGCTTGGCGACGGGGGCGGACGAGTCGGAGGATTTGCGAACGCGCTTGCTCACGAGGCCAACGTGTCCCGGGGGGGCTCGGTATCAAGCGGCTTTTCGGATGAAAGGGGCTCGGCGGCGGTCGCGGGGGCGGCCGTGGCAAGAGGCGAAAGCTCCGCGGGAGCCGATGGCGGAATCGCCGGGGTTAGGGCCGGACTCGATGCGGCGAGATCGGTGGAGGCGGGAACGGGCGCGTCGGCGAACGTGTCAGGGTGATCGCTGGCGGTCTCGTTCGGGGCGGGCGCGGAGAGGGGGTCGGATGACGCAAGCGCGGCGGACGCGGCGGGTTCAGGCGGAGCTTCGACGGTGGCGGTTTCGTGCGCGGGGGAGACCACGTCGGGCGACGGCGTGGGCGCGGCGAGAGGGTCTTGGAGGGCGACGGCGACGGAAGCGATGGTGTCGGGCGTGGGGGTGGGAGCGTAGGACGTGTCGCTTTCGGCCGCGTCGGCGCCCAGAACGCGGGGAATCTCGGCGTAGCCGCTGGCGGTGAGCACCAGGGCGGGGGCTTCGGGCGCGGGGGCGGGCGAGCTGGCGAAGGCGGCGGCGGACGCCTGTTCGGGCGCGGCGGGAGCGAAGTTGAGCTGGCCCTCGGCGAGGGTGCCGTCGGCGTTGACGGTGTTTTCCACCGCCTCGACGTGGATGTCGGCGTAGGCCTCGTCCTGGCGGACGCGGAGTTTTTTGAGACGCGTGAGCTCGAGGACGGCGATGAAGGTGGCGACGAGCAGGCGGACGGTGACGGGTTTGCCCTCGAATAGGTCGGTGAAGAGGAACTTTTGGCGCGTCTCGATGAGCTTGAGCAGCTCCTCCATCTTGTCGGAGACGGTGACCTCCTCGCCCTTGATCTCGCCGACGACGAGTTTTTCGGAGAGCCGGCGGAGGACGAGGTTGAAGGCGTTCCAGAGCTCGATGCGGTCGACGGGCTTGAGCGGACGCTCGTTTTCGGTGACGGCGACCTCGACGACGTGGCGCGAGAGCATGTCGCGCTGGAAGGCGGCGAGTTCGTCGAGTTTGGCCGCGGCCTCCTTGAATTTTTTGTATTGGAGGAGCTGGTGAACGAGCTCCCAGCGCGGATCGAGCGGGTCGTCGTCCTCGCCCGCCCCGGTGGCGGCCTGGCCGCGGGGGAGGAGCATGCGGCTCTTTATCTCCATCAGGGAGGCGGCCATGACGAAGAACTCGCCGGCGATCTCCAGGTCGAGCTGCTGCATGGAGCGGAGCACCTGGATATACTGTTTGGTGACGGTCGCGATCGGGATGTCGTAGATATCCAGCTCGTTCTTGCGGATGAGGAAGAGGAGCAGGTCGAGCGGGCCCTCGAAGACGGGCAGCTTGATACGAAGATCGGCGTCGGCGGGAACCACGGGTTAAGGAAACGCCGGATGCTTGGCCCCCCGGCGGGTCGGGCAAGGGGAAATAAAAGGGGGGCGCGCGGCCGCCTGCCCGGCGTGGGTTCAGGCCTTGGGCCGGGGGCGGACGGAGCTCATGCCGCCGTCGACGTGCCAGACCTGTCCGGTGACCCATTCGGCCTCGGGCGAGAGCAGATAGGCGATGGCGGAGGCGATCTCGTCGGGACGTCCGATCCGGCCCAGCGGGTGCAACTTCTCTGAAAACGCGCGTGCCTGGGGATTGCCGAGGAAGCTGGCGGCGAGGGGCGTGTCGACGAGGCCGGGGGCGACGGCGTTGATGCGAACCTGGCGCGAGGCGTAGCTGGCGGCGGCGGACCGGACGAGGCCCTCGATCCCGGCCTTGGCGGCGGCGATGGCTTCGTGACTGGGCAAGCCGGTGCCGGCGGCGACGGAACTGAGCAACACGATGCCGCCGGAGCAGCGGGCCTGCATGGGGCCGACGGCGGCGCGCAGTCCGTAGAAGGCGGAGTCGAGGTTGATCGCGAGGGTGCGGCGCCACTCGTCGAGGCCGGTGAGGTGGGCGGGTTTGAGGAGAATCGATCCGACGCAGTGCGCGTAGGCGTCGGGCGCGGAGCCGGCGCGGGCGGAGAGATCGGCGAACGCGGCCTCGACCGCGGCCGGGTCGGTCGCGTCGGCGGTGGCGGTGAGCAGCCCGGGCAGATCGGCCGCGAGGGCGTCGAGTTTTTCCGCGGAGCGGGCGAAACCGCCGACGAGCCAGCCCGCGGCGTGCAGGCGACGGGCGAGAGAGGATCCGATGCCGCCGGTGATGCCGGCGATGAGGGCGAAGCGGGACATGGCGAATAGGGGTGGGGAAAGGGGAGCGGGAAGGCTTAACGAACGACATCCACGGGGCGGTCGTAGCCGGTGAGTTCGAGGTAGGCGGAGCCGAGCTCGGCCTTGGTGTCGGCGGAGAGGAGCCGGCAGGCGCCCTCCCAGTAGGTGACGCCGCCGAGCGAGCCCCCCAGCTCCTGGTCGGGGGCGAAGGGCTCGACGATCACGACGAACTCGCGACCGGTGGCCGGATCGGTGGTCGTGAGCCGGATACGGTTCGGGTAGGCCGCGCCGGTGCGCGGGCTGCGCCAGGTGGAGAGCGGCTCCCAGCGGTAGGGCGCCTTCGCGAGGCGGCCCTCGCGGTCGATCCAGGTGAGCGTGGAGGCGGGGTCGAGGGAGCCGTCGCGGCTACGCAGGGCGTAGAACATCAGCTCGCGGCCGTCGTCGAGCTGGGCGCTGAGCCAATCCCAGCCGACCTGCGACTCGTCGAGCTGGCTGCTGCTGTATTCGTGATCCATCCACGCCTGCCCGGTGACGGGAACGGGGGCGGCGCCGTCGAGGGCCAGCGTGCCGGAGGCGGCGAGCCGGGAAAACGTCAGGTAGTAGCTCGCCGCGGTGGGCGCGGAGCCCTTGCGCGAGTAGCCGCCCTCGCCGAAGCGCGAGAGGGGTTTGGAGGGCGTGAGCGTGAGGGTGAAACGAGCGTCGGCCCGGATGCCGCCGACGAGAAGAAGCGTTTCCGCGCCGGCGGGCGCGGCGGGATCGGCGAGCCGGAGCGACCAGTCGCCGTTGCGCACGGCGAGGGTCTCGGTCGACGCGGAGGCGTCCCAGCCGGCGCGGTTCAGGCGCTCTTGGTGGAGGAAGCGGCCGGTGGCGGTGTCGATCAGCGCCATGTGTGCGAGGTAGATCTGGTCGTGCCCGAAGGCGGCGGGAGACGGTCGAGCCGCGACGTCGCGCGGGGCGGCGGAGCGGAAAAAGGTCGCTTGGAAACCGAAGCGGCGGGCGGGCGCGGCCGCCGTTTCCGGGGTGAAGAGATGCCCGGTGAGATACCACCACTCGATCTTGTAGTCGGGGTGCGAGCCGTGGTCGCGGGGGAAGGCGAAGGACGGGGCGGGTTGCGGGACGCGAAAACCGTAGGGGGTGAAGAGGGGGATGCCGGTTTCGGATGAGGCGACGGCATGGCCCACGAAACACACGAAAAGACACGAAAGGAGGAGGCGGCGAAGATGGACGGTTTTCATGTCGTGTCTTTGGAGTGTTTCACGGCCTCACTCTTCCCGGTCGGCGGGGAGTTTGGCGGCCCAGCGGCCGACGAAGTAGCTGACGACTACTCCCGTGCCGACGACGAGGGCGGCGAGGGCGGCGAGTTGCGCGACCGGAACGGCGAACGCGAGGGTCCAGCCGAAGCTCTGTTTGTTGATCACGTGGATGAGCAGCCAACCGAGCGCGAAGCTGAGCGCGATGCCCGCGGTGACGGCGCAGAGGGCGAGCGAGCCGCCCTCGAGCGCGGTGGCGCGGGCGATCTCGTCGCGGCGAAAACCGAGGGCGCGCAGCGTGGTCAGTTCCTCCCGCCGGTCGAGCAGCACGCTGGCGAGGCTCAGGGCGAGTCCGCCGACGGCGACGGCGAGGCCGATGAACTCGAGGGCGTAGGTGATGGAGAAGGTTTGCCGGAAGATGCGCAGCACCTCGGAGCGGAGGGTGGAGTTGGTGAGGATCGAGAGGCCCGGGTGGGCGGCGGCGAGCTCGGCGCGGACCGCCTCGGGCGAGAGGCCGGGCTTGAGGTCGAGGGCGAGGCTGGTGGCGTGGTCGTCGCCGAACCAGCCGGCGGAGTGCGTCCGGTCGACGAGCAGGGTGCCGCGCTCGTTGCCGTAGTCGGCGAAGAGCCCGGCTACGCGGAGCGGGCGGACGCCGGAGGGTGTCGGCACGGAAACGGTATCGCCCACGTGGATACGATAGCGTTCGGAGAAGCTTTCGCTGGCGAGCGCGAGACCGGCGTTCCGCGCGGGGTCGAGCGCTTCGGGCGGGGGAGGTGAGCCGACCCAGAGGAAGCCGCCGCGCGAGGACTGGCGGGCGAGGTCGCCTCCGCCGAGGATGGTGGGCTTGCCGTCGAGAACGAGCGGGTAGGCGGAGAAGGTGGCGGCGTGGGCGACGGCGGGGTGGGCGGCGAGGGCGCGCCAGGTCTCGGGGGCGATCTTGTTGTCCGAGCCTGCGGATTGGGCGCCGGAGCTGGAGAGATAGAGGTCGGCCTGGAGGGCGGATTGCACCCAGGAGCGGACGGAGCGTTCGAAACTGGCGACGAGGATGGCCATGCCCGCGGCCATGCCGATGGCGCAGACGAGCGCGGCGGCGGCGAGCCGGTGGCGACCGGTGGGGCGCGCGATGTGCCCGAGGGAGACGCGCCAAGGCGCGGAGCGGGCGGCGAGCGGGCGCAGCGCGACGCCGAGCGCGGGCAGGGCGATCGCGGCGAGAACCCCGCCGCCCAAGATGCCGCAAAACGCGGCGAGGTGGCCGGCGAGCGGGAAACGCGTGCCGCCGCCGAGCTCGAGCGGGGGAAGTCGGGACAGCGCGAGACCGGCGAGTAGGGCGCCGACCGCGAGCGATTTGCTGCGCAGCCAGCGTCCGCCGACCGTGCCGGCGGCGGAGCGCACGAGCACCTGGGCGGGCGGGGTCTCGGCGGCTACGCGGGCCGGAACCCAGCCGGCGAGAACGCTGGCGAGAATGCCGGCGCCGAGGCTGACGAGCGACTCGGGAAGCGTGAGCCGGGCGGCTTGCACGCTGGTGGAGAAGTAGAGGGCGTTGACGGTCTGGCCGACTGCGCGGACGGCGAACTGGGCGCCGGCCCAGCCGAGCAGAAGCCCGAGCGAGGCGCCGAGAAAGCCGAGGGCGGCGGCTTCGGCGAGCCAGGCGCGGCGAAGGGTGGAGGCATCGAATCCGAGCGAGCGGAGAACGGCGATCTCGGAACGGCGGCGGACGACGGCGCCGTCGAGGGCCTGGAAGACCAGATAGAGGCCGACGAGGAGGGCGATGAGCGAGAGGACGGTGAGGTTGAGCCGGAAGGCGGCCGTCATGGTCTCGGCGGTTTCGCGGCGGGCGCCCGGCGTGGTTACGAGCCAGCGGGCTGGCGCGTCGGGAATGTTCGTATTACGAACATCGGGGTCGGACGCGGACGCATTCGCGCGGAGCGGTTCCGGCGTTGGGCCATGCGCGGCGCCGGACCCGGCGGTGGCGAGCTGGGCCAGGCGTCGGGCGAGGGCGGCGCGGCGGGATTCGAGCGAGTGGCCGGGCTCGAGGACGAATTCGACGCGGTCGAGCCGGCCGGCGCGGCCGAGGAGCGACTGGAGAACCGGAAGGTCGAGGACGATCAGGTGCGCGGGCGCGGCGGGTGCTTCCGGCGCCTGCGGAATCGGGCCGGCGACACGAAGCCGGACGGGGCGATCGTTGAGGATGAGTTCGAGGTGTTCGGGCGGTTTGTCCGCGAAGGCGGGGCTCAGCCAGGCGAGCGGCTCCTCGCCGAAGAGGTCGAAGAAAGAGCCCGGGCGGGGCGAGTTGTCCGCCTGCTCGCGCGTGTCGCCGAAGAAGCGGGCGCCGGCGGCTTGTTGCGTGGCGAGGTTGGCGACGGCGACGAGATCGACGCCGAGCAGGGTGAAGGTGCGTCGGCCGAAGCGCGGGGCGTCGGCGGGGGCGGGCTCGGCGGCGGTGCTTTCGACGACGGGGTGGATTTGCACCGCGAGGTCGGCGAGCGCGTCGCGCAGCTCGGGCAGGACGGATTCGGGCAGCGTGCCGGAGGGGGCCTGGACGATGAAGTCGGAGCGGCCGGTGAGCGTCTCGGTGAAGTGGGTGAAGGAGGCGACGGCGGCGCGGTTGGCGAGGCGGACGGCGGTGAAGACGGCGACGCCCAGCGCGAGGATGAGCACCAGCAGCGCGGTCTGGCCCGGGGCGAGGCGGGCGTGGCGGAGGCTCAGGCGGCGGAGCAGAAGAGACAGCATAAGAGCGACCGAACGACGGAGCTACTGAGCGACAGAGGACACTGACCGGGAAAATGGAGTGGAGCGCGAGCGCATGGTTTGAGATCTGTCGTTCCGTAGTTTTGTCGCTCTGTTCTGCTTCACTGCACCACGCGGCCGTCGCGGAGGCGGACGCGTCGGTGGCAGATGGCGGCGGCCTCCTCGCTGTGGGTGACGAGGACGAGCGCGGTGCGGGTCTCGTCGGTGAGCTCGCGAAGCAGGGCGAGGACGTTTTCGCCGTTGGCGGAATCGAGGTTGCCGGTGGGTTCGTCGGCGAGGAGCAGGGAGGGGCGGTGGACGAGGGCGCGGGCGATGGCGACGCGTTGTTGCTCGCCGCCGGAGAGCTGGGAGGGGAGGGCGGCGGCGCGGTGGGAGAGGCCGACACGATCAAGGAGCGAGGCGACGCGGGTCCGGCGTTCGGCGGCGGAGACGCGAAGAAGTTGCAGCGGCAGCTCGATGTTCTCGGCGGCGTCGAGCGTGGGGAGCAGGTGGAAGAACTGGAAAATGGTGCCGACGCGCTCGCGGCGGAGGAGGTTGAGCGCGTCGGGATCAAGATCGTCGATGCGTCGGCCGAGCAGGCGGATCTCGCCGGAGTCGGGGCGGTCGACGCCGCCGAGGCAGTTGAGGAGGGTGGTCTTGCCGGAGCCGGAGGGGCCGGTGAGCGCGACGCGTTCGCCGGGCGAAACCTCGAAGGACACGGCGTCGAGCACGCGTCGCGAGCCGTAGGCTTTGGTGACGGCGGAGACGGCGAGGGCGGAGGCGGGCGAAGGCGAGGCGTCGGTGGAAGCGGGCATGGGCGGACGCGCGGAGGAAACGCAGGCGGGCGGGCTTCGCCAGCGGGCCGGGTGTTTTCCGTGACGTTGACCATCTGGCGCGCGATATGCACGGTTGACGGCAATGTCCGACGCCAAAGCTCCCTCCATTCTGGTCATCGATGACGACGCCGAAGTCCGCTACTCGCTGGGGCGGGTGCTTTCCTCGAAAAAATACCAGGTGAGCGAGGCGCCGAGCGGCGAGGCGGGCGTGGCGGCGGTGAAAAAGGGGCCCGCGCCGGATCTGATTTTTCTCGATGTGCGCATGGGTGGCATGAGCGGCATCGAGGCGCTGCAGCACATCCGCGCGGCGAACCCGAAGCAGTTGATCATCCTGATGACGGCGTTCGGCACGGCGCAGACGGCGATCGAGGCGATGAAATACGGCGCCTTCGACTACATCATGAAGCCCTTCGACCCGGCGAAAGTGCTCACGCTGGCGGAGAACGCGCTCAAGGCCCACGCCGACATGCGTTCGGCCGGCGACTACAAGCCCTCGATCAACGCCGACGACTACCGCGAGGGCATCGTGGGCGCCTCGCCGGTGATGCAGGACGTTTTCAAGGTGATCGGCCAGGTGACGGCGAGCGACGTGACGGTGATGATCACGGGCGAAAGCGGCACCGGAAAGGAGCTGGTCGCGCGCTCGATCTGGAAGCATTCGCACCGGGCGAAGGGGAACTTCATCGCGGTGAATTGCGCGGCGATCCCGGACAATCTGATCGAGAGCGAGCTGTTCGGCCATGAGAAGGGCTCCTTCACCGGCGCGACGAACCAGCGCATCGGCAAGTTCGAGCTTTGCGACCGCGGCACCATTTTCCTCGACGAGATCGGCGACATGGCGCTCGCGACGCAGACGAAGATCCTGCGCGTGCTCCAGCAGGGCGAGATCCAGCGGGTGGGCGGCACGGACACGATCAAGGTCGACGTGCGCATCATCGCGGCGACGAACAAGGACCTCGAGGCGATGGTGAAAGCGAAGACCTTTCGCGAGGACCTCTACTATCGGCTGAACGTCGTTCGCATCAAAATGCCACCCTTGCGCGAGCGCCGGGAGGACATTCCGCAGATCGTGGATTTCTGCCTGCAGAACCTCGTGAAGCAGAAGAAGGCGCGCGTGGCCAAGGTCTCGCCCGAGGCGATGGCGATGCTGGCGCGCTACGATTGGCCGGGCAATGTGCGCGAGTTGGAGAACCTGGTCTACCGCGCCGCGGTGATCGCGCAGGGCGACGCAATTTTGGTGAAGGATCTGCCGCCCGAGGTGCTGGCCAGCGTGGGGGCTGCGACGCCCGTACCTGCGGCGGGCGTGGCGACGCAGGCGCCGGCCGAGGCGACGCCCGTGACGGTTGCGGCGCCCGTTAAGGCGGTCACGACGGCCGTTTCGCCGGCGGCGGCTCCGCTCGCGTCGCCGGGGCTTGTCGCCGGGGCGACTCCGGCGGCGGCTCTCACGGTGGGCGAGGCGCTTGATTTTATCCACGCGGAGCTGAGCAAGGAGAGGGAGCCGATTTTGGAACGCTTGGAGCGTGAGATGATCGTGCGCAGCTTGAAGGAGTTGGACGGCAATCTGGCGCGGACCTCCGAGCGGCTGGGGATGACTCGTGCCACCTTGCGCAAGCGCGTCGAGGAACTCGGGCTGCAACAGGGTTGACCGACGGCGTGCGGGCCGGCCAACTCCTGCCCGTGCAGCTGTTCCGGAAGGGTGGCAGAGTGGTCTAATGCTCCAGCCTTGAAATCTGGCGGACCGAAAGGTCCCGGGGGTTCGAATCCCTCCCCTTCCGCCATGTTCGTATCACGGCCTTCCGAGAGCGGGCTGTAAAATTGTATGGACGCACGGATCTGTCTTTTTGCGCAAGGATATGGCGATGTCGTTGACGTGTTTGGGGGTGTCTCCGATCGTTGGGGTTTCCACCCTATGAAACGCTTCTTCGCTTCATTCTTCGCCCGGGCTTGGTTGGTCGCGGGCTTTTTATCGGTCGCGGTCGGAGTCGCTCGCGCGGCTTCCACTCCCGTCGACTTCACCGGTTCCTACGCCGCCAATCTCAGCTCCCTGGAGACTCCCGCCGGGAGCGAAATCCCGGTGGAGGTGCTTTACGGACGTCTGGAATTAAAGGTTAGCGCGAAGGGTTCCGTGATCAATGCGACCGGCACCCTGAAAAACAAGGCGGGCAAGAGCTACCCGGTGAGCACCAAGCTCGTGCCGTCGGGCGTCGATCTGATCGCTTCCGACGCGCAGTCCCAAAACAACGTGGGCGCGGCGAAGATCAAGGGGACCAGCAGCTACCTGATCAACTTCCGCCTGACCCTCAAGGCGGATGGCTCCGTCGTCGTTGGTGGCCTCGATCTGAGCTTGGGCGCGGAGTCCGTGCAGTTTGACAGCGCAGGTTCCTACAAATTTGCGAAATTCACCGGAAAGCCCGACGATCGACCGTCCTGGATCGGCAACTACACGCTGGCTTTTCTTACCCCCGAGGGCGCCCCTGAGGCCGTTCCCGCCGGCGCCGGCTATGCGTCGCTCTCCGTCAACTCAGTCGGAAAGCTGAACTACAAGGGCAAGCTGGGGGATGGCACCTCGTTCACCGGCTCCGCCGATCCCATCTCCGGTGCGGTTTACAGCATCTACGCCGTGCCTCCCGGCTACGCGACCGGCGGCTATCTCCTCAGCGAGCTGGATCTCGATCGTCGTGGCGAGCAGGCCGAGCCCACGCTTTGGAACAAGCCCGAGAAGACCACCGACAAGGCTTATCCCGGCGGCTTTTCCACGGGGTTGATCGCGGTGGTGCAGCCTTGGCTCGTGCCGGCCAAGAAGGCCTATCCCATCGCCACCAGTCTCGAGCTTGGCTTTGGCTACAGCAAAAACTTCTCGGTCGATTTCTCCGGCGAGGGGCTCTTCGAAAGCGATTTTTCGACCTCGTTGCCCGATGTCGTGCGCATCACCGGCCTCGCCAAAATCCAAGCGGTCGCCGGCGGCGACGGCGCTCCCGCGGAGAACAACTCGAAGGATTGGGACAAACTTTGGAAGGTGAGCCTCAATCCGCTCACCGGCGTTTTCGCCGGCAAGCAAACGATCAAGCGCACCATCGAGGGCAAGACGACGACGACGGTCGCCGACGTCGAAGGCGTGTTTTCCTTTGCCGAGACGCTGGGCGAGGCGCCCTTCGCCTATGGCCAGTATCGACTGAACAATGTCTCCGGACTAGTCACCTTCTCCGGGCCGTTGGAGGACAACAAGGCGGTGGCTGCGTCGGGCTCTTACACCGTAAAGATTTTCGAGGAAGATGCGACCGATGTGATCACGAAGGTGTCAGGCGCGCAGACTTTTATTTCTCCGCCGAAGCGTCCCGCCGGCTCGCCGACCACCGGGCAGGTGGTGAAATTTAGCCTATCGGAGGATTTGCAGACGCTGACCTTCAACGGGCAGGTTTTGAAATTCAAGGAAAGCGTCGGGCTGGGCGGGCGACTCTATCACAAGGCCGTGATCGCGCCTGGGATCGGCAAGGCGAGCGGGCAGTTCGCCGTGACCATTCGCACCAACACCACCACGGGGGTGGTGGAGGATGTGTTCGGATTCGCCCAGTTTCTCACGCCGCTAAACTTGAGCGGCGATAGTCGGGCGCAGAACACGGTCTTCAAGGCGCAGTCGCCTGCCTCGACGGCGATCATAAAGCTGCCCTGATCTTTGCTCAGGCATGTCTTGCCAGCCGCCCGGTTTCGACCGGGCGGCTTTTTTGCGTCCCGACCCGACGCATGGCCTCACTCCGCCGGGCGGAAGTCCATGAAGCGTTTCACGCGGTCGACCTTGGCGACGTGGACTTTCAAGCGGGCGGCTACGGCGTAGCGTTTCTTGCGTTTGCCGCCGACGAGGGCGGAGCCGTCGGGCGTGATCTGGTAATAGTCGTCGCGCAACAGGCTGGCGGGCACGAAGCCGAAGGTCATCGACTCCACCAGCTCGATGAAAAATCCGTTGGGCCGCACGTCGGTGATCACGGCCTCGAAGGCGGTCGGCTGCTTCTTCTCCAGCTCGCGCTCGAAGTATTCGAGCAGCTTGATCTTCACGCTTTCGCGCTCGGCCTCGGCGGAGTTGATCTCGGTCAGGCTTAGGTGCTCGCCCATCTCCTCGGCCTTGGCGGCGGAGTAGGGGAGCTTCACCTTCGCGCCCGGCGCGGCCTGGCGCGCGAACCAGGCGTCGAGCACGCGGTGCACGACGAGGTCGCTGTATCGACGAATCGGAGACGTGAAGTGGGTGTAGTCGTTTTTGTTCAGGCCGAAGTGCCCGTCCGGGCTGCTGCGGTAGGCCGCCTTGCGCAGGCTGCGCAGGAGCTGGGTGCGCAGGGTGTAGCCTTGCGGGTGGTCGTTGAGGATGGCGAGGAGGCGGACGAGTTCCTTGCGGTCCGAGAGATCGCCGACGCGGATATTGTAGGTGACGAGTTGTTGACGGAGCTCGTCGAGCTTTTCGCCATCCGGGTCGTCGTGGACGCGGTAGATGGAAGGGAGTTTTTCGCGGCGCGTGAGACGGGCGAGGGCCTCGTTGGCGGCGAGCATGAACTCCTCGATGAGCTGGTGGCTCTCGTCGTGCTCGATGCGTTCGAGCCGGTCGGCGTAGCCCTCGGGATCGACGAAGATTTTCGTCTCGGGCATGTCGAGATCGAGCGAGCCGTGGGCCATGCGTTCGCGGCGGAGGCGCGAGGCGAGTTCCCAGAGTTTGCGCACCCAGGTTTGCAGGTCGGTGAGCTCGGCGTCGGAGAGCGAGGAAAGCGCTCGGCCGGTGGAGCCGGTCTGGTGCTTGGGCGGGAGCGGGAGGGCGCGGATCTCGTCGAGCGAGTCTTTGAAGAGGAGGGCGTAGGCCTGCTTGTAGGTCAGGCGCTTGCGGCTGCGGATGACGGTGTTGGCGTAGCGCGTGGCTTTTTCCTGGAGGCGGCCTTTGGCGTCGAAGTCGAGGAAGACGGCCTTGCAGAGGCGGTCCTGCGCCTCGACGAGCGAGCAGAGGCCGTTGGAGAGTTTTTCCGGCAGCATCGGCACGACGGTGCCGACGAGGTAGGTGGAGTTGCCGCGTTTGAGCGCCTCCTTGTCTAGTGCGGTGCCGGTCTTCACGTAGGCGGAGACGTCGGCGATGTGCACGCCGACGCGCGTGCCGCCCTCGGGAAGCGGTTCGAGGGAGAGCGCGTCGTCGAAGTCCTTGGCGTCGTCGGGGTCGATGGTGAAGACGGCGGCGTCGCGGTAATCGAGGCGGCCGGGGGATGCGGCCTGTTCGGGTGGGACGGTGTCGGGCAGCGAGGCGACCTCGCGCTCGACCTCGGGCGGGAAGGCCGGCTCGAGTTTGTATTTGCGATAGACACCGAGGAGCTCGGCGCGCGGTTCGAAGGTCTTGCCGAGGACCTCGGTGATGACGCCGCGAAGCGGTTTGCGCGGGTCGTCCCAGGGCTCGAGTTGCGCGACGACCTTGTCGTCGATCTTGGGCGCGGGGCGGACGCGGGAAAAGCCGGGATCGGAGACGAAGACCTCGAGCGGGAAACGCGGATCGTCGGCGAGGACGACGAATTGCGAGCGGACTTTGGCGAGGCGGCCGACGATCTCCTCGCGCGCGCGTTGGAGGATGCGCCTCACGCGGCCGCGGGGCTCTTCGCGCCGGGCGTCGCCTTGGCGGAAGCGCGGGGCGAGCGAGGCGTCGACCACGACGGCGACGGTGTCGCCGGGGAGGGCGTTGAGCGTGTCGCCGGGGCCGACCTGGATCGCGTCGGGGCGGGGCGCGTCGGGATCGGCGTCGGCGTCGAGCGACGGAATGACGAAAGCGGAGCCACCGGCGCGGAATTGGATGCGACCGGTGATTTCGTCATCGGCGCCGGAGGGGGAGGACTGTTTCGCGGAGGCGGAGGCTTTTTTGGGGGAAAGAAATTCCTTCTTCGGGAGCGGCTTGAAGATGGGGCGGGCGGATTCGGAGGCGTGCGTGGCGCGGGAGGTGGTCGGGCGGGGTTTGCCCGCGGCGGCGGAGCGTTCGGGCGGGAGCGCGTAGCGGTCGCCTTGCACGAGCTTGATTTCGCCGCGCGAGGCGAGGAGGCGGAGCTCGTGGAGGAAACGGGCGCGGAGGTTTTTCGGGAGCTTGAGCGCGCGGAAGAGGGCGGCGTCGTTGACCGGGCGGTAGTTCGGGGCGCCGAGGATTTCGAGAAGCTGCGAGCGGAAATTCATGTTCGGAGGGAGGACACCGCTAAAGTGCGCCAAGGATCGCTAAACGGAGCGCCGTCTCGCGGGGATTTCTTTAGCGGAATTTAGCGTTATTTAGCGGTTAACCGATCTGCAGATCGGCTTCGGTGACGAGGTAAGCTTCGAGGCGTTTGGTCAGGCGCGCAAGGTCTTGCGGCGACGGGGCGTCGGGCGCATCCGCGGGCAGCGAAAGCGCCGCGGCGACGAGCGTGCGGTCGCCGGGCGGCAGGGCGGGGATCCAGTGCTGCTTGAGCGGCAGGCCTTCGTCGCGGGCGAGGCAGTAGAGGCTTTTGAAAAAAACGAGATCGGCGCGGGCGCCCGGGCGGGCGAAGGCGGAAAGGGCCTGGGTCAACAAGGCGTCGACGGCGGCGCGGCTGTCTTCGGGGACGGGATTCTTGATGACGACACGCGCGAGACGGGAGGCGGCGGCGAGGGTGGCGTAGTCGCGGCCGATGCCGGCGTGGCGCGTGAGGATGCGGTGCTCGCGGACGAACCATGGGCCGCCGGCGGAGGCGCCTTTGGCGTGGCGAAGCTCGAGCGCGACGCGGTTGAAGAGGTCGGGCGCGGGAGCGGCGTCGCCCTTGGCTCCGCGCGGCGGTCGCAGGAGCGCGTGGAAGAGGCCGTCGACCGGGGAGAAGCAGGTGAGAACGAGGTGGTCTCCCGTGTGCGGGGCTTGGGAGAGCAGGTGGGCTTCGGTCTGATGGGACGGGCCGGACATCCGCGGGGTGTTTAGCGGGAACCGGGCCGCGGACGGAGCGAAAATTCGGGGAGAAGATCGGCGGAGCGGAGCAATTTCAGGGCCCGTTCCTCGGCGGCGCGCATGCGGCGTTTTTTCCGCGGTTCGAGATCGTCGTAGCCCGCGAGGTGGAGCCAGCCGTGGATGACGTAGCGGAGCAGTTCCTCGGCGAAGGGAAGCTCGTGCTTCTTCGCGTAGGCGAGGGCGGTGTCGACCGAGACGCAGACGTCGCCGGCGTGGCCCAGCGTTTCGTCGCCCTCGAAGGTGATCACGTCGGTGGTGGTCGGATCGTCTAGGTAGTCGGCGTGGAGTTTGGCGAGGGCGGGGTCGGTGAGGAAGGTGATCGAGAGCTCGCCGGCGGGCGCGGCGCAGGCGGCGTGGTCGCCGCCAATCTGAGATTTGAGATTTGAAATTTGGGATCGAGCCCGGCGGCGCGCCGCGGGGCTCAGCGTCGGGAGGTCGGCGGCAGTGAACCGGAAACGCGCGTCGAGATGGTCGACGGCTTTCGAGAGCGCGCGGCGGTCGAGACGCAGGCGCGGGTGGCGGTTGGCGATGGCGATTTCGCGCATGGTCGGGGTCAGGCCTTGGCGGCGGGGTAGGCGACGCGGCCGTGGAGCATGCTCACGAGCGTGTGCTGGAAACTGTCCTTGATTTTGGTGAGCTCGGCGAAGGTGAGCGGGCTCTCGTCGAGCTGGCCGTCGTTGAGGCGCTCGCGGACGATCTGGTCGATGATCTCGTCGAGATGTTGCGGCGTGACCTTGGGCAGACAGCGCGCGGCGGCCTCGATGCCGTCGGCGAGGTGGATGATGGCGCTCTCCTTGAAGCGCGGACGCGGGCCGTCGTAGCGGTAGGTCTGCTCGGGGACGGTGGGCGGGGCGCCGCGCGGGCTGTCGGCGGCCGGGGCGGACGACATGCCGAGCAGGGGGGGGAGCGGGGAGTCGGTGTCCGGCTTGCGACGCAAGGCCTGGAGGGCGCGTTGGTAGAAGTAGCGGATGAGCGTGGTGCCGTGGTGCTGCTGGATGACGTCGATGACGGGGCGGGGCAGCTTGTGGCGCAGGGCGAGGTCGACGCCGTCCTTCACGTGGGCCTTGATGATCAGGGCGGAGAGCGAGGGGTTGGCGTCGTCGTGCGGATTTTCGCCGCTCATCTGGTTTTCCGTGAAGTAGTGGGGTTTGGTCGTCTTGCCGATGTCGTGGAAGAGGGCGCAAACGCGGGCGAGGAGCGGGTTGGCGCCGATGGCGGCGGCGGCGTTCTCCGAGAGCTGCGCGACGACGAGCGAGTGATGGTAGGTGCCGGGCGCCTCCATCTGCATGAGACGGAGGAGGGGGTGGTTGTAGTCGGTGAGCTCGAGCAGCGTGATGTCGGTGGTGCGCTTGAAGAGGTTCTCGAGGAAGGGGAGCAGGCCCACGACGAAGACGCCGCAGAGGAGCGCGGCGGCGAGACCGGCGAACATCTGCTTCATGACGGCGAGCGGGGGAAGCCGCTCGGCGAAGCCGAGGAGCACGACGCCCGCGGCGAGGGTGACGCCGGCGTGGAGCGAGGCACGAAGGATGCGGTTGCGCCGGCGGGTCTGGATGACACCCTGTATGGCGACGAGCGTGGCGAGGAACTCGAGGACGAGCAGGTCGAGGCGGCCGCCCCAGATCACCGAGGTGAAGATCGAGAGAAACAGCGCCATGAAGATCGCGGAGCCGGCGTCGATGAGCAGGGCGACGATGAGCGGCGCGACGAGGACGGGCGCGATGTAGGGCAGGAGGGACGCGGCGGAGGAGTTTTCGAGGAAGTAGTCGAGGGAGCCGAGGGAGTAGGTGACGCGGACGAGGGCGAGATTGGCGAGGACGACGAGGGCGAGCAGGGCGAGGCGGGAATTGGATTGGAGCGTCTCGGGGTCCTCGAGCCGGATGTAGATGAGCGAGGCGGCGAGCATCGCGAGAACGAGCAGGATGCGGCCGGAGAGGCGCGTGGCCTCCTCGAGGGGCGAGCTGTTTTCCGCGAGGGCGCGGCGGTGGGCCTCCAGCATTTCAAACTGTTCCTGGGTGACCCGGGTGTCGGGCTCGATGATGGACTGGCCGCGCTCGACGGAGACGAGCACCGGGCGGAGATCGCGCACGGCCTCCGCCTCGCGGGCGCGCGAGGCTTCGCGGTCGAAAACGAGGTTCGGGGTTACGCCGTCGCGGAAAATGCGATACAAGGCGGAGGCGCGGGCGCGGTCGGGCTCCTCGGCGGCGAGGTTGACGCGCAGGTAGGTGAGGGCGTCCTCGAGGCTTTCGACCGGGCGGGTGGCCACGCTGCCGTCGGGACGAAGAACCTGGAACATCTTGAAACGTCCGGCGCTGCGTTCGCCGCCGAGGTCGTCGGCGTCGGTGATGCCCTGGGCGTGGATGGCGCGGAGGATGCCGAGGCCGGTGTCGACGAGTCGTCCGGCGAAGGTGTTGGCGGCGGCGATGAGGGCGACGTCCTCGGGCGATGCGCGGTAGGGGCCGCGGGCGTTGTAGGCGGCGGTGCTTTCCGCGAGAAAGGTGGCGCGTTGCGCGGGGGCGATGGCGGCGTAGGGCGCGAGGGACGCGAGCAGTTCGTTGAGGTGAAGCTCGAAGCGGCGCAGCGGTTCCGGATCGATGCGATAGACGGGCGGGACGCGTTCGGCGAGACGGGTGCGGGCCTCCTCGGTCTTGGTCTTGCTTTCGTAGGAGAAGGGGACCGCCGCGACGATGCGCACGGAGGCGACCTGGTTGGGGAGGACCGGGAGCGTGCGGTTGGTGACGCCGACGAAGGAGATCAGGACGATGGCCGCGACGGTGACGACAAAGAGGGCGACGGCGGCGAGGCGCGACGTGTCGAGGGTGGCGGCGAGCCCGCGGCCCGGCGCGGCGGCGGATTTGCGGCGGCGGGCGGGGGCGGTGTGCTCGGCGCTCGCGGCGTAGGCGGCGCGAAGGCGGGCGAGGAACTGGGCGAAGGAGGACAAGCGGAACGAAAGGGGCGGGATGCGACGCGGCGTGGAGAATCGTGACGCGCCCGAGGCGTGGGCGCTTGGAATCGGTCAGGCTGCGTCGGGGTTGATGGGATTTTGGTAGCGCTCGTAGGCCTCGATGATCTTGAGGACGAGCGGATGGCGGACGACATCGGCGCCGCTGAATTGGTGAAACTCGATGCCGGGGATGTCGCGCAGGATGCGCTGCACCTCGAGCAGGCCGGACTGTTTCGCGCGGGGCAGGTCGATCTGGGTGATGTCGCCGGTGACGACCATGCGGGAGTCTTCGCCGAGACGGGTGAGGAACATCATCATCTGCTCGGGAGTGGTGTTTTGCGCCTCGTCGAGGATGATGAAGCTGCGGCTGAGCGTGCGGCCGCGCATGTAGGCGAGCGGAGCGACCTCGATGATGCCTTTCTCGGTGAGCTTCGCGACGTCGCCGCTGTCGAGCATGTCGCCCATGGCGTCATAGAGCGGGCGCAGGTAAGGGAGGATTTTTTCCTCCAGGTCGCCGGGTAGAAAGCCAAGCGCCTCGCCGGCCTCGACCGCGGGGCGGGTGAGGATGATGCGCTCCACCTGGTTCTTTAGGAGCGCGTGGACGGCGGCGGCCATCGCGAGGTAGGTCTTGCCCGTGCCGGCGGGGCCGATGCCGAAGACGAGCGGGTGCTTGAGGATGGCCTGGAGGTAGAGCTTTTGGCCCAGGGTCTTCGGGACGATGGTCTTGCGCTGGGTCTGGACGACCACGGGCTGGGTGAAGAGCGCGCGGAGCTGGGCGGACTCGCCGCGGGCGACGCCTTCGGCGAACCGATGAAAATCGGGCGTGCGGATCGCGAGGCCAAGCGTGCGGGCCTCGTTGAGCAGGCCGAAAAGGGCCTCGCCGGCGGCGACGGCGGCGGGCTCGCCGTCGAAGCGGATCCAGTCCTCGCGCGAGACGATGCCGAGGTGGAGCAGCCGCTCCGCGTGGGCGAGGTTCTCCGGGTGGCCGGCGTAGAGCTGGCTGAGGTGACGGGCGGAGGGAAAGTGGAGGGTCTGCGTGGCCATGCGAGGGCGGGGGAATACGCCGTGGAGATCAGTCGGTGGCGGCCTTGACGGAGAGGCGCGCGGCCTCCGCGGCGAGTTTTTCCCAGGTCTCGGTCAAGGCCTGCGGCAGGATGCGGGTCTGGCCGAGCACGGGCATGAAGTTGTTGTCGCCGCTCCAACGCGGGACGATGTGGCCGTGGAGGTGGTCGATGCTGCCGCCGGCGGGGCGGCCGAGGTTGAAGCCGATGTTGAAGGCGTCGGGCTTCATCACCGCGCGGAGCAGTTTCTGGCCGAACACCAGGATTGCCATGAGGTCGCCCTGCTCGGCGGGCGTGAGATCGGTCAGATCGGAGACCTCGCGAAAAGGAATCGCGAGCAGGTGGCCGGGATTATAGGGGAAGCGATTGAGCATCAGGTAACTCATGGGGGTGCGATGCACGATCAGGGCCTCGCGGTCGTCGCCGAGGGCGGGCAGCTCGGTGAAGGGGCGCTTCGAGGCGGGCGCGCGCGGCGCCTCGATGTAAGCCATGCGCCAGTAGGGGTGGAGCTGCTGCATTGTGAGCGGATTGCGAAGTGCCGGGAGCGTGGAGCCAGACAACAAGGAGCAAAAGCCAAGCGGCGTGCGCCGCGCTTGTCAAAGCAGGGGCGGAGAGGGCCGGGCGGGCCTTCGACGCGGCCCAAAATCCGGCGTTGAGAGCGGGCGGGGCGGGCCTCAGGGTCGCCGGTTCTTTTTTCCGTCCATCCCTCGCTTCTCCGTTCTCATGATCAATCAAGCTGCTCCCCAACGCCGTCGCGTCGTCGTGACGGGTCTCGGTGCCATCACCCCGCTCGGCCTCGGCGCCGGCGTCAATTGGGAGGGTCTCAAAACCGGACGTTCGGGCATCGGGCCGATCACGCGTTTCGACGCCACGCAGTGCTCCGCCAAGATCGCCGGCGAGGTGCGCGGCTTCGAGCCGACGGCCCCGCTGGCCGCGCCCCTCAAGCCCCGCGGCTCGGCCGGCGAGGCGCTGGCGAGCGCCTTCACCCCGAAGGACGCGAAGAAATTCGGACGCTTCACGCACCTCGGCGCCGCCGCCGCGATCGAGGCCTACGCCGATTCCGGACTGGACGCGTTGCGCGACAAGCTCGACGCGACCCGCATGGGCGTGAACCTCGGCGTCGGCCTCGGCGGCCTGCCCGAGATCGAGGCCATGCAGGACACCTGGAAGGCCGGCGGCTTCCGCAAGATCTCGCCGTTTTTCATCATCCAGATCGCGCCCAACCTGCTCGCGGGCCAGGTAAGCCTCGCGCTGAACTTCCAGGGGCCCAACTACGCGGTCGCCTCGGCCTGCGCCACCAGCGGCCACGCCCTCGGCGAGGCGGCGGCCCTGATCGCGCGCGGCCAGGCCGACGTGATGATCGCCGGCGGCGCCGAGAGCACGGTGACGCCGCTCGCGGTGGGCGCCTTCGCCCAGATGAAGGCCCTCTCGACCCGCAACGACGCCCCCGAGGCGGCCTCGCGCCCCTACGACGCCAACCGCGACGGCTTCGTGCTCAGCGAAGGCGCGGTGGTGTTCGTCCTCGAGGAGCGCGAGCACGCCCTCGCCCGCGGCGCCAAGATCTACGCCGAGCTCGCCGGCTACGGGGCCTCGTCCGACGCCTACCATCTGTCCTCGCTCGCCCCCGGCGCCGAGGGCTCGGCCCGCTCGATGCGCGCGGCCTTGGCCGACGCCGGCGTCCCGGCCTCCGCGGTGGATTATGTTTCCGCGCACGCCACCTCCACGCCCGGAGGCGACGGCGAGGAGGCGGCGGCGATCGCCAACGTGTTCGCCGAAAACAAGGCCTCGCTCCACGTCAGCGGCGTCAAATCGATGACCGGGCACCTGCTCGGCGCGGCCGGCGCGATGGGCGCCTTCGCCGCGGTGAAGGCGATCCACGAGGGCGTCGTTCCCCCGACGATCAACCTCGGGGAGATGGATCCCGCCATCGCCGCGCTCGGGCTCAACGTCACCCCCAACGCCGCCGTGGCGAAGCCGGTGCAGGCGGCGCTGGCCAACAGCTTCGGCTTCGGCGGCACCAACTGCTCGCTCGTGTTCACCGCGGCCTGAGCGCGGCGCCGCCCGGGTGGCCACGACCTTATCGTCCGAACCGAAACGCCTCCTCCCGCTCCCCATGTCGCCCCGCTGTCCGGCCACGCGCGATTTGCTCGTCTTCGCGTCGACGCTCGCGCCGGTCGTGGCCTGGTCGGCGTGGGAGCCGAAGGACCGTTTCACCTGGTGGCTCGAGGTCGTGCCGGTGTTTGCCGGGCTGGCGACGGCCTGGGCCCTGCGCGCACGGTTTCCGCTTTCGCGGCTCTTGCTCGCGCTGTTGTGGGCGCACGCCGTGATCCTGCTCGTGGGCGGCCACCACACCTACGCGGAGGTGCCGTTGGGCGAGTGGGTGCGCGCGGCGCTTGGCGGCTCGCGCAACGACTACGACAAGCTCGGCCACTTCGCGCAGGGCTTCGTGCCGGTTCTGCTCGCGCGCGAGATCCTGCTGCGGACCTCGCCCCTGGGCGACGGACGCGGCCGGCCGGCGAGCGCGTGGCTCGGTTTTCTTTGCGGGAGCGTGACGCTCGCCTTCAGCGCGGTCTACGAGCTCGTGGAATGGGCGGCCGCGGCGGCGACGGGCGAGGCGGCGGAGGCTTTTCTCGGAACCCAAGGTTACGTTTGGGACACGCAAAGCGACATGGGCTGGGCCTTGGGCGGGGCGATCGCGTCCCTGATCTTGCTTAGCGCCGCGCATGACCGTTCGGTTGCGCGCGTCCTGCAGCGGACTTGAGTGTTTCCCCGTCTTTTACCCTATCGATTTCCCGATGAAGCAAACCTGGCAGAAATTTGTCGCCGCCGTTCCCATGCCCTTCGCCGGCGCGCTGCTGATCGCCTTCGCTTTCTGGGGCTTCGTTTCCTGGGACCAGTCGCATTGGTGGAGCGCCAAGGAGGACTACGGCTTCGGCTGGCTGGTGCCGGCCTTCGTCGCCTTCGTGATCCATGATCGTTGGCCGAAAATCACGGCGGCGGCCGCGGCCTGCGGGGCGCCCGAAAGTCCGCGGGCCCGGAGCGGAGCGGCCTTGTTGCTCAACCTGATCGCCTATGGCGCGATGTTCGGCGGGGCGGCGCTCTTTCTTCTCGGCTCCTTCTATCGCGCCGGCGCGGGGCCGTCCTTCCCCGGGACGCTCGCGATCACGCTCGGCACGATTTCGCTGCTGCTGCCTTTGATGTTCATCAACAGCCCCGCGGCCCCGTCCACCAAGCCCGGCGCGGGTCTTTTCGAGGACGCGCGGGTGCGGCTCGTTTCCCTCTTCATCTTCCCCGTGCTCGTGTGGCTCGTGTCCGCGCCGATGGTCTCGGTGGTGGAGCAAAACCTCAGCCTTTTCCTGCTGCGCAAGGTGACGAGCGTGGTGTTTTTCGTTTTCGACATCCTCGGCCTGCCGATCGAGCAGCGGGGCAACGTGCTCGTGCTGCCGCCCGTCGTGGACGGGAAGCCCAACCAGGTCGGCGTGGAGGAGGCCTGCTCCGGCATCCGCTCGCTCACGGCCTGTCTTTTCGCGGGGTCCTTCCTCGCCGCGGTCTTCCTCGACAAGGTCTGGAAGAAGATATCGCTCGTCGCCGCCTCCATGTGCTTCGCGGTGCTCACGAATCTGCTGCGCGGCATCTTCCTCACGTCGTGGGCCTACAACTACGGCCACGAGTCGATCGAGGGCTTTGTCCACGACGCGGCCGGCTACGCGGTGCTCGGGCTGACGGTGGTCGGCCTCCTGTGCCTGCTCCCTCTTTTCAAGCTGAACATCACCTTCAGCGACGACGACGACACGACGGAGCCGGACGGCGCGGGCGGCGGCCGCGCGGCTTAGGTCCAATTTGTCGAGCTCGTGATTTGACCGGCTTGGTCGCCGGAGGGACCGGATCCGTCCGGTCCGCGCGGGGCAAGTGGCTGCGACGGCGCGCAGCCCTCCATCCGAAGACCGTGTTTCGGACAAAGCAGAACCAGCCTGCGCGAGGCGGCGGGGGGAATGCGCGGCCGCGCTCCGATCAAGGCGCGACCGCCGTGAGCGCCGCGTTAGAGCGGCGTTTTATCGTGAAACGCCGCCGTCAACCTGCGGCGTGCCCGGCGTCCAGCCTTGGCCCGGGCCGCGGCTCAGGGCTTCGCGGGGGCGGCCACGATGGTGAACTTGATCGCGCGTTCGGGCGAAAGGTAGGAGGCGGCGAGGGCGTCGAGCTCGGCCTTGGTGATCGCCTCGTGGTCGGCGTAGCGGTCGCGCGCGCGGTCGAGGCGCCAAGGCTGCTCCTGCGCGGCGGCGAGCACGGTGTTGAGCCAGTAGGCGTTCGTCCGCTCGCTCTCGCGCAGACTGGTGAGCACGGGAAGGCGGGCGCGGTTGAGCTCGTCGTCCGTCACGCCGTGCTTCGCGAGATCCTCGGCGTCGGACAGGACCGCGGCGCGCACCTTGTCGGCCTCGGCGGGGTCGAGCGTGACGCGCGCGGCGATGAAACCGTAATCGCGGTAGGTCTCGTTCGGCATGCTGCCGGCGGAGGGGCTGTAGCTGCCGCCGAGCTCCTCGCGCACCGTCTTGCGGAGGCGGTCGGAGAAGATGCTGGCGAGCATCGACAGACGACGGGCGCGCGCGGTGTCGCGGGCGTCGGCCGTGGGCCAGTAGAAGGCGAGCACGGTTTTGCTCACCGTGGAGGCGACGGTGAAGCTGCGTTCTCCCGCCGGGGCGGTCTTCACCTGACGAAGTTCTTCCAAGGAGGGCTTTTCGGAACGCGGGGGCAGGGCGCCTATGGTCGCGGCGGCGGCGGCGACGGCCTGCTCGGGGTCGAAATCGCCCACGAGGCCGAGCTCGATCGGGCCTGAGGCGAGCTGGGGCGCGAGCCAGGCGCGGAGCTCCTCCAGCGTGCGAGCCATGGCCTGCTCGCGCACGGGCACGCCGAAGCGGGGGTCGCCCGAGGCGAGGGCCTTCGGAACCTCGAGGTTGAGAGGGCCGGCGGGGTCGGTGGCGAGGCGGGTGTAGACGGGCTCCAGGCGGCGGCGCGCGCTCAGCTGCGCCTCGGGGCGGTAGCCGGGATCGCTGATCGAGGCGGCGAGAAGCTCGAGCTGGAGGCGAAGGTCGTCCGGTGTGGTTTGTCCGCTGAACACGAGCGCGTCGTCGCCGACCTGTAGCCCCACGCCCACGTTGCGGCCCGCGAGGATGCGTCGGAGCTCGTCCTCGGAATGTTTGCCCAGGCCTCCGGAGGTGAAGGCGGCGCTCGCGAAGAAGGCGAGGCCGGGCTGCTCGCGCGGCTCGGTCAACTGGCCCACGCCGACGCGGGCGCGCAGGGCGATGGTGCCGGCCTCGAAGTCGGTCTTCTTGAGGTTGAGGCGCGCGCCGTTCGCGAAGACGATCTCGGTGATGCCGAGGTCGGCGATTTCGCGGCGGGAGCGGATTTCGCCGGCCGGGCCGAAGTTCTCGTAACCCCAAGGCTGGTCGGCGTGCTCCGCGGGCGGGGCGACCTCGACGGCCCGGGCGGCGGCGAAGGTCCGGGCGATGGCGGCTTTGGCGGTCTCGATGTCGCCAAGATCGCTGTTGCCGAAAACGCCGACGCGCCAGGCGGAGGCCTCGCCCCAGCGCTGCCGGAAGATGTCCTCGCAGAGCATGGTGGTGAGATCGCTCAAGGCGGGGCGGATGATCTCCAGGTCGACGGCGGGCGTGGTGGGGACGACACCCTCGATGAATGCATCGACGAGGGCGTCGGTGCGTTCGTCGGAGCGGCGGGTGGAGTCGGTTTTCACCGCCTGCTCGAGCGCGTTGAGATAATCGGCGACCGCCTCCTTGACCTCGGCGTCGGTGAAGCCGTGGACGAGCGCGCGGCGAAGCTCGTGTTCGCCCACGCGGAGGGTTTCGGCCCACTTGCCCGGACGGGCCACGAGCGAAAGCTCGACGCCGTCGTGGATGGCGGGGAAGGCGTCGCGGCCGGTGCCGGCGCGCACGAAGGGGGCGTCCTCGGCCTTGGCGAGTTCGGAGAGGCGCCGATTCAGGATGGAGCAGGCGATCTCGAAGGGGACCTCGCGCTTGCGTTTGAATTTGTCGTCGGGCGAGAGGTCGGGCGGGCGAACGACCTGGAAGGTGACGGTGGTGGCGCTGGCGTCGGGCTCGTGGTGGTGGCCGAAGCGGGTTTTTTCGGTGGCGACGCCGGGCCCGAAAAAGTCCGGCGCCGGCCGGGCGGGGGCGCGCGCGACGAGCGGGCCGAAGGCGTCGGCGAGCGGCTGTTTCACGACCTGCGGGTCGATGTCGCCGACGGCGACGACCGCGATGCGTTCGGGGCGATACCAGGTGTCGTAGAACTCGGCGAAGCGGGCGCGGTCCGCGTGTTTCAGGACGGACTCCTCGCCGATGGGCAGGCGCTCGGGGAGGCGCGTGCCGTCGAGGTAGAAGCGATAGCCGGCCACCGCGGACCGGTAGTCGGCGGAATCCCGCGCGAGTTTCTCGGAAAGCACGACGCCGCGTTCGCGGTCGATCTCCTCCGGCTTGAGCAACATGCGCCCCGCGAAGTCGGCGAGCACGCGGAAACCCTCGGCGAGCGTCGCGGGCTTGGTGTCGGGCAGCTCAAGCATGTAGACGGTGCGGTCGAAGGACGTGTAGGCGTTGGTGTCGCCGCCGAAGTTCATTCCGAGGCGCTGGAAATACTCGATCAAGGTGCCGGGCGGGTAGTGTTCGCTGCCGTTGAAGGCCATGTGCTCGAGGAAGTGGGCGAGTCCGAGCTGGTCCTCGGCTTCGTAAAGCGAGCCGGCGGCGACGACGAGACGGAGCGAGGCGCGGCCGCGCGGCTCGGTGTTGGAGCGAAGGGCGTAGCGGACGCCATTGGGCAGGGCGCCGAGGACGAGCGCCGGGTCGGGCGGAAGATTTTCCGAGACACCAGGGGCGGGGGGGAAGAGAAGCGGCGGCCGGGCGGACGACTTCGCGGCGTCGGGGGCGGGAGGGGTTGCGGAGGCGGCGGGCAGGAGGGCGCCGAGCGAAAGGGCGGCGCAAGCGAGCAAGGCGGGGAAGCGCATGGAGATAGCGGTAGGGAAGGAGGGCCCGGGGCCAAGGACCAATGCGGTGGCGCCGGGCCGGGCTTCGGGGAATTGTTTTGAGCGCCGGGCCGGGATCGGGTTCCTAGACCGTTTCGCTTTTCCCGCATGCTCTGGCTGTATCGGCTTCTGTTTCTCCCGCTCGCGCTGCTGTCCGCGCCCTACTACGGCTGGCGGATGCGGCGCCGCGGAGGCTACGGGGCGCACTTCGGGCAGCGTTTCGGCGCCACGCCCGTGCTGCCGGCGAAGCGACCGGGCGTGAAGCGCGTGTGGCTGCAGGCGGTGAGCGTGGGCGAGATGCTGGCGATCGCGCCGCTGATCGAGGCGTGGAAGGCGGATCCGGCGGTCGAGGTGTATCTCACGACGACGACCAGCACGGGTTACGCGCTGGCCGCGGAGCGTTATCTCGCGAAAGGCGCGGTGATGGCGCTCGGTTACTTTCCCTTGGATTTTTGGTTTTGTTCGGCGAAGGCCTGGCGTTCGGTCCAGCCCGATCTGGTGGTGCTGACCGAGGGAGAGCGTTGGCCGGAGCATCTGCACCAGGCGGCGCGGCGCGGGGTGCCGGCGGTGGCGGTGAACGCGCGCCTGTCGGATCGCAGTTTTCGGCGCATGCGCCGGCTCGGTCCGCTGGCGCGGCTGCTGACGCGCGGACTTTCGCACGTGCTCGCCGCGAGCGAGGGCGACGCGACGCGGTTCGCGGCCTTCGGCGTGCCGGAGGGGCGCATCACGGTGACGGGAAACCTGAAGCTCGACGTGTCCCTGCCGGAAGTCGGCGAGGCGGAGGCGGAAAAATTCCGCCGCGAGTTGGGGCTGGGAGATGCGAGATTGTTGTTGGGCGCGTCGACCTGGCCCGGGGAGGAGGCGGCGCTGCTGGACGCCTGGCGCGCCCTGCGCGGCGGGGCCGGCGACGAGAAGACGGGCGCCTGGAAACTGTTGATCGTGCCGCGCCACGCGGAGCGGCGCGGGGAGATCGAGACGCTTTTGGCCGCGAGCGGGCTGCGTTACCACTTTCGTTCCCGCGGGGCGGCGCCCGGCGAGGTCGACGTGGCGGTCGCGGACACCACGGGCGAACTCGCGCGTCTGCTGGCGCTTGGCGAGATCGTGTTCGTGGGCAAGACCCTGCCGCCGCATACCGAGGGTCAGACGCCGGTGGAGGCCGCGGCGCGGGGCAAGGCGGTGATCTTCGGCCCCGGCACGGCGAATTTTCGCGTGATCGCGCGGGAACTCGAGGCGGCCGGCGCGGCGAGGCGCGTGACCGACGCGGCGGACCTGGGGCAGGCCGTCCGCAGATTTGCGGAGGACGCGCGCGCCCGGGCCAACGCCGGCGCGGCGGGAAGTTCCTGGCACCGCGGGAATCAGGGGGCGGCGCAGCGCACCCATGCGGTTTTGTCCGGTATTTTGCGGTCGCGGAATTAAGGGTTGAACGAACACGGCACGGGCCTTGCGTTAGAACCTTTCGCGGATGCAAAACCACGGCCCGAAGCGCGTCTACACCCCACACTCGCTGGAATTTTGGTTTAATCGGTTCGAGCACAACTGGGAGGCCTATTTTACCCCGGAGCAGCTGGAGCGGGGGCATGCGATCTACCGCGAAGGCGAGGTGCGTGAGCTCGAGCTGACCGCGACCGACGCCATCGTTCACCGCCGCATCGACAAGAAGGACGAGTATGCGGTGATCGAGTGGGCGGAGAAGGGGTTTTCCGTCCGTTCCTCGACCACCGACACCGACGCCGCGCACGCGTTGGCCGTGGCGGGTCTGCACGAGATCGAGGAGCTGGTGGCGGACGAGATCTCGCCGCTTCCGGAAAGTCTGCCCCCTTTCCCGATGGAGATTTCCGTGCCCGCCGCGCCGTCCACGGCCGCGACCGTTCCCGCGGCTCCGGCGGCGATCGAGCGGAAAACCGTCAACACCCCCGGCGCGGCGACTCCGTCCGCGAGCGCGTCGTCCGCGCGGCCGATGGGCTCCGCGGGCTTGACGCGCGGGGCGCCGGCGACCAGCGGCGCGGGGGCGGCGGCCTTGGCGAAAGGCACGCGAGCCTTGCTCCTGGCCTTCGCGACGACCGACGAGGGGCTGACCTTTTCCGCGTGGTGGCTGGCCTCGGACAAGTCCCGCGTGTCGGCGCTCGGGCCGGCTTCGCGCGAGCCGAACGTGCCGCACGCGAGCTCGGGGGAACGGGCGAAGCTCATCGGCCTCGCCTCCTACGCGCGCAAGTCGCACTTCGTTTATCGGCAGGATACGGGCACCTACTTGATGGGCTCGGTCGCGGAGATTCCGAACTTCCTGAAGTCCACGCTTCCGGCTTGGAAAAAGCTTTTCGGCGTCGACCTCGACGCCGCCTCCGCGCTGCTGCTCAAGGGGCCGCAGGAGATCACCATCGAGGCCGTCGCCGGCACGACGCGCCGCGGCGCCAAGGGCGCGGGCCTCGACGCCGCGCTCGACCTGCGCTGGATCTTCAAGGCCGGCGAGCGCCTGCTCACCGACGCGGAGGTCAAGACCCTCACCACCAAAAACACGACGCCGGTGATTCTGCCGAGCGTGGGCATCGTCAGCCTGCCGGTGGAGAAACTCGCGGTCGTGCGCTCGTGGGAAAAGGGCGCGGCCGAGACGCACGGCGAGGGTGCGATGTCGCCTTACCTGATTTTTTCCCTGTTTAACGACGCCCGCTTCAAGCTCACGCTTTCGCCCGAGCTCGCGGCGTGGCGCGACAGCGTGCTGGCGGGGCCCAAGGTCGCGCCCGTGCTGCCGGAGCGTCTACGCCATTATCAGCGGCGCGGCGTGGAGTGGATGCATCACCTCGCGGACAAGGGGTGCCACGGGCTGCTCGCCGACGAGATGGGCTTGGGCAAGACGCTTCAGGTGATCACGCTGCTGGCCACGCGCCGCATCGATGATCTGCCCTGCCTGATCGTGTGCCCCGCGAGCGTGGTGCCCGTCTGGCAGGAGGAGATCGCGCGCTTCCACCCGGAGCTGCCGGTGGACGTGCTCAAGACCGGCCACGATTTCTCCTCGCGCCCCGCGCCCTGCGTCTGGCTCTCGAGCTACACGCAGCTCCGCAAGCACCGCGCGATCCTGGCCAAGCACAAGTTCGCCTACGCCGTGCTCGACGAGGGGCAGTTCATCAAGAACCCGGACGCGAAGGTCACGCAGACCTGCTTCGCGATTCGCGCCGCGCATCGCATCGTGTTGTCCGGCACGCCGCTGGAGAACCGCCAGCTCGATCTCTGGTCGATCTTCCGTTACCTGCTACCCGGCCTGCTCGGGTCGCGAACGGCCTTCGAGAACGCGATCGTCGCGGACCGGGCCGGAACGCTCTCGCGCCTGCGCGCGCAACTCGCGCCCTTCATGCTGCGCCGCACCAAGGCCGAGGTCGCGGCCGAGCTGCCGCCCAAGCAGGAGATGGAGCTCATCTGCCCGCTCACCGACGTGCAGCGCGAGGAATACGCCCGCATCTGCAACGAAGGCCTTTCCCGTCTCGGCGACGATGTCGGCGCCGCGATGCGCGAAAAGAGTTTCGGTTTCCTCGCCCTGCTCACGCGTCTCCGCCAGGTCTGCTGCGACCCGGACATGCTGCCCTGGCGCAAGGCGCCGCTGGCCGATTCGGGCAAGATCGCGCTGCTGATGGAGAAGCTCACCGAGATCGTGGGCAGCGGCCACAAGGTCGTGATCTTCTCGCAGTTCGTGATGCTGCTGGACCGGGTGAAGGAGGCGCTGGCGCAAAACTTCCCCGACCTCGCGCGCTACGAGCTCACCGGCATGACGCTCGACCGTCAGAAGCCCGTGCAATCCTTTCAGGCGGCGGAGGGCGCGGCGGCGATGCTCGTGTCGCTCAAGGCCGCGGGCACGGGGATCACGCTGCACGCCGCTGACTACGTTTTCCTGCTCGATCCCTGGTGGAACCCCGCGGTCGAGGCGCAGGCGGTGGACCGCGTGCATCGGCTCGGCCAGAAGAGCACGGTCTTCGTCTATCGCATGGTCACGGCCGGCACGATCGAGGAACGCATCGAGGCGCTGAAAGCGTCGAAGAAAAATCTCTTCAACCAGGTGGTCGGCGGCCAAGAAGGTGACTTCGATCTCAGCCAGCATTTCGTGTCGCTGCGCGAGCTCGTGCAGCTCACCGGCACGGCGAGCGTCGACAATCCCGACGCGGCGGGCGGCGAAGTCGGCGCGGGCGAGGTTGCGGCGGTTGCATCCGTCCCTGCGCCGATCGCGACCGCGGCGGGCTGAGCGGGTATCGACCGCGGATCGTTCCGCGGACTTGGGGTGTGCGGGCGCGCCCTCCACCCCAGGGCATCGGGCGCGGGGAAACTCACGCCCACTTTTACGGAGCGTGCGAGGCGTCTCCCTGCGAAACGACGGGCAGGGCGCTTACTGCGCCTGCTTCGCGACCTTGAACTCCTTGGGTTTTTCGCCCTTCGGGAGCGCGAGCAAATCGTAGTCGCGGTAGCCGGTGATCTCGACCTCGACGAACTGGCCGACGGGCAGGCTGCGCGGCACGTAGACCCGGCCGTCTATGTCGGGCGCGTCGGCTTCGCCGCGGGCGACGCCGGGCTCCTCGACGAGCACGCGAAGTTTTTTGCCGACGTAGCTCTTGCTCACCTCGGCGGCGATCTCGCGTTGGAGCGACATCGTCTGGTGGTAGCGCGCGTCTTTCAGCTTGGTCGCGAGCTGCTCCTCCATCTTGGCGGCCTTGGTGCCGTCTTCCTGCGAGTAGCGGAAGACGCCGAGGCGCTCGAACTTGGTCGTGCGGATGAATTCGCAGAGCTCCTCGACGTCGGCCTCGGTCTCGCCGGGGAAGCCGACGATGAAGGTCGTGCGGACCGCGATGCCCGGGATGCCGGCGCGGATGCGGCCGATGAGGTCGCGGATGTATTGGCTGTTCGTCTCGCGCTGCATGCGCGTCAGCATGTTGTCGCTGATGTGCTGGAGCGGGATGTCGATGTAGCGGGCGACCTTCGGGCACTCGGCGATGGTCTTGATGAGTTCGTCGGACCAGTGGGCGGGGTGGGTGTAGAGGAGACGGACCCAGAAGTCGCCGGGGATGGCGTTGAGCTCGCGGAGAAGGGTGGTGAGCGCGGTGCCGCGGGAGGAATCGACGGGCGAGCGCGGATTGGGGCGCTGTTCCCAGGTATCCATGCCGAAGTAGGTCGTGTCCTGGGAGATCAGGTTGATCTCCTTCACGCCCT
>CAYTLL010000014.1:0-80342 GCA_964438755.1 uncultured Akkermansia sp. | reverse complement strand
GTTTGAGCCTTCGTAGGTGTCTTGATTCCAAAAGCGGCCGCTGTCTTGGGCGTAGAAGCGGGCGCGCAGGTAGGTGAGACCTAAGTCGGCGTCGTATTGCTCGCCTCGATACAGGTAGGCGTTGTCGCTCGCGCCTTGGTGCGCGAGGAGCACGCCGAAGGCGTCGTAGGTGTAGCGATCGGTGACCGCGCCGCTTTCGTCCGCCAAGGCGCGCACGCTGCCGCCGCCGTCATACGCGAAATATCGCGCGGTGACGCCGGGGGCGAAATCGGATGACTCGGAAACCGACAGCAGGTCGTGGCCGTAGGCGTAGGTCTTGAGCGTCGTGCCGCCCGCGTCGCTCTTTCGCTCCTCCAGGACCTGCGCGTAGCCGGTCAGGTTGTTCGTGCAGATCAGGTAGCCGGTGGTCGAGACGAGCTGCGACGAGGCGTCGAGGATGGTCTTGCGCACGCGGATGCCGTCGGCGTCGTAGGCGAGGCAGACCTTCGAGAGATCGGCGCGGGTGCGGACGATGAGGCGGTCCTCGAAGTCGTAGACGTCGGGGGCCGCCGGGGCCGGGCCGGGGCTTCGACCGAGGAGCGTGTTGCCGTTGGCATCATAGCTGTCGGTCGAAAGCTGGTCGCGGGCGTTGAAGGTGACGCCGGCCACGGTGCCGAGGTCGGGCACCGACGAGGTGCGGGCCTCGCGGTTGCCGACCTTGTCGAGGGTGTAACCGACGGCGCCGGAGTGCAGCGGATCGCCCGAGATCGTCTCGCCGGCGAGGCGGTAGAGTTCGTCGTAGCCGTAGGCGACGGTGCGCGTGGCGGCGGTGGTGCCGGTCTCCACCACCTCGCGCCGGTGGCCGCCGGCGCGGAGACGGTAGTCGTAGGACTGGGCGACCGCGGTCACGGTGGTGCCAAGGACCGGGCCGGCGCCGACGTCGAGGCGCCCCAGCCGGTTGAGCGCGTCGTAACGGTAGGCGTGGCGCAGGCCGTTCGCGTAGGTGAACGCCGCGAGGCTGCCGTTGGCGTCGTAGGCGTAGCTCGTGGTGCGGACAGGCAGGCCGCGCGAGGCGTCGTCCACGTAGGAAAGACGGTTAAGCTCGTCGTAACGGTAGCCCAGGTTCACGCCGCCGGCGGTGGAGGAGACGATGTCCTTCAGGAGGCCGTTGGCGTGGTAGTCGTAGTCGAGGACGGCGTCGGCGGTCTCCTTGTAATCGAGGCGGCCGCGCTCATCGCGGGGCGTGGACTCGACGTAAAGCAGTTGGCCGGAGGCGTTGTAGGTGCGGGCGGCATCGCGGGCACCGGACTCGTCGTAGTCGTATTCGACGCGGGCGATGGCGTGCGAATAGACGAGGCTCGGGTGCGCGACATCGGCCTGCTTGGAGCTGATGCGGTGCAACTCGTCGTAGCCGTAGGTCGTGGTGCGTCCGGCGAAGTCGTCGCGTTGCCAGAGGTCGCCCCACCGGTCGTAGCGCAGGCGCTCAAACTTGGCCGCCCCATCGGTCGAGGGGAGCGTCCGCTTCAGGCGGCGGCCGAGCGGATCGTGCTCATATCGCGTGATATGGTCGCGCGCATCGATCTGGGCGATCTGGTTGCCGGCCTCGTCGTAGGCGTAGCGCGTCGAGACGACGCCGGCGGCGGAGACGGGCAAGGTGAAGGCGGAGTCGGACGCCGCCAGCGATTGGTCGAGGTATTGACGAACCTCGAGCAGGCGGCCGAGACCGTCGTGGCGATAACGCGCGAGCTTCCCTTCCTGATCCGCGGCGGCGACGCGTTGGCCGAGCACGTTGTAGGTCGTGACGATCTCCGTGGCCGGGTGCTCGTCGGTGGCGGGCAGGAGCGTGCGAACGGGACGCCCGTGGCTGTCGTAACGTGTGCCGGTGGTATGGCCGCGCGGATCGGTCACGGAACGAACCTGGCCGGAGGGGTAGTAGGCGTAGGTCGTGACGAGGTTCCCGTCGGGGTGATGCTGGATCATCTCCTTGCGGCGCATCGCGCAACCACAGTGGTCGTCGTAGGTGAACTCGGTGGTCGCGCCCTCCTCGTCGATCTGGAAGCGCACGCGGCCGACGAAATCGTAGATCGTTTCGCTGCGCGGATTGTTGGCCAGGCGCGGGTCGTCCACTCCGGCGGGCGCGTCGTCGAAGGTGCCGTCGTCGGAGTCCGGCTGAATCGTGAAACGCGGACGCCCCACCTCGTCATAGACGGTGAACGTGCGATGACCGCGGGCGTCCTGCCGCCAGAACGGTCGGCTCTCCAAATCGTAGCCGGTGGCGGTGTAGGTGCCGTCGGGCAACGTGGTCCGTTCAAGGTTGCCCCGGTCATCATAGGCGAAAGACGTCACGCGGGCGCCGGCCGTCGGTCCCGAAGGGCCGGCGGCGACGAGTGCGGCGAGATCCGTGCCGACAGGCCATTCGAGGGTCTTCTCGGTCTGGCCGAAGCTCGTGTAGCGGGTCTCCGAGACGCGTCCGTCGGGAAGGACGGTGAAGCGCAAGCGATTCTCGGCGTCATAGACGTGGCGCGTCGGGATGGACTCGACGCCCCCCTCGGCGAGCGTCCGCGGAGTGACGGCGGCCAGAAGGTTATCCTGAACGTCGTGGTAGGCGTAGGTGGTGCGCAGCGTGATCGCGGCCGCGTTGGCCGGATCGGAGCCGGGCGCGCCGGCGGGATCGACGACCGTGGTGACCACGCGTTTCACCGCGCCGGGGAAGACGGCGTCGGAGAAGCCGTAGTCGTAGGTCGTGGTGGTGATGTTGCCGAGCGCGTCGACCACGGTCCACAAGGTGCCGTCCGGGTGGTAGGTGTAGGTCGTGGTGGCGGGCGTCGCCGCCTCGATCTCGGGATGCGCCCCGACGACGAGCTGCCCGACGGTGTGCGTGAGCAGTTGCTGCGTGACCGGATCGTAGGTGAAGGACTGCACACGGCCGTCCGGATCGGTGATCGAGAGCGGGGCCCCGAACGCCGTGTAGCTGGTGCGCGTGATGTAGCCGGTGACCGCGGTGGCGGGCTCCTCGGAACGGGAGGCGCCGAGAATCTCGACGGTGACGTTGCCTCGGGCGTCGTAGGCGAAGCCCTTCACGTTGCCGTAGTGATCCTCCTCGAACTTCACCCGATCCGAGTCGGGATAGTATTCATAGCTCGTGACGGCGTTGAGCGCGTCGATCTTGGTGCGGATGTTGCCTCTCTCGTCGTAGAAGTAGGTCGTGGGATGGCCGAGACGATCGGTGATGCGCTCGTAGCGTCCGAAGCCGGGGTCGATTCCACGGTCGAAGACGGTTTCCTTTCCGTCGGCGTCGACCTGCTTCGTCAGGCGGCCGTCGCCGTCGTATTCGCAACGCAGGGCGGGAAGGCCGCGCGGATCGATGATTTTCGTAAGGTAGTGGAAAAGCGGATGCGCGGGGTCGTCGCTCTTCTCGTAACGGAACTGCGTGGCGTTGTCCTCGCGGTCGGTGAACGAGGCGAGGCGGCCCTGCGGATCGTAGAGGTAGTCGAGCGTGCGACCGGCCAGATCGGTGATGTAGTCGACCCGGCCGTCGGGACGACGATGGATCTCGATCGTCCGCGTGATCGGGCCGGCTTCGTGCGCCTGGATCGAATCCACGGATTCGACGCGTCCGGCGAGGGCGGCGCCGGCGGAGGCCGGGTGGCGGTTGACGACCAGGCGATTGCCGTTGCGGTCGCGCAGTTCAAGAAGCCCCAGCGCCTGATCCAGCAGCATCACCGTGCCGTCGGCGGTGGTGAGGCGGAATCGAGTGGGGTTGTAGGGGGTGAAATCAAAGTCTCCGTAGTCGCCGACGTAGAGATCCTGATCTCCGGTGCCCTCGAGCCAGAAGCGGTCGGCCAGGACCGGCTCGCCCGAGGCATCGAACTTGATGGGCTCCAACGTGGAGGTCGTATCGCCGACCGGGTAGAAGCGGTAGCTACCTTGGCGAACGACGGTGGCGAAGGATCGATAATCCGGATCGCCCACACGGTTTTTCACATAGGCGCCGGCCCGGAAGCGATGGGTCTCGCCGTCCGGCATGACGACGGTGACGAGACGCTCGTCGACGGGCAGCACGTCGTAAAACTGGATGCCGTTTCCGGACTGCGGAGTCTGCCACCATTGGACGCCGAGGTCGCGGTTCTTCTGGACGCGAACATTGCCGAGCGAGAGATGCCAGCCGGGGCCGAAATCCCCGACGCGACGGTCCCGGCTGTCGTAGGCGCGGGTCAGCGTGACGGGAAGCCCGGGCGTTTGCTCGACCAGGTCGTTGAACGCGACCGAGAAGGCGCCGACCTTCATGTTGCCCTCGATCAAAACCGTGATCGGCCCGGCGATCTCCGTGGTGCCGTTCGTCGAAGCGGCGGAAAGGCGGATCTGATAAAGGCCGTTGAGGAGCAGCGTGGGATCGAGCGTGCCAAGAATCCCGGGGTCGGCGGGAACGGAGCCCATGGCGGGCGCGCCGACAAAATCGACGCCGGCGGCGAACGTGGTCCAAGGGGCCGACGCCGCGGAGGCGGCCGGATCGGCGGGAGCAAGGCGGTATTCAAGCTTCCATGACGCAAGTCCGGCGCGGGCGACGATGCCGGAGAACTCGGTCGGGGCGGAAATGCGGACGCCGTCGAGCGGAGCGGACAATTCGACGACCTCCGGGCCCGAATAGGGCGTGACGGTGACGGTGACCGGCGGCGAGGTGGTGGTCGCGCCCGAGCCTAGCGCGATGGCCCGGGCGGTGAGCACGTGGGTCCCCGCAGGAAGGCCGGCGGGCACCGCGAGCGCATAGGTGCCTGGAGCGGCTGGGTTCGCGGGAGCGTTGGCGACACCGAGAAGCGCGGCGCCACGGTAAAACTCGACGCGTTCGATCACGCCGACGTCGACACCAGCGGCGGCGCTCAACGTGAGCGGGCGATCCGCAAGGAGAGCGGCGCCGCCGGCCGGCGCGATGAGCTCGACGGCGGGCGAGACAAGCGCGGCGGTGATGGCGACCGACGTGCTGGTCCGGTTGGCTCCGTCGGCGGCAACCGCCTTGACGCTGAGAGAGTGCGCACCCGCGGCGAGGCCGGCGGACACGATCAGCACATGATCGCCGGTTTCCGACTCCGGCACGGTGCTTTCACCGAGCTTCACCGAATCGGCGAAGAACTCCACCTTCGCGATCGGACCGCCCGCATAGACGGCGGAGGCGCGCAGCGTGAGCGGAAGCAAAGCCGGGACCATCGCACCGGGGACCGGGGCGACCAGCGCGACATCCGGGGGAGCATGTTTGACGAAGATCGCGGTCGGCGACGAAGAGGCTGCCAGGCCGCGACCGTCCACGGCCGTGGCGGTGATCGTGCGCGAGCCCGCGGCCAAGCCGGAGGAAATCGTAAACAAGTAGGTGCCGGTTACGGGATCGGGATCAGTCACCGAACCCAACAAAAATGAGCCGTCATGGAAAGAGACGGAGGCTATGCCCGTGTCGCTCAGATCGGCGGCCGTCGCCTCAAGAACGAGCGGCCGGCCGACCATGTAATCTCCGCCGGCGACAGGCGCGACTAGCTTCACCGTTGGCGGCGGGGAAATCGGCGTCTTCCCTGCCGCGCCGGCGTCATAAAGCGCACGCCGCTCCCCCGGGCTCAGCGGCCGGTCGTAAATCGAAAATTCATCCACCATCCCCTTGACCCCGCTGCCGAGCTCGAAGCGCTGGTCGCTCGCGAAGCGCAGGTTGGCAGGAACCGACCAGGTGGCGACGGTGACTCCGTCCACGGACAACTGGAGGCTGCCCGCAGGCCGATCATAGGCGTAAACCAAGTGCCTCCACTGCCCGACGGGCAGTCTCAAATTCGTGTCCGCATCGTTGCCCCGGTCGTTGCCCGCCAGGTAAAAATGCAAAGCGTTTCCGCCTCCTTGGAGCCGGATTCTGTTGCCGTCGTTGAAATAGAGCAGGTTCCGGTCTCCAGCATTGGTCACGTCGAGCTTCACCCACATCTCGATGGAGAAGCCGGCCGCGGATGCTCCGATGTCGAAGTCGGGATGCGCCGCGGCGTAGGCGTAGGCCCGGTTCCCGTCGAAGGCAAAGCCCTGCGAAACTTTCCCGGGGCCGTAACTCGCGCCATTTAGCAGCTCCAAGTTGGCGCGACGCTTCACCGTCTCCTGCGATTGTCCGTTGGCGGGCCACCAAGCAATCAAACCGTTCGGCGGGACTACGGACTGAACCCCGACCCTGATTTCGACCAAGTCCGAGATCGGCCCCACCAGACCGTCGTAAGCCGAGAGACGGAACAGATAAGTGCCGGAAACGGGAAACACCGCCGTGGTCACGGCCGAGGCCGGAGTGCCGATCGCCGCAAGCGCCGGCCCGTCCACCTGCACCCACGAAATTATCGGTGGTGTTCCCAGCGGTAGATTATCATCGGCGACCTCGCCGAGGAGAGTGAGGCCTCCGGGCGCGGCCAGCACCCGATCCGGACCGGCGTTCACCACCGGCGCCTGATTGGCGAAGAACGGATTCTTTCCGTCGGAACCCGCATCGTAGAGAGCCCGCCGCTCCGCGAAGGCGAGCGGTCGGTTGTAGAACGAAAGTTCGTCCACCGATCCCTTCACCCCGTTCCCAAGCTCGAAACGCTGGTTGCTCGGGAACCGATGGTTCACCGGCCCCGTCCATCCCGCCACGATGACTCCGTCCACGCACAGCTGGATATACCCGCTCGGCCTGTCGTAGATGTAGACCACGTGCGTCCACCGTCCCGCCGCCAGCCGCAGATTGGCGTCGCTGTCGTTGCCCTTGTCCTGCCCTCCGACGTAAAAGTGCAACGCGTTCCCTCCTCCTTGCAGACGGATCCGGTTGCCTGAATCGAAATACAACAGGTCTCGATCCCCCCAGTTCGTCGCATCCAGCTTCACCCACATCTCCATCGTGAAGCCCACGCTCGACGCCCCGAAATCGAAATCCGGGTGCGCCGCCGCATATCCATAAGCCTGCGCCCCGTTGAAGACGAATCCCTGGGAGACTTTAGCGGCCGCGAAAAGCGCTCCGTTCAGCGGCTCGATGTTCGCTCGTCCGTTTACTCGCTCCAAGCCGTGGCCGTTGCCCGGCCACCATGCCATCAAACCCTCCGGAGCGGCCAATGTCTGCGTGCCCACGCGCACCTCGACCAGATCGGCGACCGAAACCGTCAGCCCATCGTAAGCGGACAGCCGGAAAAGATAGGTTCCGGAGGCGGGAAACACCGCCGTGGTCGTTGCCTCACCTGGAGTCCCCAGTGTAGCCGTCGCCGGCCCGTCCACCTGCACCCACGAAATTATCGGTGGTGTTCCCAGCGGTAGATTATCATCGGCGACCTCGCCGAGGAGAGTGAGGCCTCCGGGCGCGGCCAGCACCCGATCCGGACCGGCGTTCACCACCGGCGCCTGATTGGCGAAGAACGGATTCTTTCCGTCGGAACCCGCATCGTAGAGAGCCCGCCGCTCCGCGAAGGCGAGCGGTCGGTTGTAGAACGAAAGTTCGTCCACCGATCCCTTCACCCCGTTCCCAAGCTCGAAACGCTGGTTGCTCGGGAACCGATGGTTCACCGGCCCCGTCCATCCCGCCACGATGACTCCGTCCACGCACAGCTGGATATACCCGCTCGGCCTGTCGTAGATGTAGACCACGTGCGTCCACCGTCCCGCCGCCAGCCGCAGATTGGCGTCGCTGTCGTTGCCCTTGTCCTGCCCTCCGACGTAAAAGTGCAACGCGTTCCCTCCTCCTTGCAGACGGATCCGGTTGCCTGAATCGAAATACAACAGGTCTCGATCCCCCCAGTTCGTCGCATCCAGCTTCACCCACATCTCCATCGTGAAGCCCGCGCTCGACGCCCCGAAATCGAAATCCGGATGCGCCGCCGCTTTCGCATAGGCGCCGCCTCCGTTGAACACGAACGCCTGCGACACCTTGCCCGGACCATAGCCCGCCCCGTTTAGCGGCGTCAAAAGCGCATTGCCTTTCGTCGCCTCGATCGGGCGTCCGTTACCCGGCCACCAGGCCATCAATCCATCTGGCGCGGGCAGAGTCCGAACACCGACCCTCACCTCGGCGAGATCTTGCGTGCTCAAGGCGCCGTCATCGGCGGTGAAGGAGACGAGATAGGTTCCCGCCACGGGGAAGATCGCCTGTGTTTGCCTTGTCCCGGGACTCGAAAAATCAGGGACGGCGGGGCCGTCCACGCACGCCCATTCCATATCCAAGGCTGAACCTGGAGGGAATCCGTCGTCCGTCGCCGAAGCGGACATCGTGATCGCCTCGCCGGGCCTCGCCACGCGGAAGCGTTCGTGAATCGCCGCGGAAGGGGGATAATTCGCAAAAACCACGAGCCGGAACGCTTGCCTGGCGACCAAACCGGCGGGATCGGCCACCTCCACCACCACGTCGTGGCTGCCTTGCTCGGTGATCCCGGCGTCCCAAAGAATCAAGCCCGTCGCGGCGTCGATGGTCATTCCTGGCGGCGCCTGAATAAGGCGGTAGGTCAAGGCGTCCCCGTCCGGATCATGCGCCTGAACGGCATAGCTGTAGTTTCCGGCTCCACGGAGCTCGAGCGTGGTCTCCATCTTGAAGTTGGAGTTGCTGGTCTTCCGCTCGACGAAAAACAGATCGAGCGGATAGCTCCGGCCGGGCACGAGCCCCAGCGAATCCAATCTCACGCTCCCGCTCGCGGCGGGGTGGACCCCGCCGAGATCCACCACCAAACGGCCGTCGATAAAAACCCAGACGTCATCGTCGCCGGTGAAGTTGAAGACCTCGCCTCCCCGATAGGTGAAACGGGTGCGCAGCTCCATCGTGAAGCTGAAGTTGTGCGCCATACCCTCGTTGCCGAATCCGTCTCCATCCAGGGGAAAAAAGGCGTCCGAATAAAATCGATACACGCCGGATCCCGGCGCGGTCTCGGCCAAGGGAACATTGTAGCCCCTGCGCACGTTGACGCCGGCGACATCGCGAAACCACCGGTTGAAATTCTCGGCGTTCGATATCGTCCCACGTCCATTTCCCGAGAATTCGGGAAGACCATCGGCTCCGAGGATCGGTTTCACCAAGCCGGTGAGAACCGCGATCGGAACATTGTCCTCAAAATCCGGATACTGGATGCTGAAATCGCGCAAAACGGCCGGCAGGTGGCCGGAAAAATAATCCTGGGGGATGCCAAGGCGGGAATTCGCCTCGCTGGTTATCACGGGCGGACGGTTGATCGCCGAGATTTGCAGGACGATTTGCGCGGGTTCGGAGGTCGCCCGTCCGTCGCTTGCGGTGAACGAGAAGCCGTCGGCTCCGCGATAGCCGGAGACGGGAGTGTAGATCGCGAGGGAATCGAGAATCGTGACGGTGCCATGCGCGGGCGCGACAGCCAGGGACAAGACAAGCGGGTCCCCGTCGGAATCCGCGGCGCCCAGCTCGATGAGGGCGGTTTGGTCTAGGGCGACGTCATGCTTCGCGCCGTATGCCACGGGGACGTCGTTGACCGGCTCGACAACGAGCGAGACGACGGCCGGATCGGACACCGCGCCGGAGACATCCCTTGCCGTGAACGTGAAATCGTCTTCGCCGTGATAGTCGGCGGCGGGCCGGTAGAGCAGGGAGCCGGAGGCCAGGGACGAAGAGCCGGGAGCCGGCAGGGCCGATCCGTCGGCGTAAGTCAGGTCGCCATGCTTCGGAAGGCCGTCGAGCGCGAACACGAGCGCGTCGCCGTCGTCATCGACACCGGAAAGCAGGATCGGGAGCGAGCCGTCCTCTGTCGTGGAAAGAGACCGGGACAGAGCGCGCGGCACGTCGTTCACGGGCGCGACGACGAGATTCATGATCGCGGGCGCGGACTCCTGCGAGTCATCGCGCGCGACGAAAGCAAAGGTGTCGGCGCCGTGAAAATTCGCGTCGGGCGTGTAGCGCAGGAGGCCCGGGGAGGGAAGCGGATCGCCGGGCGATGGCGCGGGACGTCCGTCCGCATAGCTCAACATGCCTTGCGCCGGCGGAACCGTGACCACGTAGGTCAACGCGTCGCCCTCCGGATCGACCGCCTCGAGGGTGAAATCGATCGTGGTGTCCTCGGTGAGAGCGAGCGTCCGGCCCTGCGCGATCGGCGCGTCCGGGACGTTGCGAACCTCGATGGAAATCGTGGCGGGCGACGATACGGCGCCGCCGTCGGTCGCGGTAAACGTGAACGCAAAGGTGGCGTCGGTGTCGGCGGGCGGCGTGTAAAGGAGCGACGCCGGAGAAGGCAGCGATTCGCCGAGCGGCGGGAGCGACGCCCCGTCGGCGAAAGCCAGGGTGCCGGCGGCGGGGGCGGAGCCGAGCGTGAATACGAGCGCGTCGCCGTCGACATCGGTGGCGCTCAGCACGAGCGGGAGCGTTTGCCGCTCGCTCACGACATAAGCCGCGGCGTGCGCGATCGGGGCGTCGTTCACCGGAACGACGGTGATCGGCACGAGAACCGCCGGGGATTCCGCGCCGAAAGGATCGGCGACGCGAATGGTGAATTCGTCGGCGCCGTGGTAGTCGGCGACCGGCGAGTAACGTAGGACGAGCCCCGATACCGGCACGAGAGCGCCCGACGCCGGAACAGGCCCCCCATCGGCGAGCGTCAGAGAACCGCGAGATGGCCCCGTCGCGATGAGAAGACGAAGTGGATCCCCGTCCGGATCCGAACCCGAAAAGACGATGTCGACCGGCGTGTCCTCCTTCGTGAGTCGCGCCCCGGGCGAAGCGACGGACGGCGGGTCGTTGCTCGGGATCACCTCGACGGCAACCGTGGCGGGAGACGAACGCGCTTTCCCGTCGAACGCGGTGAAGGTGAACGTGAACGCCCCGTGGGCGTCTGGCGCGGGCGAGTAAGTGGCGAGATTTCCGGAAATCTCGACGGCGCCTTTTTCAGGCGGCGCGCTTACGGAAAACTCCAGCGCGTCCCCATCGATATCCGAACCGGAGAGCGGGATGACAACGGGCTGATCTTCGTCGGCGACGGCCTCGCCCGGCGCGGCGACGGGCGAGTCGTTCACCGGTATAACCGTGAGCTGAATCGCGGCGGGGCCGGATGAATCCACGCCGTCGGTGGCGGTAAACGTGAACACATCGGAGCCGTGGCGATTGGCGTGGGGTATGTAGCGAACGACGCCGCCCGCCTCGGTCGGCAGAGGTTCGCCGATCGCGGAGGACGGGAGCACGGAGCCGTCCGCAAGCCGCAGGGAACCGTAGGCCGGAAGCGATGCCAGAGCGTAACGGAGCGGCTGGTTTTCGGCGTCGGTCGCGTCCAGCGTGATCAAAATCGGCTCATCCTCGGACAACTCGATCGACCGAGGCTGCGGCACCGGAGCGTCGTTGATCGGACGCACGACTATCGTGACACCGGCCTCCGCCGAAACCCCGCCCTGGTCGTCGGTGACCGTGTAAGTGAAGGTTTCCTCTCCGAAGAAATCGGCCTTGGGGCGATAAGTGAGCGCGGGCGGCTCGCCGGTGATGCTTCCCTCGAGGGCGGCGCCCTCGGGAGTGACCATTTTGACCGCGTAAGAGACGACGGCTCCATCCGAATCCGTCCCGGAGAGCATAAGATCCACCGGCGCGTCTTCGTCCGTGCGCACGACCAGGGGCGCCGCCGCCGGAACGTCGTTCACCGGCGTGACGGCGATGGAGATGGTGGCGACATTGGACTCGAGGCCGGCGCTGTCGCGAACCCGGAATGTGAACGAACCGGATTTGTCGGACTCGGCCTTGGGCTCGTAGCGCAACGCGGTGGAAGGAAGAACGGAACCGAGCGCGGGCAAAGGAGCCCCGTCCGCCAGGAAAAGCGCGCCGGCTTCCGCGTCCGGAAGCGACACGAGACGGTAGACCAACGCGTCGTTTTCCGCGTCCGTGGCGGTGAGCGTCAGGGCAAGCGGCGTGTCCTCGGGCGTGGTGAGCGACTGGCTGTTCGCGATCGGCGCGGTGTTCACCGGGCCGGCGCCGCCCCCTTGCCGCAGGCGCAGGAGGCCGCCGCCGTTGACGATGAGCCGATCCGCCACCAAGCCGCCGACGAGGGTGCTGTTGCCGTTGATGATCACCGTGCCGGAGCCGGCGGCGGGCGCGTTGACGAAGGCGTGGATCGTGCAACCTCCATTGAGCGTGAGGCCGCCGGCGGCGATGTTGAGCGCGAGCCAATCGGGACGGCTCGCGGAGCCGAGCGCGCCGTTGGCCGCGAGACCGTTGGCGAGGTTGAGAACAACCGGACCGACGACGTCGAGCCGCGCCTGGCCGTTGATCGTGAGACGCTGAAGATCATAAACGGCCGGCGTAGTGGCTCCGGCGATACCGAGGGTGAAGCCCGAGCCTCCGTTGGCGACGAAATCGCCGTAGGCGCCGGGCGGAACGGCGACCTGGCCGACGTTTCCATTGAGGGTGAGGTTGCGAAGCGTGGACCAGTCCCCCGTGGACTGCGCGGCGCCGTTGATCGTGACGGAACGCGATCCGGACGGCGCCGCCGGCGTCGGCGAGGACGGCAAGGCCACCGGATCGGTGCGCCGAATCACGTTTCGCAGCGTGGACTGGCCGTTTAGCGTGATCGCATACCCGGCCGGCGAGGCTCCCCCGGAGCCGTCAAGCGTGCCGCCGAAGTTGGGCTTGCCGTTGGTCCGGACGACAGGCGTGCCGGGCACCAAAAGATCGCGGGTGATGGTCGCGCCGCCATTGAGGACGACCGCCGCCCCGGTCATCATGTGAATGCTGCCGTCGACCGTGGCGCCGCCGTTGATGGCGGGCACCTGCCGCACCCGCGCGACGCCTAAATCGGCTTCCGCCGAAAAAACGGGCGAAACGATGGCGAAAGCAACAAAGGCAAGAATGCCTCCGGTCAGTAAGTATTTAAGCGACATGGCCAAGAGCCCTTCCTGAAGCTGGAATGCAACAAGAGGGATAAGGCCTTACACTTAAGTGAAGTTACCCAGTCAATGGGTTAATCGCGGTATATTTACTTTTAACATCCACGGCCACGAAAGCCTCCGAAACCAAGACTAGTGACCTGATCCCGAGGAGCTTAACGGCTTGAACGCCACCGCGAACCACACCGCGAGCAGGATGAGGCCGAAGCTGACGGCGTAGTTCCAGGTCAGGCGCTCTTTCAGGACCAGCCAGGCGAAGCCGATGAAGACGGTCAGCGTGATCGCTTCCTGGATCACTTTGAGCTGATAGCCGCTAAAGCCCTGGGCGTAGCCGATGCGGTTGGCCGGCACCATCAGGCAGTATTCGAAAAGCGCGATGCCCCACGAAACCAGGACCACCGTGGCGAGGCTCTTCCCCTCCAGAAACTTCCACTTCAGGTGCCCATACCAGGCGCAGGTCATGAAGATGTTGGAAGCAAAGAGGAGAAGGAGGGTTTTCATCGGAAGGCGACGGGCGGAGCGGCCGAAATCACCGCGTCCTCGCGTCGGTGCAAAGCCGATTCCACCGACGCCCTCCGCCGCATCGGCGTCAGGGCGATTGCAAAAGCGCATCCGGCGCGAACCCTGCTAGGAAAAGGCCGGTCCTTCCGCGTCGCCCCCCGCCATCCGTCACTTTCTCCCGTCCACCCAGATCCGTTTCCAGTGGCCCACATCGCTTCCTCATTCGACCCCGATCCCCTGGGCCATCAACTGCTCGCCGCGCGTCTGGCCGGCATTCCGGCCACGCTCGCCGGCATGCTCGAGCGCGGGCCGACGCCGCTCTCCGGGCGCACGCTCGCCACGCAGCGTTTTCTCGTCACCGGCACGGGCAGCTCGGAGGCGCACGCGCGCTACCTGGTGATGTTGCTCAATATGTTCACCGACCGCGCGGCGGCCTACCTGCCGCTCTCCGGCTTCGTGGAGCCGGCGCCGGGGGCCTTCGCGGGCAAGACGCTGGTGGTGTTTTCGCAGGGCGTGTCGCCCAACGCGCAGATCGCGCTGCGGCGGCGACGCGAGTTCGCCCACACCGTCCTGTTCAGCGCGAGCACGCCGGCCGCGGCGCTCGCGGCCGGCAAACCCGAGCGCGCCGCCCTGCTCCAAGGCCTGCTCGACGAGGGCAACGAGCTGGTCGAGTTCCCGCTGGCCGAGGAATACACCACGCTGATCCGCTTCGTCGGCCCGCTCGCCGGCTACCTCGCGGCGCTGCAGTTCGTCTCCCGTCTGGCCGGCTGCCGCGCGCCGCTGCCGACAAAAGAGCAACTCGCCGCGCTGCTCGCCGCCAAGGCGCCGCGCGACCTGCTCGACGCGATGATCAAGCTGCCGAGCGCGTGGTCGGGCGGCTTCAATCTCGTCACGGCGGCGCCGATCTCGGACTTCAGCCAGAACCTGGCCTGCAAGTTCATGGAAGGCGTCTACTGGCCCTGCCCGCCGATCAGCGATTTCCTGCAGTTCGCGCACGGGCCCTTCCAGCAGATGAACGCCGCGCCCAAGCCGGTGATCTTCCTCCAGGGCGGGAGCGCGGCCGAGGCCGAGATGGTGGACCGCAGCGTGCGCATGCTCCAAGAGGTCGGCCTGGCGGCTTTCGTGATCAAGATCGAGGCGCCGCCGCTGTATTCGATTTTCGGTTACGAGGCGGCGCTCAACGACCTCGTCTTCGCCGTCATGCGCCATCTGCGCGTCAACCAGGTCGACTGGCCGGGCAAGGGCCGCGACGACCTGCTCTACGGATTCTGCCCGGACGTCTGAGCGGCGGCGGCCGCAAAACAAAAAGCCGGGGCCCTCGCGAGGGCCCCGGCTCGGGAAAAAGCGCCGCGTGGTGCGCGGCGTCGTGGATCAAGGCTTACTCCGCCTCTTCCGCCGCGGCACCCGTGACGTCGGCGCCGCCGGCGACGGTGACCTTTTCCTGGATCGCCGCCTGGATCTTGGCGGCCAGCTCGGGCTTCTCCTTCAGCGCCGTCTTGGCGGCGTCGCGGCCCTGGCCGACGAGTTCGCCCTGGTAGGCGATCCACGCGCCCTTCTTCTCGAGGATCTTGTGCTCGAGGCCGAGATCGAGGAGCGAGCCGGTGCGGCTGATGCCCTCGTCATACATGATGTCGAACTCGCACTCGGTAAACGGGGGCGCGATCTTGTTTTTGACCACCTTGATCTTGGTGCGGTTGCCGATGATCTTGCCATCGGGCGTCTTGAGCTGGTCCTTGCGTCGGATGTCGAGGCGGATGGAGGAGAAGAACTTCAGCGCACGGCCGCCCGAAGTGGTCTCGGGATTGCCGAACATGACGCCGATCTTCTCGCGAATCTGATTCGTGAAGATGCAGATGCACTTGGTCTTGCTCACCACGGCGGTGAGGCGGCGCATGGCCTGGGACATCAGGCGGGCCTGCGAGCCCATCGTCATGTCGCCCATCTGCCCCTCGAGCTCGGCCTTGGTGATGAGGGCGGCCACGGAGTCGATGATGATGACGTCGATCGCGTTGGAGCGGATGAGCGCCTCGGTGATGTTGAGCGCGTCCTCGCCGGAGTCGGGCTGGGAAACGAGGAGGTCGTCGAGCTTCACGCCGACGACGCGGGCGTATTTCGGGTCGAGGGCGTGCTCGACGTCGATGAAGGCGGCGAGGCCGCCGCGGCGCTGGGCCTCGGCGATGACGCTCAAACAGAAAGTGGTCTTACCCGAGGACTCGGGTCCGTAGATCTCGATGATGCGGCCGCGGGGCAGGCCGCCGCCGCCGAGACACATGTCGATGGCGAGGGAACCGGTGGAGACGGTCTCGACGGCCATCTTGTGGTTGTCGCCGAGGCGCATGATCGAGCCCTCGCCGAACTGTTTGGTGATGGAGCTGACGGCCAGCTCGAGGTTTTTGCGGTCGGGGCCAACGACGGCAGGGGCGGCGGAGGCGGCGGCTTTGGCGGGGGCGGCTTTGGACATGGTGGGATGGGTTCGAGTGTTTTGAGGGAGCCGGGCGACCGCCCGGCTGCTACGTGGCGCACACCGGAAACAGTCGAAACGCCGCTGGCAAGCCACATGTGTTCAAATATGTGTTCACCCCGGCATTTTCCGCGCCCACACGGACGGACGCCCCGACCTTGGCGCGGTTCCCATTTCCCCAAACCAAGGCGCTTTTCATCCGCCATGCCCCGCAAGACCCGATCAACGATTTGGGCGGCTATTCCGACCGATGTCATCCCCAGGCAGATCAAGCAGCACACCCATACATGCCAAAAAGTTACTTTGATTTAGTGTATTAACCCTATTTTTTCTCCACATTATCAAAATTCTGGCAATAAGAATGCGCCCCCTCGCACGTCCGCCTTCAACAAACTTCGCCATGACAACGGCCCGCCCGCTCAAGTCACCCCGCTCAAAACTCCTCGCCGCCCTCGCCGCGCTCCCCGCCTGCGGCTTTTTCGTCACGACGCCTCTCCGAGCCGACGAACTCATCGACTCCGTCGGCTCGCCCACTCTCGGCACCGCCGGCGCCTATACCCTTTCCGGCTCGGGCAACACTCTGACCGTCACCGCCGGCGCCGACCTCGATACCTACAGCCCCGCCACCGACGACCTCCTCGTCGGCATCGCCGGCACCGGCACGCTCAACGTCTCCGACGGAGCCTCTGTCTCCGTCACCGGCCCCGGCACCCTGATCAACGATCCGATCAACGGCGACTATCTCGCCATCGGCGGCACCCTCCTCGGTCTCGCCTCCGGCTCCTCCGGCACGCTCAACGTCTCCGGCGGCGCCACCGTATCGTCCAACTGGATTCAGCTCGGCACCCGCCCTGACTCCACCGGCGTCCTCAACCTCAGTGGCGCCGGCTCCTCGGTCAGCCTGAGCGGCCCCTACGGCCTGTGGATGAATTCTCCCGCCAGCTCCATCAACGTCTCCGCCGGAGCCACCTTGAACACCAGCGCGGGCGACCTCTACGCCACCGCCGGATCCCTCGACATCTCCGGCGGCGCCCACCTCGTCGCCGGCTACGTCGCCTTGGACACTTCCAGCAACGCCCAGACCTACCTCGACGCCGGCCTCGCCGATCCCGGTGTCTATTCCGCCACCGCCACCATCACCGGCGCCGGCACCACGATGAGCACGACCAACATCGATCTGCTCGCCGCCAGCGCCGCCGACACCGTCTCCCTCACCGTCACCGACCACGCCGCGCTCAACGGCGGCCCACTCGGACTCGGCGCACATACCTCGCTCACCGTCACCGACGGCGCCACCGTCACGCTCACGGATACGCTCGGTCTCGGCAGCGGATCCTCTTTGTCGCTCGCCTCCGGAGCATCGCTCTCCACCACCGCCGCCGCGAACATCGGCGGCGACATCACGCTCACCGGTTCCGGCACCACTTTGAGCACCGGCGCCCTGAGGCTCGCCGAAAACTCCTCGGCCGCCTCCCTTACGCTCTCGGGCGGCGCCACCGCCACCGTCACCCAGCTGACCGCCTACGCGCCCGGAAACGGCGAAGGCGGAGACACCGGAGCCGCCACCATCCTTCTCACCGGCGCCGGCACCCGACTCACCGTCAACGGCACGGGCTTCGCGACCGAGTCCGGTCATTCCTTGACCATCACCGACGGCGCCGAGCTCGTCACCAACCGCTACCTTTACCTCGGCGGCACCACCACCGTCTCCGGCGGCGCCAAGCTCATCAGCACCTACGTCGGCGGCACCCTGAACAACGAGCTTAGCGGCGACGCCACCATCACCGGCTCCGGCTCCGCCCTTGGCTTGGCCAGGAGTCTCGCGATTGAGGACAGCGTATCCGCATCCCTCACCATCGCCGACCACGCCAGCTTCACCTCCACCGCCGGGATTACCGTCGGCCGCTACAGCTCCGGCTCCTTCAGCGTAACCTCCGGCGCCACCGCCTCCACCATGGGCGCGGGCATCGGTTTCTATTCCACGACCACCGGCCCCGTGACCAACGCCGGCCACGCCACCGTCACCGGCGCCGGCTCAACTTGGACCAACACCGGAGGCCTCACGCTCGGCTCGCGCCGCAACGCCGACCTCACCGTCTCCGCCGGCGGCGTGCTCAACAACACCGGCAACGTCACCCTCGGCCTGATCGGCTCCGTCACCGCGACCGCCACCGTCACCGGCCCCGGTTCGCAACTCAACACCACCGGCACGCTCACCGTGGGCCACAGCGGCTCGCCCGTCGGCCAGCTCACCATAGCCGACCACGCGCGCGTCTCCGCCGTCTCCGTGATCGTCAACAGCGGCTTCGCCGACGGCGGTTACCTCGACATCGGCGGCTTCGGCCAACTCGCCGCCGGCTCCGTCACCGTAAACTCCGGCGGCACCATCGTCGTGCATGACCAGGCCGTGTTCGCCTTCGACCTCGGCGCGCCCTCATCCGACGCCCCGATCGACTTCCTCTCCGGCACGCAAATGCCGGTCGATACCGACGCGACGGTTTACCTCTACCTGCACCAGACGGCCGGCTTCGGCGCGGGCGAGTATGCGCTGTTCTCCTTCGACGCCGCGTCCTCGCAGTCCGGCATAGAGACCGCGATCTTCGCCTTGGCCACCGATTTCGGCGGCTACGGCTACTCCATCAGCCGGACCAGCCTGGGCATCACCCTCACCGTCACCGAGGCGCCCGGCGCCGCAGCCTACGCCGTGGACGGCCTGACCGCCCCCATCCCCGAGCCCGCCTCCGCCGCCGGCCTCGCCGGCCTCGGCGCCCTCGTCCTCGCCGCCTCGCGCCGTCGCCGTCGCGCCTGACACGCCCGACCGGCCGGAAACCGCCGGCCGCATACGTAATCCCGCCGCCCCGGCCGCCTTGAAACGCGAGCCGGGGCTTTTTGTTGCCCCGCCGCGCCGCCCCGCATCTTTTGCTCCGTTTATGCTGACGATTTCCGACGTCTCCAAGTCCTACGGCACCCGCGAACTCTTCTCGGACGTCTCCCTTTTCATCGCCCGCACCGACCGCCTTGGCCTCATCGGGCCCAACGGCGCGGGCAAATCCACCCTCTTCGGCCTCATCCTCGGCGAGGAACGCCCCGACACCGGCACCATCGAGTGGGAGCGCGGCGCAGACTTCGGCTACCTGCCCCAGGAATCCGCCCCCGTCGGCGACGAGACCATCCTCACCATCGCCACCTCCGGCAAGGCCCTCGAACCCACCGAGGACAACTGGGACATCGACTACACCCTCGAACCCCGCGCCCGCACCATCCTCGCCGGCCTCGGCTTCAAGGAGGGCGACGCCGAGAAACCCGCGAAGAGCTTCTCCGGCGGCTGGATCATGCGCGCCCACCTCGCGCGCCTCCTCGTCGCCGAGCCCGCGCTGCTGTTGCTCGACGAGCCGACGAACCACCTCGATCTCGAGGCCCTGCTCTGGTTCCAGGACTACCTCACGCGCTACCCGGGCGGCCTCGTCGTCATCTCCCACGACCGCGCCTTCCTCAACGCCCTCTGCACCGGCATGCTCGAGCTGCGCGCCGGCACGCTCCACTACTACCACGGCAACTACGACGATTTCCTCAAGGAACGCGAAGCCCGCAAGGAGCAGCAGGCCGCCCAGTTCAAGAACCAGCAGCGCGAGATCGCCCACCTGCAAAAGTTCGTCGACCGCTTCGGCGCCAAGGCCTCCATGGCCTCCCGCGCCAAATCGAAGGAAAAGCAGATCGAGCGCCTCAAGGAGGACGCCGTCGAGGAGCCCGCCGAGGAGCTCAAGCGCATCAACTTCCGCTTCCCCCAGCCCGTCCGCTCCGGCCTCAAGGTCATCGAGCTGAAAAACGTCCGCCAGGCCTACGGCGAAAAGGTCGTGTATTCGGATCTCAACTTCACCGCCGAGCGCGGCCAGCGCATCGTGCTCGTCGGCCCCAACGGCGCGGGCAAGTCCACCCTGCTCAAGATCCTCGCCGGCACCATCCCGATCCAGGGCGGTCTCCGCGAGCTCGGCAGCAACGTCACCGCCGGCTACTTCGCCCAGCAGCGCACCGACACCCTCCGCGAGGACGCGTCCGTCTTCGAGATGATGATGGAGCTCCGCACCAACGAAAACCAGCTCACCGAGCAGCAGGCGCGCGCCATCCTCGGCAGCTTCCTCTTCCGCAAGGACGACGTGCACAAGAAGGTCGGCGTGCTCTCCGGCGGCGAAAAATCCCGCCTCAACCTCGCCCGCCTCCTCGTCGACCCGCCCAACCTCCTCCTCATGGACGAGCCGACGACCCACCTGGACATCGCCTCGATCGACGCGATGATCAACGCGCTCAAGGGCTACACCGGCACGCTCATCTTCATCTCCCACGACGTGCACTTCATCCGCGCGCTCGCCGAGACCGTGCTCCACGTCCACAGCGGCCGCCTCACGCCCTACGCCGGCAACTACGACTACTACCTCGACAAGTCGAAGGCCACCAACGCCCGCGCCGCGCTCACCGCCGGCTTCACCGACGCCCGCCCCGACGCGCACAAGGGCGCGGCGAAAAAAGCCGAGCCCGCCCCGGCCCCCGCCGCCGCGACGCCCGCCCCCGGCGGCCCGAAGCTCACCCCCAACCAGCTCCGCAAGATGCGCGAAGACGTCGGCGTGCTGGAAAAGAAGGTCGCCGACCTCGAGGCCAAGCAGAACGAGATCACCGCCGCGCTCGAAGACCCCGCCACCTACGCCGACAAGAGTCGTTTCCACCGGCTCAACCTCGAGCTGAGCACGATCACCGAGCAGATCAGCGACGCCACCGCCAAGTGGGAGGCCGCCGCCGAGGCCCTCGACGCCGCCGAACGCCACGCGAGCTGAGCCGGGCCCGGACGCCTGGGCGGTGTAGGCGCCGGACTATCCGCCGCCTACGACAAGGTCGCCGCGGCGGCCGGCGTTCCCACGGCGCCCCGCCGCAGGCCGCGCGCCAGCAGGAGCGCCTCCACCACCAGCCAGCCGGCGAGCACGATCAACAGCATCGCGACGCCCGCCTCCACGTGATGCACGAAGGCCGGCGGCTTCGCGCCCTCCAGCCGGTCCACGTGCGTGCGGATCATGAGCGAGAGGCTCCAGATCGAGACGACGAGCATCAGCACCGCCGGCCCGAGCGTGAGCCAGGCGCCGCGCCCGCGACGATAAAGCCACACGGTGAGCGCGAGCAGGGTCAGCGCCGCGAGAAGCTGGTTCGAGGTGCCGAACAGGTTCCAAAACACGCGCCACAGCGGCAGCGCCTTCCCGTCCAGCTCCGCGGGCGGCAACAGCGCCAGCGCGAGCGGCCCGAGCAGCGTCAGCCCAGTCGCCAGCAAGGCGTCGACGGTGCCCTTCCAACCGAGCAGCTCCATCAGGACGTAGCGGGCGAGCCGCGTGCAGGCGTCGAGCGTGTCGAAGATGAAGGTGGCGAAGCAAAGCAGCGCGAAGCCGTGAGCCATCTTGAGCGGCAGCAGGCCGAAGCTCGCGTGATGGAGGAAGAGCGCCACGCCGTCCGCGAAAAGCGCGTCGGGCCGGCCGGAGGGTTTCGCCAGGATCATCACCGCCGCGAGGCTGATGCAGGCGAAAAAGGCCTCGAGCAGCATCGAGCCGTAGGCCACGGGCTTCGCGTCGGCGAGACGGTCGAGCTGCTTCGAGGTCGTGCCGCTCGCCACGATCGCGTGGAAGCCCGAACAGGCGCCGCAGGCGATGGTGATGAACAGGACCGGGAACATCGGCGGCAGCGCGCCGTTCGCGGAGAAGAGCGTCGCGTCGGTCCAGGCCGGCGCCTGCAAATCGAGTTTTCCCGTGAGGCCGCCGACCAGCACGCCGAGCACGCCGGCGACGGTCACGACGTAAAGGAAGTAGCCACCGAGCGCCCCGCGGGGCTGCATGAGCAGCCACATCGGCGCGAGCGCCGCGAGGAAGCAGTAGGCGAGCAGGAGGACGTTCCAGGCCGATGCGACGCTCCAGCCGGCGGGCAGCCACGCGGCGAGGTCGAAGGGTATCCAAGGACCCGCTACGATCGCGAGCAACACGAGCGGCAGGAAGATCAGCTGCGCCTTGCCCTCGCCGAGCTTGGTCGCGCGCATCGTCCAACCCATGACGAGCGCGAGCCCGAGGTAGAGGAGCGAGGAGGTCGCGACCGCCGGCCCCGGCGCGTCGGCGCCGTCGGGCGCCGTGCCCGCCGCGGAGAAGGCGCCCGCCGTCACGTCCGCAAAGGCCACGATCACGTAGACGAGCGACACCCACACGAAGGCGAGGAAGAGCAGATGACAGCGGCGGTTCATGTGCTGCCGCACCACCTCGGCGATGGACTTGCCCGCGTGCCGCACCGACGCGACGAGGGTGAAAAAGTCGTGCACGCCGCCGATGAAGATCGCGCCGAGGATGATCCACAGCCAGGCCGGAAACCACCCGAACCACGTCGCGGCCAGAATCGGGCCGACGATGGGCCCCGCCGCCGCGATAGCCGAAAAATGCTGGGGCAAAAGCCAGGACCAGCGCGCCGGCTCGTAGTCCAGCCCGTCGCGCTTCGCATGGGCGGGCGTGCGCTCGGTCTCGGCCCCCTCGCCGGGCAGCCCCGCGACGCGCACGAGCAGGCGGCCCATGAATCGATAGGCGATGGCGAGAAGGAACGCGGAGACGGCGAAGAAGAGGACCAGTTTCAAGGGGCGGGCGGGTAACGGCGTCCGGGCTAGCCGCGCCCCCGGGCTTTATCGAGGCGAAATCGATTCGTTTCCGAGGCGGGGCGCCACCGCCGGGCGCGCCGCGTTGAGGAAGTTGGCTTCGTTCGCGATTCGCGGCGGGCCCGGCGGTCCCGCCCTACCCTATCCTACCCCACCCGTTCCACGATCAGAGGCTCGACCTCCGGCGCCGCGTCGTCGATCGCCACCGCGTCCTCCAGCCAGGCGCGCGCCTCGTCGAGCTGTTCCTCGCGGCTTGCGTGGACCACGCCGAGCAGGTCGCCCGCGGCCACGCGTTCGCCGACTTTGACCAGACGCGTGAAACCCACCGCGTGGTCGACGCTGTCCTCGGCCTTCACGCGGCCGGCGCCGAGACGCAGCGCGCCGAGCGCCACCGCCATCGCGTCCACCTCGGCCACGAAGCCCGCCCGCGCGGCCCTCGCCTCGACGGTGAACCGCGCCCGCGGCAGCACGCCGAGCGGATCGTCGCACACGCGCGGATCGCCGCCCTGCGCGGCCACGATCTCGCGAAACTTTTCCAAGGCCGCGCCGCTCACGATCGAGCGTTCCAGCTTGGCCCGCGCCTCCGCCGCATCCGCCGCGACCTTGCCGAGAAGCAGCATCTCCGCGCCGAGAGCGTAGGTGACCTCCATCAGATCCTCCACGCCGGGTTCTCCGCGCAGGCAGGCGATGCTCTCCGCGACCTCGACGGCGTTGCCCACGGCGCGGCCGAGCGGCTGCTCCATGCGCGTGATGAGCGCGCGCGTCGGGCGCCCCATCGCGTTGCCGATCTCGCACATCGCCTCGGCGAGGGCGCGCGCCTCGGGCAGCGTCTTCATGAAGGCGCCGCGGCCGACCTTCACGTCGAGCACGAGCGCGTCGATGCCCTCGGCCATCTTCTTCGACATGATCGAGGCGCAGATCAGCGGCAGGCACTCGACCGTCGCGGTGACGTCGCGCAGCGCGTAGAGTTTTTTGTCCGCCGGCGCGAGGTCCTTGGTCTGGCCGATGAGCGAGCAGCCCACGCGGCCGACCTGCGCGGCGTAGTCGGCGAGCGAGAGGCCGACGCGAAAGCCCGGGATGCTCTCGAGCTTGTCGAGCGTGCCGCCGGTGTGGCCGAGGCCGCGGCCGGAGATCATCGGCACGGGCACGCCGCAGGCCGCGACCATGGCGGCGAGCGGGAGCGAGACCTTGTCGCCCACGCCGCCGGTGGAGTGCTTGTCGACCTTCACGCCCGGCACGTGCGAAAGATCGGCCACGGTGCCGGAGCGCATCATCGCCTCGGTGAGCGCGACGCGCTCGGCCGCCGTCATGCCGCGAAGGAAGATCGCCATGAGCAGGGCCGCGAGCTGGTAATCCGCCCAGGATCCCTCGGTCGCCCCGCGCACGAAGGCGGCGATCTCGCCGCGCGTGAGTTCGCGGCCGTCGCGCTTGCGGGCGATGATGTGCTGGGGAAAGGCCGTCGCGTCGCTCATGCCGGCGAGCCTGCGCGGGGCCCGGGCGCCCGCAACACCAGCGTGGCCGTCGCGGCGTGGAAGAAAGCGCCGGAGACCGGCACCCGCGTCGCCTCCACGCCCTCCGCGGCGAGCGCGGCGATCAGTTCACCCAGGCGCGGATAGTCGCGGCCGTCGCCGCCGCAAAGCGGATGCAGACGCACCTCGCCGCCGGGCCGCGCGACGCGCAGGAGCTCGCGGCAGGCCGCGAGGTGAAACGCGAAGTCGAACAGGCCCGCGTGCAAAAACAGGAGGTGCGCGCAGAGCACGAGGTCGAAGCTCGCGTCGGCGAAGGGCAGGCGCGGCAGCGCGGCGCCGACGTAGCGGCCGAGCACGAAGCCGCCGTTCTCGTAGTCGGCGAGGAAGCGTCCGGCGGCGGCGCGGCGCGCGGCGATGGCGGTCTCGAGGTCGGGAAAACTGTCGCGCCCGGGGCGCAGCAGGGCGGGCTTGGCGCGCATCTGCGCGGCGACGCGCGCGTGGTCGGCGCGGGCGAGCACCGCCAAGGTCTCCGGACGCGCGCCGTAGCAGGGATCGACGGCGGTGACGTCGACGCCGCGCGCGGCGGCCTCGGCGGCGAAGGACGCCGGCCCGGCGGCGACATCGAGGACGCGCGCGCCGGGGCGGAGCTCGTGCTCGTCGCGCAGGGCGAAGAGACGGCGGTATTCGGCGAGGTCGCGGCCGAAGAAGTGGGTTTTGGGCAGCGCGAAATCGGAGACGAACGCGCGGTCGGGAACGGAATCGGAATTAACGGAGGAAAAGGAGTGCATGAGGACGGACGAGGTGGCGGGAAAACGCTCCGCCGGAGGCGGACGCGAAAAAGGCCCGGCTCGCTTGCGCGATTTCCGGGCCCGGTGAGGAGCGAGCCAACACGGCGCGAAGCCGGGCTCACCCGACGGCGAAGGTCTGCGCCTTCACCATCGCCGGGCCGCCCGCCACCAACCGCCGGTCCGCGTCGACACGCCACGCGCGACGGCGCGGGCGGGCGAGGAGCAGGCTGGGACGGGACGATTCACGCGCCCGAGCCAAGCCGCGCGACCGCCCGTCGGCAAGCTTCGCGCGGCGCTCCGCACGCTCCCCCGCGATGCGGTCGCGCCGTAAAAATAGCAGGGCCCGCCGATTACCCCTAAACGGCGGGCCCTTTTCTTTTCTAGCCCGACTCAAAGGCCGGGCGTTCCATGTTACCCCTAAACCCTGCCGAGGCAGGGAAGTGTTTTTTAAGAACACCCCTGAAATAGCAGCGCCCATGCCAAGCACCGGAACGCGGAAAAACTTTCATGCCGGCGCCGCTCTCTGGGCGAAAAGCGCCAGCGCCGCCGGGGCATCGCGGCGCTACTGCGTCCGCGGCGAGCCGATCAATAATGCGGAGGCCTCTCGTCGGCGGACGCGTCCGGGGCGCCACCTCCGCCGGAGGCGACACGGTCGCGCAGGAGGCGCAGCTCGGCGAGGGCGCGGTCGAGCTGGCGGGAAAGGTCGAGCATGGCCTTGTCCTGCTCGGTCACGTGGCGTTGGAGCCAGGCGAAACGTTCTTCGAGTCGGTCAATGCGTTCGTCGGACACGGGGCGGGGAAGGTTGGTCGGATTTGGGCGCCTCGGCCGGGGCCGGGGCGTTCGCATCCAGGGTGAGTTTCTCGATCTCGGGCAAAATGATGTGCGAGTAGCAGTCGGGGCAGACGGAGTGGCTGAAGTCGGTGCCGGTGCGGGCGTTGATGTAGCCCTCGATCTGCTGCCAGTAGTTTTGGTCGTCGCGGACCTTTTTGCAGTAGCCGCAGATCGGCAGGAAGGCCTCGAGCTGGCGCACCTGGGTCGCGAAGCGGAGGATGCGTTCGGCGACATGCAGGCGCATCCAGATTTCCTGGCTGGCGAGCGGCTTGCGCAGGAAGTCGTCCACGCCGGCCTCGATCGCCTCGCGCTGGTTGTCCTCGGAGGGGAGCTTTCCGGTGAGGAGGATGAAGTAGACGTAGTCGCTGCCGGCGCGGGCGCGCACGCGGCGACAAAGCTCGAGCCCGTCGATGCCGGGCATGACCCAATCGCTCACGACCACGCGCACCGGATCGCGCGCGAGGGCCTCCAGGGCCGCGCAGCCGTCGGCGACCGTCACGACTTCGTGGCCGAGCTTCTCCAGCGTGCGGGCAAGGACGGCGCTGGCCACGGGATCATCTTCGACGGCGAGAATCTTCATGGCAGGGCGGGGACGTCCGGACCGCGGAGGCGGCGCAGCGCGGCGAGGGCGCGTGCGAACTCGGTCTCGAGCGAGGGCAAGAGGGCGCGGGCGGCGTCGAGATTCGGCGGCGCGGCGACGACCAGCGCCTCGATCTCGGCCGCGCGCGCGGCGAGGCGGCCCGCCCCGTGCTCGCGGGCGATGTCGCGGATCGCGCGCGCCAAGCCAGAGGGGGAACGGTCTTCGGCGGCGGCAAGGGCGCCCCTCAGCTCGAGGATGCGCCGCTCGACCTCGGTGGCGAACACCTGCGCCAGATCGGGCAGGGAGCCCGGCGCGGAACCGTCCCGCAAGGCGAGCAGCCTGGCCGCCTGGTCGGCGTCGAGCACCGCCCCGTCCGCCCCGGGCCGGCGCCGACGGTCGATCGCCTCCTGCAATTCCTCGAGGCGGATGGGCTTGGTCAGGACGTCGTCCATGCCGGCCTCGAGACAGCGTCGCCGATCCTCCTCCATCGCGAAGGCGGTGAGCGCGACCAAGGGCAGGCCCGGGTCGACGCCGGGAACCGTGCCCGAACGAATTTGGCGCGCGGTCTCGAAGCCGTCCATCACCGGCATCTGGCAATCGAGCAAAACCAGATCGTAGGGCCGCGCGGCGAGCCGCTCGAGGGCCTGCACGCCGTTCTCGGCCAGATCGGAGCTGTGGCCCAGCTTGGCGAGGTGGCGCCGGGCGACCTTTTGGTTGACCGCGTTGTCCTCGACCAAAAGCACGTGCAAGGCGGAGCCCGGGGCCGCGACGAGATTTTCCCCGGTCGCGGCAAACGGCGCGGACGCCGTCTCCGGCGCGCGAAGCAAACCCGAGAGGCAACGCCGCAGCTGATGCAGGCCGGCGGGCTTGACTACGATCGCGTCGACCCCGGCCTCGCGCGCGATGTCCGCCTCGCCCAGGCGCGCCGCGGAGGTGAGCAGCACGATCCGCAGTCCGGCCAGGGCGGGTCGCGCGCGCGCTCGGCGCGCGAGCTCGAGGCCGTCGATCCCGGGCATGAAGCGGTCCATCACGAGCGCGGCGCGGGGGCGCCCGCGGGCCGCGGCATCCTCCAGCGCGGCGAGGGCGGAGGCGCCGTCGGGGAGGCCGTCCGCGTCGAGTCCGAAGGAGCGGATCTGGGCGACGAGGACGCGCAGGCTGGCGGGATGGTCGTCGACCACCAGGACCGGAGCGTCCGCCGGCGGCGCGACCTCCGCCGGAAGGGCCAGGCCGGGCAGGATTTTCGGCAGGCTGAGCTCGACATGAAACGTGGAGCCGCGCCCGGGCTCGCTGCTGAGACCGATGCGTCCGCCCATCAGCTCGACCAGCTCCCTCGAGATCGCGAGGCCCAGGCCGGTGCCGCCGAAGCGTCGCGTCGTCGAGCCGTCGGCCTGGACGAAGGGCTGGAAAAGCCTGCCCTGCGCCTCCGGCTCGATGCCGACGCCCGTGTCGGAGACGGAGAGGCGGAAGGAAAAGGAGGTGTCGCGGTCCTCGACGGGCTCGACCTTCACGACGACCTCCCCGCGCTCGGTGAACTTGATCGCGTTGCCCGCGAGATTGACGAGCACCTGCCTCAGCCGGCCCGGATCGCCCCGCAGCAGCACGGGGATCGAGGCGGGAAAATCGCAGACGAGCTCCAGCCGCTTGTCGAAGGCGCGCTCGGCGAGCAGCGCGAGCGAATCCTCCACCAGCGTGCGCAGATCGAACTCGACCGCGTCGAGGCGCAGCTTGCCCGACTCGATGCGCGAGAAGTCGAGGATGTCGTTGATGACGGCGAGAAGCGACTCGGCGCTCTTCTGCACGATCTCCGCGATCTCGCGCTGCTCGGGGCTGAGCCGCGTGTCGAGGAGCAGGCCGGACATGCCCACGATCCCGTTCATCGGGGTGCGGATCTCGTGGCTCATGTTGGCCAGGAACTGGCCCTTCAGCCGCGACGCCTCCAACGCGGCGTCGCGGGCGCGGGAGATCTCCTGCTCCTGCAGCTTGCGCTCCGTGATGTCGACCAGCGATCCGGCGAAGCCCGCGAAGGCTCCTCCGGGCGTGTGGCGGGGCAGGCCGGTGTCCAGCATCCAGCGATACTCGCCGTCGTGGCGGAGAAGCCGGTATTCGATCTGGTAGCGCTCGCGCGCGGCGACGAGCCGGACGTGCTCGGCGCGCACGCGGTCGAGGTCGTCGGGATGCAGCCCGTTCATCCAGCCCAGGCCGGCCTCGGCCTCGGCGGAGCGGCCGCGGAAATCGAGCCAGGTGCGGTTGTAGAAAACCCCGCCCCCCTCGGCGTCCTCGACGTAGAGCAGGGCGGGCGTGGCGTCGGCCACGAGACGGAAGCGATCCTCGGACTCGCGGCGCGAGTCCTCGATGCGCGCGCGCTCCAGAGCGTGGCGGAGCACGCGGTCGAGGAGCGCGCCGGTGATCTGCCCCTTGACAAGGTAGTCGCAGGCGCCGGCGCGCAGGGCCTCGGCGTCGATCGTCGGGTCGGACGCGCCGGTGAGAAAAACAAAGGGGCCGCGCAGCCCCTCCGCGCGGGCGCGGCGGAGCAGGTCGAGGCCGTTGTCCGGGCCGAGATGGTGGTCGACCAGCACCACGTCGTGGACGCCTCGCGCGAGCGCCGCGAGCGCGTCGGGCAGGGTGCGCGCCCACTCCAGCCGGTCGCGCCGATGACCGGCGTCGGCGAGCAGGTCGCGGGCGATGAGGTAGTCCTCCTCGTCGTCCTCGACCAGCAGGATGCGCAGCGGGCCGGAATTCATGCGCGGTCGCCGGGTGGCGGCAGCTCGGCGATATCCAGCCAGTAGAGCCCGAGGGCGCGCATGACGTCGACCATGCCGTCGAAGGTGACGGGCTTGGTGATGACGGTGTTGGCCCCGGACTCGTAGCCGCGGACGACGTCGGCCGCGGCGCGCGAGGTGGTCATGACGACCACGGGCAGCGCGCGGAAGGCCGGCTCGGCGCGGATGCGGCGCAGCGCCTCGCGGCCGTCCATGCGGGGCATGTTGAGATCAAGCAGGACGAGGCCGGGCCGGGGCGCGCTGGCGGGATCCGCGTATTGATCACGTTGATACAGATAGGAGAGCAGGTGCTCGCCGTCGGGCACGGAGCGGAAATCGCCCGAGACGCGCGCCTCGGCCAGCGCCTCGCGGGCGAGGAGGCGGTCGTCCTCGTCGTCGTCGGCCATGAGGATGACGATGGGGCGTCGGGAGGCGGTGCTCATGGGGCGGGGTGCGGGTAATCTGTCCGGGGCGGCGCGGGGTTCAAGCGCCGAGGGCGTCGGCGGGCTGCGCGGCCGGCAGGACGACGCGGAAACACGCGCCCTCGCCGGGCCGGCCCTCGGCGCGGATGAAGCCGCCGTGGCGCTCGGCGATGCGGCGGCAGATGGCCAGGCCCACGCCCGTGCCTTCGTAGCGGTCGCGGCCGTGCAGGCGGTGGAAAACCCCGAAGATCGCCTCGGCGTGGCGCGGCTCGAAGCCGATCCCGTTGTCCTCCACCCGGATCTCCCACGCGGACCCGGGGCCGGCCAGCTCGCCCGCCGGGGCCGGCGCGGCGGAGACGCGGACAAGCGGGGGAAGATCGGGGCGGTGATATTTCAGGGCGTTGCCGACCAGGTTCTGGAAAAGCTGCCGCAGCTGGACCGCGTCACCCTCGATCTCGGGCAGGGGCTGCGCCTCGACGCGCCCGCCGCTTTTTTCGAGGCGCAGCTCGAGGTCCTGAAGCGCGTCCCGCAGGGCCTGGTCGAGGGAGACGGGGGCGAAGACGCGCGCCTGGCTGGCCACGCGGGAATAGGCGAGGAGGGCCTCGATCAGACCCGCCATGCGCGCGGCGGCCGCGCGCATGCGGGAAAGGTAATCGCGCTCGCCGGACTCGAGGCGGGGCCCCGCGCACTGGTCGAGACGGTCGCCGAAGGCCTGGATCTTGCGCAGGGGCTCCTGCAGGTCGTGGGACGCCACGTGGGCGAAATCCTGGAGCTCGCGGTTCTTTTCCGCGAGGCGGGCGGCGTAGGCGGCCAGCTTCTCCTCGGCGCGCTTGCGGGCGGCGATGTCCTCGATCTGCGCGACGAAATGGACCGGGGCGCCGGCCGCGTCGCGGACGAGGGACCCGGTGAGGCGGATCCACACGACGTGCCCGGCGGCGTGGATGTAGCGCTTTTCCATCTGGAAGTGGGCGGACTCGCCGGCGAGAAGCCGGCGCACGTGCGCCAGGCTGGCCTCCAGATCGTCGGGATGGGTGATGTCGCGGAAGCCGCGCGCGAGAAGCCAGGCCTCGTCGTGGCCGACGATGCGCAGCAGGGCGCGGTTGACGCGCAGCCAGCGGCCGTCGAGCCCGACCACGGCCATGCCGATGCCGGCGTGCTCGAAGGTCTTGCGGAAACGTTCCTCGCTTTCACGCAGGGCGGACTCGGCGGCGCGTCGCGCGGTGATGTCGAAAAAGCTGCTGGCGACGGCCACGATCCCGCCGGCGTCCTCGCGCACCGGCTCGGAATTGACCGAGATCCAGACGAGCCTGCCGTCGGGGCGGTGCACGCCCATGATCCGATCGCGCCGCGGCTCGCCGTCGCGCAGCACGCACATGGCCGGATGCTCCTCGCCGGGATAGGGCGAGCCGTCTTCGCGCACGGTGCGCCAGCGGGCGTCGAGCGAATCGCGGCCCAGCAGCTGGGCCTTGGAGAGATCGAGGATGCGCTCCGCCGCGGCGTTGCATTCAAGGATGACACCGCGCCGGTCTTGGAGCACCAGCCCCTCGGAGACGGAGGAGAAAATCGACGCGAGGCGGCCCCGCGACTCGGCGAGCTCGCGGAGGATGCGGCGCAGGAGAAACACGCCGCCGCAGCCGAGCAGAAGCGCGAGCGCCAGGCCGAAAAAAATCACGCCTCGCGCCTCGGAAACGGCGCGGTCGCCCAGGGCGCGACGCGCCTCCAAGATGGCGTCCTCGGCCGTAAGCATCCGTCGCATCACGGCCTGCAACTCCGCGCGCTGATCTAAGTCCGAGGCGCCAGCAGGGGCGGCGGACGCGAGGAGGAGCTCGTCGCGAACCAGCGCCTCGTCGACCAGCGCGGAGAGCCGCGCCAGCCGGCCGCGCTGCTCCTCGTCGGACACGAGATCGCGCAAGGCGACGAGCGCGGCGCGCAGGCGAACGGCGCCGTCGACGTCGCCGGCCCGCCGGATCGGCTCGCCGGAGAGGAGAAAGGCGTTTCGCCGCGCCTCGAGCTCGACCAGGGAGACCTGGATCTCGCGCAAACGGCGCTCGATCTCGAGTCCCCGTCCGACCTCCGCGTCGGCGAGAACGACGCGTTCGAGGCCGCGGTAGGCGACCCAGCCCACGGCCAGGATCAGGACGGCGGCGGCCGCGAGGGCAAGGGCCCAGCTCGCGAAGCGGCTCGGGCCGGCGAGCTGCCGGCGCAGCTCGATCGCCAGCACGACCGAAAGCAAAAGGACGCAGGTCGCGGTGTGAACGGCCATGCCGACGGAGGAGCCCCAGGTATAGGCCGGCGCAAAACGGCCGGCGTAGCCAACAAGCACGACCGCCGCCAACGTCGCCGCGGCCAAGGTGACGAAAAAGGCGCCCCGCCAGGCGCGACGACCCCCGCGGGCCCTAGCGATGACGGCGAGCGCCAGGAGCATGAGCGCGACCGCGGTGTTGGGCGCCATGCGGCCGGACACGGACGAGGCGGAAGGAAAACGCGTGGCGTTGAACCACGTATCGACGCCGAGGACGACTCCCGTGGAATGCTCGAACAAAACGAGCGCGCCCAGCGCCGCGACCAAGGCCGGCGCGACGACGCAGAGCGGGTTGCGCTCGCGGCCCATGCCGATGAGGACCGCCCCGAGCCCGAGCAAGGCCAGGCAGAGCGCGGTGTTGAAGACCATGGGCGCGAGCCCCGGCACGAAGCTTACGAACAGCTCGATGCGGAACCACCAGCCGATCAACACCAGGGAGGCCGCCGCCAGCACCGCGTAGCCGCCCACGACCACGCCCCAATCCTCGGCGGGTGAGGGCGAAGAAGGGGGAAGGGAGGCGGGGCGGCGCACCGCGCGAAGATATTGGCCCGGCGAAGGTTCGAGCCAGACGTTTCCCCGGCGGGAAACGCCTACGCGGCCCTCGCTAGGGGGCTTCCCTCGGCCAGTTTGGCGTCGCCGGTGTGACAAAAACGAACACCGCCCCACCCTTTCCTTCAGGAGGCGAGCGCCTCGCGCAGCTCCCGAGGCGTGCGCGCCGGGGCGCGGCAGGCGTAGTCGCGACAGAAATAGGCGACCGGACCCTCGCCGGCGCCGGGCATCGGCGCCGCCCACGGGGCGTCTTCGGGGGTGAGAAGCTGCACCGGCGCGTTCAGGATCGGCGTCGCGTAAACAACTTCCGCGAGCGCGGCGAAGGCCGGGTCGCGGCGGTCGCCGGCGAGCACCACGTGGGCCGGCTCCGACAGATAGTCGGCCAGACCGCAAAGCAGGACCGGCATCGCGTGGGGCGCGCCGGCCCACTGGGACCGGAACGCGTCGGCGAGGCGGCGCGCCCGGGCCCGATGGCCGCCGGCGTGGAGCAGAGGCTCGCCTTGCAGGACGGAGAAGCGGACGAGGTTGGAAAGCGCGACCGAGGAGGCGGCGGGCTCGGCGCCATCGTAATCGTCCTTGAGGCGCAAGATGAGCTCGCCGCCGGCCGGCGCGGCGAAGTAGCCGCCCCCGGCCTCGTCCCAAAAAACGCGGTCCAGGGTGGCCTGGAGCCTCTCGGCGAGGCGCAGCCAGGCGGCGTCGAGCGTGGCCTGGTGAAGGTCGAGCAGGCCGGCGACGACGCAGGCGTAGTCCTCCGCGAAACCCTCGGCGCCGGCGCGGCCCTCGCGCCAGGAACGGCGCAGCACGCCGCGGTCGGACTCGAACAGCTCGCGCTCGATGAAGCGGGCGCAGCGAAGGGCGGCCTCGAGGTAGAAGGGGCGCTTGTCGGCGAGACACTCCGCGGGGTGGACGGCGGCGCGGGCGAGGGCGGAGAGCGCGAGCCCGTTCCACGCCGCGACGATCTTGTCGTCGAGGTGCGGGCGCGGGCGCGCGGCGCGCACGGCCCGGAGCCGCTCAAGCGCGTCGGAAAGGCGGTCGGCGGCCGCGGCCACGTCGGAGAGGCCGAGCGCGTCGGCGGTCTCCGCGAAGGGCCGGCGTTGCCGCAGGATGTTGCGGCCGGCGAATTCGCCCTGCGGGTCGAGCTCGGCGGGGACGTTGCCCGCGTCCTCGACGCCGAAGTGCGCGCGGACGAGCGCGGCGTCGAGCGGCGGCAGGGCGCGGTCGATCTCCTCGCGGGTCCAGACGTAGAAGGCGCCCTCGGCGTGGCCGGCGCCCTCGGGCCGGGCGCTGTCCGCGTCCTCGGCGGAGAAAAAGCCGCCGGCGGGATGGGCGAGATCGCGTAACAGGTAATCCAATACGCCGCGGGCGGCCCAGGCGAGGCGCTCGTCGCCGGAGGCGCGGGCGCAGTCGAGCAGGTTGCGCGCGATCTGGGCCTGGTCGCAGAGCATCTTCTCGAAGTGCGGCACGAACCAGGCGTCGTCGACCGAGTAGCGGTGGAAGCCGCCGCCGAGGTGGTCGTGGACGCCGCCCTCGCACATGCGGCGCAGGGTGTGCGAGACCATCTTCAGCGCCTCGCGGCCGGCCTCGCTCGTCTCGCCGCCCTGGAGCGCGGCGACGCGGAGGAGAAAGTCGATGTTGCCCGCGCGGGGGAACTTGGGCGCGCCGCCGAAGCCGCCGTTCGCGGCGTCGAAGCTCTCGTAGAGGTGCATGAAGCCGCGCTCGTAGGCGTCGCCGGCGGCGTCGTGGAGCGGGACCGCCTCCGCATCGGCGGAGGGCGCGGAACCCGCCTCGGAGGCCGGGCGGGAACCGGGACCGCCGGAGTCGGCGACGGCGGCGGCGCGGTGTTTGTAGTGCTCCTCCAAGGACGCGATCGCGCGCTCGGCCTCGGCGACAAGCTCGGCGCGGCGGGTTTTCCACGCCTCGGCGATGGCGCCCAGGAGGGAGGGCAGGCCGCGGCGCTCCTGACGGTCCTCGGGCGCGAAGTAGGTGCCGCCGAAGAAGGGCTTGAGATCGGGGGTGAGCCAGACGTTGAGCGGCCAGCCCCCGTGGCCGGAGCGGGCCTGCACGTAGGTCATGTAGACGCGGTCGACGTCGGGCCGCTCCTCGCGGTCGAGCTTCACCGGCACGAAGTCGCGGTTGAGCTGCGCCGCGATCGCCTCGTTCTCGAAGCATTCGCGGGCCATGACGTGGCACCAGTGGCAGGTCGAGTAGCCGATGGAGAGGAAGATCGGCTTGTCCTCGGCGCGGGCGCGGGCGAAGGCGGCCTCGCCCCATTCGAGCCAGGCGACGGGATTGTCCGCGTGTTGGCGGAGGTAGGGCGAGGCGGCGTGGGCGAGGGCGTTGGGCATCGTCGAAAGGAAAAGCGGAGCGTCGATGCAAAGACGGCGCCGCGCAACGAGGGCAAAGAAAAAGCCCGGCCCCGCGCGGGGACCGGGCCAAAGCCGGAACAGGGACGATGAGGGAAAACCGTGATCAGGCCGCGGGCGGGGCGCCGGCCGCGGCGGCGGAACGGGCCGCGGCGAGGCGTTCGGCGACGGGGCCGGACAGCTCGATCGTCTGGGTGGGGAAGGCGAAGCCGAGACCGCGCGCCTCGACGAGGCGCATGATCGCGAGGTTGATGCGCTCGCGGGTGGCGAAGGCCTTGCGGGCGTCGGGATCGGCCGTGAAGTAGATGATCTGGATGTCGAGCGAGTAGGCGCCGTAGTTGATGAAGTTTACCGCGATGAACTCCTGATGGATGGCGGGATCCCGCGTCAAAAGACCGCGGATGTCCTCGAGGAGGCCCTCGATCTGCTCGGGTTTGGACGAGTAGGTGAGGCCGATCGTCTGATCGACGCGGCGCTGGGGCATGCGACCGAAGTTGTTGATGGCCTCGGCGGCGACGGTCTTGTTCGGGATCGCGATGAGGGTGCGGGCGGGGGTGCGCAGCTTGGTGGAGCGCAGGCCGATGTCCTCGACCGTGCCCTGGTGGGCGCCGATCTGGACGAATTCGCCGACGCGGAAAGGCTGGTCGACGGCGACGACGACGGAACCGAAGACGTTGGCGATGGTGTCCTGGGCGGCGAGGGCGAAGGCCAAGCCGCCGATGCCGAGACCGGCGAGGAAGGCCTTCACGTCGGCGCCGAGGGACTGGGCGGCGATGAGCACGCCGAAGATGAGGAAGAGCGTGATGAGCGTCTTCTTGATCCAGGGCATGAAGGCCGCGACGGCGGCGCCCTTGGCCTTCGCCACCGCCTGCAGGTGGTCGAGGATCGTGGAGACGGTGCTGATGAAGAACCAAAGCGCGACGACGGAGAACGCGATGGTCTTGAGGTAGCGGAAGGCCTGGTCGGCCTCCGGAGTCATCTTGAGGACCTTGATCGCGATCACGGCGCCAAGCACCGCGATGAAGGCGGCGACGGGCTTGTGCCAGGCGGAGATCAACTCGTCGTCAAGCGTGGTCTCGGTGCGGGCGGTGAGGCGTTTGAAGATACCGAAGACCACGTTGGCCACGACCTTGCGCAGGACGTAGAAGAGGAAGGTGATCACGCCGGCGATGGCCCAGTGCTGCCAGGTGTTGCCGGCGCTCTTCACGCCGAAAAGGGCGAGGGTGAGATCGACGAGGTATTCGACGAAATCGGGCGGGGCGGTCTCGACGGCGCCGCCGCCGAGGGCGGCCACGGCCTGCGTGGAGGCGTCGTGCGCGGCGACGACGGAGGTCGTGGCCGTCGAGCCCGCGGAAGCCGGCGCCTCCGCCTCCTGGGCGGAAAGCAGGCCGGCGAGCCAGAAGGGGAGACTCAGGAAGAGAACTCGGAGAAATCGCATGGCGAAAAAAGGGGCGCCAGAGCTAGCGCGGCGGGGAGGCAAGTCAACCAGCGCCGCCGCGACGCGGGAGGGGCGCGGGAGGGGGCGCGAAAAACGCGCGCCCCGGGAAGGGGGCGCGCGGTGAGCCGCGGCCTTGGGCGACGTCGATTCGGGGATCAGGCCACGGAAATCTTGCGGGGCTTCAGCGCCTCGGCCTTCGGGAGCGAGACGCGGAGGACGCCGTCGCGGAGCTCGGCGTGGACCTTGTCGGCGTCGATCGCGCGGCCATGGGCGAGCACGAGCTCGAAGGCCGCTTCGCGGGACTCGCGGTGCAGGGCGTGCCAGGCCTCGGGCTTGCGCCAGGCGCGACGGCCGAGGACGCGGATCTGCTCGTGGTCGACGCCGATCTCGAGCCCCTCCTTGGCGACGCCGGGGAGCTCGACCGCGAGGCCGTAGGCCTCGGGCGTCTCGGTGATTTCATGGCGCGGGACCACGGTGGGCGCGGAAGCGGCCGGGGCGACCGGCGCGGAGGAACGCTCCGCGGGGGCGGAGGCGAAGGCGGGAATGAGGGAAGAGATGAGGGACATGGTGGTGTTCTCCTTGGGTTTATGGTCGGGTTTGACGGTGTTTTGGCCGCCTGGGTTCGGCCGATATGTCGTGGTATCGCGTATCCAGAGCCCGGTTACGCGACGGTCACGCTGATTACGCAACGGTCACGCTGATCTTGCGGGGCTTGGCCTCCTCGCGCTTGGGCAGGGTGACGGTGAGCACGCCGTTTTCGTAGGCGGCGCTGATCTTGTCGGCCTGCACCACGCCCTCGGGCACGGTGAGCGCGCGGCTGAACTCCACGGTCTCCTCGCGCTCGCCGACCTTGCGGGTGCGCTTGGCGGAGATCTGGAGGGTGCCGTCGGCGAGTTCGACGCCGATGTCGGCGCGGTTCACCCCGGGCAATTCGGCGCGCACGTAGGTGGCGCCGGCGTCTTCATAAAGATCGACCGGGAAACCCGCGGCGCCCGCGCCCGCGGTGTCGCCCAAGGCCGCCTCGAATAGCCGGTCCATCTGCTCCTCCAGCCCGGCCCACGGGCTGCGGGCATAGGCCGGATAAAAGGCGCGGGGGGACGGCGTGGTGTAGCGGATGAGTCTCATGGTGATGTCTCCTTGGATTGGATTGCGGTTGGGTTCGCGGAGAGACTTCGCATACGGGATGCCGGCCATTAAAATCTGTTTATGCGCTGATAATTAAATACTTGTAACCTGACAAAAATTCGCCGGCGGGAAATTTTGTCCACCCGGCTGTCACGCCGGTGCGCAAGCTCGTCTCAAAAAACGCGTGCCGTGCGCGGTCGCCTTCCCCACCGTGCCCGCCCGCCATGAGTTTTGATTTCAACACCGTCCCGAACCGCGCCGGCACCGACTCCCAGAAGTGGAAAAAATACGCCGGCAAAGACATCCTCCCGATGTGGGTGGCGGACATGGATTTTCGCTCGTCGCCGGCGATCCTGAAGGCGCTGCACGAACGCGTGGACCACGGCATCTTCGGCTACGCCCGGCCCACCCAGTCGACCGTCGACGCGGTGGTGGACGCCTGCGCCGCGCGCTACGGCTGGAAGATCGATCCCGAGTGGCTGGTCTGGCTGCCTGGCCTCGTGTGCGGCCTCAACGTCACCGCCCAGGCCTTCGCGCAGCCCGGCGAAGAGGTGCTCTGCCTCACCCCCGTCTATCCGCCCTTCATGACCGCGCCGAAAAATTCCGGCCGTGTCTCGGTGACCGTGCCGCTCACGTTGCGCCCCGGCCCGACCGGACGCGGCGACGGCGTCTGGGAGATCGACTGGGAGGCCCTGGAACGCGCCGTGACGCCCCGGACGCGGCTGTTTTTCCTCTGCAATCCCCATAACCCGGTGGCCCGCGTTTTTCGCCGCGAGGAGATCGCCCGGCTGGCGGAGTTCTGCGCGCGCCACGACCTCATCCTCTGCTCGGACGAGATCCACTGCGACCTCATCCTCGACCCGGCCCTGCCGCACCTGCCCACCGCGCTCGTCGCCCCGGAGCACGCCGCGCGCACCTTGACGCTCATGGCGCCGAGCAAGACCTACAACGTCCCCGGCCTCGGCACCTCGTTCGCGATCATCCCCGACGCGGGCCTGCGGGCGCGTTTCAACCGCGCCACCCAGGGCATCGTGGCCGAGGTCACCGCGCTCGGCTACTCCGCCTGCGAGGCGGCCTACCGCGACAGCGAGGACTGGCGCCAGGGCCTGCTCGCCACGCTCCGCTCGCACGCCGCCCACCTGCAGGCGACCTTCGGCGCGGGCGTCTTCAAGGACGTGAAACTCGAGGCCCCGCTCGAGGCGACCTACCTCGCCTGGCTGAACGTCTCCGCGCTCGGCCTGGAGGACCCCGTCGCGCACTTCGAGGCGCACGGCGTCGGTCTCAGCGAAGGCCGCTTCTTCAACGCCGCGCCGGGCCACTACGTCCGGCTCAACTTCGGCTGCCCGCGCGCCACGCTCGACGAGGCGCTGCGCCGCATGGCCGCCGCGATCGGCGCGCTCAATCGATAAAACGCTCCGCCCAGGCCGGATTCGGCAGCGGCCGCGGGCGATAGGCGCCAAAAAGCCGGTGACGCGTCCGCGCGACGAGCTTGTAGCCGAAATCGCGGATCGCGACCGGCACCTTGCGCTCGAGGCGCGCGAGTTTCGCGTGTCCGCCGCCCAGCGCCTCGAGCGCCGCGAGAGCGCCGTCGCTGCGCAACACGGCGGGGCCGCGCAGACCGGCGGGCAGGAAAACCAGGCTGTCGAAGTCCTTCGTCGGCAGCCCGTGCGCGCGCAAGACCGCCTGCCCGTAGGCCCCCTGCAAAGCCGCGAAACGCAGGCGCGCCTCGCGGTCCTTTTTCAACAGGACCCGCACGAGAAAGTTACACAGGCCGCAGTCGCCATCGTAGAGCAGAACGGGACCGGAGCGGTCGACGGCCTGCGCCTTCACCGCACGGTCTCCCCGGTCGGGCAGCCCGTCGCCGCGCAGGCCGAGCCGCCGTGGCCTCCGGGCATCCACTGCGCGCCCGTCAGACCGAGCGCGAGCAGGACCGCGACGAGGCGGCGATGGCGGCGAAGTTTCACGAGCCCACCCTAGTCGCACCGCCCCGGCGCGCAACCCCGGGCGCCGGCGCCCTCGGCCGATCGCCGACTCCGACGCTTGCCGCGCGCACCGCCGCCCCCTTGCCTCCTCCCCGCATGCGCCTCGGCCCGCTCACGCTCTCCTCCAACCTGTTCCTGTCTCCGCTCGCCGGATACACGAACCTGCCCATGCGCCTCACCGTCCGGGAGCTGGGCGGCCTCGGCTTCGCCACGACCGACCTCGTCAACGCCCGCTCCCTCATCGAGCGCAACCCCACCGCCCTCAAGCTCGTGGCCGCCGCGCCCGGCGACCGGCCCTGGGCGGTGCAGCTTTTCGGCGCGGTGCCGGAGGAGATGCGCGACGCCGCCGTGATCTGCCAGGAGCTCGGCGCCGACGCCGTCGACATCAACATGGGTTGTCCGGTGAAGAAGGTCGTCAAGATCGGCGGCGGGTCGGCGATGATGACCGAGCTGGACAAGACCGCGGCGCTGGTGCGCGGCATGATCGCGGCGGTGAAGATCCCCGTGACCGCGAAGATGCGCCTCGGCTGGGACGAGCAAAACCTCACCGCGCCCGACCTCGCGCGGGTGCTCGAGGACGCCGGCGTCGCCGCGGTCTTCGTGCACGGCCGCACCCGCGCCCAGGGCTTTTCCGGACAGGTCAACCTCGCCGGCATCCGCTCGGTCGTGCAGGCGGTGAAAGCCATCCCCGTGATCGGCAACGGCGACGTCACCACGCCCGAGGCGGCGCGCCACATGATCGCCGAGACCGGTTGCGCGGGCGTGAGCATAGGCCGCGGGGCCTTCTACGACCCGTGGATCTTCAAGCGCACGGACCATCTGCTCCGCACCGGCGAGCTTTTGCCCGAGGCCACCTTCGAGGAACGCGTGCGCGTGATGCGTCGCCACTTCGAGCGCTACGTCGAATTCTACGGCGAGGACCACGGCTCGCGCCTCTTCCGCCGCGTCGCCCCCTGGTATGCGCGGCGCTTCGGCCCATCGAAACCCTTCAAGCAGGCCATCCTCGGCATCGCCTCCGCGTCCGACTTCGAGAAGGCGCTCGCCGACTATGTCTCCTGGCGCGCGCGCTTCTGCGGCGAGGATGGCGGGTTGCTGCCGAAATATCGACCCGACCCGATGGTCGCCTCCTTCATGCGCGACCCGGACGATCCGGTCTTCGCCCGCGAGTCCATCCCCGTGCCCAAGGGGCCGGTGGAGAACTGGTAGCAGGCCCGGCGCGCGGTCCGTCCGGCCCGGACCCGCGTATCGAAACTACAGATACTTCACCTTCACTCGGGCGCCGCTGGCGTCCTCGAGGATGATCTTCTTCGCCTCGACGTCGATGTCGGCGAACTTGATGCCGAGCGCGGGCTCCACGAGCTCGCCCTGGCGGATCAGACGGCCGTCGATCAAGGCGCGGGCCGGGCTGCCTTGGTAGACGCCGCTCACGCGGATGCCCTCGGCGTAGCGGACAAAGCGCGGATTGGCCTGCGGCGTCGCCGGCTCGGTCGGCGGGGCCGGCGCGGCGTCCGGGCCGGCGGCAACGATCGCGGTCCCCTGTGAGGCCACGGGAGGGACGGGGGCGGGCGGGACCGGCGCCGGAGGCAGCGCGGTGTTTTTTTCCTGCAGGCGGGACTGGAGCTCGCCGGGCGTCACGTTGCCGATCGCGCGGTTCGCCGGAGGCTCCTTGCCCTCGACGACGGAGTCGACGCGAGCCTGCTCCTTTTGGCGGGCATCGGCGACGGCCTTGGCCGTGACGGGCGCGCTCGTCTGCGGGGGAGGGCCGGAGAAATAGAAATAAGCCCCCGAGCCCGCGCCGACCACGAGGAGAAATATCAGGCCGAAAACCAACGCGTCGCGCTTGGCGTGGCCGCGGTTCACGGCCGCCTTGGCGGCCCGGGCCGGAAGCGGGGGAGGCGGAAGCTTGGACGGATCCAGCGCCTCCGCCGGGGCCTCGGCGCGCAGGTGAATGGGACCGCGGGCTCCGGCGGGCTCGGCAGCGTTCGCCGTCGCGGGAGGAAGCACCGGGAGCGGCATCAAGGGCGGCGGAGGCGCCCCGGAGGCGGAAGCGGGCCCCATGCCGGGCAGGGGCAGAAGGGGCGCGCCGCTCGGCGTCTCCTCCAACGCCTTCAACGGATCGACCACGTGGCCGTCGCCCGCCGGCGGCGGAACCGGAGGCGGAGGCGGCTTGGTGCCGATCTTGAGCTTGAACACGGGCGCTCCCGAGGCACCGGGCGTCTCGGTCGGATGCGCGAAAGTCGGCGACGCCGCCGGATGCTCCGGATGCGGAGCGGGGTGCGGGTGCGACGAGGGCGAAGAAGCCGGGAAGGCGCCGGCTTCCGGCGCAAGGCTCGGCCGGCGTCGCGCGCGTTCGGCGGAACCCGGCTCGTGCGCGCCCAAACCGGGCGCGGTCGCGGGACCGGGCGGAATCCCACCCAAAGGCAGGGGGGCCAAGGGCGGCTCGGGAGCGGGAGCCGGCGCGACCGGCGGATTTTCGGCCGGAGGCGTCGGCCCGCCGACGCCGGGCCGCTTAAGGCGCAAAGGACTGACCTCGGGCTCTTCGCTCATGAGTGGGGCGGACGGTGGGGACTTCGCGGGCGCTTCTCAAAACGAAAAAACGGCGCACCGCGAAAGGTGCGCCGTCTTGAACTTTAAGTTCGACCCGCGAAACGCCGGTCGATGGCTGGGAGCGATACGCTCCGGGGCCGCTTAGTAACGGCGATCGCCGCCACCGAAGCCGCCGCGGCGCTCGCCGCCGCCGAAGCCGCCGCGGCCACCGCCGCCGCCACCGACGCCACGACCGCCGCCGCCGCCGCCACCGCCGAAGGAACGGCCGGCGCCCTCTTCCTTGGGGCGGGCCTCGTTAACGGTGAGGGCGCGGCCGCCGAGGTCGGCGCCGTTCATCTTCTCGGCGGCCAGCTTGGCCTCCTCGGGGGTGCCCATGGTGACGAACGCGAAGCCGCGGGGGCGGCCGGTCATCTTGTCCATGGCGACGTAGACGTCGGTCACGGAACCGAATTGGCCGAAGGCGGAACGGAGTTCGTCCTCGGAGGTCTTGAAGGACATATTGCCGACGTAGAGTTTGGAGTTGCTCATGATGTTTGATTTCGTCGCTGACGTGTCTCTGCCAGTCCGTTCCCGACCATCGGGTTTCAAATCATCACTAGAGCCTAACTCTCCTGACGACTCACCAGTTCCTGTCATCTAACGTTTCGCTAACGATGCGGGCCAACACACCGTCCGGCGGCCGATTGGCAAGGACAATCGCGGCGGCCGGATTTTGTAAGGTGCCGCGTTTAGGGAATTTTTAGAACCCGTCGGGCTCTTTCCACAAGGCGTCCCGGACCCTCCGATCGCGTTTGGTCGGACGGGCCGCCCCGCCGGCCAGAATATGCTGAACCCGTTGCTGCCTGGCCGCCTCCAAAGCCTCCGGGGGCGTCTCGTCGCGCACGAAATCCCCCGTCTTGGCCGCTCCTTGCCGGCCTCGCGGCAGCCCCAGCACGACCAGCCGGCGCAGGATGATTCCCTGCCTGGCCTCGACCACCTGTCCCGGCCGGACGGAGGCGGCCGGCTTGGCCTCGCGACCATCCACGACGACCCTGCCCAGGCGGCAGGCCTCCGCGGCGAGCGCGCGGGTCTTGTAGGCGCGGACCGTCCAGAGCCACTTGTCGAGGCGCGCGTCTTCGGCGCCCGCCGCGGGATCACGATTTTGCGGGGTTTCCACCGGGTCCGATTGCGCCCGCCGCCCGATCCGGGTAAATATCAAAACGTCCCTCGAATCACCGACGCCGCCCTCATGTTCGCGCCCCTCTCCCGCTTTTCCCACCGCGAGCCCGATCCCGCACAGATCGAGCGATCCTTCGTCGAAGAGATGGAGATCGGGCATCCGCGCGAGCCGCGCAGCCGCCGGCTCGAGCTCGTGCTGGCGGCGTGTTGGGTGCTGATCCTCGCCAAGTGCGCCCTTATCTACTGGGCCTGCCACCGGTTCCATGTGCCGGTCAGCCCGTGGTGGTTGATCCTGCCCACGCTGGCCTTCGCCTCGCTCTGCACCTTCGTGTATTGGCGGCGCGACTGAAGCGTTTTGCCTTTGGCGCGTTCCGCGTCTTTCTGCGTGGCGCCATGCCACACGTCCCCGGTCTCCGCAGTCCCTACGCCCGCGTCGGGCGTCTCGTCTACTTCGGGCGCATGCTCGACAAAATCCGCCTCCACGCCCGCGGCGCCCTGCCCGCCGACTACGTGGAAAACCTCGGCGAGCCCGCGACCAAGCCGACCGTGTTCGACGGGCGCATGTGCCGCTTTCTCCGCCTGACCCATTCCGAGATCGGCGCCCAGGTGCTGGCCGACGCCTCCGCGAGCGACGCCGACATCCTCGCCTGGGCGGAAGCCCGCTCGGCCGCCGCCGGCCACACGCCGCGCAGCGACGAGGAGTGCGAGATCTTCAACGCCTTCCTCGCCAAGCGCGGCTGGCGCGACTCCGGCGCGGCCGTGTTGGCGCAACGCATCGCGGAATCGGGCCTGGAGGGCCGGCCGGTCGAGACGATGTTCGACTACCTCGACGCAGACGAGGGCCGCGATCCCGCCCAGACCCGCGCCCTCGCCTCGATGTGAAGACCGGCCGCCCGGAGATCCTCGTCGTGATGGGCGTCTCCGGCGCAGGGAAAACGCGCTTCGGCCGGGCCCTCGCCGGGGCGCTCGGCCGGGATTTCACCGACGCGGACGACCACCACCCGCCGGCCAACGTCGCCAAGATGCGGGCCGGAACGCCCCTCGATGACACGGATCGCGCCCCTTGGCTGGCCGTCCTGCGAGCGGAGATCGACCGGCGTCTGGAAAACGACAGGCCGCTGGTGCTCGCCTGCTCGGCGTTGAAGGACGCCCACCGACGCGCCCTGGGGGGCGACGACCCGGCCCGGGTGCGCTTCATCCATCTCGACGGCCCGCCGGAGCTGATCGCCTCGCGCCTCGCCGCCCGCGCCGGCCACTACATGCCGGCCTCCCTGCTCGCCAGCCAGCTCGCCGCGCTCGAGCCGCCGGCCGACGCGATCCGTATCGATATTTCCCTTACCACGGAAGCCCAGGTCGCGGCGGCCCGGACCGCGCTCGGGCTCTGACCGGGGCCCTCCGGTCGGGGCCCGCCCCGATCCCGGAGAGGTCGATTCCGGCGATTCGCCGGATTGCCATCGATCCGCAAGACGCCACGCTTGGCTGTCTTATGCCCTCGACCCGCCTCTCCGCCTCCCTCCGCGAGCCCCTCTCGCGCGACGCCGCGAGGCCGGCGCCCCGGATCCGCGGACGCCGCATCTGAGCAAAGCCGGCGACCGCGCCCCGTGAACGCCCACCTTCCCCCTCCGCCCGCCGCCCCGCTCGTCCTCTCCGAAGCCGAGTGGCAGGCCCGCGCGCGGGCCCACGAGGACCGGGTGCGAGCCTGGACCGATCCCCACCAGGCCCGCGCCGCCCGCGCGGAAAAGCATCCGGTCTACGACTTTCTCTTCACCTACTACGGCCACCGCCCCTCCTGGCTGCGCCGCTGGTTCCCCGGCCCCGGCGTGGCCCTCGCCGGTCCGGCGGCGCGGGCCCGCCTCGTCCGACCGGAGTATGGTGAAAACGAATACGGGGTCGTCCTTAAGCCGGCCGCGCTTCTCGAAAAACGGCTCCCCTTCGTGGCCTGGCTGCGCGGCTTCCTCGCCGCCACCGCCGCGCGACCGCCCTTCTTCGGCTGCTTCGGCCTTCACGAGTGGGCGATGGTCTACCGCCAGACCCCGGAGGAGGTGCGCCACAACCAGTATCCGCTGCGCTTCCCGCCGGACGGGGTCGCCGCCGTCGTCGAGGCCCAGCCCCTGCGCTGCACGCACTACGACGCGTTTCGCTTTTTCACCCCGCCCGCCCGCCCGCTCAACCGCGCCGAGCTCGCCCGGGAAACCGCGATCGACCACGAGCAGCCCGGCTGCCTGCACGCGAACATGGATCTCTACAAGTGGGCCTTCAAACTGGGCCCGCTCGTCCCCGCCGAGCTGATCGCGGACTGCTTCGAGCTCGCCCGCGACATCCGCGAGCTCGACATGCGCGCCAGCCCCTACGACCTCGCCGCCCTGGGCTTCGCGCCGGTGAAAATCGAGACGGCCGAGGGCCGCGCGGACTACGAACGCGCCCAGCGCGCCTTCGCGGAACGCGCCCGCGTCCTCCGCGCGCGCCTCCTCGCCTTCTGCGACGAAGCCCTCCTCGCCTGAGCTTCATCCCCACCTTTTTCCGATGCGCCGCCTCCCATCCCTCCCGCGTCTCCTCGCCCTCCTCACGGCGGCCCTGCTCCTGTGGCTGGCGCCCCGCTTCGCCGGCTCCACGCCCACCTCGACCGTTCCCGCGGCGTCGCCTTCGTCGACCGTCCGCTCGCCCGACTTCGCGACCAAGGCCTCCGTCGGACACCGGCCCGCCCACGCAGCCGCGCCCGCGACACCCGGCTCCGTCTTCAAGCTGTCCGACGGCGGCGCCACCCGAAACTACGCGGTCGCGCTCGACGAACTTTACTTCCCGGGCCGCCCGGTCGCGCGTCGCCTTGAGGCGATCCCCCCCCAAGCCGATCTGCCGACCCTCCTCGCGCATGCCGCGGACCTCGGCGCCGGCGCGTCCCAAAGCGAGGCCCCCCGCCTCGTGCTTTATCCGGTCGGCGCGACGCGCGACGCCCGCACCCGCCGCATCGTAAATCCCCGCGTCGAGGTGCGCCTCGCCTCCGCCGACACGCCCTCGCCCGCGCCCCGCCCCGATCTCGGCATCGTCTCCTGGGAACGCCCCGCCTACGCCCCCGATCACGCGCTCGCCCGCATCGTGGGCGACGCCGCCCAGCCGCTCCGCGCCGCCCTCGCCGCCACCGCCTTGCCCGGTGTTCGCTCCGCCCGTCCGCTTCTCGCCCGCCAGCGATTCGCGCGCGCAAAGCTGAACGACCCCATGATCGGCAAGCAGTGGCACCTCGGCGGCATTCGCGCCACGCCCGCCTGGGACAGCGCCACCGGCGCCGGCGTGGTGATCGGCATCATCGACGACGGCGTGGATCTTTCGCACCCCGACCTCGCGCCCGCCCTCGACGGCGACCTCGGCTACGACTGGAACGGCAACGACACCAACCCTTCCGCCGAAGACCATGAACTCGATTACGACGGGTATACCTACTTCCTGACCGACGACCACGGCACCGCCGTCTCCGGGCTGGCCGCCGCCCGCGGCGACAACGGCATCGGAGGCGCCGGCTCCGCGCCCGCCGCCACCCTCGCCGCCCTGCGCCTGATCGCCGGCCCCGTCGACGACTCGGAGGAGGCGGCGGCCATGACCTGGCGCAACGACGCGATCTCGGTGAAAAACAACTCCTGGGGTCCCTACGACTACTACCCCGACCTGAACCCCGCCCCGCCGCTATGGCTGTCGTCCATCGCCAGCGGCGTCACCCACGGCCGCAACGGCCTTGGCGTGCTTTACTTCTGGGCCGCGGGCAACGGCCAGAGCTCCGGCGACCAAGGCTCGCTCGACGGCTACGCCTCCGCGCGTCCGGTCATCGCCGTGGGCGCCACCAGCAGAAGCGGCGGCATCGCCGGCTTCAGCGAGGGCGGGCCCCATCTGGTCGTGTCGGCTCCCGGCGCAGCGGGCATCGTCACCTCCGACCGCGTGGGGCTGCCGGGATACACCAAGGGCAGCTACACCCAAAGCTTCAACGGAACCTCCGCCGCCACCCCGATCGCCGCCGGCGTCGGCGCCCTTCTCCTCCAGGCCCGGCCCGATCTCGGATGGCGGGACGTGAAAGAGATCTTCCTGCGCTCCTCCACCAAGCTCATGGGCTCGAGCGGCGACTGGGTCACCCGCACCGCGGGCGACACCGCCTTCCCCATCAAACACCACCCGCGGCTCGGCGGCGGTCAGGTCAACGCCCTGCAAGCCCTCACGCTCGCCCGCACCTGGGTTCCCCTCGGCCCCGAAACCCAGGTCACCGCCTATCCCTCGTCCGCCGGAAGCATGCTCATCCCGGACAACCCCCGCCTGCCCCTTACGCTCACGTTCGAACCGCCCGTCGACGACACCGTCCTTCGCGTCGAACACGTCGTGCTCACCCTCAACATCAGCCACACCTATCGCGGAGACCTGGAAATCTCCCTCGCGTCGCCCGCCGGCACCGTCAGCCGCTTCGCCAAGAGCACCCGGCGCATGGCCGGAGGCGACCCCGACGACCCCACGCTCGGCGCCGATTACGACGACTACCCCTTCACCAGCGTGCGCCACTGGGGCGAAACCTCCCGCCTCCCCGCCTTTCCCTCGCGCCGATGGACCCTCACCATCCGCGACAACCAGGCCTCCGACTACGGCTACCTCAACTCCGCCAGCCTCACCTTTTACGGCACCCCGCTCGCCGCCCCCGCCCTCGTCGCCGCCCCCGACGACCAGGCCCTAGCCACCGGCTCCACCCTCGTGCTTCGGGCCGCGTTCTCCGGCGGCAACCTCGACTACGTCTGGCGCCGCAACGGCCAGATCATCCCCGGCGCCGACGGGGCCGAACACCGCGTGGCCGACTTCTCCGCCAAACACGCGGGCGTCTACACCTGCACCGCGACCAACGCACTCGGCGGCGCCTCCTGCGAGATCGAGGCCTCCGTCGACGACAGTCCGCGCGACACCTTTTCCCCCCGCGCCGGAACGAGCACCTCGATCGACCTGGGCGAATACGTCGACGGCGACGTGGCCCTCTGGAAATCAGGCGCCCTTCCGCCCGGCCTGCGGCTCGATCCCCTGACCGGACTCCTCTCCGGACGCCCGACCAAACCGGGCGCCTACTCCGTCGTCGTCACCGCCACCAAACGCGACAAGGCCCTCGTCCGCGTCCCCCTCGCCTTCTCCATCGCCCCCGTCTCCCCGGCGCTCACCGGCAACTACGTCGCCCTCGTCTCGCGCCACGCCGCGTTCAATGGCGACCTCGGCGGCGCGCTCTCGCTCACGGTCAACGCCAACGCCGCCGTCTCCGGACGCCTCGTTCTTGGAAAAACCGAGTATCCATTCACCGGCCTGCTCGACGGAACCGACGAGGCGCCCACGCTCGCGGTCGCCTTCGCCAAACCCGGACTGCGTCTCGCGCTCACCTTGGCCGAGATAGAAGGCCTCGCCTCGCTCGCCGGCCGCGTCGAGACCCTCGCGGCCGACTCGGGGACTTCCGCCGCGTCCGTCTCCGGAGCCCGCTCCGCCTGGAAAGCCTCGACCCGGCCCGCCACCGCCTACGTCGGCGCCTCCTCCGCGGCCTTTGTCCCCGCCGGAGGCGAACTCGGCCTCGGCGCCACCGTGATGACCGTGCAAGTCGCCGCCGACGGCCGCGCCACCTGGCTCATCACCCCGGCCGACGGCTCGCCCGCGCTCACCGGCAGCACGCCCCTCACGGATCACGGCCTCCTGCTCTCGCACGCGCCCTACTCCAATCTGCTCGGATCCTTCCGCGCGGCCGTCCTCGCCCCCTCCTCCGAGTCCCCCGCGATCGCAGCCCCGTCCTCGATCGACTGGCTGCGCAAATCCTCCGCCTCACTCGCGCAACCCGGCGGCTTCGGCCCCGTCGATCTCGCCCCCGCCGCCGGAAGCGCCCGCCACGTCAAACCCGCCCCGGGCGTGCGTATCCTCGGCCTCGGCGACGCCTCGAACGAAGTCGATTTCAAGCTCGCGCCCCACGCCGCGGCGATCGGATCCGCCAGCCGCCTCGACGCCGCCATCGGCGTGTCGGCCGCCAACGCCTTCACCATCGCCGCGCCCAACACCCGCAAGCTCGTCCTCACCTTCGCCGCCGACTCCGGCCGCATCACCGGATCCTACCTCGTGACCACGCCCGCCTCGCGCACCGCCCGCGTCACCGCGGTCGTCCTGCCCGCCTCCAACCCGCCGCTCGCGCTCGGTTTCGCCTTCACCCCCGCGACCAACGGCGCACCGCCCGCCTCCGAGCTCGTCGTCATCGGTCCCGCGTCCGACTAGCGGCCAGCCGGAGAAAACCCTTCGCCGCGGACGCCAGGCGCACCGTCCCGCCCGCGGCAGAAAAACTCCGTCCACCGATGACCGACACGCCCGCCCCGGCCCTTGACGTCCTCTGCGTCGGCCTCGTCTGCGTCGACCTGCTCCTCGCCGTCCCGCACCACCCCGCCCCGGACGAAAAACTCCGGGCCGTCTCCCGCCTCGTCGCCCCCGGAGGCCCCGCCGCCGTCGCCGCCGCCCAAGTCTCCCGCCTGGGCGGTCGAGCCGCCTTCGCCGGCCTGCTCGGAGACGAAGCCCTGGATCCCTTCGCGCCGCTTCTCCGCCGCGCCTTCGACGCCGAAACCATCGACACCCGCGCCCTCCTTTCCCCGCCCGGCTTCGAAACCCCGCTCGCCGCCATCCTCGTCAAACCGGACGCCTCCCGCGCGGTGCTCTCCCATCGTCCCGCGCCTCCGCCGGCCGCCTCCGCCGCGCCCGCCTTCCCGCGCGCGCGGGCGATCCTCGTCGACGGGCATCGGCCGGAGTGGACCCCGGCGCTCCTCGCCCACGCCGCCGAAACCGCGACCCCGCTCGTGCTCGACGCCGGCTCGTGGAGCGAGTCCGTGCGCGCCCTCGCCCCCCGGGCCGCGCATCTGATCGCCAGCGAGGCCTGCGCCCGCGACGCCCTCGGCGGCCAGGACCCCGCCGCGGTCCCGCCGGCCGGCCTGCGTCGCGCCCTTCTCGCCGGTCCGGAGGCCGTGGTCGCCGTCACCCTCGGCGCCCGCGGCCTCGTCTGGTCCGTCCCGGACGCCTCCGGATCCCTGCCCGCCTTTCGTATCGATTGCATCGATACCACGGGCGCGGGCGACGCCTTTCACGGCGCCTACGCGTTCGGACTGGCGCGCGATCTCCCGCTCGACGGGCGCCTGCGCCTCGCCTCCGCCGCCGGCGCGCTCGCCTGCACGCGTCCGGGCGCCTGGCCCGCCCTCGCCCGCGGGGCGGAGATCGCGGCGCTCCCGGCCTTGCCCCGTTGATCGAAGCTCGTTCGCTTTCCCCACCGCCCCCACCACTCCATGGATTCCTTCTCCGACGAACCCGTCCTCGTGAAATCCGACGCCCGTCGCGACTGGAAGCGCTGGGCCGCCGCCGCCCTCGCGCTTTTCGTCACCGGCATCGTCGTCTACATCCCCGTGAACAAAAACATCATGGACGAACGGGCCCACGACGCCAAACGCGGCTCCCGCCAAGGCGTGCTCCTGGACGGCGTCATGGTCGACGGAGCCCCCCACACCTTGGAGCTCACGTGGTGGCAGGGCCGTTTCGCGCCCGTGCTGGAACCCGCCCCCGCCCCCGGCACCACGCTCCACCTCGAAGGCCGCTTCGGGGCGGAAACCCTGGCGTGGAACACGGAAAAAGGCGCCTTCGGCCCGGCCGCCACCGAGGTGGACCCCTACTCCCACTACAAACTCTCTCTTCGGCTCGAGCGCGAGGGCCGCGTCCTCTGGAGCGACAGCGCCTGGGCCTACGGCGTCCACGAAGAACACGGACACGAGCACTAGGCGACGCCAGCCTCCCGGTCCGCGCCGGACGTCCCGCGCGCAAATTTCCCACGCGGGTTTGCGCCCGGCCGCGGTCACGGTAAAACTCCGGTAACGCCTCCGTCTTCCGCATCCAAGCGGGGCGGCCGGACGTTCTTGTCCGCATATGTCGTCCCGCCTCTACGAATGCAGCGTCATGCACGCCCGGCTCCATCCCCGGGCGCATCGCTTTTCGTATCGGCTCTTCTTCCTCGCGCTCGATCTCGACGAACTCCCCGCCCTCGTCCGGAGCCTGCGACTCCTCCGGATCGACTCGCCCGGCCTGCTTTCCTTCCGCCAGAGCGACTACCTCCCCGCCCACGCGTCGCTCCACAACCCGTCCGATCCCGCGGCCCCCGCCGCGCCCCGGGCGGAACCCCCCGGTCGCGAAACACCCCTAAAGGCCCGCGTCCTGGCGCATCTGGCCGGCCGGGGTGTCGCCACGCCGCCAGACGCCCGCGTGCTCCTGCTCACCTTGCCCCGCGTCCTGGGCTATCAGTTCAACCCCGTCTCCTTCTACTTCGTGTCCACCGCCGAGGGCCTTCCCCTCGCGGCGATCGCCGAGGTCACGAACACGTTTCGCGAGACGAAGCTCTACGTCCTGGGACCCGAGACGCGACGCGACGAACCCGGTCTCGGTCCCGCTTTCCGTCTTCGCACGCCGAAATACTTCTACGTTTCGCCCTTCTCCGACGTCGACGTCGCCTTCGACTTTTGCCTGCGACCGCCCGGCGACCGACTCGCGATCCAGATCGACGACTTCGAGGGAGCGCGCCGCAGCCTCGTCAGCACCGTCACAAGCCTGGGCGCCCCCCGCCCGCTCCGGGACCGCCATCTCGCGTGGTTCTCGGTCAAATATCCCGTCGTCACGCTCAAGGTCATCGCCGCCATCCACTGGGAGGCGCTCCGTCTCTGGCTGAAACGCATGCCGTGGTTCGCCAAGTCCGCCCGGCCCGCCGACCAACGCGACCTCCACCATCCCCATTCCTCGCTCGCGCCCCGTCCCGCGGCGCCCGTCTCGATCCTGTAACCCGCCCTTTTCGCCGACTCCCCATGAGCCAACCGCCCGCCGCCTCCCTGTCCTCCGACGCCTCCACCGCCTGCCTCGCCGCGTCCGACTGCGGCCCGCTCTGCCGCCGCATGGTCATCCGCGCCCTCCGCGACATGCCGCGAGGCCACCTGCGCCTCGAGTTGCCCGAGGGCGGAGTCCTCGATTTCGGCTCCCGGGCCGACGCGCACGCCACCACCCTTCCGCTCGGCCTCTCCCCGTCCGCGACGATTCGCGTCCGCCGCCCCGTCTTCTTCAGCAAATGCGTCCTCTCCGGCGACGTCGGCTTCGCCGAGTCCTACATCGACGGCGACTGGGACACCCCGGATCTCGCGAGCCTGATTTCCTGGTTTATCCTCAACGTCGAGCACGCGCCCACCCTCTCCGGCTCCGTCCACCACCGCGGCCGCTCCTTCTTCCTCAACTGGCTGCGCCTCGCCAACCGACTCGGCCAGCTTCTCCGGCCCAACTCCCGCTCCACCGCCCGCCGCAACATCGCCGAGCACTACGACCTCTCCAACGAGTTCTTCCAGCTCTGGCTCGATCCCTCGATGATGTATTCGAGCGCCCGCTGGCCCGCGCACGCGCCGGAGCTCTCCCTCCAGGACGCCCAACGCGAGAAAAACGACGCCCTCTGCCGTTCCCTGCGTCTCGCGCCCTCCGACCATGTCCTCGAGGTCGGCACCGGCTGGGGCGGCTTCAGCATCCAAGCCGCGGCCACCTACGGCTGCCGGGTCACCACCCTCACCATCTCCCGCCGGCAATACGAGCTCTCCCGCCGTCGCGTCCAAGAAGCCGGCCTGGCCGATCGCGTCGAGGTCCGCTTCGAGGACTACCGCGACCACGCCGGCGTCTACGACAAGATCGTCTCCATCGAGATGATGGAGGCGCTCGGCCACCGCTACCTGCCGGTCTACTGCGACACCCTCGCCGCGCGTCTCAAGCACGACGGACTCCTCGCGCTCCAGTTCATCACCTGCCCCGACGACCGCTACGCGCAGATGCGCCGCGGCGTGGACTTCATCCAGAAACACATATTCCCCGGCTCGCTCCTGCTCTCCCTCAACCGCGTCAACCAGGAGCTCGCCCGGGCCGGCGGCTTCGTCCTCCACCGCGTCGAAGACTTCGGCCAGGACTACGCCCGCACGCTCCGGCTCTGGCGCGACGCCTTCGAGGAAAAACGCGAGGAGGTCCTCGCCCTCGGCGGCTTCGACGAGCGCTTCCTCCGCAAATGGCGCTACTACCTCTGCTACTGCGAGGCCGCCTTCGCCATGCGCAACATCTCCGTCGTCCAGACGCTCCACACCCGCGCCAACAACATCCGCTTCTGAACCGGAGCGACAGAACGGCGGAGCGACGGACCCGCAGCGCCGTCCTCCCGCCTACGTCTTTCCTTTCTCCGACTCCGCCGCCTCGCTTTCTGTCGCCCTGTCCTCTGTCGCTCTTCCGATCTGAACATGTCCGCCCTTCGTCTCTGGTTCGGCTTCGTCCTCGTCGGCATGCTCGGCGTCATCGGCTGGGCGAGTTCGCGCTGCGCGCTCTTCGACATCCCGCGCGAGGTGTTCACCCACCCGTGGTTCACGGCCACCCTGCTCGACGCCTATTTCGCCTTCGTCGCCTTCTGGGTCTGGGTCGCGTGGAAGGAGGGCACGCTCGCCGCCCGCGCGCTCTGGCTCCTCTCCATCCTGCTCTGGGGCAATCCCGCGATCGCGCTCTACATGCTCCTCGAGATCGCCCGCGCGAAGCGTGAGGGAGAGGGCCTCGACGCCGTCTTTTCCAAAAAACGTCCCGGACATATCCTCCTGCCCTCCATCCTCTTCGGCCTCGCCATCCTCGTCTATTTGGCGGGCGCCAAAAATGTCCTCTTTGCCTGAGGCGCTTCTTCCGGCTGGGATCGAACCTTCGCGTTCACCCGTGTCTTCCGCCGAAACCCAGCCCTACTCTCCCCGCCGCAGCGCCTGGAGCCGTCGCGTGCGCGATCCGCTCGTCGCGCTTCTCACGCATGGCGCCACCCCGGAGAAACTCGCGGCCGGGTTCGCCTGGGGCACGGTCTGCTCCCTCTTCCCTTTTCTCGGCTTCACCACCGGGCTGAACGCCGTGGTGGGCTGGTGGCGCAAGCTCAACCAGCCCCTCCTGCAAACGCTCAACTACGCCCTCACGCCGATCCACCTCGTCATGATCCTGGTCTACGTCCGCCTCGGCGAGTGGATCTGGTTCGCCGACGACGAGCGCTTCTCCGTGACCGACATGCTCCGCTCCTTCCACGAGCTCGGCTTCGCCGACTTCCTCCGCAAGTTCGGCTTCGCGGGACTGCACGCCTTCACCGGCTGGGCGCTCACCGCGCCGATTCTCTTCTTCGCCGTCTACTTCGTCGCCCGGCCCGCGCTGCGCCGGCTCGCGCGCTTCCTGCCCGCGACGCCGCCCGCGAGCGGCTGACCTTCGTTTGCGTCGCGGGCGCAGGAAAAATCCGCCGCCCGCTTTGCGATTCGCATCCGGCTGGTGTTCCTACGCGTAAGTCCAGGCACACGCCCATGTCTTCGCTTCCACTCGCCGCCCTCGCGCTCGCCCTTTGCTGCGCCGTCTTCGCCGCCTGCTTCGGCGTCGCGCGCCGCCTGGACAACTACGGCGTCGTCGACATCGTCTGGAGCTACGCCTTCGGCCCCGTGGCCGCGCTCTACGCTCTCCTCGCCGACGGCGGCTGGCCCGCGCGCCGCGTCGTCGTCGCGGCGATCGCCATCCTCTGGAGCGCGCGCCTCGGCACCTATCTCTGCCGCCGCGTGATGAGCCACCACCCCGAGGAGGACGGCCGCTACCGTGAGATGCGCGCGCGCTGGGCGAAGAACTTCGCGGTGGAGATGTTCAAGTTCTACCAGTTCCAGGCGCTTTCCGTCGTCGTCCTCGCCACGCCGTTCCTCCTCGCGCTGGGACGCCCCGAGCCGCGTTTCACCGCCCTGGACTGGATCGCGCTCGCCCTGTTCGTCGTGGGCCAGGCCGGCGAAGCCCTCGCCGACACCCAGCTCGCCGCCTTCAAGAAAAAGCCCGGCAACCAGGGCCGCGTGTGCGAAGCCGGCCTCTGGGCCTTCAGCCGACACCCCAACTATTTCTTCGTCTCGCTCACCTGGCTGAGCTTCGCGCTCTTCGCCCTTCCCGCCCCTTGGGGCTGGCTCGGCATGATCGCCCCGGGCGCGATCCTTTACCTCCTGCTTTTCGTCACCGGCATCCCGATGACCGAGGAGCAGGCCCTCCGCACCAAAGGGGAGGCCTACCGCGACTACCAGCGCCGCGTCGCCGCCTTCGTCCCGTGGTTTCCGAAAGCAGAGCGTCAGAGCGGCGAAACCTCCTGACGCCACCCATCCGTTTCCGCCCTCTGCCGCTCTGTTCCCTGTCGCTCTCACGCCCTGCTTCCCATGATCGACTCGCTCCTCGAGAAAAACCTCCTCCCCGACCGCCTCGTCCGCCTCGGTATCCGACGCCTGCTCGCCCGGCGTATCCGCGAGGAGACTACCCGCTACGACCGCGAAGCCTACGTGGCCGACCTCAAGACCCGCGCCCTCGCCGAGCAGACCGCCGCGGCCAACGAGCAGCACTACGAGGTCCCCACCGCCTTCTACCGATACTGCCTCGGCAAACGTCTCAAATACTCCGGCTGCTACTATCCCTCCGGCGGGGAGACGCTCGACCAGGCCGAGGAGCACATGCTCGCGATCTACGCCGACCGCGCGCAACTCGCCGACGGCCAGAGCATCCTCGAGCTCGGCTGCGGCTGGGGCTCCCTCTGCCTGTATAACGCCGAGCGCTTCCCGAGCGCACGCATCACCGCCATCTCCAACTCGCGCACGCAAAAGGAGCACATCGACGCCGAGGCGCGGAAACGCGGCCTGAAAAACCTCCGCATCCTCACCTGCGACATCAACGTCTTCGACATCGAGCCCGCGCAGTTCGACCGCGTCGTCTCCGTCGAGATGTTCGAACACCTCAAGAACTACGAGCGGCTCTTCAAAAACATCGCCCGGTGGCTGAAGCCCGGCGGCCTGCTCTTCACCCACATCTTCACCCACAAGGAGCTGAGCTACCACTTCGTCGCCCGCGACGCCTCCGACTGGATGAGCCGCCACTTTTTCACCGGCGGACAAATGCCCGCGCACGACCTTCTCCCGCGGTTCCAGGACGACCTGAAGCTCGTGCGGGACTGGAAGGTCAACGGCCGCCACTATCAGCAGACCGCCGAGCACTGGCTGCAAAACATGGACGCCCATCAGGCCGAGATCATGCCGCTCTTCCGCGACACCTACGGCGCCGACCAGGCGACCAAATGGTGGGCCTACTGGCGCGTCTTCTACATGGCCTGCGCCGAGCTCTGGGGCTACCGGAACGGCGAGGAGTGGCTCGTCAGCCACTATCTCTTCCGCAAGCCCTGATCCCGGCGCGAGCCGCGCGCCGATCTTATCGCGCCGACTGCGGCGCTACTTTCCGCCCGCCCGCCGCTCCGCGCGTCTCAAGCCGGGGACGGGGCGTGACGATGATGGGTTTCTTCATGCCATCGACCGCTCCCGCCCTGCCCGAAGCCGTCCGCCTCGCCTCCCGGACCATTCCGGCCTCCGCGCGCGTCTACTCCCGTCTCCAATCCCTTCTCCAAAGCCCGCTCGCCTGCGTCGGCGACGTCGCCGACCTCGTCAAGGTCGACGCCGGCCTCGCCTCCGCCGTGCTGCGCGCCGCCAACAGCGCCTATTTCCACCAAGGCGAGCCGCTCGCGTCCGTGAACGACGCGATCAACCGCGTCGGCCTCCGCGAGGTGCACCGCATCGTCGGCGTCGCCGTCGCGGGCGAACTCTTCGTCTCGGCGCTCCCGCTCTACCGTCTGCCCGGCCATCTCCTCTGGGAAAACTCCCTCGCCACCGCCGTGGCCATGAGCCTCCTCGCCCACGCCGCCGGCGACGATGAACGTCCCGCCTACACCCTCGGCCTCATGCGCTCGGCCGGCCGTCTCGTCCTGCAACGCGTCGCCCTCGCCTCGACCGCGTCGATCCCGCCTTGCCCCGAGGCCTCGCCCGCCTTCGACGAAGCCCGGTGGGAAACCGCCGCCTTCGGCGTCACCCACGCCGAGGTCACCGCGCACCTGCTCGAAACCTGGCGCTTCGCCCCCGCCCTGGCCGCCGCGGTGCGGCACCATCGCCATCCGGAAAACGCCCCGGGAGACGGCAGCCTGGCCGCCCGCCTCCACCTCGCCTGCTGGATCGCGGACACCTTGGGCAAAGGCCTTCCCGGCGAAGCCTCGGTCTGGCGGGAAAACGCCGACCTCGTCGCGCGCGCCGGCCTCCCGCCCGGCGCCCCCCAGGAATGCATGATCGACACCCGCGCGGAGTTGAACCGGCTCGGCGCCCTCGTCCGCGGCAACTCCGCCGCCTCGGCGGCCTAGGTGTGGAGTCTCTGGAGGTTGTTCCCGTCCAGGTTGAGATGCGCGGCTTTAGCCCGCGGCCGTTTTATCCGCTTCGGGCGAACCGCCCGCCGCGCCCTCCGCAGTCGGGGCCGTCGCGCCCGATCGCGCCGCGATGCGCTTCTCCGCCTCGAGAATGATCGCCTCGCAGCCGAGGAACTTGTGGTCGTCGAGCGTCAGGCGCTTCCGTTTCCCGTCCACCTCGTAGAGGGCGTAGGCGATGCCCTTGCTCGCCCACTTGCGTCGGTCCACCTCCATGATCGAGTCCAGCCGCACCTGCTCGCCCGAGGCGCCGGTGATGAGATCGCCCTCGGCGCGCACGCTGCGCTTGTGGTTCCAGGCGACCCAGGCCGCGAAAATCCCCGCGCCGACGAACATGACCCAGCCCGTGATGCGCTGCCCCGCCAAATCGCCCGGCGTGCGCTCCTTCGGCACCTTGGTCGGCAGATCGTTCTGCTCGGCGTAGCGCTCCCACGCCTTCTTCAAAACCGGATCCTTCAGCCCCTCCGCCTTGCCTTCGGCGATCATCTTTTCGGCCATCGGCTTGTAGGCCTCCTCGAACCGCTTCGTCTCCTTCGGCCACACGATGTAGCCATCGGACAGGAACCAGAGGCCCGAGCCAAAGATCATCAAAAACAGAAAGATCATGCGGCGGCGCCATTCCTTCGAGATGCGTGCGTGGACTTGCATTGGAACCACCCAAAACGCCCCTTCGCCCAAAAACAACTCCCGCCTCCGTCCTTTTCGCTCCGCCCCCCACACAAGGCGTCGCTCAGTCCCGCTCGCCTCGCCCGGTTACCCTTTCCCGCTCGCAAAACGCCGGGGGTGAACGGCGACGGGCGACCGCGGCGCAAACACCCCTGGGCGCCGCCTCCGGCGGGGGCGGATCGATGCGCCCAGGCACCCGTCGGCCTGTTTTCCAAAAACCCCTCAATCCATCCGACATCGGTCCGATAATTTCGGTGTCTTAACTCGCAACCGCATCCAGCCCTTATGAAATCCTTTGGCAAACTGCTCGCTCCCGCCGTCCTCGCCCTCGGCGCCACCACCGCCGCCTACGCCCAGGCCAACTTCAGCTTCTCGCTGACCGAAACCGGCCTGCTCCGCGCCACCCTGCTCGCCCCCCTGGAGTTCACCATCGTGAACACGCCCACCACCTACGGCGCCGCCTTCGTCTTCGACGGCGTCGGCAACGCGCTCAACAACGGCGGCAACGGCGTCGGCTCCACCGGCACCATGAGCTTCAGCGTGAACGGCGGCCCGGACATCGCCCTCGACTGGGTTGGCAACGGCATATCCCTGGGAACCGTCACGCAGGACGACCTCTATTTCCTCAGTTACCCCTATTTCACATCGGAAACCACCCTCCAAGTCGGCGACGTCGTGCGCCTCAGCGCCGGCGAGATGATCTCGGGCACGCCTGCGCTCTTCGTCCCCGCCGCCGGCATCTTCACCGCCGACATCTTCGACAACAACGCCGTGCTCCTCAGCACCGGCTCCGTGGTTTCCGCCCCCGCCGTGCCCGAGCCCGGAACCAGCGCCGCCCTCGCCGGACTGGGCATCCTCGGCTTCGCCGCCTCGCGCCGTCGCCGCCGCTAAGCCCCGGCCCACCGCTTCTCCGTCAGTCCCCAGGCGCCCCTGTTTCGACAGGGGCGCCTTTTCGCTTGCCGCACCCGCCTTCGCCCAGAGGGTGACGCCCATTCCGAATCCCGCCCGCAGGCCAGGTCGCCGCCTCCCGGCTCCCCGCCCCGGCTCCAAGCTCCCTGCTCTTCCATGGCCAACGCCTACACCGAAGCCTCGATCAAGACCCTCTCGCCGCTCGAACACATCCGCCTGCGCCCCGGCATGTATATCGGCCGCCTCGGCAACGGCGCCCACCCCGAGGACGGCATCTACGTCCTCCTCAAGGAGACCATCGATAACTGCATCGACGAGTTCACCATGGGCTTCGGCAAGAAGATCGAGGTCGAGCTCAACGACCGCTCCCTCCGCGTCCGCGACTACGGCCGCGGCATCCCGCTGGGCAAACTCGTCGACTGCGTCTCCATCATCAACACCGGCGCCAAATACGACTCCGAGACCTTCCAAAAATCCGTCGGCCTCAACGGCGTCGGCCAGAAAGCCGTCAACGCCCTCTCCGCCACCTACCGCGCCCAGGCCGTCCGCGACGGCCAGACCAAGAGCGCCGAATTCGTCGGCGGCAAACTCGTCAAGGAGACGAAAATCGTCTCCGCCCCCGCCGGCGAAAAAAACGGCACCCTCATCGAGTTCACCCCCGACACCGCCCTCTTCGGCGAGGACTTCCGCTTCAAGTTGGAGTTCATCGAGGAGATGCTCTGGAACTACGCCTACCTGAACCGCGGGCTCACCCTCGTCTTCAACGGAAAGGCCTACAAATCCGAGAACGGCCTCCGCGACCTCCTCACCAAAAAACTCACCGGCGAGCCCCTCTACCCGCTCATCCACCTCGAGGCCGAGGACATCGAGGTCGCGATCACCCACGCCGGCCACTACGGCGAGGAATACTACTCCTTCGTCAACGGCCAGCACACCACCATGGGCGGCACCCACCTCGCCGCCTTCCGCGAGGCCTACGTCCAGACCCTGCGCAACTTCTTCAAGAAGGAATACGACGCCGCCGACATCCGCCAGTCCATCGTCGCCGCCGTCTCCATCCGCGTCCAGGAGCCCGTCTTCGAGTCGCAGACCAAGACCAAGCTCGGCTCCGCCGACGTCGGCCCCAAGGGCCCCAGCGTCCGCAACTTCGTATCCAATTTCCTCGGACAACAGCTCGACAACTTCCTCCACCGCAACCCCGCGATCGCCGAGGACCTGAAGCGCAAGATCGAGGAGAGCGAGCGCGAGCGCAAGGAGCTCGCCGGCATCCGCAACCTCGCCCGCGAGCGCGCCAAAAAAGCCTCCCTCCACAACAAGAAGCTCCGCGACTGCCGCGCCCACCTCGGCACCAAGGACAAACGCGGCGAGGAAAGCTCCCTCTTCATCGTCGAGGGCGACTCCGCCGCCGGCTCCCTCACCGCCTGCCGCGACGTCCACACCCAGGCCGTCTTCGCCCTCAAGGGAAAACCCCTCAACACCTACGGCCTCACCAAGAAGGTCATCTACGAGAACGAGGAATTCCACCTCCTCCAGAGCGCCCTCAACATCGAGGAAGGCATGGACGGCCTGCGCTACAACAAGGTCATCATCGCCACCGACGCCGACGTCGACGGCATGCACATCCGCCTGCTGCTCATCTCGTTTTTCCTCCAGTTTTTCCCCGAGCTCATCACCCAGGGCCACCTCTTCGTCCTCGAGACCCCGCTCTTCCGCGTCCGCAACAAGAAGGAGACGCGCTACTGCTACTCCGAGGCCGAGAAACAGGCCGCCCTCCACAAGCTCGGCCAAAACGCCGAGATCACCCGCTTCAAAGGCTTGGGCGAAGTCAGCCCGGGCGAGTTCAAGGACTTCATCGGCGAAAACATGCGCGCCGAAAAGGTCACCCTCGAACACCTCCACAACAGCGCCGAACTCCTCGAGTTCTACATGGGCAAGAACACCCCGAAACGACAGGACTTCATCATCGAAAACCTCCGCGTGGAGAAGGACCTGGTCGAAGCGGAGTAGCCCGAAATCATCTGTGCGCTTGCTTGCGTATCATTCCCGCAACATCTACGCCAGAATAAGCTTACAGGCTTGTAATTAATCGAAATATCTGTGCGCTTCGTGGCGCAGATGCCCTCACCGCGTAAAGTCGACCCCGCCGCCCTCACCTTGCGCCTTCAAGCGCAAGGCCCCCAGACCGCGCAGACACTCGCATCCGCTGCCGGCGCCGATCGATCCCGTATCTCCCGAGCACTCACTGCACTCGGTCCCGCCATCGTCCGCCTCGGCACCACCCGCGGCACCAGCTACGCCCTCCGCCGCCCCATCCGCGCCCTCGGCCATACCTTCCCCATCCGCCGCATCGACGCCGACGGACGTCCCCAAGACTGGGCCGAGATCACCGCCCTCCACGGCGGTTGGCGCCTCACCTGGGTCGACCCCGCCCGCGCTCCCGTCTGGGCCCATCAGCTCCTCGGCGTCGGCGGCTTCAGCGAAGGCTTTCCCTTTTTCCTGAGCGAAGTCCGCCCTCAAGGCTTCCTCGGCCGCGCCATCGCCCGCGCCCTGCCGCCCGCGCTCGGCCTCGATCCCGACCCTCGCAACTGGCCCACCGACGACGACACGCTCGTCTACCTCGCCTCCGAGGGCGACGACCTCTCCGGCGATCTCATCGTCGGCGACATCCCGCTGCGCCGTTTCCAAGACCGCCTCCTCGCCCCGCCCGCGCCGCTCCCCGACTCCGCCCGCGCCACGCGCTACCCCGAACTCGCCGCCACCGCCGCGACCTCCGGCGTGGCCGGCTCCTCCGTCGAGGGCGAGCAACCCAAGTTCCTCGTCACCCTCGAAAACCTCGGCCCGGTCCTCGTCAAGTTCACCGACGTCCTCTCCACGCCCACCGGCCGTCGCTGGGGCGACCTGCTGATTTCGGAGGCCATCGCGCAATCCCTCCTCCACGCCCACGGCGAAGCCCACGCCGCGCCGCGCCTCGTCCACGCCGGCGACCGCATCTTCCTCGAGACGCCGCGCTACGACCGCGTCGGCGCGCATGGCCGCCGCGGCGTCGTATCCTTGCGCGCCCTACACGACGCCTTCGACGGACCCGACTCCAACCAATGGCCCGCCGTCGCCGCGCACCTCCACGCCCGCGGCCTGATCGACGCCGCCGCGCTGCGCTCCACCCGCCTGCGCCACGCCTTCGGCCGCCTGATCGGCAACAGCGACATGCATTTCGGCAACCTCGCCTTCTGGTTCAACGACGCGCTCCCATTCCGCCTCGCGCCCGCCTACGACATGCTCCCGATGCAGTGGGCGCCGACCGTCGGCAACGCCACCCCGTCACCCGACTTGGCCCCGCCGCTTCCGTTGCCCGCCGACCGCGAGATCTGGCACGAAGCCGCCGCGCTCGCCGCCGAGTTCTGGCGCCTCGTCGCCGCCAGCCCGATTGTCTCGCCGCCCTTCGCCGCCATCGCCCGCTCCGCCGGCGAAACCATCGCCCGCCTCCGCGCCGTGGCGTAGATCAATCCGACGGTTTCACCCCGTCCGCCTTCACCTCTCGCGCCGGCCGCTCTCGCCGCAACGAGAGCGCGCAAATCGCAAAAACGCCGATCAGACCCACCTTTAGCGCGACCGACGGTGCGCCGAAGGCCACGCCAACCGGATGCGCGGGATCGCATGGAGCCACGATCGGGGCAATCACAACAAAGATGATGCCGAAACCCGCACCCGCGGCGGCCAGCAAGCCGACGCGAAATCCCCATTTCGCGGGGTCCACCGCAACCAACCACGCCAAAACGCCCCTCACCACCGCATCCTGGCCAGCATCCCAAGCCGGTTCAAAACGGAAGCCGCCGAGGGCCGCCAGGCACTTCAGCCACCCGTCCACCGCGAACAGAGCAAGCAGCCCCACGACGAGCACCCGAACCCAGTCTCTCCGCAGCCACGCCAGGAAGTTTCGCGTATTCGCGCGCATCCCTACCAGGCAGCACAATCGACCCGCGCTAGCAACGCCTCGCGCAATTTCCGCCCCTCACCCCAGCCCCTGCTCCCGCTTGATCGCCTCCCAAAACGGGAAAAAGCCCCGCGTCGCGTGCGGCCAGAGCCGGTCGTCCCACTTTCTCCGTATCCACGTCATTCCTACCCCCGCCGCGCCCAGCGCCCGCTCGACGGCCAGCGCCTCCGGCCGCCACGAGCCCTGCATCGGCTCGTGCACGAGCACCGCCGTCAGCCGCTCCGCCCGCGCCCACTCCGTCATCGCCGCCGCCAGATCGTCGTGCGCCCCCTCCGAAAGCCCGCACTCGAAACGACGCGCCGCGCGCCCCGCGCCGTCGGCCAGCGCCCCGCGCGTCCACGCCTCCACGCGCGGCGACCAGCCCGCCCGCGCCGCGAGCGTCCGGGGCCAGCCGGCGAAAATCGCCGCGACCGGCGCGTCGGCCAGGCCTCCCGCCTCCGCGCACAAATCCTCCGGATGCAGCCAGAGCCCGACGCGCCCCGCGCCCGGCCCGGACCCGAGCCCCGCCTCGCGCCAGCCCGAGGGCCGCGGCGGCGGCACGACCTTCTCCAACGGCTCCTCGCGGATCGCAAACGCCTCCTTCGCCAGCCTTCCCTCCGGCGGCGCGTATTCGCTTCCCAGATACTTCCCGATGTTTTCGGCCCGCGCCAGATAGGTCTTCCCCGGCGTGTGCAGGCCCGCCACCCAGCGCCAGGAGAGCGTGTTGCTCGCCGCGTCCCCGTCGAGAAGGTGCTCGTGGAAAAACGCCGCGCCCAGCTCCCAGGGCAGGCGCAGCGTGAAGATCCAGATCGAGGCGAACCACATCCGCGCGTGGTTGTGCAACCACCCCGTCTCGCGCAGCTCGCGCGCCCAGGCGTTGAAACAGGCGATGTCCGTCTCGCCCGCGAGCGCCGCCGCGAGCTCCGAGCCGCGCGCGCCGGAACCGCCCCACTCGTCGCGCAGGCGGGGCACCGCCTCGCGCCAGCGATCCCAGGCACCGGGACGGTGCTCCAACCAGCCCTTCCAATAAGTCCGCCAGCAGGTCTCCTGGATGAACTTTTCCACCCGCCCGAACCCCCACCAGGCCCGCGCCGCGGCCACGACTTCCTCCTCCAACAGAAGGCGCTTCTGCAGCCACGGCGAAAGACCCGAGACGTTCCGGTGCAAAGGAGGCTCCACGTGGTTGCGACGCTCCGCATAGCCCCAGGCGTAAGGTAAAAACGCCTCCAGACGCCGCCAACCCTCCTCGCGCGTCGGCCGCGGTCCCGCTCCTCCCGCCAAAAATTCCATGCCCGCACCCAAACCACTCCCGCGCCGCGTGCAAACGAGACGCCGCAAGTTCCTGCTCGCACGGTTGCCCCGCGAACGGGCCCGCGCATCGTCCCGCGCATGATTTTCCGCTCCGGCGCCTTTTCCTCGGCCCGACGCCCCTTGTTCGCCTTCGCCCTCGCCTCCGCGCTCGCCGGCTGCGCGAGCGCGCATCGCCCCGCGTCCGAAAGCCGCGCGCCGCTCCCGCGCCTCGACGAGCCGGCCAATCTCTCCGACGCCAAGGCCGCCCTCCTCGCCTACGTCGACTCCGGCGCCTACGCGCGGGATTTCGCCGCCGTCGCCGCGGAGGCCCGCGCCTGGATCGACCGCCGCGCGGCCGAACGTCGCCCCGGCGAACGCCTCGCCGTCGTCCTCGACATCGACGAGACCGCCCTTTCCAACCTGCCCCACATGCGCGTCGAGGACTTCGGCTACCACGCCCGCGAGTGGACCGAGTGGATCGACTCCGCCGCGGCGCCCGCGCTCGAGCCGACGCTCGCCCTCTTCCGCGCCGCCCGCTCCCGCGACGTCGCCGTGCTTTTCCTCACCGGCCGGAGCGATCCCCGCGAGCGCGCCGGCACCGAGGCGAACCTCCGCCGCGCCGGCTTCGGCGACCACGCCGCGCTGCGCCTCGCCACCCCCGCCGACGACGCCCTCCCCTCCGGCGCCGCGCGCAAGGCCGCCGCGCGCGCCGCCTGGGAGTCCGAGGGCTGGACGATCATCGCCAACGTGGGCGACCAGGAAAGCGACCTCGCCGGCGGACACGCCGAGCGGGCCTTCAAGCTCCCCAACCCCTTTTACCGCATCCCGTGAGCGTCTCCGCCGCCCCCGGCCCCGCGGCCGTCCCGCTCGCCTCCATCCTGCTGCCGCTCGCCAGCGGCGCCGGCTACGTCGCGGCCGTGCTGCTCATCAAACGCGCCTCCGCCCACGGCGTCGGCCTCTGGCGCACCGCCTTCGTGTCCAACGTCGCCATGGGCCTCTGTTTCGCCCCGCTCTGGCTGCTCGGTGGACGCGACTTCGCGTGGACCGGGCTCTGGCAACCCGCCGTGGGCGGCGCGCTTTTCCTTGCCGGACAGGTCTTCACCTTCATGGCCATGGCCGGCGACGTGTCGCTCGCCACGCCCGTGCTCGGCTTGAAAATCCTCTTCGTCGCGGCGGCCAGCTCCCTGCTCGTGGCCGAGTCGGTGCGCCCGGCGTGGTGGATCGCCGCCGCGCTCGGCACCGCGGCGATCGCGCTGCTCCAATCGACGCCGCGCGCCGCCACGCCCGCCCCGGCCACCGCCGCGAGCCTCGCCGCCCCGCCATCGCCCGCCCGCCAGCATCCGACCCGGACCATCGTCTGCGCCGCCCTCGCCGCCCTGTGCTTCGCGATCAGCGACGTGCTCGTGCAACGCTTCGCCCCCGCCTGGGGCGCCGGCCGCTACCTGCCGGCCATGTTCGGCTTCCTGCTCCTGTTCTCCTTCGCGCTCATCCCCTTCTTCTCCGCGCCGCTGCGCCGCATCCCGCGCGTGGCGTGGCGCTGGCTCGCCCCCGGCTCCCTCCTGCTCGCGATCCAGGCCTGCGGCATGGCCTACACGCTCGGCGCCCATGGGCGCGCCACCGCGGCCAACATCCTCTACAGCACGCGCGGGCTCTGGAGCGTGCTCGCGATCGGCCTGCTCGGCGCCTGGCTCGGCACCGCCGACGAGCAACAACTCCCGCCCGCGGTTTTCCGCCGCCGCCTGCTCGGCGCGGGCCTGATGCTGGCCGCCATCGTCTTGGTGATCGGATAAGCGGCGCCCGCCCGCTTTCGCGCCGCGCCGCCGGCCGGCGCCGATCCCGCATTTTTCGCCCTCCCATCCCGCGCTTGTGCCTGGGTGGGGGAATCGTTTGATCGCGCATCTTTTGTGGCGCACGACCCCGCGCCCCTCGCCCACATGCAAAACCTCTACCTCTTCCCCCTCGCCGAATACTGGTGGCTTTACGGTGTCTTCGGCCTGCTCGTGCTGGGCGTGCTGGCGCTCGATCTCGGCGTGTTTCACCGCGAGGCGCACGCCGTCACGGTCAAGGAGGCCGCGATCTGGAGCGTGGTCTGGGTGAGCCTCGCCCTCCTCTTCTGCTTCGGGTTCTGGCGCTACGCGCACCATAAGTTCCCGGGCTACGAACCGCTGCTCCAGGCCCTCGCAGCCAAGGGGGTGGTGGGCGAAGCCGCGACCGCCGCCGCCGCCCGCCTCGCGGACGAAACCGCCCTCCAGTTCCTCGCCGGCTACGTCGTCGAACAGGCGCTCTCGGTGGACAACATCTTCGTCTTCATCGTCATCTTCAACTTCTTCGGCATCCCCGCGCAGTATCAGCACCGCGTCCTTTTCTACGGCATCCTGGGCGCGGTGCTGTTTCGCATCACCTTCATCGCGCTCGGCGCGGCGCTCATCCACCTGCATTGGGTCGTCTGGATCCTCGGCGCCTTCCTCGTGTTCACCGGCGTGAAAGTCTTCTTCGCCGAGGACAAGGAGCTCGAGCCGGAGAAAAACCCCCTCATCCGCGCGCTGAAAAAGTGGTTCCCGGTCACCCCGACCTTCGAGGGCCAGCGCTTCGTCGTGCGCAAGCACGGCATCCTCCACATCACGCCGCTCTTCGTCTGCCTCGCCTGCGTCGAGATGACCGACATCGTCTTCGCCGTCGACTCCGTGCCCGCGATTTTCGCCATCACCAAGGAGCCGCTGGTGGTCTTCACCTCCAACATCTTCGCCATCCTCGGCCTGCGCTCGATGTTCTTCCTCCTCGCCGGCGTGATGCACAAGTTCCACCTCCTCAAATACGGCCTCGGCCTCATTCTCGTGTTCGTCGGCCTCAAGATGGTCTGGCTCGACCACGCCTTCGGCGGAAAATTCCCCATCGGCCTCTCCCTCGCCATCATCGGCGGCGTGCTCGCCTCGGCCGTGGTCGCCTCGCTCCTCATCGCGCCCAAGACCGAACCCGACGCCGCGGCCTGACAACGGCGCCGCGGATCTTCGCGTCCCGCCCGCACCCCGTCCGCCGGGCGGCTCAAAAAAGTCCGGCGAACCAGGCCTTCGCCGTTTCGAGCAACTTCGCCGCCACCCCGCCGAGCAGGGTGAAAAACACCACGCCTCCGGCGCCCACGCCGTAGCCGGCGAGGATCGCCAGCCCGTCCCGCTCGAGCAGCCCGCCCGCGACCAACAGGATCACCCAGGCGGGAAAGGCGTTGGTGAAGGGCACCGGCAGCGGCAGGAGCAGCACCAGGGCCGCCGCAAGCATCAGCGCCGCGTGCAAACGCGCGAGCGCCGTCGTGTCGGTGAGCCAGGAAAAGCGCGGACGCAAAAACCGCTCCAGAAACCGCAGCACGCCGGCGGAAAACTTCAGCACGTTGCCGAAAAAATCCGGCGGCAACGGCTTCTCCAAATGACGGCGCGGCAGCCAGGGACGCTGCCCGAGCGCCAGGCGCAGCGAGATCAGGGCGATCGCCAGCCCGAAGGGCGTGGAGAGAAAGGGCAGCGGCACCGGCGTGATGAACGGCAGCGAGAGCAGGATCAGCACCACGGTCCAGGCGCGCCCCTGCAACACGCCCACCACGTCCCCGAGCGTCAGCGGCCCCTCCGCGAAGCGGTCCCTCAAGCCCGCGATCTCCTCGGAGAGTTTCTTCGGCGGCGGCCGTTTGCGCCGCGCCTCGCGCTCCATCCGTAGGCTCTCGCGCATCTGCTCCCGCAAATAAAATCTCCGGCGGCGGCGCATCGTCTCGAGTCCGGACGCTCAGGTGCCGCGGCGGTTCCCGTAGAGCTCGACGTGCAGGCGATGCGCGTAGCGCCAGCCGCGCGCCTTGCAGGCCTCGCCGAGCCAGGCGGCCCGTTCGCGCATCGTCTCCAGGGTCCGCGCCTCGGGCATCACGAGGATCTTCGCCGGCGGCACCGCCCGGCCGATCTCCGCCACCGTCGCCGCGATCTCGTCGAGATCCGCCGGCGCGGCCGCGACGAACTTGAGCTGGTAGCCGAAGCCCGAGTCGAGCCAGGCGCGCAACACGTCGGGACGGCGGCGCGTCGCCTCGTGCCGCGCCGCCCAGCCCGCGCCCGCCGTCTCGGCCGAGGGCGTCGAGTTGGCCAGCTTGGGCGAGATCGAGGCCAGGTCGCAGGCCAGCCCGGCCGGCGGCGCCACCGTGCCCGCCGTCTCGATCGTGATATGAAAGCCCTCCGCGCGCAGCGCCGCCGCCAGCGCCGGAAGCTCCGGCGCGATCATCGGCTCGCCGCCCGTCAGCACCGCGTGCCGGCCCGGATGTAGTTTTGCCTCGGATACGAGATCGGCGACCGTGCGCCCGACGCCCTCGGGTTTCCACGAGGCGTAGGGCGTGTCGCACCAGGCGCAGCGGAGGTTGCAGCCGCTCGCGCGGATGAAAAACGACGGCACGCCGGTCAGCTCGCCCTCGCCTTGCAGCGAATAAAAGGTCTCGGAGATCAGCATGGCGGGTCCCGTGCTTGCTCAGGGTTTGCCCGCGCCCGGCGCCGGCGGCAGCGGATCGAGATGCTCGTAGTCGGTCGGGTCGGCCACGCCCGCGGCGATAAACGCCTCGCGGCGCTCCACGCAGGTGCCGCAGCGCCCGCAGTGGCGCGCGCCGCCCTTGTAGCAGGACCAGGTCTTGGAAAAATCCACGCCCAGCCGCGCGCCCTCGGCGGCGATCGCGCCCTTGTCCATCGCGATGAAGGGCCGCAGCAGCCGGATGCCCGCGTAGGTGCCGAGCCGCATCGTCTCGCCCATCGCCGCCATGAAGTCCTCGCGGCAATCCGGGTAGATCGCGTGGTCGCCGCCGTGCGCCGCGATCACCAGCCCCTCCGCGCCGACGCTCTCCGCGAACCCGCACGCGATGCTCAAGAACACCGCGTTCCGGAACGGCACCACGGTCTGCTTCATGTTGTCCGCCGCATAGTGGCCCTCCGGGATCTCGCCGCCGGACTGAAGCAGCGCGGACGAAAACAGCCGGTTCGCGAAATCGAGGTTCACCACCTCGTGCCGCACGCCGAGCGCGGCCGCGTTGGCCGCCGCCATGGGCAGCTCGCGCGCCGAGTGCTTCGCCCCGTAGTCGAAGCTGATCGCGGCCACGACGACATGCTCCCGCGCCGCGCGATGCAGCGCCGTCACCGAATCCATTCCGCCGGAACAAAGGACCACGACCTTCATGTGAATAGGCGCCACCCTTGCACCCGCTCTTCCCGCGACGCAATCCTCCCGCCGGAATCCCTTCTCCATCCCCGCGCCGCATGAAAACCGTCCGCATCCCCGATCTGCCCGAGATCCACGCCAAGTCGCCGACCGGCAAATACGAATCCTACTGCAAGGACGTCTCCCTCGCCCTCGGCGGCGTGAAGGACACCGGGCCCTGGGGCGGCGGTCATCCCTTCGACCTTCAACAGCGCCGCGTGCCGCCCGGCGCGACGGTTTGCCCGCTCCACGCCCACAGCGGCCAGTGGGAACTCTTCGTCGTCACCGCGGGCACCGCCACCGTCCGCACCGGCGATGGCAAGAAGACCAAGGTCTCCGCCGGCGATGCCTTCATGCAGCCGCCCGGCGTCGCCCACCAGATCACCAACACCGGCAAGGAGGACCTCGTTTTCTTCGTGATCGCGGACAATCTCCCCGTCGACAGCACCTATTACCCCGAGTCGGACAAGTGGCAGATCAAGCCGCAGCGGAAGCTCTTCCGCATGCAGCCAGCGACCTACTTCGACGGCGAGGAATGAAGCCCGACCGGGCGGGCGGGACAGCGGACGAGAGATCGGCGTAAAACAGGGTTAACCCGCCCGCTTCGTTGGCGTCTCAGCGGGCAATCCTGCGCTTCTACCTATGATGACGCCCTCTTCGCCCTCGTCCCCCGCCCGCGCCGCCGCCCCGCGCTACCTTCGCTGGCTCGTCTTCGCGTTCGCCGCCGTCGCGCTTCATTTCTCCGCCTCCACCGCGGCGTTCGCCGCGCCGGCGTCCGCCCGCGAGCGGTTGTTCAACGACGGCTGGCGCTTTCACCTCGGCGACGCGGTCGGCGCCGAGAAAACCGATTTCACCGACGCCTCCTGGCGCACCCTCGACCTGCCCCACGACTGGTCCATCGAGGGCGAGTTTTCCGAGGAACACGCCAGCGCCACCGGCTACCTGCCCGGCGGCACCGGCTGGTATCGGAAACACTTCGTCCTCCCCGCCGACACCCAGGGTCGTCGCGTTTTCCTCCGCTTCGAGGGCGTCTACCGCAACAGCGACGTCTGGCTCAACGGCCACCACCTCGGCCACCGCGCCTACGGCTACATCGACTTCGAATACGATCTCACCCCGCACCTTCGCGCGCCGGGTCAGGACAACGTCCTCGCCGTCCGCGTCGCCCGCGAAAACGTCGCCGACTCCCGCTGGTATCCCGGCACCGGCATCTACCGCGACACCTGGCTGACCGTCGTCGATCCCGTCCACGTCACCCGCCACGGCACCTTCATTACCACACCCGCCATCGACGCCGAGGTCGCCGAGGTGAACAGCAGCTGCGAGGTGCAAAACAGCTCCGCCGCCCCCGCCGCCGTCACGGTCACCGTCGAAGTCTTCGACGCCGAGGGCCGTCGCGTCGTCGCCGCCACCCGCACCCAGTCGCTCGCCGCCGGCGAGACCTGGGCCTTTCCGCTCTACCACCCCGTCGCCAAGCCCCGCCGCTGGGATGTCGTCGATCCCTACCTTTATCAGGTCGTCCACACCGTCTCCGTCGGCGACCGCGTCGTGGACACCGTCCGCACGCCGCTCGGCATCCGCGATTTCCGCTTCGACGCGAACACCGGCTTTTTCCTCAACGGCCGCAACCTGAAGATCAAAGGCGTCTGCATCCACCACGACGCCGGCAACACCGGCGCCGTCGTGCCCCGCGCCGTCCTCGAACGCCGCCTCCGCATCCTGCGCGACATCGGCGTCAACGCCATCCGCTGCTCCCACAACCCCATGGCCGACGATCTCTACGAACTCTGCGACGAGCTCGGCTTCCTCGTCATGGACGAGACCTTCGACGAGTGGGAACTCGGCAAGCGCAAGTGGGTCAAGGGCCGCAACGTCGGCACCGCCGAACGCGCCGGCTACAGCGACGACTTCGAGACCTGGGCCGTCCGCGACACCGAGGACGCCATCCGCCGCTCCCGCCGCCACCCCTCCGTCATCCTCTACAGCATCGGCAACGAGATCGACTACCCGACCGATCCCTACGTCCACCCGCGCTCCCGCCAGGTCGAGATGTTCAAGGACGACCCGAACCAGCCCTCGATGACCCGCCTCGCGCTCGTCGCGCCCGAGCTCATCGCCGCGGTCAAACGCATGGACCCGACCCGCCCGGTCACCATGGCCATCTCCAACGCCCCCGCCGCCAACGCCATCGGCCTCTCCAACATGCTCGATGTCGTGGGATACAACTACCAGGAAGCCGCCTACGACGCCGACCACGCCCGCTTCCCGGGTCGAGTCCTCTACGGCAGCGAAAACGGCGACCGGCTCGAGGACTGGCACGCCGTGCGAGACAAGCCGTTCATCTCCGCGCAATTCCTCTGGACCGGCTTCGACTTCCTCGGCGAATCCGGCGGCTGGCCCGAGCACGGCAGCTCCGCCGGGCTCTTCGACACCGCCGGCTTCGCCAAGACCGACGGCCTCCGCCGCGAAGCTCTTTGGTCGGAAAAACCCGTGCTCCACCTCCGCGCCTACCGCCCCGCCCGCGCCCCCGAAGGCCAGGGCGACGGCAACCGCCCGCGCCGCCGCTTCGGCCCCGCCCACTGGAATGCGATCCCCGGCAACGACGAGCCCGCCGTGGTCGTCGCCTACACCAACCTCCCCGAGGTCACCCTCTCGCTCAACGGCCGCGTCATCGGCACCGCCAAATCCGAGGACGGCCTCGCCCGCTGGCCCGCCGTGCCATGGGAAGCCGGCGTGCTGAGCGTCACCGGCACGCCCGCGCCCTCGACCACCGGCCCCTCCGCCTCTTCCGGCGCCGTCGCTCCGCTCAACACCCAGATCGAGACCACCGGCGCGCCCGCCCGCCTTCGCCTCTCGGCCGACCGCGATACGCTCGCCGCCGACAACCGCGACGCGGTTCACATCATCGTCGAGCTGGTCGACGCCGAGGGGCGCGTGATCGGCTCCGAGGAGCGCCCGATCAAGGTCGAGGTCTCCGGCTCGGCCCGCCTCCTCGCGCTCGACAACGGCAACCTGCGCGACAACACCCGCGCCCGGTCGTCGACTCGTTCCACCGCAAACGGCCGCGCCCTTGTGATCATCCAGGCCACCCGCTCGGCCGGCCCCGCCACCGTGAAGGTCGTCGCGGAGGGCCTGCCCGCCGCCGAGCTTACCCTCGCGGCCCGGCCGGAGTGACGCCTCCCGTAATCTCACGGGGCGGCGGAGCTGCTTTTGCGCTTTCCCCGGCCGCCTCGCTAGATTGTGCTCCCGCCCAGGGCCCTCGGTCGCACGCACGCCCACCGTGCCTCCGCCGCCGCGAGTCCCATTGATGCTCAAGCGCCTGATCTCCTTCTTTACGCGATCCGACTCCGCCCCGACCCGCTCCGCGGAAACCGCCTCGTCCCCCTCCGCGGATAACGCGTCGTCCTCCCGGCCCCGCTCACGACGCCGCCGTCGAGGACCACGTCCGGAGCAAAGCGAGCTCCCGCTCGGTGAAGCCCCCGCCCCCGCCGCGGCACCCGCGCCCCGCGCGCGTCCTAGCACGCCGCCCCCCGCTCGTGCCGAGATCCCGCGCGTCCGCATGGCCCCGCCCGCGGCCGCCCCCTCCCGCGTCGCCGCCGCGACCACGGGCGAAAAGCCCCCCCACTTCGTGCTCATCGACACCCCCGCCGGCCTCGCCCCTCTCCACGCCGCCCTCGACCGGGTCGACGAGGTCGCGATGGATACCGAGGCGGACAACATGTTCCACTACCGCACGCGCGTCTGCCTCTTGCAGCTGCTCGTCGACGGCGAGGTCTACCTGGTGGACCTGATGACGCCGCTTCCGCTCGAGCCCCTCTGGGAACGCCTCGCGCAGAAGCACCTCATCATGCACGGGAGCGATTTCGACATCCGCCTCCTGCACGAACTCTGCCGCTTCCGCCCGCGCAGCCTCTTCGACACCATGCTCGCCGCGCAATTGCTCAACCGCCCGCGCGTCGGCCTCGGAGCGCTGCTCGAGCAGCACTTCGGCCTGCAGTTGGACAAGTCCGGCCAGAAGGCCAACTGGTCCAAACGTCCCCTCACACCCAAACTCCTCGACTACGCCGCGCTCGACGTCTGGCACCTGCCGGCCTTGCGCGACCTGCTCACCCGCGAACTCGCCGCCCTCGACCGTCTCGACTGGCTCGACCAGCAATGCCGGCGCCAGATCGAAAGCGGCCTCACCGGCTTCCCGCGCGACGAGGAGACCGCCTGGCGCGTGGGTCCCTCGGACCGTCTCCGCGGGCGCGGTCTCTCCGTGTTGCACGCCGTCTGGCACTGGCGCGAACGCTGGGCCGAGGAGCTCGACACCCCACCCTTCAAGGTCTGCAGCAACGACATCCTCTCCCGAATCGCCCAAGCCGCGGAGGAAGGCGACTCGATCGAGACCATCGTCGCGACCACCAACCTCGGCAAACGCCAGCCCCGCCTCGCCCCCTCGCTCGCCGCCGCCCTCCGCGAGGGCTTCGCGCGCGATCCCGCCGAACTGCCCCGCCGCCCGCGCACGGAGCGCATCCATCTCACCCAGTCCGAAATCGACCGCCAGGAACGCATCAAATCCCATCGCGACCAAGTCGCCGCGAAGCTGGGCCTCGATCCCACGCTCATCGCCCCCCGCAGCACATTGGTCACGCTCTGCCGCGAGCCGCAGCGTCTGGACGACATTCTTCTGCCCTGGCAGGCGGATCTGCTCCGCGCTTCGCCGGATTTCGCGCCGGCCGCCGCATCGTCCTCGTCCGGAGCCTGAAGCCCGGCAATCTCGTCCGACGCGAGGCTTGCCAAGGCCGGCGCCTCCGATCATTCATTTGCCTCTCCCCTATGAATAAGAAGGCCCTTCTGCCCCTCGCCCTCATCGCCACGGCCGCCGTCTTTACCGGTTGCGCTCACCAGAAAACCCGCACCGGCAGCTCCACGAGCGTCCTCGGAGGCCTCGTCGAGGTGGAAAAAGGCGCCTACCAACCCGCCCCCCGCACCAGCATCGACGCCAATGTCAACGAGCTGGCCGGCGACGCCGGCGACGTTTCGGGCACCCAGGTGAAGGTGTTCTGGGGCCTCTTCAGCGCCAACGACTACTAAGTCGCGACAACAATTCAGTTTTCCTTAACCGCCCGATCACTTGTGACGGGCGGTTTTTTCATGAACGGATAAAGCGTCCGTCCCGCAAGAACGCCGCCACCTGACGACGCGTCTCGGCCCGGTTCATCAGCCAGGTGTGCGAGTAGGGCAGCGTGACGTGGTCGCGTTCGCCAGCCAGGTGAGTGCGCGCAACCGAGACTTTTCCGTCGTCGGCCCCCGGGATAAGCGCCGAAAACAAGGGATTCCAAGAGAAGTCGCCCGCGATGACTCCGATCTCCGCGCCTCGGGGAATCGCACCCAGCGCCGCCGGCGCATGGGTCGGTGCGGTGCCGAGGGCGAGTCCGGCCGGCCCGTTGATTCGCGCATACAGCGACCACGTTTCAAGCCGGTCCACGATCTCGCTGCCCCCGTTGGGCGGGGCGAGCATCACCACGCGGCCGAGCGAAGCGGGCGCGCCGTGCGTCGCCAGATACTGGCGCACGAGAATGCCGCCCAGCGAATGGGTGACGACGTGGATTCGCGCGCCGGCCGGAGCCTTCGCGAAAACCGGACCGAGGGTTTTTTCCGCCAGCTCGGCGATCGTCTCGCTCCGGGAACGATAACCGAGGTTGAGAACCACGTAGCCTTCGCGACGCAAGGCCGGCTCCAAAGGCCGCATCGACGCCGGCCCGCGCCCCAGCCCGTGCAGCAGCACCACGGTCTCCGCCGCCCGGCCCGACATCAGGCCCAGCGTGCCAAAAACGAGCGCGGCCAACCAGGGCTTCATTGCGACCCGGCGCGAAACCGCGCCCACTCCAGCGTCCGGGCGTCGGACGAGGTTTTCAAAATCTCCCGGTAGCGCTCCCGCGCGAGATCCCGGCCGCCCCGCGCCCACAGCGCCTCGGCCTCGGCGACCCGCCTTGCCTGCGGGCCGGTGCGGGCCGCCACCTCCAGGTGCATGCGCGAGAGGTCGGCGCCCCAGCCCTGAAGCGGCCCGGGCAAGGGCCGCCAATCCAGCTTTTCGAGCTGCGCTCGCGCCTCGTCGTATTCTTCCGCCAAATACGCGGCGCTCGCGTAGGCGGTCCGCCAGCCATCCCGCCAACGCGCCTGCGAAGGCTCGGCGAGATAGCCCTCATACATCCGACGCACCTGCGGCCAGACGTCGCGTCGGGCGAAAAGCCGCGGCGCCTTGGTTTCGGCGTCGTTTTCGACGGCGAAGATCGCGTCGATGAGCTGGCGCGGCGCGTCGGTGTCGAAACGCCCGGTGTCGACCGCGGCGACACCCAGCGCGAGCACCGCCTCATGGCTGCCGAACCAGCGCGGCCACAGCGCCCAGCGCATCGCGCCCCAGGCTCCCTTGTGGTCGATCTGGGCGTCGAGCGCGCGATCGAACCACACGCGCATATCCTCGGTCCGCGACCGCCCCATCGCCACCGCGATCATGCGCGCGGGAGCGAGAGGCCGGTTCGGTGCCAGCCGCCAGGCGGCTTCGAGATCGACGCGCGCCTTTTCGAGGTTGTCGCCAAAGCCGGCCCAGCCGTCCTCGGTGACCGTGCGGGCGTAGCCGCCTCCGCGCACCGCCCACGCCTTGGCGACATATCGCTCGCCCGAGAGCAACAGCGCGAGCCAGCGCCAGTCCTTGCCGGCCTGCTCCACGAGCTCGCAAACCCGATCGGGGTTCCGTTTGAAAAACGCCTCGCCCCAGCCGCCCACCAGGTTGTCTCCGAGAATCTCCTGTTCCGCGGCCGCGAGGTCGCGGCCGGAAAGCGCGTCGCGAAGCAGTTCGAGCGCCCGCGCGTCGAGATCACGGATACGGTCGGAGGCGCGGGGCAGCGCGGCGGCGAGGTTGACCACCGCGCAAAAACGCGGATAGGGCCGATGCCGCGAACCTTCGAAGGCGTTGACCGCGGTCTCCAGAAACTCCGCGTATTTCACGTCGGGGGGCGCGAAGCCGCCGAGCGCGAGCGTCATCAGCACGAGCGCGTCCCGCCCCTCGGGTTTCGCCACGAGCTTTTGACCCAGTTCGCGCCAGGCTTGTTCGGCGTCGGCGCCGGCCTCGCCGAAATTCAGGTCGATCCAGAGCTGGATGAAGCGGCGCTCTTCGTCCGCGTCCGCCGCCGCGGGCCGCCCGTCGCGCGTGTAACCCTCGATGTAATGGCGCTCCCGAAACGCGTAGCCCTCCGGCCGACGTCCCTGGATCGTGCGCGACTCGGGCCGGGGCCTTATCGAGCCGACGAGCTCAAGGCCGTCCGCCCGGGCGGATTCGGTCCAGACGGATTCGACCGCGGGGGGACCGTTGGCGATGACGCGTCTGGCGGCGCGCGCCGCCCAGAAGCCGAGGGCGGCAAGGCAGAGCGCGAAGACCGCGCCACCGCCGAGCAGCCAATAGAGCCAGACGCGCGAGGGCTTTTTTGCGGGCGTCAAGGGCGGCGGGAAACGCGGCTCGGCACGGGGCGGGCCGAGGAACTCGGCCAGCGGGCGCCACTCCGCCATGCCGGCGCGCCACGCCAGCTCCTCGCCGCTCAATTCCCCGCGTTCGCGGAGACGACGCAGCGCCTCGAGCGACATGACGCCAAGCACTTGGCCACGACGTCCCACATGAAATTCGGTCGAGTTTTCGGGCTGCGGCTGCGACATGCGCAAAACGTGGGCAAAGGAGCCGGATTCCGCGAGCCTTCCGTGGATTGCCACATCGCCGTCTATCGCGAGCGCGGCCCGCTCGCGGGCGCAAAAAAGGCGCGGCCGTCGAAGGCCGCGCCTTTTTGAAAAAACCGGGGGCGATCAGCGCACGCGCCGCTTGAGCGCGAGCTGCACGCCGGCGAAGCGGATCGTCTCCTGGAGCTGTTCGAGCTCGGAGGGATCGCCGTCCTTGGGCGCGTTCTTGATCGCCTCTTCGGCACGCTTGAGCGCGGCCTCGACCGAGGCCTCGTCGATCTTCTCCTCGGTGACGGCGCGCTCGGCCAGGATCGAGACGGTGTCGCCCTCGATCTGGGCGAAGCCGTTGCCGACCGCGAGACGCGACTCCGCACCGTTCTTGGTCACGCGGAGCTCGCCGTGCTCGACCTTGGTGAGCAGCGGGATGTGTCCGGGAAGGATGCCGATCTCACCCTGCGCGGTCGGGATGACGACCGTGTCGATGGTGTCGGAGTAGACCCGGGCTTCGGGAGTGACGATTTCGAGGGTGAGAGCCATGGCGAAGGCGGAGGTTTTAAACCACGAAACACACGAACTACACGAAAGGTCGGAGTAAGCCCGACGGTTCGGTTTTCGTGTGTTTCGTGTCTTTCGTGGTTAATCCGTTTGGATTACTTCTTGGAACCGGCGGCGGCGAGCACCTCGTCGATGCCGCCCTTCATGTAGAAGTCGCCCTCGGCCACGTGGTCGAGTTCGCCGCTGAGGATCATCTTGAAGCCGCGGATGGTGTCCTTGACGGGCACCTGCTTGCCGGCGGCGCCGGTGAACACCTCGGCGACCGTGAAGGGCTGCGAGAGGAAGCGCTGGATCTTGCGGGCGCGATAGACGAGGGCCTTGTCCTCGGGGGAGAGCTCGTCGAGACCAAGGATCGCGATGATGTCCTGGAGGTCCTTGTAACGCTGGAGGACGCGCTGGACCTCGCGGGCGACCTGGTAGTGCTCCTGACCGACGATCGAGGGCTCGAGCGCCTTCGAAACGGAGGCGAGCGGATCGACGGCGGGATAGATGCCGAGCTCGGCGATGGAGCGCTCGAGCACGATCGTGGAGTCGAGGTGGGCGAAGGTGTTGGCGGGGGCCGGGTCGGTCAAGTCGTCGGCGGGAACGTAGACGGCCTGGAAGGAGGTGATGGAGCCCTTCTTCGTGGAGGTGATGCGCTCCTGGAGCTGGCCCATCTCGTTGGAGAGGGTGGGCTGGTAACCCACCGCGGAGGGCGAGCGACCGAGGAGGGCGGACACTTCGGCGCCGGCCTGCGAGAAGCGGAAGATGTTGTCGACGAAGAGAAGCACGTCGCGGTTCTGCTCGTCGCGGAAGAACTCCGTCATCGCGAGGGCCGAGAGGGCCACGCGCATACGGGCGCCCGGGGGCTCGTTCATCTGGCCGTAGACCAGCGCGACCTTGGACTCGTCGAGCTTGTCCTGCTTGATGACGCCGGCCTCGGACATCTCGTGGTAGAGGTCGTTGCCTTCGCGGGAGCGCTCGCCGACGCCGGCGAACACGGAGAAGCCGCCGTGCGTCTTGGCGATGTTGTTGATGAGCTCCATGATCACGACGGTCTTGCCGACGCCGGCGCCGCCGAAGGCGCCGACCTTGCCGCCCTTGGTGAAGGGGGCGATGAGGTCGATGACCTTGATGCCGGTCTCGAGGATCTCGGCGCTGGTGCTCTGCTCCACGAGGGCCGGGGCGGCGCGGTGGATGGGATACTTCTTGGTGAACTTGACCTCGCCCTTGCCGTCCACGGGGGTGCCGGTGACGTCGAAGATGCGGCCGAGGATGCCTTCGCCGACCGGCACGGAGATGGGGGCGCCGGTGTCGACCACGGTCATGCCGCGGGAGAGGCCCTCGGAGGAGGACATGGCGATCGCGCGGGCGACGCCGTCGCCGAGGTGCTGCTGGATCTCGAGGGTCAGCTTCTCGGCCTTGCCCGCGACGGTGAAGTCGACGGTGAGCGCCTGGTAGATGGGCGGGATGGTCTCGTTGGTGAACTTCACGTCCACCACGGGGCCGATGACCTGAACGATTTTGCCGGTGTTGCTCATTTTCTAAGAGGGAGGAAGGGGGAGGGAAAGAAACCGCTAAATGGCGCTAAAAGACGCTAAATCAGAGGATCGATCCTTGGGTTTGAGGGTTTGGTTTTTAGCGAAACTTAGCGCGCTTTAGCGGTTACGCTCAGGCCGCGGTGGCGAACTGGGCGGCGGCGATCTCGAGGATCTCCGCGGTGATGCCGGCCTGGCGGGCCTTGTTGTATTCCAGCGTGAGGTCGCCGAGGAGCTTGGAGGCGTTGTCCTTGGCGGTCTTCATCGCGACCATGCGGGCCGAGTGCTCGGAGGCGCGGGCGGAGAGGACGAGCTGGTAGACGAGACGGTTGACGTAGAAAGGGATCAACGCGTCGAGGATCTCGCCGGCGGAGGGCTCGAACACCATGTCGCGGTCGTCGACGGTGCCGGCGGCGTTGCCGGCCTCGGTCTGCGCGGCGGCGAGGAACTCGGTGAGGCTCGCGAGCGGGAGCACCGGGCGGACCTGGGGCTCCTGCACGAGGGTGTTCTTGAAGCGCGGGTAGATGACCTCGATGGTGTCGATCTCGCCGTCGAGGTAGGCTTTCACCATCAGGTCGATGACGGGCTTGACCTCGGCGAACCCGAGCTTGTCGGAGACGGTGAAGTCGGCGACGAGGTCGCGCTTGGTGCGGGCGAGGAACTGGGTGCCCTTTTTGCCGACCGAGAAGAACTTCGCGGGGGTCTTCACCTCGACCACGAGCTTGAACAAGTTCGCGTTGAGCGGGCCGCAGAGGCCCTTGTCGGTGGTGAGGAGGAGGATGCCGCGGGTCTTGATCTCTCGCTGGGCGAGGAAGGGATGCTTCACCTCGCTAAGGCGCGGGGCGAGGCGGGCGAGCATCTTGGCCAGGAGCTGGGCGTAGGAACGTCCGGAGAGGGCGGCCTGCTGCGCCTTCTTCATCTTGGACGCAGCCACCAGCTCCATCGCCTTGGTGATCTGGCGGGTGTTTTTGACGGATTTGATCCGTCGGCGAATATCGCGTGTGGAGGCCATTTTAGGTCTTCAGAGGTTTAGCCGCAAAGAGGCGCAGAAGTCGCAAAAAGATCGGAGCCGGAGCGGTTCGTTTCTTTGCGCGTTTTGTGATTTTTTGCGGCCAAACTCGGTTGAGATTAGGCCGATTGGGTGGACTTCCAGGCGTCGAGGGCGGCGACGATCTTGGCCTCGAGGTCCTTGTCGAGGGCGGCCTTGGTGCGGATCTCGGTGAGGAGGGCGTCCTGGCGGGCCTTGAAGAACTCGCGGATGGCGACGGAGGTGGCGGTGACCTTCTTGATGTCGATGCCGTCGTAGTAGCCCTTCTGGAGAGCGAAGATCGTGACGGCCTGGAGCTCGATCGAGATGGGGCTGAAGGCGGGCTGCTTGAAGAGCTCGACGATGCGGGAGCCGCGGTCGAGCTGGGCCTTGGTCTTGGCGTCGAGGTCGG
>CAYTLL010000013.1:55124-84873 GCA_964438755.1 uncultured Akkermansia sp. | reverse complement strand
CATCTGCTCGGGCTTACCCGCGCCGAGCTCGCGGAGCGCGCGGTGGGGTGGGGCTTCGCGCGCGTGCACGCGGCGTCGCTCTGGAACGAGCTTTACCTCCAGGGGCGGCGCGCGCCCTCGGAGTTCGCGCCGCACGACCGGATGCCGGCGCGTTTCCTCGACCGCGTTTTTGCGGAATGCGATTTCGATTTCCCCTCGGTGACGCGGGAGACGCATTCCTCGGACGGGTTTACCCGCAAATATCTGCTCGGGCTCCGCGACGCGCACCGGATCGAGACGGTGCTGATGCGCTACAGCGGACGCACGACCGCCTGCGTGAGCTCTCAGGTGGGCTGCGCGATGGGCTGCGTGTTTTGCGCGACGGGCCAGATGGGCTACACGCGCCATCTCACGGCGGCGGAGATCGTGGCGCAGGCCTTGCACGTGGACCGGGTTTTGCGTGCGACGGCGGAGTCGGATCCACAGGTCGGAGGCGCGACGCCTGCGCTGGCCGAGCCGGACCACGCCTCGCCTCACCATCGCCACGAGCGGCTGCGCAACATCGTCTTCATGGGCATGGGCGAGCCGCTGCACAATTACGACGCGGTCATGCAGGCGATCGACATCCTCCGCGACTCGGCGGGGCTGGCGCTCGGCGCGCAGAAAATCTCGGTGTCGACCGTGGGCGTGGTGCCGGGCATCCGGCGCCTCGCGGCGGAGCGGCGGCCGGTGCACCTGGCGGTCTCGCTCCACGGGGCGACCCAAGAGGAGCGCGCGGCGCTGGTGCCGGCGGCGCGAAAGTGGAAGCTCGACGAGCTGATGGACGCCTGTCGCGAATACACGACGACGCTCGGGCGGCGGATCTTTTTCGAGTGGACCCTGATCGAGGGAAAAAACGACGGCGCGGAGCACGCGCACGCGGTCGGGGCGCTGTTGAAGGACATCCCCGCGCAAGTGAACCTGATCCCGCTCAACCCGACCTTCGGCTACGACGGCCAACCGACGCGGCCGGCGGGCGCGCGCGGGTTTCAGGACGTGTTGGCCACCTATGGCATCCCGTGCACGGTGCGGCAGCGGCGCGGGATCGACATCGCGGCGGGCTGCGGCCAGCTGGCGGTGGCGGAGGGCTGAGCGGCGATCACGGCGTGGTGGGGCTTACCGCGTAGGCGACCGGAGGCCGGCGGGATGGGCGATTCCGCGGCGATGGGCCGGATCCATTCGGCCGGGATGTGGCGGTTTGCCGGAACTGTGTGCAAGGCCTTCTTTTGCAGGGGCGTTTCATCTGGAATGCCTGTGGTTGCTACAGTGAGCCGGATGGGGCGGGGGCCGCGCAGCGGGATTTGCCGTCAATCGCTCCTGATCGTGGCTTATTGTCGGTCGGGGAGTGGAATCTACGCCGGGAATAAACCGGGGTTGCGGAGCGGCGAAAGGTTCCGCATGGGTTCCCGTTCACCGAATGAACCGCGTCTACATCAAGACCTACGGTTGCCAGATGAACGAGCGCGACAGCGAGGCTGTCGCGGCGATGCTGCGCGGCCGGGGGTATCGCATCGTCCAGAACGAGGACGAATGCGACATCATGCTTTTGAACACCTGCTCGGTGCGCGACGCCGCCGAGCAAAAGGCCTTGGGCAAGGCGGGTTACGCGGCCCAGCGCAAGAAGCGTAATCCCGACTTCGTGCTCGGTATCCTCGGCTGCATGGCGCAGAACCGCGGCTCCGAGATCCTCGAGCGTCTGCCCGACGTGGACCTCGTGATCGGCACGCAGAAGTTCCACCAGGTGCCGGGTTATCTGGACAACATCCGCGCCGCGCGCGAGGCCGGGCTGCCCATCGGCAGCAGCATCGTGGACATCGCGGAGGAGGAAGGCTCGCAAAACACCATTCGCGAGCATCTGGAGCCCGAGGCCGGCGAGGGCGCGGATGTGACGCCGCAGGTGTCGGCTTTCGTCTCGATCCAGCAGGGCTGCAACATGGATTGCGCGTTCTGCATCGTGCCGAAGACGCGCGGCGACGAGCGCTCGCGCCCGATGGAGGACATCGTGGCGGAGTGCCGGGCGCTGGCGGCGCGCGGCGTGCGCGAAATCACCCTGCTCGGGCAGATCGTCACCTCCTACGGACGGCGCGACTACACGCACACCGACGGCGTCTCGCCCTTCGTGCAGTTGATCGAAAAGATCCACGACATCGAGGGCATCGCGCGCATCCGCTTCACCTCGCCGCATCCGCGCGGGTTCAAGCAGGACCTCGTCGACGCCTATGCGCGCCTGCCGAAGCTGTGTCCCTACGTGCACCTGCCGTTGCAGAGCGGAAGCAATCGCATCCTCAAGGCGATGAACCGCCCGTATTCGCGCGAGCGTTACAAGGAGATCGTGGACGCGCTGCGCGCCTCGCGGCCGGGCATGTATTTCTCGACCGACGTGATCGTCGGCTTCCCCGGCGAGACGGAGGAGGAGTTTCTCCAGACGAAGGAGCTCTTCGAGGCCTGCGACTACGACATGGCCTACATCTTCAAATACTCGATCCGCACCGGCACGCCGGCGGCGGAGCTGGGCGACCAGATCCCGGACGAGGTGAAGGAGCGCCGCAACCAGGAGCTGCTGGATGTGTTGAAGCGCAACTCCGAGCGCCGCACGGCGACCTTGGTCGGCACGGTGGAGGAGGTGCTGGTCGAAGGTCCGGACAAGACCGGCGAGCGTTTCACCGGCCGGACCCCGGGCAACCGCGTGTGCGTGTTCGACGCCAATCCGCGTCTGGTCGGCCAGCTCGTGCCGCTGAAGATCACGCGCGCCAGCGTGAGCACGCTTTACGGCGAGTTGGTGCTCAACGAAGGCTGAGCGTCCGGCCGGCAAACCGATTTTCTCTCCATGTCCCTCTTCCTCGCCATCCTTCTGGTCGGCATCGCGTTTTTGGTCACGGGCCTCGCGCTCATCGCCGACAGCTCGGCGCTGAGGGCGGCGCTGAAGGCGTTCCCCCGTTCGCGGACGGCGTCCTACGTTCTTTTCGGCGGCGCTGCCGCCTGGTTTCTCTCCCGAGTGGCGGTGCTCTCCGAGGCCGACTTCGGCCAATACCGCAACGCGTTGTTCGTGGTGTTCGCGATCGTGGCGGTGCTTTCGTTTTTCTACGTCGCGGAGTTTCTGGCCGTGCGCGGACTGGCGGCGCTGATCTTGCTCGCGGCCGGGCCGCTTCTCTACGCCGGCTACGGCACCTACGGGATCGCGTTGGTCTACAAGGTGGCGGTCTACCTCGCCCTGAGCGTGGCGCTCTGGCTGGGCGCCCAGCCCTGGCGGATGCGGGATGCGATCGATTGGTTGCAACGCGTTCCGGGGCGGGCTCGCCTGGTCGGCGTGGTTTTCGCCGCGGCGGGCGCGGCGGTGGCCGGCACGGCTTTCTTCCTCTAAACCTAGTCTCGAACCGTTTTTCGACGCATGTCCGCCGGCACCTCCTCGACGCCCGTTCTGCTTGTTCTCGCCGGCCCGGCCGGCTCCGGAAAAACCACGCTGTGCGAGCGCATGGTGGCCGAGGCGCCCGGCTTCACGCGGGTGATCACGAGCACGACGCGCGATCCGCGTCCGGGCGAGGTCAACGGCGTCCACTACCACTTCTTCACGCCGGAGCAGTTCGACCAGAAGGTGATGGCGGGTGCGTTTCTCGAGTGGGCCTGGGTCCATAAAAAGAACCGCTACGGCACGCTGGCCTCGTCGGTCATCGATCCTCTGGCGGCGGGCCGGAGCCTGATCATGAACGTCGACGTGCAGGGCGTGGACAACTTCCGTCGCGCGGCGGCGGGCAGCCCGGTGCTGGCGCGGCATTTCACCGACGTGTTCATCGACGTGCCGATTCCCGAGCTGCGCACGCGGCTGGGCGGGCGGGGCGAAAGCGAGGAGGAGATCGCCCGTCGCATGCAGACCGCCGAGGTCGAGCTGCGCGAGAAGCACAAGTTCAGCCATGTGATCGTCAGCCAGGACAAGGAGCGGGATTTCGCGGCCTTGCTCGCGATCTACGAGCAGGCCAAGGCGAAGGTGGCGGCGCGAATCGGCTGACGAAGGCCGCGCCCGTCGAGGGCGCCGCGATCTTTCATCGGGCGCCCGCGGGATCCGCGGATCAGCGCAGGCTGGGGCTGTCCGAGAGGTAGAGCAGGTCGCGGATCAGGACCTGGTCGGCGTAGTCGATCGTGACCGCGCTGGTGAGCTCGCGCAGGCGAGTGGAGAATTCGCGGAGGCGCGAGGCGAGGGTGAGCACCGTCGGATCGTTGGGCAGAAGATGCCTGGGAGGCAGCGACGCGGCGATCCGGTCGAGGGACGAGGCGATGTTCTCGAGCAGAACCGGGTTGGCTTTGACCAGGTCGAACAGGTCCCGGCGATCCTGGGTGGCCACGCCGTCGGCGCGGGAGAGGATTTCGAGGACGCGCCGCGGGGACGTGGTCAGTTCGTCGGGACTGAAGCGGGTTTCGGTGACGGTCTTGTTGCTTTGGGTGACGACGGGCTGCTGGGCGACGCTGATGCCGTTGTAGACGACCGGCAGTTGGGGAGCGACGGCGGTCGTGCCGCTGGTGGTGGTCGTCGTGCGATAGCGAAGCGGCACGCGGACGGTCATGGACTCGTCGAACGCGCGGCGCAGCTCCGAGCCGGCCTGGGCGGGGGTGAGCAAGCCGGCGAAGAGGCCGAGGTTGACGGGCTGGGGGCTGCGGAGAAACACCGCGCGCTGGCGGGCGGCGTCGATCGCGGGCTGGTCGTTGCGAAGACGGGCGAGATCGAAGCGATCCCAAGGGACGATGGAAACGGGGGCTTCGGCGGTGATCAGCACGACGAGCCCCTCGGGGCGCGCCTCCCAGATGCCGGCGAAATCGACCTCGCGGCCGTTGGCGCCCGCGAGGCGTAGGGCGCCCGGCGGCGCGCTGACCGGGGTCACCGAGGTGGAGTTGGCCGCGGGCGCGGCGGCGGGCGTTTCGCCGGAGGCGGAGTTGGCGGCCTCTTCGGCGCCGAGATTTCCAACAACGGCGGCAAGGCTGAGCAGGGCTAGGCGCTGAGGCGGGATTTTCATGGGGGCGATCCCGATGGGACAGCGGTCGCTCGGCCGGGTTTCGTTCGGGTGTTTTTAATCGAGACGGATGCTTTTTATTATTAAACTAATTATGATTAAGGCGTTTGAGCGTTTTTCGGCTCACGTGGCGGCCGGGCGGGTGAGCTGATCGAGTCGGGCGAGCACGTCGGGCGTCAGTTTGGGCAGGACTTCCAAGGCGCCGAGGTTTTCGGCGAGCTGGGCGGGTTTGGAGGCGCCCAGGATGACGGTGCTCACGCGCGGGTTGGCGAGGCACCAGGCGACGCCGAGGCGGGGCAGGGTGGTGTCGAGTTCGCGGGCGATCTCGGCGACGGCGGGGACGAGGGCGAGTTTGGCCTTTTGCGCCTCGGTGACGCGGTCGCGCAGCCACTCCATGCCCTTGATCGCGAGGCGGGAGTCGGCGGGGACGCCGGCGTTGTATTTTCCGGTGAGGAGGCCGGTGGCGAGCGGGGACCAGACGGTCGTGCCGAGGCCGGGCTCGGCGTCGTAGAGCGAGGCGTATTCCGCCTCCACGCGGCGGCGATGAAAGAGGTTGTATTGGGGCTGCTCGACCACGGGGGCGTGGAGGTTGCGCGCCGCGCAATAGGCCCGCGCCGCGGCGATCTCGGCGGCGCTCCACTCGCTGGTGCCCCAGTAGAGGACCTTGCCCTGCGTGATCAGATCGTGCATGGCCCGGCAGGTTTCGCCGACCGGGGTCTCGGGATCGGGGCGATGGCAAAGGAAGAGGTCGAGGTGGTCGAGCTGGAGGCGGCGCAGGGCGGCGTGGCAGGCCTCGACGACGTGCTTGCGGGAGAGTCCGCGTCCGTTGGGGCCCTTGTAGGCGTCGCCGAAAAAGACCTTGCTGGAGACCAGGTAGGAGCCGCGGGACCAGCCGGAGGCCTTGAAGATGCGGCCCATGACGACCTCGGCCTGGCCGTCGGCGTAACCCTCGGCGTTGTCGAAGAAATTGATGCCGCCGTCGTAGGCGGTGTGGAGGAGCTCGCGGGCGGTGTCGTCGCCGACCTGGTTGCCGAAGGTGACCCAGGCTCCGAAGGAGAGGGCGGAGATTTGAAGACCGGTCTGGCCGAGGCGGCGGTGGATCATCGTCATGGAGAAGGGGGAGGGGCGGGGAGGGGACGGTTTTGCGAAAGGCCCCGGAGGGGCGAAAGCCCGCCGGCATCTGACAGAGCGAACGGCGCGGGCGTCTCAGCGTTCGCCGTAGTGCTGGACGTAATACGCGGCGGCCTGGGAGCGGCGCTCGATGCCGAGCTTGTCGAAGAGGGTGGTGAGGTAGTTCTTGATCGTCTTCTCCGCGAGGCCGAGGGCGCCGCCGATCTCCTTGTTGGTCTTTCCTTCGGCGAGCAGGGCGAGGATGCGGCGGTCCTGGGCGTTGAGCTGCTCGCCGGTGCCGGGGGCGGGGGCGCCGTCGCCGCGCACGAGGCGCATGAGGCGGGCGGTGACTGCGGCGTCGATGGCCTGGCCGCCCGCGGCCACGTCGCGGATGGCGCGCACGAGCTCCTGGCCGTTGATCTCCTTCAGCAGGTAGCCCGAGGCGCCGGCGCGGATGGAGTCGGCGATGAGGTCGTCGTCGACCTGGGAAGTGAGAAAGAGGATGCGCGTCGAGGGTGCGAGGGCGCGGAGGCGGCGGCAAAGGTCGACGCCGTTCCCGTCGGGCAGGCGCATGTCGAGGAGGACGACGTCGGGGCGGGAGGCGGGGACCTGCGCGAGGGCCTCGGCGACGTTGGCCGCCTCGGCGACGATCTCGATGTGCTGGCGATGCAAGCCGAGGAGGGTGCGCAGGCCGATGCGGACGAGTTCGCTGTCGTCGACGAGGGCGAGGCGGACGGGCGAGGCGGAGGAGAGTTCGGATGGGTTGCCCACGGAAGAGACGGATGACACGGAAGAGCGGAGGGGAAACAGTTAAACGGCGTCCGGCGGCGGGAGCGTGAGCGTGAGCGTGGCGCCGCGGCCGGGGGCTGCGTCGATCTCGAGCGCGGCTTCGAGCTTGCGCGCGCGCGCGGCGAGATTGTCGAGGCCATGGCCGCGGGTGACGGCGGCGGGGTCGAAACCGCGGCCGTTGTCGCGGATGACGAGGCGGAGGCGTCCGTCGGCGAGGGGGGCGAAGGCGAGGTCGAGCTCGGTCGCGCCGCCGTGGCGGAGGGCGTTGCTGGCGGATTCGCGGATGATCTGGAGCAACTCGGTGCGGGCGGCGCCGGCGAAGGCGGGAAGATCGGCGGAGAGCGCGACGCGGCGCGCGCGGAGACGCCCGCCGTCGAGGTGGTCGAGGACCGCCTGCACGGCGGCGGGGAAACTTTGCTCCTCGAGGGCGTCGGGGGTGAGTCCGCCGATGGTGCCGCGGGCCTCGCGGATGGCGGCGTTGAGCGTGGACTTGGCGCGTTCGAGCAGGCGGGCGGCCCCGGCGGGATCTGCGGCGGTGGCGGCGAGTTGTTGCGAGGCGGTTTCGAGGACGAGGCCGGTGGCGTAGAGCGTCTGGATCAGTCCGTCGTGGAGGTCGCGTCCGAGCCGGATTTTGTCCTGGAGGGCGTGGTTGGCCAAAACCTGTTGAAGGTGGAGGTCTTGCTCGCTGCGATGGCGGGCCTCGCGTTCGTGGTCGAGTTCGACGCGCTGGGCGTTGGTGGCGCGGGCGAGGCTTTCGAGGCCGCGCATTTCCGATCGGGCGGCGGCGGGATCGGCGGCGGGGGCCGGCTCGGCCGCGCGCACCGGCACGATGGCCAGGGCGGTGAGGCAGACGAGGGCGAGCCCGGAGAGCAGCAGGAGCGTGCGCTGGGTGTCGGTGTGATGTGCGCGGAGGGCGTCGACGGCCCGGGAGTCGGCGTCTGTCGAGAAATTGAGTTCGCGCTCGATGCGGCGCTCCCGGTTGCGCTCTTGCAAAAGCGCGGCGCCGGTGCCGGCGGCTAGGGCGCCGAGGGCGAGAATGAAGACGGCGAGACGGAGGAGCTTGCCCATGCGGGGGGATCGGAAGGGCGGAGGGTCGGCGAAGCGGCCGGCGGGCTCAAGCTCGGCGATGGGCGGGACGGGTAAGGGGGCTTTCAAAACCTTCGACAAGCGGGGCGGGCTGGCTTTGGTTGGCCGGTCCACCGCATGAAGACCTTCTACATCACGACCGCGATCGACTATGTGAACGGTTCGCCGCACCTGGGCCACGCCTATGAAAAGGTGCTGACGGACGTCATTGCCCGATTCCGGCGCATGATGGGCGACCAGGTCTACTTCCTCACCGGCGTCGACGAACACGGGCAGAAGGTGCAGCAGAGCGCGAAGAAGCGCGGCATCGCCCCGCAGCAATTTTGCGACGAGGTGAGCCAGGAGTTCCGCGCCATGTGCGCGAAGCTCGAGATCTCCAACGACGACTTCATCCGCACGACGGAGAAGCGCCACAAGGACGTCGTCGCGCGCCTGCTCCAGCAGCTCTTCGACCAGGGCGAGATCTACCGGGCCGAATACAAGGGCTTCTACTCGACGCGCCAGGAGCAGTTTTTGCAGGAGAAGGACCGCAATCCCGACGGCTCCTGGCCGGAGATCTTCGGCGAAGTGTCCGAGATCACCGAGTCGAACTACTTCTTCAAGTTGGCCAAGTATCAGGACTGGCTGATCCAGTTCCTGAAGGAGAACGACAACTTCATCTTCCCGCGCTACCGCCAGAAGCAGGTCCTCGAGTTTCTCTCCGAGCCGCTGAACGACCTCTGCATTTCGCGTCCGAAGGAGCGCCTCGAGTGGGGCATCCCGCTGCCCTTCGACACGAACTACGTGACCTATGTGTGGTTCGATGCGCTGGTGAACTACTTCTCCGCCGTCGAGGGCAAGGAAGGCGTCTGGCCGGCCGACTTCCACGTGATCGGCAAGGACATCCTCGTGCCGCCGCACGCGGTCTACTGGCCGATCATGCTCAAGGCCTGCGGCCTGCCGACGCCGAAGAGCATCCTCGCCCACGGCTGGTGGTCGATCAACGGCTCCAAGATGTCGAAGAGCACGGGCAACTTCGTCGAGCCGATGGCCTTCGCCGAGCAATACGGCGTCGATGCGCTGCGCTTCTTCCTCATCCGCGAGATGAGCGTCGGCCAGGACAGCGACTTTTCGCTCAACCAGTTCCTCGCCCGCTACAACAGCGAGCTCGCGAACAACCTCGGCAACCTCGTGAACCGCACGCTCAACATGACCAATCGCTTCTCCGGCGGCGTGGTGCCGGCGGGCGCGACCGAGGCCGAGATCGCCGCCGACGCGGCCCTCGCGCCGGAGCGCGAGCTGCGCGCGCTTTGGGAGAAGACCCGCGAGGAGTTCGTCACGCTGTGCGAAGGCTTCCAGTTCCACATCGCGCTGGAGCGTGCCTTCGCATTCGTCACCGCGACCAATCGTTACGTCGAGCAGCGCGCGCCGTGGAAGCTCGGCAAGTCGACCGAGGCCGCGGACCAGGCCTTGTTGAAGACCTCGCTGGCGACGATGGCGGAGGCGCTGCGCCTCGGCGCGAATCTCCTGCCGGCGGTCATGCCGGGCACGGTCATCAAGATCCACGGCGTGCTCGGCCACACGCCGGGCGGTGTCTGGCGCGAGCAGCTCGTCTGGGGCTCGACGCTCACGGGATCGAAGGTGGCGGAGACCGCGATCCTGTTCCCGCGTCCGCAGACCGCGGCCTGAGCGGCGGCACAGAACGACAGAGGGCGACGGAGCGACAGAACCACAGAAGAAAAACCTCCCAAGCAACTTTGCCGGGTTCTGTTGTTCTGTCTTCTGTCGTTCTCCCGCTCTGAAAATGACCATCCTGCCGATCAAGCCCGCGCAAGACGCCTCGCCCGAGGCGCTGCGGGCTTTTTTGGCGGGGTGCCAGCTCAAGGCGGCGGCGGATGGGGCGGCGGTATTGGCGAGTATTTCGCTCGTGGTGCCGGCGCTTGATCCGTTGGCGGTGCTGGAGGCGATTTTCGAGCCCGCGGAACCTCACTTCTATGCGGAGCGACCGTCGGCGCTGACCGCCATCGCCGGCGCGGAGGTGGCGCTGAGCGCGACGGCGAGCGGGCCGGGGCGCTTCGGAGCGGTGCAGCGCTTCATCGACGAGACGCTGGCGCGGACGATCGCGGTGGGCGACGTGGATGCGCCCTTTGGCGGTCCGCACTTTTTCACGAGCTTCGCCTTTCACGACGAGGTCGAGCCGGGCGAGGCGTTTCCGGCGGCGCGGGTTTTCGTGCCTCGCTGGCAGGTGGCGCGGGCGGGCGAGGTCACGACCGCGGTGGCGAATCTGCTCGTCGAGGCGGGCAGCGATCTCGATGCGCTGACGCAGCGGGTCTGGCGGGCGCATGGGAAGTTCGCGCGGTTTGAAGTAGGCGAGGCGGATCGCGAGGCGGCCAAGGGCGCGGAGGCGTTGAGATTTTCACAGAGCGAAGCGGGCGACTATCGGGCGGCGGTGGCTTGCGGTCTGGCGAGAATCGCGGCGGGGGAGTTTCAAAAGATCGTGCTCGCGCGGGCGATCGATCTGACGGCGAGCCGTGAGCTGCATCCGCTCGAGGTGTTGAACGGGCTGCGCGAGCGGTTTCCCGATTGTTATGCGTTTTCGGCGGCGCCCGGGGGCGGCCCCAGTTTCATCGGCGCCTCTCCGGAGCGCCTGGTGCGTGTGACCCAGGGCGTGGTCGAGACCGAGGCGCTGGCCGGCTCGGCGCGGCGCGGCGCGGGAGCGAGCGAGGATGCGGCGCTCGCGGCGGGGCTGCTGCGCAGTGAAAAGGATTTGCGCGAGCACCGGCATGTCATCGCCTCGATCACGCGTCGTTTGGAGCCGCTGGGCGTGACGCTCGAGCACGCGACGGCGCCGACGCTCCGGAAGCTGGCCAACGTGCAACACCTGCACACGCCGATGCGCGGCAAGCTGCCGGAGGGCGTGCGGCTGCTCGATCTGGTGTCGGTGCTGCATCCCACGCCGGCGGTGGGTGGGACGCCGCGCGAGGCGGCGGTGGCGGCGATCCGTGAGATCGAAGGATTTCCGCGCGGCCTTTACGCGGGGGCGATCGGCTGGATCAACGCGCGGGGCGGTGGCGAGTTTTTCGTGGGCCTGCGCTCGGCTCTGGTCGAGGGCGCGCGGGCGCGGGTTTACGCGGGCGCGGGCATCTTGGCCGGCTCGGAGCCGGAGCGGGAGTTCGCCGAGACGGAATTGAAGTTCCAGGCCCTGCTGGCGGCGTTGAGGGGCTGAGGTTTTTGGCCCACGAAACACACGAAATGACACGAAATTCGGAGCTCTGTTTTTCGTGTGATTTCGTGTGTTTCGTGGGCAATTGTGCTGAAAAATGAACCTCGATTTTCGGAACACGAACGCGCTGTGGTGCTCGGTGGCGGCGGAGACGCTGTGGCGGGCCGGGGTGCGGCACGCGGTGATTTCTCCCGGCTCGCGCAACACGCCGCTGACGATGGCGCTGGTGGCGCATCCCGGGATCGAGACCACGCCGGTCCTGGACGAGCGTTCGGCGGCGTTTTTTGGACTCGGCATCGCGAAGCGCACGGGCGCGCCGGTCGTCCTTCTCTGCACGAGCGGCACGGCGGGGGCGAACTATCTGCCGGCGGTGATCGAGGCGAAGGAGAGCGGCGCGCCGTTGATCGTGATCACGGCGGACCGGCCGCCGGAGATGCGGGATTGCGCGTCGGGGCAGACGATCGATCAGCAGAAGCTGTTCGGGAGCTTCGTGACGTTTTATCACGAACTCGCGGTGCCGGAGCCGCGGGCGGACTTGCTCGCGTATCTGCGTCAAACCCTGCGCCAGACGGTGGCGCGGGCCCGGGAGGGCGGGCCGGTGCATCTGAACGCGCCGTTTCGTGATCCTCTGCCGCCGATCGCGGACGGCACGGCGGAGCCGCTCGCCCGCTCCGTGGTGTGGGAGGAGTTTTTCGCGCTTCCGGACACGGTCGCGGTGGAGACCGAGCGCAGGCTGACCCTGCCGATGGATTTCATCGCGAAGCGCGGCGTGATCGTCGCGGGCGTGGGCTTTGATCGCGGCGAGTGCGCGCTGGCGCATGGGGCGGCCTACAACTGGCCGGTGCTGGCGGATGCGATTTCGGGGGCGCGCCTCCATGTCTCGACGCGGGCGACGGTGATCGCGGCCTACGATTCGATTTTGCGCGACGAACCGGCGGCGGCGGCGCTGCGGCCGGAGGCGGTGGTGGTCTTCGGAGATCTGCCCACGAGCAAGGTGCTGCGCGGATGGCTGGCGAAGATCGACGCGCCGATCGTGCAGTTCACTCCGTATCCGGATAATCGCGACGGAATGCATGCGAGGACGCGGCGGGTGCGCGCGCGGGCGGAGGAGTTAAACCGCCCGCCTTTGGTGTTCGAAGGCGCGACGGCGGAGTGGGAGAGGGCGTGGGCGAAGGCGGAGGCGGCCGCGCAAAAGGTCCTGGCGGGCGCGGAGACCGAGCCGGGCTTCGAGGGCGCGTGCACGCGAGCGATCGCGGCGGGGTTGACGCGCGGGCAGACGTTGTTCGTCGCGAGCAGCATGCCGGTGCGCGACCTCGAGTATCTGGCGCCGGCGCGGACCGACGGACCGCGCGTGATCGCGAACCGCGGCGCGAACGGGATCGACGGCACGCTCTCGACCGCGATCGGCGTGGCCCACGGCGGCGAGCCGACGGTTTTGCTGACGGGCGATCTGGCCTTTTTGCACGACACGAACGGGCTGCTTCTGGCGGCGAAGCTGAAGGGCTCGCTGACGGTCGTCGTGATCAACAACGAGGGCGGCGGGATTTTCGGTCATCTGCCGGTGGCGAAGTTCGATCCTCCCTTCGAGGAATACTGGTCGACGCCGCAGCGGGTGGAGTTGGCCAAGCTCTGCTCGGCCTACGACGTGCCTCATCGAACGGCGGGCTCGGCGTCGGGGCTGCGCGCCTTGCTGCGCGCGGAGATCGGCGAGCCCGGACTCCGCGTGATCGAGGTGCGCACGGATCGAAAGAAAGACGTGGAGACGCGCCGGCGCCTGTTCGCGGAGGCGGCCAGGGCGGCGGGCGAGGCGCTCCGATGAAGCCGGCTGTCTTCGCCGAGGCGCGGGTGGTCCGGGTGGACGCGGTTCCCCTGGATATCGCTCTGCACGCGCCCTTCGGGATCTCCGGCGGTGCGCAGGAGCGGGCGAGGAATGTATTGGTGAAGATCGAGCTCGAGGACGGCGCGCGCGGTATCGGCGAAGCGGCGCCTTTTCCCGCCTACAACGGCGAGACGCAGGAACAGGCGCTGGAGGCGCTGGCGACGGCGCGCGAGGCGGTGACGGGGCGCGTGGCGAGCCTGGAAAACTGGCGCGAGCTGGCGACGGCGTTTCGCGCGGCGGGCGGGGCGGACGCGGGCTCGGCGCAGTGCGGCTTCGAGATGGCGCTGCTCGACGCGCTGACCCGCCGGGCGGGACTGCCCTTGTGGAGATTTTTCGGAGGCGCGGGCCGGGAGCTGGAAACGGACATGACGGTGACTACGGGTTCCCCGGAGGAGTCGGCCGCGGCGGCGCGGGACATCCGCGCGCGTGGGATTCGCACGATCAAGGTGAAGGTCGGCGGCAAGGCGGGGCCGGAGCACGATCTGGCGCGGCTGAGGGCGATCCATGCGGCGGCGCCGGATTCGCCGCTGATTCTGGATGGAAACGCGGGACTGTCGCGCGAGGCGGCGAAGGGGCTGGTGCGCGGTTTGAAGGCATCGGGAATCGCGCCGGCTTTGCTCGAGCAGTGGTTGGCGAAGGACGATCCTGCGGGGGCGCGGGAGCTGGCGGTGTTTTCCGGCTGGCGGCTTGCGGCGGACGAAGCGGCCTGCACGGCGGCGGACGTCGAGCGCCTGGCGGACGCGGCCGCGGCGCAGGTGGTGAACATCAAGCTGATGAAGGCCGGCGTGGCGACGGCGCTTGATCTGGTGGCGGCGGCGAAGCGCCGAGGCCTGGGCCTCATGATCGGCGGCAACGTGGAGTCGCGGCTCGCGATGACCTTTTCCGCCTGCTTCGCGGCGGGCCTGGGCGGTTTCGAATTTGTCGACCTCGACACGCCGCTCTTTCTCGCGAGCGATCCCTTTGCGGGCGGGATGCGTTACGAAGGCGCCCGCGTGCGGCTCGAGGAACGCTCGTCGGGATTGGGAATGGCCCTGGCCTGAGCCGGAGGCGCATGACGGCGGGCCGCCAAGCCCGCCAGAAGCGCGATCAAGGTGGCGGCGAGAGAGGCGCCGAGCAGGGCGGGCATGCCGACGAGGCCGTGGTGCGGCGTGAGGGAGACGAGACGGCCGGCGCCTAGCGCGCCGAATCCGAAGCCGAGGTGGTGGGCGAGCTGGGTGTGGAGCTGATGCGCCGGGACTAGAGGGCCGGGCACCTGCGCGGAAACGAGTCCGGCGAGGGCGAGGTGGCGGGTGGCGTTGACGACAAGAAACGTGGCGATGGCGGCGATAGCCGCGGGAGCCGGGAGCGGGCCTTGGAGCCGGAGGAGGGCAAGCAAGGCGAGGACCGATGCACCGAGCGAGCAGGCGTAGAACACGGCGGGGCTCGTGCGGGCGCGGATCCGGCCGACCAACGGCGGGGCGGCAAGGCCCAGGAGCGCCGCGGTCGAAAGGACGACGGGAATGTGGACCTCGCCGTGGCCCGCGTTGAAGACGAGGTAGCCGGATAGCACGGCGAGGTAGGCGGCGGTCACGAAGGCGAGCGCGAGCGTGGCGACGAGGCTCCATGGCGCCGGTTCGGGCGGCGGTGGACAGAGAGGGAAATCCGACGCGGGCGTTTCTTCGCCCTCGGAGAAAACGCAGACCGCGAGCAGGCCGAGAAGGATCGGCGCGAAGGCGAATCGCCAATCGGCCAAGGTGGCGGCGGCGATGCACACGGGCATGCCGAAGGAGACGATGCGAGGCGCAAGGCGCGCGACCGCGGGGCTGGCGGAGGCTGGCAGGACGCGGTGGATGGCGACGTAAGCCACGCCGGCGAAGAGGCCGGCGAGAACCCGGGCGGCGACCAAGGACGGGTAGTCGTGGGAAAAGGCGCAGGGCAGGGTGGTCAGGAAGACGAGGCCGGCCAAAGCCCGGGGGCTGTTTGGCAGCCGGGGCGCGCGGCGCGCGAGCAGGCCCGCAAGGGCGGCGGAGAGGGGAAAGGCGGCGGCGAGGGCGGCGACCCCGGGAACGCCGGGATGCCAGAGCCGGGCCTCCTGCGGACCGAGGGGAAAGACCACCATCAGGGCGAGGCCTTGCAGGCCAAGCAGCCAGGCGAGGGCGCGATCTCGGGGCAGGCGTAAGAAGGAGGCGGACACCACGGGAGGCGGAGCACGAAACCTGCCGCGCTTGGGTGCGGGTTATTCAGCGAGATGAGCGACGGCGCTCATGCTAAGCCCGGCGCGGAGGCGGAGCGGGCGCGGCCAAGGCGCGCCGCTCGCGCGGGTTCAGAGCTGAACCGGCAGGCCGATCTCGATGATCTGCGTCGGCAGGATGCGGTAGTAATCCTTGATCGGAGAGGCGTTGCGGCTGAGGAAGGCGTAGAGGGCCTTTTGCCATTCGAACATGCGCGCGGAGCCGCCGGTGATGATCATCTCGCGGTTGAAGTAGAAAGTCGTGCCGGCGAGGTTGAGGGGCACGCCCTGGCGCTTGATGCGCTCGACCATCTTGGCGACGTCGGGGGATTCCATGTAGCCGTAGCGGACGACGGCGCGCCAGACGCCCTCGCCGAGGGATTCGAGGGTCATGCGCTCCTCGTCGTCGACCTGGGGGACGTTGTCGGTGAGGATGGTCAGGAGGACGACGGTCTGCTGCAGGCACTTGTTGGCCTTGAGGTGGTGGAGCAGCGCGAGCGGCGTGCCCTTGGGCGTGGCCACCATGAAGACGGCGGAGCCGGGGACGCGGACGATGTTTTTGCTCCGGGCGATGCTCGCCAGTTCCAGCTCGGCGACGGCTGAGCCGTAGACCTTTTCCTGGATCTCGTTGCGCCCGCTCTTCCACGTGTGCATGAGGGCGATCAGGCCGATGGCGATGATGACGGGGAGCCAGCCGCCGTCGGCGAATTTGTGTAGATTGGCGCCGAAGAATAGCAGGTCGACGGCGAGGAAAACGACGGTGAGGGCGACGGCGGGCGCCCAGCCCCAGCGCCAGCGTCCGCGCATCACGCCGAAGAGGGCGAAGCTGGTGATGCCCATGGTGCCGGTGACTGCGATGCCGTAGGCGGCGGCCAAGGCGCCGCTGGATCCGAAGCCGACGACGACCGCGATGGAGCCGGCGGCGAGGAAGAAGTTCACCAAAGGCAGGTAGATCTGGCCCTCCTGCTGGGCGTTGGTGTGAAGGATCTTGAGGCGGGGGAAATAGCCGAGCTGCACCGCCTGGCGGGTGAGCGAGAAGGTGCCGGTGATCAGGGCCTGGCTGGCGATGATGGCGGCGAGGATGGAGAGCAGCACGAGGCCGATGCGGAGCGGGCCGTCCGGGGCGAGCGCGAAGAATGGGTTGGTGGCGTCGTCGGGGTTGGCGATGGCATAGGAACCCTGGCCGAAGTAGTTGAGAAGAAGGGCGGGGCAGACGACCCAGCGCCAGGCGCGCGCGATGGCCGAGCGGCCGAAGTGGCCCATGTCGGCGTAGAGGGCCTCGGCGCCGGTGATGGTGAGGACGATCGAGCCGAGGACGCCGGCGGCCTGCGCGGGGTGGTTCCACAGCAGGCGAAGACCGTGGAGCGGGTTGATCGCGGCGAAGACCTCGGGGGCGTCGAAGAGGTGGATGGTGCCGAGCAGGCCGAGGACGGCGAACCAGACGAGGATGACGGGGCCGAAGACGACGCCGATGGCGCGGGTGCCCTTGCGTTGCACGAGAAACAGTCCGGCGAGGATGACGACGGCGATGGGAACGACGTAGCGTTCCAGGCCGGGGTTGAAGCTCTTGAACCCCTCTGCGGCGCCCAGCACGGAAATGGCGGGGGTGATGATGCCGTCGCCGTAAAGCAGGGCGGCCCCGAAGAGGATGAGCACGGTGGAGAATCCCAGTCCTCGTCGGGCGGCCGCGCCCGCGCATTCTCCGGCGGCGGCGTCGCGCGGCCGATCCCCGAGGGCGAGCAGGGCGAAGATGCCGCCTTCGCCGTGGTTGTCCGCCCGGGTGACGACCGCGACGTATTTGAAGCTCACGATGAACAGAATCGTCCAGAGCATGAGCGAGAGGACGCCGATCACGCCTTCGGAGCGGCTCACGTCCGGCAGGTAGTGAAGACACTCGCGCATCGTGTAGAGTGGGCTCGTGCCGATGTCGCCGAAGACGACGCCGAGGGCGCCGAGGCTGAGGCCGAGTTGGGCGCGGCGGGAGAGCTTGGACGGCGCGTGGGCGGTGCTCATAGGGGAGGGATTCGCGAAGGGAAGGTAAAGCTTCGCGAGCGGAAGGCTCGGGAGTCAACGGGGGCGATTACGATGCGGATCGCAAGCGTTTGGCGCGGACGGGCGGCGTTGACGGTCGCGGGCGAGGGGGCGAGGGTGTTTCCCGCCATGACCCAGTGCATCGCTTGGAAACGCGTTAAGGAATATTCCGACATCATCTACGAGAAGGCCGACGGCATCGCGAAGGTGACGATCAATCGTCCCCACCGTCGCAACTCGTTCACGCCCGATACGGTGCACCAGATGTATGAGGCCTTTCTCGACGCGCGCGAAGACCCGAAGGTCGGTGTGGTGCTGCTCACCGGCGCCGGTCCGCACACCGATGGAAAACATGCGTTTTGCGCGGGCGGCGACCAAGGCGTGCGCGGGCACGCGGGCTACGTCGGCACCGACGGCGTGCCGCGGCTGAACGTGCTCGATCTCCAGAAGCTCATCCGCTCGATGCCCAAGGTGGTGATCGCGCTGGTGGCGGGCTACGCGATCGGCGGCGGCCATGTGCTCCATGTGGTGTGCGACCTGACGATCGCGGCGGACAACGGCGTATTCGGGCAGGTGGGGCCCCGGATGGGCTCCTTCGACGCCGGCTTCGGCAGCAGCTATCTGGCGCGGCTGGTCGGCCAGAAGAAGGCGCGGGAAATCTGGTATTTGTGCCGCCAATACAGCGCCCGCGAGGCGTTGGACATGGGGCTGGTGAACGCGGTGGTTCCGATGGCGGAGCTCGAGGCCGAGGGCGTGAAGTGGGCGCGGGAGATCCTGGGCCACTCGCCGCTGGCGATCCGGGCGCTGAAGAGCGCTTTCAACGCCGAGCTCGACGGCCAGTCCGGCATCCAGGAGCTGGCGGGCAACGCGACCCTGCTCTACTACATGAGCGAGGAGGCGAAGGAGTTTCACGGCGCGCAGCGCGAGAAGCGCAAACCCGACGCGCGGCGCTTTCCGTGGCTTCCGTGAACCGGACGCGTCCGTGACGCGGGATCGAGGGCACGAAAAAGGGGCGGGCTGCATGCCCGCCCCTTTTTCCGGGGAAATGCTCCGGCTTGCGGCTCAATCGACGGCCGGAACGCGATAGACCGGCTCGCCGAGGATGATGCGGAGCTCGACCATGCCGTCCTCGCCGTAGGGACCGGAGGCGCGGAAGGTGGCCGCGGTCGGGCGAAGCACGGGGCCGCCGGTCTTTTGGCCGGAGACGGCGACCTTGCCGTATGCGTTCGTGTAGGTGACGAGTCCGGTGGCGACGAGGGTGCCTCCGAGCTCCTCGCGATCGGGCAGGGCGGGGATTTTTTGCGTGAACTCGGCGATGCGGCTCAGGCTGGCGCCGCCGGAGACCACCGTGGGATCGGTGTCTTCATCGGCGGGATCGGTCTGGCGTTCCGTGCGCGAGTAGGCGCAGGGGTCTTGGACCTGGGTGAAGGCCAGCGCGACCGATTCCGGCGCGGTCTTGATCTCGCCGGTCTTGCTGTTGCGGGCGACGATCTGAAGAGAGGAGAGGGTATCGGTGGCGCGCGGGTCCGAGAAGGTGGCGGTGTTGCCGCGGGCGACGAGGGACCAGTTGGCGAGCTTGCTGACGCCGTTCGCCTCGAGGATGAGTTTGAGCAGGTCGCGGCTGTTGAACAATTCGTAGTCGAGCTCGCTGCGCTGCTTGTTGGCGTCGCCGCTCGTTTTCGCGACGGAGCGGGTGATCACCATGTCGTAGGTGACGGGCAGGAAATAATCGACCGAGGCGAGCGTCGCGGTCTCGGCGTGCCCGCGGACGAGGAAGAGTCCCAAGGCGAGCAACGAAAGAAAGGAAAGGCGGAACATGGAGAAGGGAGACGAGGTGAAACGGACTGTTCGCGTGAAGCGGGCTTACATCGCCGCGCCGAGGGGCAAGGTGCCGCCGGTGTTCGGACCGCCGTCGGAGAGCGTGACATCCGAGCCAAGCGTCCCGCCGGGGCCGGTGGGGCCGGTGCCGATGACCAAGGTGCCGCCGGTGATCTGCTCGGAGTTCTCGACGCTAGCGTCCGGCCCGCTGCTCGGTGCGGTGGGACGCGATTCGGCGGGGAATAGGCTGGCGGGGATCGAGGAGGATGCGCCGATGCGAAGGCTGAGGCTCAGGACGTCCTCGCCGGCGGTGCCGTAGCCAAGGAAACGTTCATTGACGGGACGATAGATGGCGGCGGAGGCGCCGGCCGGCCGCAGGTAGTTGCCGCTTCCAAATAGAACGCCGTTGGCCGTGCCTGACGCGGTGGCGCGGGGATCGTCGTCGTTGCTGTCGCCGTCCGTGACGGCGATCGCTCCGAGCGCCACGGTGGCGAGCGACTTGTGGGATTCGGTGCCGGAGACGGCGACACCTTCGCGAAGCGTGACGGACTTCCCGACGTAGGGATCGGTAAGGTCGAGGTTCAGGAAGGAGGCGGGAATCTCAAGGGGTTCGAGCCCCTTTTTGCGGGCGAAGAATTTGTAGGAGTTGCCGGAGTCGGGCCAGTCGGCCCAGATGGCGACGAGCGACCAACCGCGGATGCTGGTGATCGCGGGCTCCTGCGCGGCGAGGAAGGTGCGGAGAATCTGGGAATTTCCGTAGCGGACGCGGTCGAGCGGGGTGCGAACGTTGACGTCGCTGTCGTAGGGACGATCCACGGGGGCTTTTTCCTCGCCGGCGCGGCTGAAGGTGGCGGCGAGCGTCACGCGAGACTGGGAGACGCGCAAATCCTGCGCGACGAGGGGCAGGGCGGAAAGGGAGGCGGCGAGGCCGAGGAGCGCTAAACGCATGGGCGTGATGACTGAAGAGGGCGAAGGGCGGCGCAAACCTTAGTTTTTTGCGTAGCCAAAATAGTAGATCGCGAGGAGCCCCGCGCCGACGAGAGCGAAGAGGGCGCCGAAGAGCACAAGACAGCCGCGTTTAGTGGCCTTGGGGTCGAGGGCCTCGGTGGCCCGGTATTTCTCGATGATTTCGTCGGCTCGGGCGTGGGCCATGGCCACGCCCGGCTCGGGGGCCGTGGTGGCCGAAGGGATGGCGGGAGGCGTGGACGAAAGATCGAGAGAGGCAAGGGAGGCCGGGTTTGAAGCGGACGCCAGGCCGGCTTGCGCCGCGCCGGCGGTGGTGAGTTCGGCGTCGATCCAGGCAAGATGTTGGGCGATGAGGGCGCGCTGGCGTCGGAGTTCGGAAATGCGGTCGGGCGACATGGCGGCGGGAAGGATGGAAGCGAGGCCCGGCGGGCCGGGGAACGAAAGCAGAAACAAAAAACGCCGACTCCGCGAGGAGTCGGCGCCTGAAAGCGACGAAAGCGAGAGGTCGTCGTTTAGACGACGGCGACGCTGCGGCGGGCCTTGTCGAACTGGACTACGCCGTCCTTGAGGGCGAAGAGGGTCCAATCGCGGCCGGTGCCGACGTTGTCGCCGGCGTGCAGCTTGGAGCCGCACTGACGGACGATGATATTGCCGGCGACGACGGACTGGCCGCCGAAGATCTTCACGCCGCGGCGCTTGCTGTGGGACTCGCGGCCGTTGCTCGTTGTGCCTGCACCTTTTTTATGGGCCATGACTTAGTTCTCCTGTCGAGGGTTGCGGTTGTTGTTAAAAACTTAGGCGGAGATGGTCTCGATCTTGATGACGGAGAGCTCCTGGCGATGACCGCGCTTGCGCTGCATGCCCTTGCGCTTGCGCTTCTTGAAGACGATGACTTTGTCGCCGCGCTTGTTCTCGAGGATCTTGGCGGTCACCTTGGCGCCCGCGAGGGTGGGGGTGCCGACCTTGAAGGAGGCGCCTTCACCGGCGGAAAGAACCTCGGTGATCTCGACGATGGAACCGGCCTCGGTGTTCGGGAAACGGTTGACGAAAAGGACGTCGCCTTCGGTGACGGCGAACTGCTGACCTTGGGTTTTGATGGTCGCTTTCATGGAAATAAAGGCGAGAACACAGGGTTTTGCGGGAAGGCGTGCAAGGACTTTTTGGCGAAATCGCGCAAGCCGCGGAAAAACGTCCGCAATCGGGCGCCGGCGGACCGCGCCACGCAGGCGCTCTCCTGTTTTGCCCGTAAGCGAGGGTGAACGACCGGAAGTCGCGGCGGCAGGTCGCTTGGTCACGCCTGATTTTCCCGGAGTTTCTTCAGGAAAGCGCCCGCTTGCACGAGGTCGTCGGGCACCAAGCCGTGGCCGGCGTCCGCATGGAGAGTGGTTTCCACCTCCGCGCCGCCCGTTCGGAGCAGGGCGGCGAGCCGGAGAGGGTGGTCGGCGGGGACGATGGGATCGTGGGCTCCGTTGAGCAGCAGGACCCGGCGTTCGTGTAGAGAGCCGGGGGTGGCCGATTGGTTCAAGACGACCATGGGGCGAAGCAGGATCGCGGCTTCGAGCCGGAGCCCGGGGTGCAGTTGCAGAAGGGCGGCGGCGGCGTTGGCTCCGTTGGAGAATCCCAAGGCCACGACACGGCGCGGGGCGGCGTCGGGGAAATAGCGGGCCAAGGCGGCGGCGAGAAAACCCGAGAGTTCGTCGATTCGCGGGACAACCTGGGCGGGATCGAAAACGCCTTCGGCCAGGCGGGGAAAGAAACGCGCCGCGCCCCGCTCGATGACCCGGCCGCGCGGGGAGAGCAGGGCGGACCCGGGCGAAAGGCGGTCGGCCAGACCGACGAGATCGTGCTCGGTGCCTCCCGTGCCATGCAGCAGAATCAGGGCGGGCGCGGAGGGATCGGCGGCAGGACGAAAAAGATGGGGCCAGGAATCCATGATGTTAAAAAAATGTTTCTTTGCTTTTGCGTGCAACCTGCGTGCGGGGAGTAAACGTCTGACCTAGTCCGTATCACTTATTCTGATTTGGGCGCTTGCAGGGTTGAAATAGTTTCAACCCTGGGGCCCGGCGGAGTAGACGTGGTCGCTTTGTCTGAAATGTCTGTAACCGAATCTTCGTCTTATTTGGGTAAGCCTCCTTTTTTCAAAAGGAAGCGTGGCTATGCCGTCGTGGGCATCGTCCTGGCGCTCGGCGCGTCGGGAGTCTGGTATCACCGCGCCGCGGTGGCCGGAGCGGCGAAGGCGGCGTCGAGCGAGGCGCCGGACACGACCGACGAGTTCACCACGTTGGCGGGTGGGTGGGGCGAGTTGCAGTGCCGGATGGTCAATCTCGAGCAGCCCGCGGAATACATCGCCTTCGACAAGGTCGATTGGAACGGCCCGTTTTGGCATTTCGGCGCCCAGTCGGACGCCTCGCTCAAGCAGGCCCTGCTGCAGGCCGGCTGCGACGAGGGCACGACGGCGAAACTGCTCGCGACCCGGCAGCCCGACGCCGCGGGTCAGTGTGTGCTCAAGCCCGACGACGAGACCGTGCTCGGCTTGAAGGAGGATGTTCGCTCGAAGGTGTATCTGCTGTTGGCCGACAACCCGCTCAATCGCGGCCAGGCCGCCCCGCTTTATCTGCCGCAGGGCGACGTGGAGCGTTTCTTCCGCGGAAAATTCGACCCGGCGCGAAACATCGACACCTGGGCGCGGCATCTTTCCTACAAGCGCAACGGTTACGTCTACTTCAGCGACATGGAGTTGCTCGCGCGCGTCACGCGCTTGAACGACGAGGAGCGGGCGACGCTGCGCCGCGCGGTGAGCGCGACGCCGGTGGTCATGGCGCGCTTGAAGGCGAGCTCCGCCTCCGGACTCGATCCCGTCGTGAACTACTGGGGCTTTTCGATGCCCGGGGTGCTGGTGAAGGACATCCGCCCGCTGTTCGACGCGCAGCTCCGGTCTCCCGGCGGCGGGGCGGTCAGCATTCTTTACGTGCTGCCTCCGCTGGCCAGGGCGAAGCTCTACACCACCCCGCTCACCCCGAAAGGCGACGAGCCCTTGCCAGACTGCCACTTCACGGCGCTGAATTTTTTCAGCGAGAGCGTCGATCCCCAGCTTTCGAACCAAGACTACGCGACCCGTTACCTCACCGATCACTACTATCAGATCGGGGCCCCCGGACGCCCGGGCGACCTCGTCGTGGTGGTCGACGGCAACAGCCGCATCGTCCACTCCGCGACCTATCTCGCGGCGGACGTCGTCTATACCAAAAACGGCATCAATCTGGGGCAGCCTTGGGTGCTGATGCATCTGAACGATATGCTGGCCTACTACTCGGTGAAGGAAACGGTTCGGGTGGGCTACATGCGCAAGCGCACCAGTTGAGCGGCCTGGCCCGCGGGGGTATCCTTTTGGCTGCACGTCCCTAGGCGGACCAGGCGCCGGCGAGCTCGGTCAAGCGGGCACGGGCGGCGTCGAGCGCGCCGTCGCGTTGTTCCCCCGCCTGGTTCGGCACCGCCACGGCGGCCGAGTCGGAGATGCCGATGAAGGACAGGAAAAAGCGCAGGTAAGGCGTGGCGAAGTCGGCCTCGGCGGCCGGCGTGCCGGGCGCGTAATCGCCCGCCGAGGCGACGATGGCCAAGGCGCGTTTGCCGGCGAGCAGGCCTTTGAAGCCGCCGCTCGCGGCGTCGTAGACGAAGGTCTCGCCGCTGCGCGCGACGCCGTCGATCCAGGCCTTGAGCGGAGAGGGCACGCCGAAGTTATACATCGCGGTGGCGATGACCACGGCGTCCGCGGCCTTCAGTTCCGCGATGAAGGCGTCCGAATCGGCGAGCAGGGCGCGCTGGTCCGGCGTGCGTTTTTCGGCGGGCGTGTAGTGGGCGCCGGCCCATTCGGTGGTGATATGCGCGGGAGGCTGCGCGGCGAGATCGCGCTCGACGACGTGCAGGTCGAGATTGGCGGCGCGCAAGGCGGCGATGAAGTGGCCGGCGGCGGCGCGCGAGGCGGAGCCCACGTGACGGGCGCTGGCGGTGACAAGGAGGACGGTTTTCATGATGCGGGCAGGGAGAAAGGCGGGTGGGGGGATGCGTGGCGTTTCAAACCGGCAGCGGCTCTAGGCGGGCCTCGATGACGGCGCGGTGCGGCTCGTATTGGGCGGGCAGCTTCAAAGTCGTGCCGAGCGACTCCACAGGCTCGTCGATGGCGAAGCCTGGGGTGTCGGTCGCGATCTCGAAGAGCACGCCGCCGGGCTCGCGGGCGTAGATGGAGTGGAAGTAGTTCCGGTCCATCCTCGGGCTCACTCCCAGGCCGGCGGCGCGCCACTCGGCCTGGGCGGCGAGCTCATCGGTGTCGTTGGCGACACGGAAGGCGACGTGGTGAACGGTGCCCGCGCCGGGCTGGCCGCGGGGCGCGGCGGGCGCGGCGACGAGGTCGACGTAGGCTCCGGGGCCGCCCGCGGCGACGGCGTAGCGAACGCGGGTTTCTTTTGTGGTGCCGCCATCGGGCACGCGGGCCGTCTCACGCCAGCCCATGTGGTCGACGAGCAGGCGCGCGGTGCGGCCCGAGTCCGCGTGGGTGAGCGTGACGGAGTGGAAGCCGCGCAGGCCGTGCGCGACCGGAATCTCGGGATGAGCCCAAGGCTGGCGCGCGTCCGGCTCGGCGGTCGCGACGATCTCCAGCCCGAGTCCGTCCGGATCCGCGAAGCGCAGGACGCTGTCGCCGAAACGGGTCTCCTCGGTGAAGGGGACGCCTTGGGCGGCGAGACGCTCCCTCCAGAACGGCGCGGAGGCGGCGGGCACGGACCAGGCGGTGGCCGTCGCCTGGCCGGGACCGATGCGACCGCGCGGTTGCCCGGCCCAGTAGAAAAACGTGAGGGCGGAGCCGGGCGTGCCGACGCTGTCGCCGAAGTAGAGGTGGTAGGTGGACGGGTCGTCGAAGTTGACCGTGCGCTTGATCAGTCGCAGCCCGAGGACGCGGGTGTAAAAGGCCACGTTGGCGGCGACGTCGCCGGCCATCGCGGTGATGTGATGAAGGCCGAGGAGATTCATGATGATTTGACGTGAAACGATCGGATTTTGAGGGAGGGCGACCTCGCGGACGCCCTGGGCGGATTCCGGGGAGGGCGACTTATTTGCGAGCCGCGCCGGAGGCGCCCTTGGCGAGGTGGGCGTCGATCGAGAGCGCGCCGCCGCCGGTCAACACGAGGGCCACGGCGACGAGGAGCAGCGTGAGCGGGTATTCCATGCCGTCCGGGGCGAAGAACGACGAGCGGTGCACGGTCCAGATCGCCACGCCCATGATCACGGCGGCCTGGGCTGCGGCGAAGCGGGTGAGAAGCCCGAGCACGAGGAGTATACCGCCGAAAAACTCGCCGCCGCCCGCGAGCGCGGCGTGAAGGTGGCCGGGGGACAGGCCGAGCTTGGATTCGAAAAACTGGGCGGTGTTCTCGAACCCGTAGCCGCCCCACCAGCCGAAGAGTTTTTGGGCGCCATGGGCGAAGAACACGGTGCCGAGGCCGAGGCGAAGCGCGAGAGGGGCGGCGGAGGCGGCGTCGGTGCGGAGGGTGCGGGATAGGAGGCTCATGATGGGTGTCGGAGTTTGGTAGGTTTGATGTTGAACTAATGAGGAAAAGGAAATCAGGAGGAGGAAAGGGAGGGAGAGGGGTTGCGGCCGCGTCCGAGTTTTTTGCAAAGCTCGGCGAGCATGCCCTGCTCGGCGGGGCTGAGATGGGAGAACTCGGCGGTGATGGCGGCGGCGACTTGGGGGAACAGGGCGGCGATGCGTGTCCGGCCGGCTTTGGAGAGGGATACGATCCAGCGACGGGCGTCGGCTTTGTCGCGTTCGCGGGAGATCAAGCCGTCACGTTCGAGATTGGAAAGGACGAGCGTGAGGTTGCCGGCGCTTTTGAGGATCTTTTCGGCGATTTCGCCGGCGCAGAGCGGACCACGATGGTAGAGGGCTTCGAGCACGCCAAATTGGGTGATGGTCAGGTCGCCGAGGAGACCATGGGCGCGCGCCGTGACCGTCTCCGAGGCCCGCATCAGTTTGATGTAGGCGTCGAGCGCGGCGACTTCGGCGGGAGAACCTTGGTGGGCGGTCGGCATGAGCGCGGTGGGTTAATTGATGTTTTGATGTGAAATTAAAATATAGTGCGATGTCAAAGGTTTTTTGAGTGGGGGCGTCGGGGGAGAAATCTCAGGTCAGGTGCCGAGGGGGTATGGCAGCGCGGTATTCTGTCGCCGCGGTTGGCGGGCGGGAGTTTGTCGCGCCTGAAAAACAAGAGAGCCGACCAAGGAGTTGGTCGGCTCAAAAGGCGGCGGCGGTCTGCCACAGTCCACGGTAAGGACGGCGCGGGCGCTCAGAGTTTCTCGATCTTCTGGATGCGGGGGATGTGGCGGCCGCCCTCGAAGGGGGTGGCGAGCCAGGTGCGGACGATCTTGAAGGCCTCCTCGACGGTGACGGTGCGCTCGCCGAGGGAGAGGACGTTGGCGTCGTTGTGGGAGCGGTTCCAGATCGCGACCTGCTCGTTCCAGCAGAGGCCGCAGCGGACGCCCTTCACCTTGTTGGCGACGATGGCTTCGCCGTTGCCGGAGCCGCCGAGGACGATGCCGTATTGGAACTCGCCGCGGGCGACGGCCTCGGCGGTGGGGCGGATCCAGTCCGGGTAATCGCAGGAGGCGTCGGAGTAGGTGCCGAAGTCCTTCACGGTGTGGCCCTCGGAGAGGAGCATGGCCTTGATGGCTTCCTTGTATTTGAAGCCGGCGTGGTCGGAACCGATGGCGATCGAGTATTTGGGGGCGGACATGAGGAAAGAGGGGACAGGGAAAGAAGAGTTGCCCACGAAACACACGAAAAAACACGAAAAGAAAACCGGGAAGACGCGGATGGCGTCGGCGGGGTGGCCGAGTCATGGTGGCTTCATGAATATCCGTGCTCTTTGGGTCGTGGCGGGTGTGATGGTCGGCGCGCTGGCGATGACGGGTTGCCAGTCGACCCCGGCGAAACGCATCGCGAAAAACGAAGCGGCGTTCGCGGCGATGCCGGCGACGACCCAGGCCAAGATCCGCGCCGGGCAAGCGGACGTCGGTTTCTCTCCCTTGCAGGTCGAGCTGGCGAAGGGAAAACCCGATCGCGTGGTCACGGTGACGAGCGCGCAGGGCGAGCGGCTGTCGTGGATCTATGAAAAACGCGCATCGGGCTTCAGCTTTGGCGTCGGAGTGGGAGGCGGCAGCGGCGGCATGGGCGGCGGCGTGGGGGTGGGAACGAGCGGGCGCGGCCCGGACGTGGCCTGCGTGGTCAACTTCGCCGGCGGCGTGGTCGGCTCGGTCGAGGACTATACGGAGCGGCGCTGAGGCAGGCGTCGGGCGCGCCGGGCGAATGGCTTAGGGTTCGCCGGTTTTGACGCGCTCAAAAAGCGCGGCGCGTTCGTCCTCCGCTTTCCAGTAGGATTCGACGACCTTGCCGAACGCGGGGACCGCCATGGCCATCATCAGGCGGCCGGCGTAATTTTTCCCGGGAAGCAGCAGGCCCGAGCGCGAGAAAAGCGTCTCGCCGCGCTCCTTGATCGTCTGGTGATCGCGGCGGGCGGCGGCTTCACCCAGCTCCTCGAAATAGTCGCCGGTCAGATTGGCGGTGCGGACCGGGTTGTAGAGCAGGGGCTGAAGAGGCCGAAGAATCGATACCGCGAGCCGGCGGGCGGAGGTAGATGTCGGAGAAAAGGCCTCGGCGTCGGCCGGCTGGAGGCGAAGGAACATCGGGCCGCTGATCTCGTATTCGCAGCGCAGGAGCAGACGCGCCTGCTCCGGGTCATCGGCCCGGGGCGCGAGGACGGCGGCGAGGCGGGCGCGGGTTTCGGGCGAGACGGGCCCGCCGTCCAGGATGCGGCCAAGCGTGCCGTGGGCTTGGCGTCGAAGCGCGATGGCGATCATGCGCCGCACCAAGGTGCGCGAGTGCGGCTCGAGTTTTTGCGCGGCGATGTAGACGGGCAGGATGGCGTCCACCGCGGCGTCACGGCGCCCCTCGGCCGCGAGCCGCATGGCGTGGGAGGAGGAAATCTGGCCGGCCAGGCGGAATGCCTGAAAACGAGGAATCGGGGAACGGAAGTCCTCGGTGAGGTCGCCGATGGCGGGTGCGGCGGCCAGTTCACCGATCCATCCGCGGAGGACGGCGGAATCGGTCCAGAGCTGATCGATGGCCGGGCCGTTTTTTGCGATGAACTCCGTCCATTTCACGTCGTTTTTCGTCCCGGGTTCCGCCGAGGGCGGAACGAGCTTGGTGTTCGGCAGGGCGGAGAAAAGCGTGCCGCGCGGGGTCTCGTTGAAGCGGAGGGTGAGGGCGTGGGTCGGGGCCGCCTCGGGGAAATCGTTGCGCAGGGCCGGATGGCGGCCGGAATGGAGCCACGTTTCGTCGTCTTGCGCGAGCCAGGCGAGGAAGACGACGACGCTCGCGGTGAGCACGGCGGAGGCGGTGAGCGAGGTCGGAAGGGGGCGGCGCAGGCCGCGGAGGCGACGCGCGAGGATCCAGGCGGGACCGGCGAGGAAGAACAACGAGAGGCCGATGCGGGCGGGGAGCGGTTCGTCGGCGGCGGGAGCGTAGCGGATCCATTGATACGCGGAGACGGCGACAAAGGCGGTCCAGAGCAGGATGAACAGCGCGAGGAGGGCTCGGCGGGAGCGGACGGCGAGGGCGGGCGGGCGCGCGTCCTCGGGCGAAGCTGGGGTGGGCATGGCGCGAAAGCTGCCCGGGTGGGGAAGCGGGGGAAAGAAAAAGCCCCGGCGCCAAGGGCGACGGGGCTTGAGGGCTAGACCAAACGGCGCGGACGGAGCCGCGCCCTCCAGGTGGCTCAGGCGAGGGAGACGCCCTTTTTGGCGGCGGCGCGGAGGAGAGCGTCGGCCATGTCGGTGGGCGTGGCGGCGACCTCGATGCCGCACTCCTGGAAGACGGCGATCTTGGCGGCGGCGGTGTCCTCGGCTCCGCCGACGATGGCGCCGGCGTGGCCCATGCGGCGGCCCGCGGGGGCGGTGGCGCCGGCGATGAAGCCCGCGACGGGCTTCTTGCAGTTGTCCTTGATCCAGCGCGCGGCCTCGACCTCGGCGTTGCCGCCGATCTCGCCGATGAGGATGATGCCCTTGGTGTCGGGGTCCTCGTTGAAGAGCTTGATCACGTCGAGGTGGCTGGTGCCGTTGACCGGATCCCCGCCGATGCCGACGGCGGTCGACTGACCGAGGCCCTTGGAGGTGATTTGGAAAACCGCTTCGTAGGTGAGGGTGCCGGAGCGGGAGACGATGCCGACGTGGCCCTTGCGGTGGATGTAGCCGGGGGCGATGCCGATGCGGCAGCCGCCCTTGGAGCCTTCGCCGGTGCCGGGGGTGACGAGGCCGGGGCAGTTGGGCCCGATGAGGCGGGTCTTCTTGCCGGCGATGGCGCGCTTCACGCGGATCATGTCCTTGATCGGAATGCCCTCGGTGATGCAGACGGCGAGGTCGAGGCCGGCGTCGACCGACTCGAGGATGGCGTCGCCGGCGAAGGGCGGCGGCACGTAGATCACGGAGACGGTGGCGCCGGTGGCCTTGGCGGCCTCGTGGACGGAGTTGAAGATCGGGACCTTGTGGCCGGCGTGCTCGAAGAACTGGCCGCCCTTGCCGGGGGTGACGCCGGCGACGACCTG
>CAYTLL010000013.1:36771-55024 GCA_964438755.1 uncultured Akkermansia sp. | reverse complement strand
GAGACGAGGGCGAGGCCGGACTGGGCGAGCGTGGCCTTGCCGGCCGCGACGTTGTTGCCCTCGAGGCGGACGACGAGGGGGAGCTTGAGGCCGACTTCCTTCACGGCGTCGACGATGCCCTCGGCGATGACGTTGCAGTCCATGATGCCGCCGAAGATGTTCACGAAGATGCCCTTCACGTTGGCGTCGCCGAGGATGATCTTGAAGGCCGCGACGACCTTCTCCTTCGAGGCGCCGCCGCCGACGTCGAGGAAGTTGGCGGGGTTGCCGCCGTAGTGCTTGATGATGTCCATGGTGGACATCGCGAGGCCGGCGCCGTTGACGAGGCAGGCGATGTTTCCGTCGAGGGCGATGTAGGCGAGGTCGTATTTGGAGGCCTCGATTTCCTTCGGGTCTTCCTCGTTGAGGTCGCGGAGGGCGACGATCTCGGGGTGACGGTAGAGGGCGTTGCTGTCGAAGGAGACCTTCGCGTCGAGGGCGAGGACTTCGCCGGTCGGGGTGGTGATGAGGGGGTTGACCTCGACCATGGCGGCGTCGGTTTCCCAGAACATCGTGTAGAGGTTCTTGAGGAGCTTGGCGGCGTTCTTGGCCTCGGCGCCGGTGAGCTGGAGGGCTCCGATGACCTGGCGGAGCTGGAAATCGGCGATGCCGTAGGCGGGGTCGATGACGACCTTGGTGATCTTTTCGGGGGTGTCGTGGGCGACCTTCTCGATCTCGACGCCGCCCTCGGTGGAGGCGACGATGACCGGGCGGGAGGAGGCGCGGTCGAGGAGGATGGCGAGGTAATACTCCTTCTTGATGTCGCTCGCGACGGTGAAGTAGATCGTCTGGACCTTGCGGCCGGCGGGGCCGGTCTGGATGGTGACGAGGGTGTTGTTGAGCATCTTGCCGGCGACTTCCTTGGCGTCGGCCTTGGTCTTGTTGAACTTCACGCCGCCCTTGTAGCCGTCGGTGAAGGTGCCCTTGCCGCGGCCGCCGGCGTGGATCTGCGACTTCACCATGGTGGGGCCTTCGGGGAGCTGCGCCAGCGCGGTGTCGAACTCCTCCTGTGTTTTGGCGGCGGCACCCTTGGGAACGGGCACCCCGAACTTCTCGAACAAGGCCTTGGCTTGGTATTCGTGAATGTTCATGGCAAGAAAGGTCCCAGCCTGCGCCCCGGGGGAGGGGTTGGCACGCCGAAAAACCCGAATTCAGTCTCGGTTTAGCACGAACACGACCGGCTTGCCTCGCCCTTATGCGCGCCGCAAGGTCCGCTGATGCAATCGCACGAGTTGCTCAAAGACGTCCTGAAGCGCACCAGCGCGAAGCAGATCGCGGCCGACATGAGCCTGTCGCTCTCGCTGATCTACAAGTGGGCGGAGCCGCCGGGCGAGGTGGCGGGCAGCGGCTCGAGCAATCCGCTGGACCGCATCGAGCAGTTGTTGAAGGCGACCGGCGACAAGCGCATCGCGCACTGGGTCTGCGCGCGGGCGGGCGGTTTTTTCATCGAGAATCCGCCCGTGAAGGCCACGGGCGCCGCCCTGGTGCCGGCGACCAACGAGATCGTGCGCGATTTCGCCGAGCTGCTCTCGGTGATCACGGCGGCGAGCGCGGACCAGCAGGTGTCGGCCGCGGAGGCCAAGACGATCCGTGCGCGCTGGGAGGAGCTGAAGAGCGTGACGGAAGGTTTCGTGCAGGCGGCGGAGAAGGGCGCCTTTCGCGACGCGGACGCGGCGCAGGCCGGTCCGGGCGGGGCCGCCCGGATCCGAAGCGCGGGCGCCCGCTGAACCGGGGCGCTTGCGGGCGGGGCGACGCGGGGCTTGGCTGGACGCCATGAAGACCGGAAAATCCCTCTTGTCGCGGCGGGTCTGGCCCGTCGCGCTTTGCGCCCTGGCGCTGGCGGCCTGCTCCACCCCGGCGGCGCGGATCAAGCGCAACCAGGCGCTTTTCGACTCCTTGCCCGTCACGGAGCAGTCCCTTGTCCGCGAGGGCAAGGTCGGGATCGGCTTCACCCCGGAGATGGTGAAACTGGCGGTGGGGGAGCCCGACCAGCGCTGGCTCCGCACCGACGCGCAGGGGCGGTCCGAGATCTGGAGCTACACCACCTACGACGGTCCGGACGGGGCTCCCCTCTATCGCGGCGCCTACCATCATGACCTGGGCGGGTATCCGTTTTTTAACGACATCTATTACCGCGACTCGGCCCGCCCTCGGGAGTATTTCAAGGTGACCTTCTCCGGCGGCCGGGTTACGGAGGTGGTGCAGGACTCGCGCTGAGCGGGTTCGCGGAAGGGATGGGCTTGCGTGAGACGTCTTCGGACGCAGGCTGCCGCGCATGTTTAGCGAATGGTTGTCGGGCCACTGGGACTATCTCGTCTTCGCGTGCGGCGCGGCGGGACTTTTCGCCGGGCTGGCCTGGGGCCTGAGGCGCTGGCGCCGGCCCGCCGCCACGCTGCCGCGCGTGTTCTGGCTCGCGTTGATCGCGCTGGTGCTGGCGGGTTTTTTCTTCGTGGAGGAGGCGGGCCGGCGCCCGCAGCGTCGCGTGATCGCGTTGCTCGAGAGCATCGCGCCCACCTATGCGTCCGAGTTGGAGAAGAGGGGCCACGCGCTGTTGCGCGCGGATGAGGCCGCGGCGGATCCGCGCTACCTCGCCATGATCGAACTGCTGAAGCGTTGGGTGGAGCTGAACCCGCTGGTGAGCGACATCTACACCTACCGCCGTTCCGCCGAGGGCGGCGTGGCGCTGCTGGTGGACGCGGAGACCGATTACGACAAGGACGGCCGCTACGATGGCGAGCGCGAGGCTCGCACGCCGCCGGGCGAACCCTATCCGCAGGCCGGCGAGGAGATCCGGCGCGCCTTCGCCGGGGAGATCACCGCGCTCGCCCACCCGGTGACGGATCGTTGGGGCACCTGGGTGAGCGTTCACGTGCCGATGCGCGACGCGCTCGGGCGTGTCGAGGCGGTGCTGGGCGTGGATTATTCCGCGGACCTCTGGAAGGCGGAGCTCTTCGAGCGCCGTCGCGTGGCCCTGCTTTATCTCGGGGTGATGGTGGTGATCCTGGCCGGCAGCGGCGCGGTGGTGGCGGTCAACCGCGCCGAACTCGCGGCCCGCTCCGCCGCGGAGGCCCGATTGCGGACGAGCGACGCGCGTCTGAGGGCGATGCTCGACCACCTGCCTTTCGCGCTCTGGCTGCTCGACGCCGACGGCCTGTGCCGCGCGCACAACGCCCGCGCCGCCGCCACGCGCGGCGCGCAGGAGGGGCGGGCGCTGGGCGACTTCGTTTTCGAGGAGTCGGAGCGACCGGGCCTGGACGAGGACTGCCGTCGCGCGCGCGCCGGCTCGGTCGTGACCCGCGAGGTGGAGGGCGCGCGCGAGGGCCGTCCCCGGCATGTGTTTCGCCTGCTCGCGCCGGTGGTCGAGGCGCCGCGCCGCACCGGGCTGGTGGCGGTGGAGCTGGATGTGACGGACCGGGTGGAGGCGGAGCACGCGCGTCGCCGCTCCGAGCAGCGCCTGGCCTTGCACGTGCAGCAGACGCCGCTCGCCTACATCGAGTGGGGGACGGATCGGCGCGTGTTGCGCTGGAACCCGGCGGCGGAGCGGATCTTCGGCTACACCGCGGCGGAGGCGGCGGGGCGCCGCTTCGACGCCCTGATCGTGCCGGACAACGTGGCCGCGGAGATGGAGGAGGTCCGCCGCGAGCTCCTCGCCTGCAAGGGCGGACGTCAGCACATCAACGAGAACCGCACCAAGGACGGCCGCGTCATCACCTGCGAATGGACGAACACGCCGCTCGTCGACGCCGACGGTCGGGTGATCGCGATCGCGTCCCACGCGCACGACATCACCGAACGCGTGGCGCTCGAGCAACGGCTGCGGCAGACGCAGCGCATGGAGTCGATCGGGCAGCTGGCGGGAGGCGTCGCGCACGAATTCAACAATCTGCTCACGCCTATGCTCATGCAGGTGGGCCAGATCGCGGCGGAGCACGCCGGCGACGAGCGGCTGCTCGCGATGCTGCGGCCCGTGGAGGACTCGATTTTGCAGGCGGCTCAACTCAACCAACGCATCCTCGCCGTGGGACGCCGGGCCTCCGACGCGCCCGCCTTGCTCAAGTTGAATCCCTTGGTCGAGGCGGCGGTGGATCTCTTGCGGCACACCCTCGACCGCCGCATCGAATTTCGCGCCGAGCTCGCGGCGGGCCTGCCGTCCGCCCTGCTGACCAAGGGCGCGATCACGCAGATCGTGATGAATCTGGCGCTCAACGCGCGCGACGCGCTCCTGGCCCGGCTGGAGCGCGGGGCGCCGCCTCCGGATTGGGCGCCGCGTCTCGTCGTTTCCACCGCGGTCGCGACCCAGACGCCCCCGAGCGCGCCCGAGACGCTGCGCCGCGCTCCGGCCTGTCTGGTCCTTTCCGTGTCGGACAACGGCGAGGGCATGAGCCCCGAGGTGCGGCGCCGCGCGTTCGAGCCTTTTTTCACCACCAAGGCCCCCGGCCATGGAACCGGGCTTGGCCTGGCGGTCGTGTGGAATGTCGTGGAAGGCCTGGGCGGCGTGATCGATCTACGCACCGCGCCCGGCCAGGGCACGACGTTCAGCATCCACCTCCCGGTCGCGCGTCCCGAAGACGCTCCGGTGGTGACGGACTCGCCGCGCGGCGCGCCGGGCGTTTCGTCGCAGCCCGCTCCGCTCCGCCTGCTCCTTGTCGAGGACAACGAACTCGTGCGCGAGACCTTCCGCGAGGTGCTGGCGCAGGCGGGGCATTCCGTGACTTGCGCGAACGACGGCGAGGCGGGGCTCCGCCGGATGGAGGAGGCCGCGGCCGCTCCCTACGACGTCGTGCTCGCGGATCTGAACATGCCCCGGCTCTCGGGCCGGGAAATGCTCGAGCGGGCGCAGGGGCGTAACCTCGCGCGCGGCGTGATCGTGGTGAGCGGGCTGGTAGACCCCGGTTTGGGCGACGAATTGCGACGCCTCGGCGCCGACCGGGTCTTGCGCAAGCCCGTCGGCATGGCCGAGCTGCTCGCCGCGGTCGCCGAGGTGGGCAGACGATCCCCTTCCGCCCTTGCGCGGCAGGAGCCCGGCTGAGGCTTTTTTCAGAACGAGCGCTCTGGCGGTTGGCTCCGCGCGGGGCATGGATTAGGAATCTTTATCCCCATGTCCTCCCGTCTAAATAGCTTCCTGCTCGAAAATAATCTGCGCATCTCCGGCAACCCCTGTGTCAGTCCGGACTTCTGCCTCGACTGGGCCTCGCTGAAGAGCGCCCATGTGGCCGGCAAGACGAAGAGCCACGCGAAGAGCGGCTTCGCCACCGCGGCGGGCGAGTGGTCCCTGTTCGAGGACCCGGCGACGGGCGACCACGGCTGGCGTTTCTCCGCCAAGTCCGGCGCGTCCGTCCCCGCCCTCGAGGGCGGCGAGCGCGCGGCCGACGGCGCGACGATTTTCCCCGCCACCTGGGCCAACCTGCTTCGCCTGAAAAACCTCATCCAGGAGCACGACGCCGGCGCGACGATCTTCCCGACGTCAGGCGGCAACCTCGGCCGTGGCACGCTCGGCATCGGTGCGCGTTTCACGACCTTGCACTGGCCCGCGGTGGAGTGGGCGATGGCCAACCTCGGCCTCGGCCTCACCGCCAATCAAAACTCCATCCCGCGCGAGCTCGTCTACGACGTAGACGCGATGATGGACGGTCGCCTCGACACCGTGCCCTTCCCCTTCATCGGCGCGAACGTTCCCGAGGGTCACCAGGGCCAGAGCGTGGAGGGCATGAGCCACGGCTGCGTGCTCTCGAAGTTGAAGAACGGCTTCCACCGCCGCCGCATCGCCTGGAGCTTCAACGCCGACCACCAGCCGATCGGCGGAAAGTTCGACGTTCGCGAGGACGCCCTCGTGCGCGGCTGCCTGCTCGCGAGCTACATCACCTTCGACCTCTCGCCCGAGCTCGCCGCCGGCACCCGCGCCCCGCTCGCCGAGATCGATTCCGCGCTCGTGACGGCGGTCCGCGCCCGCGTGGCCCAGGCCGGCCTCACGCTCGATGAGAAAGCCTTCGGCGAACTGCTCTCCACCGTCTGGCCCTCGATGGCCAAGATGAAGCGCCGCGACCAGAAATACGCCGCCGCGCGCGCCGCCGCCTTCACCACCGAGGTCGGCCGCTCCTATCTGCGCGAGCTCTCGATCGACGAGCTGCCCGGCCTGACCACGCCCGAGACCACCGCCGTCATGCTCGCGCTCTGCGAGGCGCTGGGCATGAAGATCGACTTCGTCGCGCCCGCCTTCGGCTTCCAGAAGAACATGCCCTATCCCGACAACGCCGCCCTGCGCGGCCTGATCGAGAAACAGTGGGCGGTGTGCAAGGCCTTCGGCTCCGGCATCGGCTTCCACTCCGGCTCGGGCAAGTCCGCCGAGAACTACCAGGTCATGGGCGCGGTCACCGGCTCGCGGCTCGAGATCAAGACCAGCGGCCGCTACACCTACGAGATGGGCCGCGCGCTCTTCGCCTCGAAGGACGCGGGCGACCAGGCGCTCTGGAGCGACTGGTATAAGTTCACCGTCGAGCTCGCTCTCGCCGGCGCCTTCGCGTCCGACGCCACCGAGCGCAAGATGGCACGCAGCTTCATCGTCGACGCGCTGGTGAAGGCCGGCGCGGCCAAGGACGCGGCCGCGGCGGAGACCGTCTTCGGCGACGCCGCCTCGGCGCGTCGCGCGGTCGAGGCGCTGGCGCCCAGCCCCGAGCACATGTTCTGGTTCGAATACAACTTCCTCCATGTGCTCGCCGCCGACGGCCGCGCCGACAAGGCCGCGCTCGGCGACCACACCGCGGCCGGCTACCGCCAGCGCGCGCGCTTCTACGCGATCAGCGCGGAGGGCCGCCTCGGCTTCGCCAAGAACGTCGCCAGCTACATCCTCTTCCTCGCGGAAAACACCGGCCTCGCCCCGGCGGCCCGCTGCGCCGAGGCGAAGGCCAAGCTGGAGGCCGCGCGCTCCCTCGACGAGCTCCTCGACGGCATCGCCGGCTGAGCTGGCGGAATCCAAGCGGGTTTACGCAACAGACAGGCGCGACCGGAGACGGCGCGCCTGTCTTCGTTTGCGGCGCCATCGGAACGGGCGACGAGGGAGGATGGCGGCGCGAATGGGGATTGGCAGCGCCTCCGGCCTCGCTTTCCCTCGCGGATCGATGCTGCCGAGCGACGTCAATCTCTACCTGGTCGGGTTCATGGGCACGGGGAAAACCACCGTGTCGCGCATCGTCGCGGCCCGTCTCGGGCATCGCTGGCTCGACAGCGACCACGAGATCGAACGCCTCCAAGGGAAACCGATCTCCGAGATCTTCGCCACCCAAGGCGAGCCCGCCTTTCGCGCGATGGAGCGCGATTTCATCCAGAACGGGCACCCCGCGGATCGCACCGTGGTCGCCTGCGGCGGAGGCCTCGTCGTGCAGGAAGGCATGCTGGCCGAGCTGCAGAAACGCGGCGTGGTGATCTGTCTGCACGCCACGGTGGAAACCATCCTGCGCCGCACGGCCGGAAGCCGCCAGCGTCCGTTGCTCAACGTCGAGGATCCCGAGAAACGCATCCGCGATCTCTACGCCGTTCGCGAGCCGATCTACCGCCGCTCGGGCAGCGTCATTCTCACCGACAACCGCCCGCAGATCGACGTCGTGCAGCACGTGCTGCGCGTCTACCGGCGCGACGCGATCGATTTTCTCCGCGCGCGCGGCGAAGGCGGAGCGCGCTGAAAGGCGGCGATGAGCGGGGCGCGGCTGGATCAGGCGGGAGCGGAGCGACTGCGGGAGCGACTCAAGGCGCTGGGCTTCGATGCGGTGCGCTTCGCCCGCGCGGAGCCGCTCTTCGGTCCGGGCTTGCGCGCGTGGCTGGACGCCGGCCACCAGGCGGAGATGGCGTGGATCGAGCGCGGCGCGGAGAAGCGCGGCGATCCGGACAAGGTGCTGCCCGGCGCCCGCACGCTGGTGATGCTCGGGGTGAACTACGGCATCGCCGAAAGCCAAGGCGAGGGAAGCGGCCCGGAAGGCCGGCGGCCGGCGTGGGCGCGCTACGCTCGGTATTCGGATTACCACGACACGATCAAGGCCGGGCTCGAGGCGGCGGGGAAAGTGCTTGAGGAGCTCGGAGGAATCGGGCCCGACGACCACCGCTTCTACGTCGACACCGGGCCGGTGCTGGAGCGCGGCTGGTCGGCGAGGGCGGGGCTCGGCTTCACCGGGAAAAACGCGATGCTGATCTCGCGCGAGTTCGGCAACTGGCTCTTTCTCGCCTGCATCGTGACACGGCTGGAGATCCCGGCGGACGAGGCCTTGAAGGGGAAGCCGGTCGAGGGTTCGCACGCGGGGCTGCTTTGCGGGAAATGCACGCGCTGTCTCGACGCCTGCCCGACGCAGGCCTTCGCCGCGCCGGGCGTGGTGAATGCGCGACGTTGCGTGTCCTACCAGACGATCGAGAACAAGGGCGTCATCCCGCGGGAGCTGCGCGCGGGCATCGGCGACCGGGTCTATGGCTGCGACGTGTGCGCCGAGGTCTGTCCGTGGAACCGATTCGCCCAGGCGAGCCGCTCGGTCTTGCTGACGCCGCGGCCGGAAATCGCGCGGCTGACCTTGGCGGAGATTTTTGCGCTCACGCCGGAGCGCTTTGCGGAGGTGTTTCGGAAGACCGCGATCAAGCGCGCGAAGCTCGCGGGGCTGTTGCGCAACGCCTGCGTCGTCGCCGGCAACACGGGCGCGCGCGATTGCGCGGGGCGGATCGCGGAGCTGGCCGACGCGACGGGCGTGGCGGTGGCGGGCGCGGCCGCGGCGCCGATGGTGCGGTCGCACGCGGTCTGGGCTCTGGCGCGGCTGGGCGAGCGCGAGCGGCTGGCGGAGTTGAAGCTTCGCGAGACCGACGCGGACGTGCTGGCCGAGTATGCGGCCGAGGGGGTGTGAATTGGGCCAGGGCGCAGGGGTGGTGGCTCAGACTCTCCGTCTGTTTCGGAATGCAGGCTGGAAGCCTGCGCTACCCGGCGATCAGCCGCGCCAGGTGAAGGCGTGGCAAAGGGCGACGCCGGCGGCGTCGGCTTCGTCGCTCGCGAGCATGCGGCCGTGGCCGAGCAGCGCCATGACGGTGCGGGCCATCTGCTCCTTGCTCGCGCGGCCCATGCCGACGACGGCCTGCTTCACGCGCAGCGGGGCGTATTCGAAGACGTCCTCGTGGCCATGCAGAGCGGCGGCGGCGATGGCGGCGCCACGGGCGGCGCCGAGGATCTGCGCGGTCTGGAAGTTTTGCACGTAGATCGTCTGCTCGAGCGCGACGTGGCGCACCTCGAAGTCCTTGAGGAAGGCGGTGACGGCGGCGGAGATCTCGCCGAGGGCAAAGGTCATGCTGCGTTTGGCGGGCACGCTGACGGTGCGGCAGCGGAGAAGAATCGGCGCGCGGCCGGGGGCGAATTCGACGAGGGCGAGACCGGTGCCGCGCAGCGAGGGGTCGATGCCGAGGATTTGTCCGGAGAAGGCTGTGCGCGTGACGCCGTCGGCGAGCGGATGGGGGGCGGGGCCGGCGGTCTTGGATCGCAGGGCCGAGACGGGGAGAACGGTGCCGACGGGAATGGACGCGGCTTTGCCCGCGGCTCCGAGCAGACCGGCGCGGGCGGGCGCGCCGCCGGCCGCGAGTTTGGCGGCCCAGAGTTGGCGGACGTTTTTGGAGGCCATGGTCGGGGAGGCGGCGTGCGACGTGAAAGCGAAGCTCAGCCGAGGAGGAGCTTGAGTCCAGCCGCGGCGCTCAGGGCGAGGGCGGTTCGCTCGAACCAGATTTGCGGGACCCGCGGAAGCAGCCAGCGGCCGAGAAGGGCGCCGGCGAGGACGGCGGGCGCGAGGGCGAGATTGAAGGAGAAGCTGTCGGTCGTGATCAGACCGAGGCCGATCATGAAGGGGACCTTGAAGAGGTTGAGCAGGAGGAAGAACACCGCGGCGGTGCCGACGAAGGCCATCTTGGGCAGGCGCATGGCGAGCAGGTAGATGGCCATGAGCGGGCCGGCCGCGTTGGACACGAGGGTGGTGAAACCGGTGAGGACGCCGATGGTCGGGGCGAACCAGACGCCGTGCTCGGCGCTGTGCGGTGGAGCGGAGGCTGCCGGTGTGGCCGGAGCGGCGCGTCGTTTACGCCAGATGTGCAGGCCGACGAGGATGACGATCAGGCCGCCGACCAGGAGCTTGGCCTGGTGGTTGTCGAGCCGGCTCATGGCGAACGCGCCGAGGACGACGCCGGCGCCGGTCCAGAGGAAAAGGCGGCGGAGGTGGCTCCATTCGGTGTGCTGGCGATAGGAGAAGACGGCCACGAGATCGCCGAAGATGAGCAGGGGCAGGACGAAGCCGCTGGCCTGCTTGGTCGGCATCAGGTTGGCGAAGATCGCCACGGAAAGCATGCCGAGGCCGGGGACGCCGGTTTTCGACAAGCCGACGACTAGGGCGGCGACGGCGGCGAAAATCCACCCGGGGGTATCGAAGCTCATGCGGTGGAGTAGCGCAGGCTTCTAGCCTGCGGGCTGAGTAACGGATGCAGGCTGGAAGCCTGCGCTACTCTCCGGCGTGAAGGCGCCGGCGGAGACGCGGAAGATTTCCCAGGCGCCGAGTTCGGCGGCGGGCAATTCGGTGCCGGTGGCTAGAACTTGCCGCTCTTCGCCAAGCGCGGCCCAGAAACGGCGGCGGCGGGCGGGGTCGAGCTCGCCGAGGACGTCGTCGGCGAGGAGCACGGGTTGCACGCCGGTGGAGGCGCGGACGTGATTCACTTGGGCGAGGCGGAGGGCGAGGACTAGGGAGCGTTGCTGGCCCTCGGAGCCGTAGTCCTTCGCCGGGCGTCCGCCGACCTTGAGCGCGAGGTCGTCGCGGTGCGGGCCGGAGAGTGAGCTGCGGAACTGGAGGTCGCGGGCGCGGGATTTTTCGAAGTGGGCGCGCCACCAAGCGGCGGTGTCGGGCGTGTCGGCGGCGGGGGCGGTGTCGGCCTCGTAGGCGAGGGCGGCGGGCTCGGCGTCGGCGCTCAGCGCGGCGTAGGCGGCGGCGACGTGGGGGGCGAGGGTGTCGACGCCGGCGCGGCGGGCGGCGACGAGGGCGGCGGCGGCCTCGGCGAGCGGTGCCTCGAAGGCGGCGAGCTCGGCGGCGGGGGCCTGGCGTTTGAGGAGCTGGTTGCGGCCGTCGAGCGCGCGGTGGTAATTGGTCAGCGAATACAGGTAGGCCTTGTCCGTGCCGGCGAGGGCGAGGTCGAGCCAGCGTCGGCGGAGGGCGGGGGCGCCGCGGACCAGCTGCTGGTCCTGCGAGGAGAAGACGACGGTGGGGAAGCGGCCGAGAAAGTCGGCGAGACGGGTGATGCGCTCGCCGTCGCAGGTCACCTCCTTGCCGCCGGAGCGGAGGGTGATGACGACTCGGCTCGGGCCGAAGGTCTCGTGCTCGAACTCGGCGGCGAGGGCGCCCTCCTTTTTACCCTGGGCGATGAGCAGGCCGGCGTCGGCGGTGCGGAAGGAGCGCAGCGCGGTGACGAAGCCGACGGCTTCGAGGAGGTTGGTTTTGCCCTGGCCGTTTTGGCCGACGAAGAACTGCTGCCGGCCCGAGAACGAAAGCTCCGCGAACGGGACGTTGCGGAGGTTTTGCAGGGTGAGGCTACGCAGGCGCATGGGCTAAACGACGGAGGAATGGCCGCAAAAAGTCGCAGAAGGCGCAAAAAGCCCAAGCAGAGAAAACGTGTCCGCGGAGGGATCGTTTTTTGCGCCTCTTGCGCTTCTATGCGGCTATCTCCGCGCAGCTCAGCGCACCTGGAGGGTGCTGCCGTCGTATTCGAGGCCGAGGGACGGAATCGTGACGGCCTTGCGGTCGCCCTGTTTTTTGACCGTGCCGGCGTGCCAGGCGGTGTAACCGGAGGCCTTGGCGGCGGCGAGGGTGGCCTCGAGGTTTTCCTGCGAGACGTAGGCGGCGAAGCCGACGCCTTGGTTGAAGGTCGCGTAGGCCTCGCGGAGGTCGATGGGGCCGGCTTCGCGGAGGAACTTGAAGAGGGCGGGCTCGGCGCCGGGCGTGTGGATCTCGTAGACGAAGGGCTCGTCGAGGCGCATGAGCTTGCGCCAGCCGTGGCCGGTGACGTGCGAGACGTAGTTGAGCGTGACGCCCGACTGCTGGCACTCGCGGACGAAGTTCACGTAGATGACGGAGGGCGCGAGGAGGGCTTCGCCGTAGGTGCGCGGGTCGCCGTGGCCGATGGGCGTCTGGTAGCCTTGCGGGAGTTTGGAGGCGATGAGGCGGCAGAGGGAGAGGCCGTTGGTCTGCACGCCGGAGGAGGCGAGGAAGACGATGGCGTCGCCGTCCTTGACCGTGCCGGTGATGCGCTGGGACTTGGGCTCGATCTTGCCGATGGCGGAGCCGGCGAGGACGATGGCGTCGGCGTTGACGATGCCGCGGAGGGTGGGGGTTTCGCCGCCGCCCCAGACGGCGCCGGCCTGGCGGCAGCCTTCGGCCCAGCCGGCGACGAGCGCCTCCATGCGGGCGGAGTCGGCGAACCAGGCGGACTCGCCGACGGCGGCGTGCATGGCGACGGAGATGGGGAGCGCGCCACAGGTCACGAGGTCGTTGACGATGGTGGCGACGGTATCGATCGAGATCTCGCGGTAGAAGTTCTTGCCGGTCTGGGCGTAGACGGCGTCGGCGACGAGGTTCTTGGTGCCGAGGCCTTCCTCGACGTGGGCGAGGAAGTGGTTGTCCGCCTCCATGAGGTAGCAGCTCTCGCCGCGGGTGTTGGCGGGCTCGGCGTAGCCGTGGAGCTCGAGCAGGGGCGCGGTGGTCTTGGCGGCCTTCTGGCAGGCGCGCTTGAAGGCATCGAGCTGGTCGTAGTTAACGCCGGAGGATTCGTAGCTGAGAGACATGGACGGAGGAAAGGAACCGCTAATGAACGCTAATGGACGCTAATGAAAGGGCGGAAAGGGCGTGGGGGCTTGAGGTAGGGCGGGGGAACTCTGGGCCCGCCCTACCTGCATAGGTCAGTAGGCGCGGCCGCCCTCGCTGTTTTCGTAGTAGTTGACGAAAGCCTGGTTCACGACGCGGTAGCCGCCGCGGGTCGGGTATTTGCCGGAGAAATACCAGTCGCCGGTGTGGTTCGGGCAGGCGGCGTGGAGGTTTTCCAGGGTTTGGAAAATCACGTCGATCTCGCCGTGCCAGTCGACGCCGGTGGGGCGGACGAATTCGGCGATCTTGGAGGAGATCTCCTCGGGCGTGAAGGGCGCGTAGATGCGCTGCACGTAGTTGACGGTCTCGCCCTTGGCCACGGCCTCGCGGCACTGCTGGTAGACCTCGGTGAGGAGATCGGCCTGGCCGCGCTCCTTGAGCAGGGTGACGGCGGCCTCGAAGGCGATGAATTTGCCGAGCTGCGACATGTCGATGCCGTAGCAGTCCGGGTAGCGGATCTGGGGAGCGGTGGAGACGATGACGATCTTGCGCGGGTTGAGGCGCGAGAGGATGCGCAGGATGGATTTGCGCAGAGTGGTGCCGCGCACGATCGAGTCATCGACGCAGACGAGGTTGTCGCCGGGTTGCACCGAGCCGTAGCTGATGTCGTAGACGTGGCTGGCTAGGTGGTTGCGCATCGACTCCTGGCCGATGAAGGTGCGCAGCTTGATGTCCTTGGAGACGACCTTCTCGCCGCGGGGCCAGTTGTTGGTGATGAGTTCGTCGAGCAGGGCCTCGGTGATCTCGCCCTTGGCGGCGGCCTCGAGGATGCCCTTTTTCACCTCGGCGCGGCGCTTCTCGCGCAGGCCGTGCATGAGGCCGAAGTAGGCGACCTCGGCGGTGTTGGGGATAAAGCTGAAGACGGTGCGGCCCCAGTCGCCGTTGACGGACTTGAGCACCTGGTCGGCGAGGCGGGAGCCGAGGGCTTTGCGCTCGCGGTAGATGTCGAGGTCGTTGCCGCGCGAGAAGTAGATGCGCTCGAAGGAGCAGGAGGCGCGGGGCAGGGGGGCGGTGAACTGGGTTTCGCTGAGGCGGCCGTCGCGTTTCATCACCATGACATGGCCGGGCGGCACCTCCTTCACCTGCGCGGAGGAGAGGTCGAAAATCGTCTGGAGCGGGGCGCGCTCGGAGGCGAAGGCGATGACCTCGTCGTTCTGGAAGTAGAAGGCCGGGCGGATGCCGGCGGGGTCGCGGGCGACGAACGCGTCGCCGTTGCCGACGAGGCCGCAGAGGGTGTAGCCGCCGTCCCACTTGGAGGCGGAGCGGGTGATGACGCGGCCGAGGTCGAGGCGTTCGCTGATCTGGCGGGAAATCTCCTCGCCGGCGAGGCCCTGCTGGCGGAGGGCGCGGTAGATGTCCTCGTGCTCCTCATCGAGGAAGAATCCGATTTTTTCCAACAAGGCCTGCGTGTCGGTCGCGAAGATCGGGTGCTGGCCCATGCCGACGAGGGCTTGGTTGAGCTCGTCGGTGTTGGTCATGTTGAAGTTGCCGCAGAGCGCGAGATTGCGCGTGGGCCAGGGCGAGCGACGGAAATACGGGTGGCAGGAGGAGATGTTGTAACCGCCGGAGGTGCCGTAGCGCAGATGGCCGACGAGGAGCTCGCCGCCGAAGTCGAAGTGCTTCTTCACCGTGTCGGCGAACTCGGGGTGGATATCGCCCTCGGCCTTCTTCTCGTCATATTGGGCGAGAAGGGTTTTGAAGATTCTGTCGAGCGGGTTGGCCTTCACGCAGCGCTCGCGGAACATGAAGGGCTCGCCCACCGGCATATCGAGCTTCACGCAGGCGACGCCCGCGCCGTCCTGGCCGCGGTTGTGCTGTTTCTCCATGAGGAGGAAGAGCTTGGTGAAACCCCAGAGCGGGGTGCCGTATTTCTCCTGGTAGTAGGAGAGGGGCTTCAACAGCCGGACCAGCGCGATGCCGCATTCGTGGGTGATCTTGTCGGACATGGATCGGAAAAGGGGGACGAAGGGTGAAAATCAGCGTTTCGCCAGTCTTTGGCGCAGCCCGCCCGCACCCGCACGGTGCGAACCATTCTGCCTGGGGCTGTCGCTCACGAGGACCTTCACGGCATTAAAAACGTGCCATACCGAAGGCGCCACCCGGCTGGTCAACGGCTTTTTCGGCGAAATTACCGGTATGAAATCGAAAACACCGATAAGCCGCGCCGCCCCTTGACCGCGTCCTTTCTCGGCCGAAGCATTTCGGGTTTTCCCGACCATGCTGACCCTCCGCGGCTCCTCCGCCCTCTCTCCGTTTCGCCTGGAAAAACTCCGCGCCGATCTCGCCGCCGCCGGTCTGCCCGTTCGCGCCATCCGCGCCCAATTTGTCCACGTGGTCGAGCTCGCCGCCGGCGTCGCCGCCCTGCCGGTCGAACAGCACGAGGTTCTCGAAAAGCTCCTCACCTACGGCCCCCGCCGCGAGCTGCCCGCCGTCACCGGGATCCTTCAGATCGTCGCGCCGCGCCCGGGCACCATTTCCCCCTGGTCCTCCAAGGCCACCGACATCGCCCACATCTGCGGCCTCGCGCAAATCGTGCGCATCGAGCGCGTGGTCGAGTTCGCCTTCGACATCGACAACGCCGCGCTCGCCAAGCCCCTCATGGTCCTGAGCGCCGCCCAGCTCGCCACCCTCCGCGGCAAGATCCACGACCGCATGACGCAGGTCTGCTTCGACCACCTTGACGCTTGCGCCGCGCTTTTCAGCCACGCCGCGCCCAAGCCCATGACGAGCGTGCCGGTGCTCGCGCAGGGCCGCGCCGCCCTTGTCGAGGCCAACACCTCCCTCGGCCTCGCCCTCGCCGACGACGAGATCGACTACCTCGTCAAGGCCTTCACCACGCTCGGCCGCGACCCGAACGACATCGAGCTGATGATGTTCGCGCAGGCCAACTCCGAGCACTGCCGCCACAAGATCTTCAACGCCACCTGGGACATCGACGGCTCCGCCAAGGACAAGTCGCTGTTCCAGATGATCAAGAACACCTTCAACCTGCACCCCGACGGCATCCTGTCCGCCTACAAGGACAACGCCGCCGTCCTCGCGGGCACCGTCGGCGGTCGCTTCTGGGCCGACCCGAAGACCAACGAATACGCCGCGCACACCGAGCCGGTCCACATCCTCTGCAAGGTCGAGACCCACAACCACCCGACCGCCATCTCCCCCTGGGCCGGCGCCGCCACCGGCTCCGGCGGCGAGATCCGCGACGAGGGCGCCACCGGCCGCGGCTCGAAGCCCAAGGCCGGCCTCACCGGCTTCACCGTATCGAACCTGCGGATACCCGGCGCCGTCCAGCCCTGGGAGCAGGACCACGGCAAGCCCGGCCGCATCGTCTCCGCCCTCGACATCATGCTCGACGGCCCGCTCGGCGCCGCCGCCTTCAACAACGAGTTCGGCCGCCCCGCGATCAACGGCTACTTCCGCACCTACGAGCAGGAAGTCCCCGCGCCCGCCGGCTCCGCCTCCTCCACCGAGCTCCGCGGCTACCACAAGCCGATCATGCTCGCCGGCGGCCTCGGCAACATCCGCGAAGGCGACGTCAAGAAGGGCGAGATCCGCCCGGGCGATAAACTCATCGTCCTCGGCGGGCCCTGCATGCTCATCGGTCTCGGCGGCGGCGCGGCCTCCTCCATGGCCAGCGGCTCCGGCCAGGAGAACCTCGATTTCGCCTCCGTCCAGCGTGACAACGCCGAGATGGAGCGCCGCGCCCAGGAGGTCATCGACCGCTGCTGGGCCCTCGGCGACGAGAACCCCATCTCCTTCATCCACGACGTCGGCGCCGGCGGCGTCTCCAACGCCCTCCCCGAGCTAGTCAACGACGGCGGCCGCGGCGGTAAATTCGACCTCCGCGCCCTGCTCAACGACGAGCCCGGCATGTCCCCGCTCGAGATCTGGTGCAACGAGTCCCAGGAGCGCTACGTCCTCGCCGTGCCCGCCGCCCGCCTCGCGACCTTCGAGGCCCTCTGCGCCCGCGAACGCTGCCCCTTCGCCGTGGTCGGCGAGGCCACCGAGGAAAAGCGCCTCGTCCTCGAAGACCCGCATTTCAAGAACACGCCCATCGACCTTCCGCTCGAGGTCCTGCTCGGCAAGCCGCCGCGCATGCACCGCAGCGACAAGACCCTCGCGCGCCCGCTCGCCCCGCTCACGCTCGGCGGCGTCACCCTCGCCGAGGCCGCCCGCCGCGTGCTCGCGCACCCCGCCGTCGCGGACAAGACCTTCCTCATCTCCATCGGCGACCGCACCGTGACCGGCCTCATCAGCCGCGACCAGATGGTCGGCCCCTGGCAGGTCCCCGTCGCCGACTGCGCCGTCACCGCCACCGCCTTCGACGTCACCACCGGCGAGGCCATGTCGATGGGCGAACGCACGCCCGTCGCGGTCAACAGCGCCGCCGCCTCCGCCCGCCTCGCGGTCGGTGAAGCGTTGACCAACCTCGCCGCCGCGCAGGTCGGTGACCTCGGCAAGGTCAACCTCTCCGCCAACTGGATGTCCGCGCCCGCGCTGCCCGGCGACGGCGCCGACCTCTACGCCGCCGTCCAAGCCGTCGGCATGGAGCTCTGCCCGGCCCTCGGCATCACCATCCCCGTCGGCAAGGACTCGATGAGCATGTCCACCGTCTGGAAGGACAAGGACACGGGCGCGCAGAAACGCGTCACCGCGCCGCTCTCGCTCATCATCTCGGCCTTCGCGCCGGTCACCGACATCCGCCAGTCGCTTACGCCCCAGCTCGTCACCGACGCTGGTGCGACCACGCTGCTCCTGATCGATCTCGGCCGCGGCAAGAATCGCCTCGGTGGCTCCATCCTCGCCCAGGTCGTCAACCAGACCGGCCAGGCCCCCGCCGACGTCGACAGCGCCGCCGACCTGAAGGGCTTCTGGAACGCGATCCAGCAGCTCGGCCGCGAGGGCAAACTCCTCGCCTACCACGACCGTTCCGACGGCGGTCTCTTCGCCACCGCGGTCGAGATGGCCTTTGCCGGCAACGTGGGCGTCACGCTCCGCCTCCCCGAGACGGCCGACCCCTTCGCCACGCTCTTCTCCGAGGAACTCGGCGCCGTCATCCAGATCCGCGCCGCCGACCGCGCGCACGTCGCCTCCGTCCTCGCCGCGCAAGGCCTCTCCGCCTGCGTCTCCGAGATCGGCACGCTGAACACCGCCCACGCCTTCCAAGTCGTCGGAGCCCACGGCGGCACCGCGCTGCTCGACGAATGCCTCTCCGGCCTCCGCGCCGTCTGGAGCGACGTCACCTTCCGCATGGCCTCGCTGCGCGACAACCCGCGCTGCGCCGAGCAGGAGCAGCAACTCCGCCTCGA
>CAYTLL010000013.1:0-36671 GCA_964438755.1 uncultured Akkermansia sp. | reverse complement strand
CCTCGCTGCGCGACAACCCGCGCTGCGCCGAGCAGGAGCAGCAACTCCGCCTCGATCGCGCCAATCCCGGCATTTCGCCGAAGATCACCTTCGATCCCTCCGCCGCGCCCGCCATCACCGGCAACGCCCGCCCGCTCATGGCCATCCTCCGTGAGCAAGGCGTGAACGGCGAAGTCGAGATGGCGGCCGCCTTCACCCGCGCCGGCTTCAAGGCGATCGACGTCCACATGACCGACATCCTGAGCGGCCGCGTTTCGCTCAAGGATTTCCGCGGCCTCGTGGCCTGCGGCGGCTTCTCCTACGGCGACGTCCTCGGCGCCGGCGAAGGCTGGGCCAAGAGCGTCCTCTTCAACCCGCGCGGACGCGACGAGTTCTCCGCCTTCTTCGCCCGCCCCGACACCTTCGCGCTCGGCGTTTGCAACGGCTGCCAGATGATGAGCAACCTGCACTCGATCATCCCCGGCGCCGAAGGCTGGCCGCGTTTCGTGCAAAACCAGAGCGAGCGCTTCGAGGCCCGCGTCGCGTCCCTCCTCATCGAGAAGAGCCCGAGCGTGCTCTTCCGCGGCATGGAGGGCAGCGTGATCCCGATCGCCGTCGCGCACGGCGAGGGTTTCACCGAGTTCGCCTCGGCCGACGCCGCGCTCGCGTTCTCGAACTCCGGCCTCGTCGCCGCGCGCTACGTGGACAACCACCACCGCCCGACCGAGCACTACCCGCTCAACCCGAACGGCTCGCCCCACGGCACGACCGCGATCACCACCCGCGACGGTCGCGTGACGCTGATGATGCCGCATCCCGAGCGCGTGTTCCGCGTGGTGCAGCAGAGCTACGTCCCTCCCGCCTGGCGCGGCCAGGAGGACGCTCCCTGGATCCGCCTCTTCCGCAACGCCCGCGCCTGGGTGGGCTGAGACGCTTGATGACCGGCGCGTTCTTCGGGCGCGCCGGTCCTGCTTGGAGCCGGCCCATGGATGCTTTTGAGGAGCCGGTGGAGATCCCGATCAACGGCGAACTCGACCTGCATACTTTCGCGCCGAGCGAAACCGCGGCCGTGCTCGACGCCTACGTGGAGGCCTGCCTGACGCGCGGGTTGGCGTCGTTGCGCGTGATCCACGGCAAGGGCACCGGCGCGCTGCGCGAGACGGTGCACGCGTGGCTGCGCCGCGATCCCCGTGTGAAGCGATTCCGGCTCGAGGACGAGACCGGCGGTGGCTGGGGCGCGACGCGAGTCGAGCTGGCTCCGCGTCCTAAAGCCTAGGCTCTTAGTCCTCCGCGTCCTCGTCGTCCGCCGCGTCGTCGCGCTCGTGTGCGTCGTCCGCGTCATCGTTCGCGTCGGAATCGTCGGAGTCGTCCGAGAAATCCTTCTCCGCGCGGAAGGCGGGCGCCGATGCGGACGCCGAGGGCACGGCGGGGCCGCCTTTCCAATCGGGCTCGACGCCGAGCGCGATCTCCCCGGCGAGGACGCGCTCGATCCAGCGTTTGATGCGCAGCAGGCCCTCGTCGCGTTTGGGGGCGGCGGCCGGCATGGTGTTGAGCAGGTTGATCACGCTCGAGGCGTAGTCGTGCGCGGTGACGCTCATGAGCTTGCACAGTTCGAAGGGGTTCATCTCGCCGCGGTGCATCATCGCGCGGGCCTCGCGCTCGAGTTCGGCGTTCGTGCCGCCCGGCGCGCCGCCGTCGCCCTTGCTGGACGGTTTCCCGCCGCCACCCCCTCCGCCGCCGCCTTCGCCACCGGAGGCGCCGCCGCCGCCGCGGTGGACGGCTTTCTCGTCGGTCTGGTCCGTCAGCTCGCGCTCGATTTCGGTCGGGTATTCCTTGCCGTCGCGACCGACGACGCGTTGCGGGCGTTCGATCTTGCCGGCCTGTTCCAGCTCCTTGCGGCAGGTGCGGACAAGATCGGCGGAGACGTGGCAGATCTCGGCGAGGACGGGGTTGGCGAGGCCGGGCCACTCCTCGAGGGCGATGGCGGCGGCGTTTCGCTTGTCGGCGTTGGTGCGGTAGACGCCGTTGGTGGCGTTGGCCCCGAGGGCGTGTTTGAGCGCGTCGATGCGGCCGCCGGCCTTCACCTCGGCGCTGATCGCGGGCACGCCGATACGTTTGGCGGCGAGGTAGCGGTGGAAGCCGTCCGCGAGCCAGTAGGTGGCGCCGTCGAAAAAGAGCGTGATGGGCGGGAAGACCGTGCCGTGGTTCATCTCCTCGGCGTAGCTCTCGATCGCCTCCTCGTTGGTCTTCACGCGCGTCTGCGTGCCGCCGTGGATGTCGATCTGATCGAGGGTGATCTTCTGGGTCTGCATTAAAAAAGGGCGCGGTTCTCCGGCGCGCCTTTTGGGGCGGCAAGGGCAAAAACCACCGTCGATTCACGCCCTGGTGCGACGGCCACGCGGTCGCGGGCTGCGGGTCTCAGGACGAGCCCGTTTTCGATCCGCCCACGAGGGCCTCCAGTTCACGGGTGGCGCCTCGGAGCTCTTCCGAGCGCGCGGTGAACTGGGCGGCGGTGGCGGCGGTTTCCTCGGAATGGGCGGCGTTGGCCTGGGTGACCTTGTCGATCGAGGCGACGGTGTTCGTGATCTGGGATATGCCGACGTGCTGTTCCTGCGAGGCGTTGGCGATCTCGGCGATGAGGGTGTCGACCTCGCGCACGCGCTCCGTGATCTCTCCAAATCCGGACGACACGCGGCGCGTCAGCTCCACTCCTTCTTTGCTGCGCGCGACGGCGCCGGCTATTTTCGCCTCCGAGTCGCGCGCCGCGTCGGCGGCGCGCTGGGCGAGGGCGCGGACCTCGTCGGCCACGACCGCGAAGCCCGCCCCGGCCACGCCGGCACGGGCGGCTTCGACCGCGGCGTTGAGCGCGAGGATGTTGGTTTGGAAGGCGATCTCGTCGATCGTCTTCATGATCTTGGAAATGTCCTCCGAGGAACTCTGGATCGCGCTCATCGCCGTCTGCATCCGCCCGATTTCGGCGGCGCCGGTCTCGGCGGCTTTGCGCGCCGCGTTGGCCGAGTTTTTGCCCGCGCGGGTGTTCTCCGCGTTGCGGAGCGTCATGCTGGAGATTTCCTCGAGGCTCGAGGCGACCTCCTCGAGCGAGGCGGCCTGTTCGCTCGCCCCCTCGGCGAGTGAATTGCTGGCCGCCGACACCTGTTCGGCGTCGGCGAGGTTTTGCTCCGAAAGCGCGCCTAGGCGGGCGATGATTTGCGCGAAGGGGCGCGGGATGCTGCGGGCGACGAAAAAGGCGATCGTTCCGAGAAGGATCAGGGAGACAAGCGCCGCGCCGAGGAGAGTGCGTTGGAAGCGGGCCACGGCTGACTCGGCTTCCGTTTTGATGCGAGCCGCCTCCTCTTGAAACACTTGGGACACGCCGGCAAGCGATTGCTCCAGTCCTGTGAAGGCCTGGCGAAAGGCCGGCATTTCCAAGTCGGCGGACGCGACGTCGCGGCCGGCGAGGCCGACGATTTTTCCGGCGGCGGCGACGTAGGCGTCGAGCGGGCCGGACACGCCGGCGAGGGTGTTCAGCACGGCCTCGGGCAGGCGAAGCGCCTGGTTTTGCGCGATGGATTCGCGCAGTGTCGCCACGTGTTCGGCGAGGCCTTGCGCCGCCTCCTTGGCGGTTTCGGGATCTGCGCGCCGCGCGGCGTCGAGGGCGAGCAGGACATCGCTGCGGAGCGCGTCGTGCATCATGTCCGCCTCCTGGTGGTTTTGCAGACCGTGAAGGATCTCGACAACGGCGTCGTTCTGTCCGCGCAAGAGCGCGAACTCATGGCGGACGGCGAGGGTCTGGGCGACGAGGAGAGCGCCGGCGATGAAGGTGAGAATGCCGACCTTCTGGTGAACGTTGAGCGTGATCAAGGGGTATGGGGGGCTCGACCGGTCGTAGTGGACGCAACAAGCCCAGTCCTCCCCATCGGTTCTTGCGCTCGCGACTTTAGGCAAAAAACGCGCGGTCGGCCAAATTTAAGGACGAAGTCTGATCCGCTCGGCCAGAACGGGGGCTCCGAGCAGGGCCCGGCCCCGGTCGGAGAACCAAGCGGGATCGTCGGTGGTGAAAAAGCGGCGCGAACCGCCCCGGCTCAAACGACTCTCCTCTTTCGGGTGGCGCGCCATCCAATCCTTCAGGCGCGCGGCCACGATGTCGCCTTGCGCAAGCAACTCCGTCTCCGGCGGCACCAGGCGGCGGAGCGCGGGGAGAAGAAGCGGGTAGTGGGTGCAGCCCAAGAGCACGCGCCGCGGCCATTCGCCGCCGGCCGCGGTCCGCATCAGATCGAGATTTCGTCGCAGAAAATACTCGGTGCCCGCGCCCTCGATTTCGCCCGCCTCGACCAGCGGGACCCACAAGGGGCACGCCTGTTGCACGAGGCGCAGATGGGGCGCGAGTTTTCGCAGTTCTATTCCGTAGGAATCGGAGTCGATGGTCGCCTGCGTGCCCAGCACCGCGACCAGGCCCTCCGCGTCGGAAGGCGGCGTTTGATCCGGGATGGCGACGGTGCCGACCGGAACACCCGCCAGCGCCTCCACGGAAGGACGCACGACGCCGAGCACGCGGCGGTCGGGGCGATGCCGGGGAAGGTGGAGTTGCTGGATGTTGCGCAGCGCCCGGGCCGAGGCGGTGTTGCAGGCCAGCACGACGAGCGGGCAGCCCCGGTCGAAAAGCCACTCCACCGCTTCGAGGGTGAACTCGTTGACCACCTCGGCGCTGCGGGCGCCGTAGGGGGCGCGGGCGCTGTCGGCGAGATACAGGTAGTCGTAGCCGGGCAGCGTCCGCAGCAAAGAGGACAACACCGTGAGCCCGCCGAAACCTGAATCGAACACGCCAATCATTCGGTTGAGCCACTAGCGTCGGCTGTTCGCGACGCAAGTCGCCACGACCGTGAGTGGAGTGGCGGCTGAAATTCGGCCAAGCATATTTGATCGGCACGGATTTTTCCGACTTTAATGATTTTTTACATCTGGGTAAAAATATCCTAAGATGCCTAAGAATAGGAACGTATGGGAATATCCATGCTTTCGGCGACACGCGTGCTCAATTTCGCATGCGGTAAGTATGAATGGTCCTCGGCTTCGATCGATTTCGCTTCGCCTGATGCGTTCTCTGCGCGCTTTGGAAGGCGGAGTCGTGTCTCGTCGAGTCGGTGTCGCGGTTGCTGTTTCATGCGGACCCTTGCTCTCCTCCGTTCACGGCCAGTTTATTTGGGATGGAGGCGGAACCAACGGCCGCTGGGACACCGCGACCAATTGGTCGACCGACGTGATTCCGGGCACCGGCGCGGTGGTCCAGTTCGCCGGATCCTCTCAGCCCTCGGTCGATCTGCGCGCGAATCGCTCCGTCGCTTCGTTGGCCTTCAATTCCGGCGCGTCCGCCTTCACGCTGTCGAACAACATCCTTACTTTCACCGGTTCGGGGACGGTGCTCGCGAACAACTCCACCGCGACGCAGACGATCAACAGCGCGTTGCAGTTCAACATCAGCCAGACCGTTTCCGCCACTTCCGGAAACTTGGTGCTCGGTGGCGCGATCAATATAGGCACCACCAGCAGCGCACGCACGCTCACCTTCACGGGTGCGTTCGACCAGACCGTCACCGGCGTGATCGGCGGCAGCAGGGGCAGGCAAAATATCGCCAAGAGCGGTTTGGGCACGCTCACCTTGTCCGGTGCGAATACCTTTAGCGGCGCCGCTACCCTCAACGAGGGCACCTTGCGCGCCACCACCAACGCCGCCGCGCTCGGTGCGGGACGGCTCACGCTAGCCGGCGGCACGCTGTCGCTCGCCAATAACACCGGCCTCAACTTCGGACGCTCCACCACGCTGGCCGGCTCGGCCAACATCGAGAGCGACCGACTCGCCGCCGGCGCCGGCGTCACGCACACCCTTGGCGCCTTGACCGTTTCCGGAGACCGTTCGCTGACCTTTGTCGCCGGCTCCAATGTAAGTTCGGGCACCGCCGGCCTCACCTTTGGCTCCGTCACCCTTGGGGGCAATTTCAACGTATCCACGGGGGCGAACACCCAGCTCAATCTCGGCGCGCTCGCCGTCTCGACCGCTCGCACCGTCACCAAGTCGGGCGCCGGCGTTCTCAGCTTCACCGCCGCCCCCAGCTCTCTCGCCACCGGCAGCGCGCTCGTGGTCCAGCAAGGCACGGCGCGCCTCGGCGTCACCAACGCCTTGGGCACCAGCGCGCTGGTCAATGTCACGGTCAACGCCAACAGCGGCGGCGGCACCGCCCTCTTTGATCTCAACGGTTTCAGCCAGTCCGTCCGCTCCCTCATCTTCGGCGGCGCCGGCGGCACGTCCACCTCGGTCAACTCGGTCGCGACCGGCGCGGGCACGCTCACCCTTGGTGGTGACGTCGCCTTTGACGCCACCGGCTCGCCGCTTGGCGCCACGCTTTCCGGCTTGCTCTCGCTGGGCGCCGCCACCCGCGCCTTTGCCATTGCCGACAGTGTCAACGCCGGATCCGACCTGACCGTTTCGGCCGTGATTTCCGGGGCGGGCGGGCTGACCAAGACCGGCGACGGCACCCTCACTTTCAGCGGCGCCAACACCTACACCGGCGCCACCGCGATCCAGGCTGGAGTGCTTTCGGTCAACACCCTCTCCAATCTTTCGGCCTCCTCCGCGCTGGGCGCCCCCACCACCGCCGCCGCCGGCACGATCGCCCTCGGCTCCGGTGTCTCCGAGGGCACGCTGCGCTATACCGGAGCCGCCGCCTCCACCAACCGCGTCATCAACCTCGCGGGCACGACCGGCGGCGGCGTCATCGACGCCTCCGGCGCCGGCGCCCTCACCTTGACATCCGCGCTCACCGCCACCGGGGCGGGGGCCAAAACGCTCACCCTCCGCGGCGCCAACACCGCGGACAACACCTTCGCCGGGGCGATCGTCGACAATTCCATCTCGAATCCCACCGGTATCGTGAAGGCCGATACGGGGACATGGGTATTGTCCGGCGCCAACGGCTACACCGGGTCGACCACCGTCTCCGGCGGCGTCCTCAAACTCGGGTCCTCGTCCTCGTTGCCCTCCGTCTCTCCCGTCGTGGTAAACGCCACCGCGGCCGGCGGCGACGCCACCCTGAACCTCAACGGCTTCAACGCCACCGCCGCTTCGCTCACCTTCGGTGGCGCGACCGGCGGCGTCGGCGCCTCCAACTCCGTGGCTACCGGGGCGGGCACGCTCACGATGGGCGGCAACGTCGTCTTCGACGCCTCCGGTTCGCCCTCGGGCGCGACGCTCTCCGGCAAGCTCGACCTCGGCGCCTCCACCCGAACCTTCGCGATCGACGACAGCGCGTCCGCCTCCGACGACCTGCTTGTGTCCGCCGAGGTCTCCGGCGCGTCCGGAGTCGGTCTGGTAAAGACCGGCGATGGCACGCTCACCTTGAGCGGCGCCAACACCTACGCCGGCCCCACCACCGTTTCGGCAGGCGTGTTGAAGGCCGGCGCGGCCAACGTTTTTTCCTCCGCCAGCGCCGTCACCGTCGGCTCCGGCGGCGTGCTCAATCTGGGCAACGGCGCCCAGACCATCGGTTCTCTCGCCGGCGCGGGACAGGTTTCGCTCGGCTCGGGCACGCTCACTCTGGGCGGAGACAACAGCTCTACCTCCTACACCGGCGTGGCCTACGGCTCGGGCGGTCTCACCAAGACCGGTTCCGGCACGCTTACGCTCGGCGGCGCCAACACCTACACGGGCACCACCACCGTTTCCGGCGGCACGCTAGCGCTTTCCGCCAGCCAAAATCTGGACTCCACCTCGGGGCTGGTCGTCGGCTCGGGCGCCACCTTTGATCTCGCCGGACAGTCTCAGACCGTCGGAGCCTTCTCCGGGGCCGGCACCGTGGCCACAAACGGCGGTGCGTTCACCGCGGGGAACTCCGCCTCCGGCACCTTTTCCGGCGCGATCACCGGCTCGGGAAGTTTCGCCAAGCTCGGCTCCGGCACGCTTGGCGCCACCGGGGCCAATTCCCTGTCCGGAGCGCTTTCGGTCTCCGCCGGCACGCTCGCTCTTTCCGGCGCCTCCGGCGCTTTTTCCTCCGCCTCGTCTGTTTCACTCGCCGAGGGCGGTATACTCCTGCTCGACAACAGTTCGGCGGCCAACGCCAACCGCATCGGTGACGGCGCCGCGCTAAATCTAAACGGAGGCGATTTCATCCTCCGCTCCGCCTCCGCCGGGAGCGCCGAGTCGCTCGGCCTGCTCAACGCTGGCGCGGGTCTTTCGAGCATCGTCGTGCAACAGACCGGTTCCGGCGCGGCCTCGCTCACATTCTCCGGCCTGGGCACGATCTCGCCCTCGGCGACGGTCGACTTCGGTGCCACCGGCGGCAGCCTCGGCGCTTCGGTCTCCGGCCCGCAGATCTACATCACCGGGCTCGGCGCGGGCTTCATCGGCGGCTGGGCGACCGTGGGCGCGAACTTCGCCGAGTATGGCGACTACGGCGTGCGCGCCTTCACCGGCTACTACGCCGGATCCGATGGCATCAATGTAAACGATCCCGCGCAGTCGATCGTCTTCGCGAGCAGCTCGCCGCTTTCCGCCTACACGCTTACCAACGCCGGCACCACCCGCGACGGTTCGCTGCTCATCACCGACGCCGCCCTGATCGACCTCAACAGCGACGCTTCGCGCACGCTCGTCCTCGCCACCGGCGGTCTGCTCAAGACGACCGCGACCAACTCCGTCGTTTCCGGCCTCGGGCGCCTCAGCGCCGGCTCCACCTCCGCCGCATCCCTCTCTGTCAACGTCCAGTCGACCGGCAAGCTGACGATAAACTCCGGCATCGTGAACAACGCCGGAGCCGACGCCGTCTATGGCACCGGAGACGACGGCGCGGTCGCGATCGTGAAGGCCGGTCCCGGCGAGCTCGTCCTTGGCGGCGCCAACACCCACTCGGGCGGCACGCAGCTCGACGCCGGCACCCTCACCCTGGCCAACAACGCCGCCGCCGGCATCGGATCCTTCGTGCTCAACGGCGGCACGCTCCAGGCCTCGGGCGGAGCGCGCAGCCTTGCGAACGCCGTCACCCTCGGCGGCAACATCGTCTTCTCCAGTCCCGACTCCTCCGCGCTCACCCTTTCCGGTCCCGTCACCCTGACTGGTTCTCGCACCCTGACCAACAGTTCCGATCTCACGCTTTCCGGTGCCATCGGCGGCGCCTACGGTCTCACCAAGGCCGGCGCGGGCTCCCTCACTTTCTCCGGCTCCTCCGCCAACACCTACTCCGGCGCGACCACCGTCAACGCCGGCACGCTCCTCCTCGACAAGAGCGCCGGGAACGCGATCGCGGGTGCGCTCGTGATAGGCGACGGCGCGGGTGCCGATACCGTTCGCCTTCTGGCCTCCAACCAGATCGCCGACACCAGTTCCGTCACCTTGGGCGTCGGCGCGGTGCTCGATCTAAACGGAAACTCCGACACCTTCGGCGCCGTGACCCTCGCCGGGGCATCCACCCTCTCCACGGGCGCCGGCACCTTTACCCTCGGCGGCAATGTGGTCCACGACGGCACCGGTTCCGCCGCCGCCCTCATTTCGGGCAAACTCGCGCTCGGCTCCGCCACACGCACCTTTACGATCGGCGACAGCGCCGCCGCCACCGACCTCTCCGTCACGGCCGTCATCAGCGGCGCCGTCGGTCTCACCAAGGCCGGCGCCGGCACGCTCTCCTTCTCGGGCGCCAACACCTACACGGGCGCGACCACGATCTCCGCGGGCACTCTCCGCACCGAGGCCGCCGGCTCGCTCTCCGCTTCCTCCGCGCTCACGGTGGGCAGCGGCGCCACGCTCGACCTCAACGGTTTTAACCAGACGGTCGCTTCGCTTGCCGGCTCCGGCACCGTGAGCCTTGGTTCCGCGTTCCTCACGGCCGGCGGCAACGATAGCTCCACCACCTTCACCGGCGTGATTGGCGGAAGCGGCGGCCTGACCAAGACCGGCACGGGCACCCTCACGCTCGGCACCGCGAGCAGCTACGCCGGGCTCACCACCGTTTCCGCGGGCACGCTCGCCGTCACCAACGCCGGCGCGCTGGGCGGCACGGCTGGCGGCACGACGGTGGTCTCCGGCGCGGCCGTTACCCTCTCCGGCACCATCGCCGTCGGCGCCGAGCCCTTCAACCTTGCGGGCACGGGCGGCGGTTCGGGCGCCCTCCGTTCCGTCTCGGGAGCGAACTCGGTCTCGGGCCCCATCACCCTTTCCGCGGGCACGACCATCGGCGCGTCCACCGGCGCTTCCTTGTCTCTTGGCGGCCCGATCACGACCGCCGGCTACACCGTCAACTTCTCCGCCGTCGGAGGCATCGAGTCGATCGGCGTGATCGGAGGCGCCGGCGGCCTGACCAAGACCGGCGCGGGCACGCTCACGCTTTCCGGCACGAACACCTATGCCGGCGCCACCACGATCTCCACGGGCACCGTCGTGGCGGCCAATGGGGCCGCGCTCGGCTCGACCGCCGGCGGCACCGGCGTCGCCTCCGGCGCCACGCTCGAACTCTCCAACTCCGTCGCGATCGGCGCGGAGGCGCTCAGCCTCGTCGGCACCGGCGTGGGCGGCGTCGGCGCCCTGCGCAACAGCTCCGGGTCGAACTCCCTCGCGGGCGCCGTCACGCTCGGCGGCGCGACCACCATCGCCTCCGAAGCCGGCACGCTCACCTTGTCCGGCGCCGTTAATCTCGGCTCCTCCGCGCTTACGCTCACGGGCTCCGGTTCCACCCTCGTCTCCGGCGACATCGGCGGTGTGAGCGGCTCGATCCTCAAGGCCGGCGCGGGCACGGTCACGTTCTCCGGCGCCAACGCCTACACCGGCGTAACCACGATTTCCAGCGGGACCCTGGTGGCGGCCAGCGGGTCGGCGCTTGGCGCGATCGGCGCGGGCACCACCGTGGCCTCGGGCGCGGCGCTTGCCCTCCTGGGCAACGTCGCCGTCGGCGCCGAGCCCCTCACGCTCACCGGCACCGGCGTCGGCGGAGCCGGCGCTCTCGTGAATCTCGCCGGCGACAACAGCTTCGATGGCGCCATCACTTTGTCGGGCGCTACCACCATCGCCTCCGCCGACGGCATCCTCACGCTGTCCGGCTCCCTCGACACCGCCGGCAACACCCTTGTTTTGTCGGGCGACGGCGATATCAATCTCGGCCTGACGCTCGCCCTCGGCACGGGATTCACCAAGACCGACAACGGCACGGTCGCGCTCACCGCCGCGCAAAACAACTCCACCGGCACGATCTCGCTGGCCGGCGGCACGCTCGATCTGGCCGGGCTCGACCACACCATCGGCACGCTGAACGTCACCGCCGATTCGATCCTCGATTTCAGCGGCGATTCCACCCTGCGCCTCACAAGCATCAACGTCGCCTCCGGCGTCACGCTGACCGTCAGCAGTTGGGTGGATTTGACCGACCTTCTCTACAGCGTGAACGATCCCGCGACGGAGATTCTCGGACGCATAGTGTTCACTTCATTCACCGCGAGCAGCACGAAGTGGAACGCGTTCGATTCGCAGATCACGCCCGTGCCCGAGCCCGCTTCATATGGCTTCGCGCTCGCCGCCGGTCTTGGGCTGACTTTTGCCACGCGCCGTCGCCGCCGCCCCGCGCTCGTTCGGCGGGCCTGAGCCTGGTGCGGGTCCCCATTGCCCGCGCGTCTTTCTCCTTAAGATTGCAAGAGGCGTGACGATGTAAGGGCGTATGTCCTCTTCCTATTCTGCTCGATTCGTCGTCTTTGCTTTGCTTTCGCTTCCTGTCGCCCGCGGTGCAGCCTCCTCGATCGAGGAGCGCCTAGCCGAGATGGAAGCCCGCCTCGGAACGCTGTCCTCCGAGAACGCCGCCCTGAAACAACAACTCGACTCCGTCGCCAAAAAGCAGGGGGAGCCGGTGGCGACTCCCGCCGGAAAGGAGAAAAAACTCTCGATCGGCGGCTACATCCAGGTGCAAGGCGAGACGGGAGACGCTCCCGACAGCCGCTTTCCGGTCAATGATCGCATCCTCGTTCGTCGCGCCCGCCTGACGGTGAAAGGCTCCTTCGCCGAGGACATCGACTTCACGTTCCAGTCGGAGCTCGGCAACGGCAACATGTCCGAGAACAAGGATTATCGCGGGCAGCTGACCGACCTTTTCATCCGCTGGAAGAAATTCGATTTCGCCACGGTGCAGGTGGGCCAGTTCAAGACGCCCTTCGGCTACGAGCAGCTCATCCCCGACACGAAGAACCCCTTCGTCGAGCGCTCGCTTCCCAGCGACAAGCTCACGCTCTCCCGCCAGATCGGCGCGATGGTCTCCGGTGATTTTCTCGACGAACGCCTGTCCTACTCCGTCGGAGCCTTCAACGGCAACAAGGTCAACAACGGCGGCAACGACAACGAGAACTTCCTCACCGTGGGACGTGTCTCCGGCGTGCCCGTCAAGACCAAGTCCCTCACCGTCTCGGCCGGAGCCAACGTCTTCACCACGGACGACGCCGCCGGCGCCTCCGCCGTGCAGCGCGAGGGCTACGGCCTGGACGTTCAGTTCAAGGCCGGTCGTCTCGACGGCGCGGTCGAGTGGCTCAGCGTGGATTCCAACCCCGCGAGCGGCGCGTCCGGCACCGCGGACGGCTGGGCCGCGCACGTCGGCTACATGGTGCTCGCCGAGAAGCTGCGCGCCGGTCTGCGCTACGAGACCTACGATCCGGACACCCGCGTCTCGGACGACGAGTCCGAAAACTGGACCCTCGGCCTCACCTACTTCCTCAAGGGCGAGGATCTGAAGTTCTCGCTCAACTACGTGCTCGGCGATCCCGCCGGCGCCCTGAGCAACCAGGGCCGTCTGCTGGCCCAGGCCCAGGTGATCTTCTGACCGTTTCCCACTTCAAGTCCCAACCCCTAATCCCCCCCGCCATGCACTCTCTTCGCCGCATCGCCTTCCTCGCCGTCTCTTTCCTCGCGCTCGGCGCGACCTTCGCTCGCGCCGAGGCCCTCGCTCCGGCTCAACAAACCCTGCTCGATTCCAAGATCGGCGAGATCAAGCAATGGGCCGCCGATCCCGTCATCGTGAAGGCGGTGGTCGCGCAAAACGCCGCGACGCCCGCCGCCTCCGCCGAAATGACGCAGGAGAAATGGAAGAGTCTCACGCTGCTCGATCCTTTCGTGCGTTCCTTCACGAAAAACGAAGTCGGCGCCGCCCTGAAAGCCCGCAAGGCCGCCTGGCTCGCGGAGGCGTTCGTCAACGACGCGAAGGGCCTCAAGGTCGGGTTTCTCGCCAAGACCTCGAACTGGAGCCACGGCGCCAGCGCCAAGCACACGCAGCCCATGGCCGGAAAGACGTGGCAGGGCGCCGTCGAGATGGACGAGTCCACGGGGCTGCAACAGGTGCAGGTGTCCGTGCCTGTCTTGTCCGAGGGCCAGCCGGTGGGTTCCCTCGTCGTGGGAGTGTCCATCTCGAAGCTTGAGTGAGTCGTCCTCGCGTCACCTGCGGCCATGAAACGCTCGAGTCTTTCTTCCCAGCTCGCGATCTACGTCGTCGTCTCGATCTTGCTCACGGTCGGCGTGGCCCTCGGGCTGTATGCGCAGATATCGCGGGGGCGGGTCGCGGCCGAGACGTCGTTGTCCGAATTGAAATCGGGCAAGGACGCCTTGTATCTGCTGCTCGAACGCGCCTCCCACGTCAGCGCCCGGCTTTCCAGCATGCTGCGATTGAAGGATCCGGACGAGATCGAGTCCGCGGTCGCCGCGCTGGAGAAAGAGCACGCGGAGGTGCTCAAGCTCCTTGAGGCCCAGACGGACGACGATGGCGCCCTGAAGCGCGCTTATCTCCCGTTCAAGGCCGCTTCCGCGAAGACGCTCGAGTTTTTCCTGCTCGGGCAGAATTCGCAGGCCTTCGAAAACTTGATCAACGTCGCGGATCCCGCGCATGGCGCGTTCCTGGCCCTGCTGCACGACCATGGCCTCGAGGAGAACCGTCATGCCGAGGCGCTCCGGGCCGCGGAGGACGCCGTCTTGCGGCGCGGGCTGCGGATCACGGCCATGGCCACGGCGGGCGGGCTCGCGCTCCTGGCGATCTATGGCTGGTATTTCCGACGTCGCGTCCTGCGGCGTCTGGGCGACGTGGCGGTGTCGGTCGATCAGGCGGCCGCCTTGGTTCGCGACCACTCGGGGGAGGTTTCCGAGATGAGCCAGGCGCTTTCCCGCGACGCCTGCTCGCAAGCCGCCGCGTTGGAGGAGACGAGCGCGTCGCTCACCGAGATCGGCAGCCTGGCGAAAACGAATCACGACCAGTCCCACGACGCGGTGCGGCTCGCCGGCGAGGCGCGCACGGCGGCGACCGAGGGCTCCACGCGCATCGAGGAGCTGCGTGTGGCGATGGACGAAATACAGGCGTCCTCCACCGCCATCGGATCGATCCTCAAGAACATCGACCAGATCGCCTTTCAAACGAACATCCTCGCGCTCAACGCCGCGGTCGAGGCGGCCCGGGCGGGCGAGGCCGGGGCCGGTTTCGCCGTCGTGGCCGACGAGGTGCGCGCGTTGGCGCAACGTTCCGCCGCGGCCGCCCGCGACACGGCGGCCCGCATCGAGGATTCCATCGTCAAGACCCGCCGGGGCGTGGAGCTGGGGGAGCAGGTGTTCCAGTCCTTCGTGGCGATTTCCGATCACGCCGGGAAGGTGGACGACCTTATCCGCCGGATAGCCTGCGCCATCGAGGAGCAGTCGAAGGGGATCGCGCAGGTCAACAGCGCCGTAACCCAGATCGACAAGCTCGTGCAGACCGGCGCGGCCGCCGCCGAGACGGGCGCGGCCACGGCGACGGAGCTTCGTTCGCAGGCCGGCAAGCTCGGCGACGCGGTTGCGGCCTTGCACGACGTGGTCGGCGTGAAAAGGTCCGCCGAGACCGTGCTCGACGGAGCGTCGTCTTCCTAGGCGCGGACGAGATCGACGCGCGCGAGCGACGCGGGCGGCAGATCGAGCTCGATGACCTGCTCGTCCGCGAGGTCGAGCGTCTCGTCGCGCAGCAAAACGGGCTCGGCGGCGCGGCGCAGGGCCACGAGCTGATCGGCCTTCGGGAAGTCGGGGGAGCCGAGTTCGCGCCAGGCGTGGAGCGCGTTGCCGCGCGTGTCGTCGACGATCTCGACACGGAGGCGATGACGCCCGGGCTTCAGGCCGCGCAAGACGAAGCGGTCTCTCCGGGCGGCGCCGCGCGTCTTCCACTCGCCGCCGCCGAGGTCGGTTTCCAGCACCTCGGGCAGATTCCATGCAAGGAGACGGACCGCGCCTTCTGGAGAGGCGCTGGCGCGCGCGGACGGATGCGCGAGCGGGAGCTCGGTGTCGTAAAGGCTGGCGAGCCAGCGGAAGGCGTGGAAGGTCGGCTTCGGGACGCCGTGCTGGTTCAGGAGACCGTATTTGCCGGTGAAGGGGCGCAGGCTGAGGCCGCTTTCCTCGAAGATGTCGCTCACCGTCCACCACATGTAGGAGTCGGCGAGGCCGGAGACCTCCTTTATGGTCTGGAGGGCGAATGCGGCGGTGAAGGCGGTGTCCTTGCCGAAGATGTCCTCGTGCGCGGGCGAGCAGTTCCACTCGGTGAAGTGGAGCTCCGCCTTGGGGAAGGGTGACGCGGCGATCTCGTCGCGCACGCGGGCGACCTCCTTGGCGAGGCCGGCGGGGCCGCGGTAATACATCGGGCCGTTCGGCTCGCCGAGCACGAGATCGGCGTCGACCGCGTAGTGGTGCGTGGAGATGAAGTCGATCGGCGCGCGCTGCTCGGCGCAGTAGGCGAGGAGGTCGGGCACCCACATCGTCTTCGAGGTGGCGGGACCGCCGACGCGGAGACGCGCGTCGACGGCTTTCACGGCGCGGGCGGTCTCGGCGTAGAGCTTGAAGTAGTCGAGCTTGGTGCCGGTCCAGAAGGTGTTGTGCAGGTCGGGCTCGTTCCAGACCTCGAAGTGCCAGGTGAGCACCTCGGCGACGCCGAAGTGGTCGACGAGGTGCTGCACGAAGCGCTTCACGAGGCGCGTCCACTGCGCCCAATCCTTCGGCGGCGTGATGTTGCCGCGATAGTCGAAGATCGTCTGAGTGCCGCTCGCGAGGCGCGCGGGCATGAAGCCGAGCTCGACGAAGGGCTTCATGCCCTGCGCGACGAAGAACTCGTAGATCTTGGTCGCGTTTTGGAAATTCAGCCGCGGGCCGCCGTCGGCCTCCTCGCCGCCGTGCACGACGCCGACGTATTCGGTGAAGATGCCGTGGAAGCGGATGCCGCCGAAGCCGATCTCCTTTTGCGCGAGGCGGACGTGCTCGCGGAAATCTTCGCGCAGGGTGAGGTAGGCGTGGCAGGAACCGACGCCACGTTGAAAGTAGCGATCAAAGGGGATGCTCGGTCCGGCGAGGTCGACGACGGTGGGGGCGGGGTGGGACATGCGGGCGACGCTGCCCGCAAGCCGCGCCGGGCTCAAGCGCGGCGGCGAAACCGTTCCCACGCGTAAAGCAGCGCGGCGGCGATGAGCAGGATGGGGGCGGCGAGGACGAAGCCGTGGTAGGCGAAGAGGTAGAGCAGGCCGCGCACGACGGTGTCGTTCCAACCGCTGGAGGCGTGCGTGCCGGAGAGAAAGGTGGTGTTCTGCCGTAGGCCGGCGACTTCGCAGAGCGCATAGAGCGCGGCGAGGAGGACGGCGCGGGCGGCGAGGCCTCGCGGTGAGAACAGCTGGAGGCCGGAGAGGGCGGAACGGAAACGGGAGCGGGTTTTCATAGGGTATGGGGAGAGGATGCTTTTGCCGCGGATGGCGTAAGGACCTCGTGCCAGATCGGGCCGAGCACGCCGGCGTAGAGCATGACGGCGTCTCCCACCAGGTTGCTGGCGCAGTAGCGCAGGCCGCCGTGCTCGCGCAGCGGGAAGGCGGCGAAATCGAGCGTGGCGTGCAGGCGCCCCAGGTAGTCGAGGTCCCCGAAGGAGCTGGCGCCGATGAAGGCGAGGCCGCTGCCGCCGGCGGAGATATCGAGCCCGGGGATGATCATGCCGGAATCGACGTCGAGCGCGGCTTCGCCCGCGGTCGCGGAGCGCGGCCATTCGCGCGACCACGCAAAGCCGCAGAGGCCGTGGGCGAGTTCGCGGCGGGCGAGCGCATACTGCCCGCGGGCGAAGTCCTCGTCGAGGAGGCGAAGGAAATGGAGCGCGCCCCAGATCGACGAGCCCTCGGGGCCGTCGCCGATGTCGCCCTGCGTGGTGAAACTGGAGACGAGCAAGCCGGTGCGCGGATCGGTGAAGCGGCGGCGCGTCTCGGCGAGCCAGTCGCGTAGGAAGGCCGAGTGGTCGGTGCCGTCGAGGTGGTCGCAAATGCGGACGGCGGCGAGGGCGACGGCGTGGTCGAAGAGCCAGCACTCGTTCGGGTAACTCTCGGCGACGAGAAGCGGGGCGGCCCGCAGGCGGGAAACGATCGCGTTCACGCGTTCGGTCAGGGCCGCGCGGTATTCGGGTTTGGCGTCGGCGCCGGCCATGCGCCGGGTGGCGAGCATCAGCGCGATCTCGCCGTCGATGAAGATACTGCGCGCGGGTCTGACCACCCAAGGGCGCAGGCTGGCATAGGGGAGAAGAAAAATCGTCTGCCCGTGTTCGCGTTCGAGACGGAGCGTTTCGTCGATGATGTCGTCGGCGACGGAGAGATAACGCGCGGCGGAGGCGGGATCGCGCAGACTCATCTCGGCAAGGGACCAGACGAAGAAACTGCGGCCCATGAAGTCCCATTCGGCGTTGCGACCGCGCATCCGGGCGAGTTCGCGGGTCTTCAGCCCGGGGTCGGTCCAGAGCGTGAGCTGGCGCTCGGCGAGGGCGCGGGGATGGGCGGGGATGCCGCCGACGGAATCGGCGAGGTAGGTGTCGGGGGAGCGGACGAAAAGCCAGTGGACGCCGGGCAACCAAAGGGCGGCGGCGAGCGCGAGGGCGATGGGGCCGGCGAGCCAGCGGCGTCCGGTGCGCGAGAGAGGACGTCGGGGCGGGGTGTCGGACGAAGCGGCGGGGTTCATGCGCGCAGTCTGGCGGACGCGCGTGAAGACCGGATGAAGTCAGAATGAAATGAGGATGAAAACCCCGGTCGCGGTGCGGCTTGCTCAGCCGCGGTAGAACACGTGCATGAGCAGGAAGGGGGTCGACGCCGCCGTCACGAAGACCGTCATCCGCGGCGAAAAGAAGAACCAGAGCACGGGGAGCCAGATCCCCCAGAGCAGGAGCGGCGTCCACGTCTCGCGTGGCTGGATCATGGTCCAGATCGCGAGCCCCAAGGCGTGGCCGACGGGCAGGCCGGCCAGCTGGCGATGGGTCGCGGGGAAGATCAAAGCCGCTCGGCGATGGCGACGGCCTTGAAGAGCGCGGAGGCCTTGTTGACGGTCTCTTGGAATTCGCTCTCGGGCACGCTGTCGGCGACGACACCGGCGCCGGCTTGGATGTGGATCATGCCGTCCTTGATCAGCGAGGTGCGGAGCATGATGCAGGTGTCGCTGTTGCCGTCGTAGCCGAAGTAGCCGAGGGCGCCGGAGTAGAAGCCGCGTTGCACGGGTTCGGTGTTGGCGATGATCTGCATGGCGCGGATCTTGGGCGCTCCGCTGACGGTGCCGGCGGGGAAGGTGGCGCGCATGAGGTCGAAGGCGTTTTTCTCGGGGGAGATTTTGCCCTCCACCTGCGAGACGATGTGCATGACGTGCGAGTAGCGTTCGACGACGAAGCTCTCGGGCACGGTGACGGAGCCGTATTGGCAGACACGGCCGATGTCGTTGCGCGCTAAGTCGACGAGCATGAGGTGCTCGGCGCGTTCCTTCTGGTCGGCGAGGAGGTCCTTTTCGAGGGCGAGATCCTCGGCGTGGGTGGCGCCGCGCTTGCGCGTGCCGGCGATGGGGCGGATCTCGACGAGGCCGTCGGTGAGGCGGACGTGGACCTCGGGGGAGGCGCCGACGATCGCGAAGTCGTCGGCGTCGAGGATGAACATGTAGGGCGAGGGGTTCACCGTGCGGAGGGCGCGGTAAAGCTCGAGCGGTGTGCGGTTGAAGGGTTTTGAAAAACGCTGTGAGGGGACGAACTGGATGATGTCGCCGGAGCGCACGAATTCCTGGCCGTCGACGACGGCCTTTTCGAAGGCGGCTTGGGTGAAGTTGCCCGCGGGGACGGCGACGGGGCCGGGCTCGATGAGCGGGGCGGGGGCGAGCGTGCTGGGCTGGGCGAGGAGGGCGTGGAGGGCCTGGAGCTCGTTGACCGCGCGGGCGTAGGCGGCCTCGGGCGCCTCGCCGGGGGCGAGGTGGGCGTTGACGCAGAGGCGGAGGGTTTGCTTCGCGCGGTCGAAGATCAGAAGCGAATCCGACAGCATGAAGTAGAGCAGGGGAGTGCCGAGCTCGTCTTTGGCCGGGGCGGGGATGCTGGGCTCGATGCGCGTGGCGTATTCGTAGGCGATGAAGCCGACCGCGCCGCCGGTGAAGCGCGGGAGGCCGGGAAGTTGGACGGGCCGATAGCCCTTCATCTCGGACTCGATGAGCGTGAGCGGATCCTTCGGCGTGGGCACCTCGCGGTCGGGTTGACCCAGTTCGCGGATCTTGGTGGTGGCGGGACCGCAGGCGAAGACCTTGCGCGGACGGCAGCCGATGAAGCTGTAGCGCGAGAGCGTGTCACCGCCCTCGACGGACTCGAGAAGGTAGGAGGGGCCGTGGCCGCGGAGCTTCGCGTAGGCGGAGACGGGCGTCTCGAAGTCCGCCATGAGATCGGCGTAGACGGGGACGAGATTGCCCTGGTTGGCGAGGCGGGCGAAGTCGACGGCGGAAGGGAGGATGGTCATTGGCTGAAGGAGCGGCAAAACTCAGAGCGACAGATCGACGGAGGACAGAGCGACGGAGGGACGGGGGACTGAGCGACTGAAGACAGAGCGACAGAGGACGAGGCGGTGGCTTGATTTGGCTTTGCTGTGGTTCTGTCGCTCCGTCGTTCTGTCGTTCTGGTTCGCCGTTCTGGTTTATTCCACCGTGACGGATTTCGCGAGGTTGCGGGGCTTGTCGACGTCGCAGCCGCGGGTGAGCGCGATGTAGTAGCTGAGGAGCTGCACCGGGATGGTGGCGAGGATGGGCGCGGCGGCCTCGTGGCAGTCGGGGATCGGGATGACCTCGTCGGCCAGACCCTCGGGAAGCTCGAGGCTCTCGGGGGCGATGGCGATGATGAGACCCTTGCGCGCCTTGATCTCCTGCATCGAGGACACGACTTTGTTGAAGAGCTCGCCTTTCGGGACGAAGAACACGCTCGGGCACTGCTCGCTGATGAGCGCGATGGGGCCGTGTTTCATCTCCGCCGCGGGGTAGCCCTCGGCGTGGATGTAGGAGATCTCCTTGAGCTTTAGCGCGCCTTCTAGGGCGATGGGGAAGAGATCGAGGCGGCCGAGGAAGAGGAAGTCGTTGAATTTCGCATAGCGCGTAGCGATTTCCTTGATACGCGGGGCCTGTTCCAGGGCGCGGCGGGCGAGCTCGGGCACGGCCTTGAGGCCGGCGACGTATTCCATGCCGTCGGCGAAGCTCATGTCGCGCATGCGGGCGACGTAGAGCGCGAACATGGCGGAGATGAGCAGCTGGCTGGTGAAGGCCTTGGTCGAGGCGACGCCGATCTCGGGGCCGGCGTGCTGGTAGATGCCGCCGTCGGCCTCGCGGGCGATGGTGGAGCCGACGACGTTGCAGATCGCCATGCACTTGTAGCCCTTGCGCTTCGCCTCGCGGAGCGCGGCGAGGGTGTCGATCGTCTCGCCGGACTGGGAGATGACGAAGAACAGCGCGTCGCGGTCGAGCGGGGCGTTGCGATAGCGGAACTCGGAGGCGTAATCGACCTCCACCGGGATGCGGGCGTAGCGCTCGATCAGGTGCTCGGCGACAAGGCAGGCGTGCCAGCCGGTGCCGCAGGAAGTGAAGACGAAGCGGTCGATGGTGCGGAAATCGGCCGGGGTGAGGTTGAGTCCGCCGAAATTGGCGGTGGACGCGTCGGCGGAAAAGCGGCCGCGCATGGCGTTTTCGAGGGCCTGGGGCTGCTCGAAAATCTCCTTCAGCATGTAGTGCGGGTGGTCGCCGAGCTCGGCGTCGTCGACCGACCAGGTGACCTTGTCGATTACGGGGGAGACGTCGGCGAGATCGAGGGTGCTGAGGGTGAAGCCCGCGGAGGTGACGTGGACGAGTTCGCCGTCCTTGAGATAGACGACGTTTTGGGTGCGCGAGACCAGCGCGGAGACGTCTGAGGCGATGAGGTGTTCCTGTTCGCCGACGCCGAGGATGAGGGGGGAGCCTTTGCGCGCGGCGACGAGTTCGCCCGGATGGGCGGGCGAGATGACGGCGATGCCGTAGGTGCCCTCGACGTGGAGGAGGGTTTTGCGAACGGCCTCGAGAAAGCGGGCGGGGACCTCGGCGGAGCCGTTGGCGGCGGGAGCGGCGGCGGGCTCCTTCGCCAGGTGGTAGGCCATCAGATTGGCCAGCACCTCGGTATCGGTTTCGGAGGCAAAGGCGTAGCCCTTGGTGAGCAGGAACTTTTTGATCGCGACGTAGTTTTCGATGACGCCGTTGTGGACGAGGACGATCTGGCCGTCGCTCGAGACGTGCGGATGCGCGTTGGCGTCGGTGACGCCGCCGTGGGTGGCCCAGCGGGTGTGGGAAATGCCGGCGACCCCGCTCAGGCGTCTACCGGAAGAGAGCTTGGCGAGATTCGCCACCCGGCCCACGGACTTCACAACGGTGACGCCGCCGTCTTGCAGGACGGCTAGGCCGGCGGAGTCATAACCGCGGTATTCGAGGCGTTTTAGGCCTTCGAGCATGATGGTGGCGGCCTTTTGGCGACCGACGTAACCTACGATTCCGCACATGAAGTTTTTGAGGGTTTTGGCTGGCGAAGCTACGGGTCGCCGCAAAGGTTCCGCAAGGCTTTAGGCCAACCTCTACAATGACCCCTCAAAAGAACGTATTGGCGGTGATCATGGGCGGCGGACGCGGCACGCGTTTGCATCCCCTTACGATGGAGCGTTGCAAGCCGGCGGTGCCGCTGGCGGGCAAATACCGGTTGGTCGACATCCCGATCAGCAATTGCATCAACAGCGACATCAACCGGATCTTCCTTCTCACGCAGTTCCACACGGCTTCGCTTCACCGCCACATCCAGAATACGTTCCATTTCGATCCCTTCGGCGGTGGTTTTGTGGACATCCTTTCCGCCGAGCAAACCGAGAAGACGAGCGACTGGTATCAGGGGACGGCCGACGCGGTGCGCCGCAACTTGCAGCATTTCAGGAACTTCGCGCACGAGTTCGTGCTCATCCTCTCGGGCGACCAGCTCTACCGGATGGATTTTCGCAAGATCATCGAGCAGCACATCTCCACCGGCGCCGATGTATCCATCGCGGCGATACCCTTTCCGGTTTCGAAGGTCGAGGGCCTCGGCCTGATGCGGGTGGGCGACGATCTCGCCATCTCTCAATTCGTCGAGAAGCCGAAGGACCCCAAGGTCATCGAGAGCCTGGCGATCAGCGAAAAGCTGGAGGCGCGCCTCGCCCATCAGACCGGCGAGAAGCACTGCCTCGCCTCGATGGGCATATATGTCTTCAATCGCAAGGCTCTGGCGGAGGCGCTGGACAACGGCATGACCGATTTCGGCAAGGAGATCATTCCCTCGCTGCTCGGGAAAAAGAAGCTCTTCGCCCACGTTTTCGAGGGATACTGGGAGGATATCGGAACGGTGAAGGCCTTCTTCGACGCCAACCTCGCGCTGGCGCAGCCCTTGCCGCCCTTCAACTTCTTCGATCCCGCGGCCCCGATCTACACGCAGGATCGCTATCTCCCGCCCTCGAAGATCAACAAGTGCTCGTTTGATTTCGCGGTCTTCGGCGACGGCTCGATCATCGAGGACTCGTCGATCACGCACAGCGTGCTCGGCATCCGCTCCATCGTGCGCGCCGGCTCGGTGTTGAAGGACGTGGTGATGATGGGCGCCGACTATTACGAGAGTGAAGACGAGATCCAGGCCAACAAGGTCGCGGGTCGTCCGCACATCGGCGTGGGCGCCGGCAGCCACATCGAGCATGCGATCATCGACAAGAACGCGCGCATCGGAGCCGGGGTGAAAATCCTCGCCGCCGGCAAGCCCGACGGAAACTACCCGCATGGCATCGTGATCCGCGACGGCGTGCTCGTGGTGCCGAAGGGAGTGGTGGTTCCGGACGGCTTCGTGCTCTGATCGCCGCGGCGGTGGTTCGGATTTTGGGAACCACGAAACACACGAAAGACGCGAAAGCCGGATTTTGAAGGCGGGCCTTGTCGGCCCGCCTTTTTTGCGAGTCGGGCGCAAACGCGTCAGGATTGCCGCGGCGCGGGGAATCGCTGTCGTGCCGGCATGGAAAAGAATCTCTGCGTCTATTGCGCGAGCGGCCTGGATCTGGACCCGAAGTATTATGCGGCGGGCGAGGCGCTGGGGCGGGGACTGGCGGAGCGCGGTTGGGGGCTCGTCTACGGCGGCGGGCAGTCCGGCGTGATGGGCTCCGTTGCGTTGACGGCCAAGGCGGCGGGCGGACGCGTGGTCGGGGTGATCCCGGATTTCATGGTCGAGCGCGAACTGGCCTATCGGGACGCGGACGAGTTGATCGTCGTGAATTCGATGCGCGAGCGTAGGCGGATCATGGAAGATCGCTCGGCGGTCTTTGTGGTGTTGCCGGGCGGCTTCGGCACTCTGGAGGAGCTGATCGAGATTTTGGTGGGGCGGATGCTCAACCGGCACGACAAGCCGCTGATTTTCGTCAATCAGGACGGGTTCTACGACGAATTGATCGCGTTCTTCGACAAGCTGGTGCGCGAGCGTTTCAAAAAGTCGTGGCGCGATCTGGTGCAGGTCGTGCCGGATGTGGCTGGCCTCTGGCCGGTGTTGGCGCGCGAGACGGACAGCGGCACCCGGACGCCTTGGGCGGTGGACCCGCTTTGGCGGTGAGGCGTGTCGGGCGGGCAAGGCGGCGCCGGCGCGCCGCCATCCGATGTCTACGGCGTGAGGCCGAAGGACGCGGCTTCGCGCTCGAAGCGGGCGATGCCGCGGGCGGCGTCGGCGTTTTCCACCGATACCAGGCGCCAGTCCCAGGGCTTCCACGAGGCGCGGCGCCAGCGAAATTCGGTGGGCGTCTGGCTGGCCTGCGAGGCCTGGATGGCGGCGGCGGCGAGCGGCGAGCCCTGGCCGCCGAGGCGAATCAGGGCACGGGTGACGGCGGCCTTTTTGTTTACGTCCATGACCAGCTCCGGGCGCTCGCGTCGCAGGGTGCAAACGACGAACTGGCCGCGCACCGTGGTCGCGAGCCGAAGCGCGCCCTGCCGGTCCAGGCCGAAGCCATCCTTGTAGTTTTCGGACAAATACGAAGCGAGCTCTTCGCGATCGTTCTCCTCGATGGCTGAGACCACGCCTCTCCAGGCTCGCTCGACGCCGCGGGCCGGGCTCAGCCACGGAAGGCCGAGGAGGAGGCCGAGCGCGAGAAGCGCGCCGAGGACGACGAGGAGAACGCGGCGGGAGAGGAGCGTCATCGGCGCATGAAAACGGGGGCGTTCACAAAGCGGTGGGCGATACCCCGGGAATCCGCGTGCGTCGCGGATCCCGGGGGTGTCGTCGGCGTCCGCTCAGCCCTTGGGGGCGGCCTTTACCTCGATGACGTCGTGCGGGGCGGCCTCTTTCTGACCGGCGGGGGAGACGCGGATGTAGCGGGCCTTCTGGCGAAGCGCGGGCAGGCTGCCGGCGCCCAGGTAGCCCATGCCGCTCTGGAGGCCTCCGACGAGGTTGGCCAACACGTCGTCGACGTTGCCGGAGACTTCCTTGAGCGCCTCGATGCCCTCGGCGGTGAGCTTGCGGGTCTTGTCGGTCTTGTCGTGGCCGTAGCGGGCGGCGGAACCGGCCTGCATGGCGGCGAGGGAGCCCATGCCGCGATATTGTTTATAGAGCTTGCCGTTGATCTCCATGATCTCGCCCGGGGCCTCGCGGCAGCCGGCGAGGAGACCGCCGAGGATGACGGCGTCGGCGAGGGTGAGGGCCTTGACGATGTCGCCGGACTTGGTGATGCCGCCGTCTGCGAGGATCTTGACGCCCTTTTTCTGGGCGGCGCGGGAGGCGACGTAGAGCGCGGTGAGCTGGGGGATGCCGACACCGGCGACGATGCGGGTGGTGCAGATCGAGCCGGGGCCCTGGCCGACCTTGATGACGTTGGCGCCGCAATCGGCGAGGAACTCGACGCCGCCGCCGGAGGTGACGTTGCCGGCGATGATGGCGAGTTCGGGGAAGGCGGCGCGGATCATCTTCACCATGTCGCCGACGCCGGCGGTGTGGCCGTGGGCGGTGGAGATGGCGACGGCGTCGATGTGCTCGTCGACGAGGTGGCCGACGTGGGTGATGATTTTTTCGCGGTCGAGGGTGCCGTCGGGGAGGCGGACGGGGGCGATGGCGGCTCCGGCGACGAGGCGGAAATCGGCGTCGCGAGCGGGTTTCCGGCGGGACTTGGAGTCGGTGATGATGCGGTCGATGTCGGAGAACGTGACGAGGCCGCGGAGGTGGTCGGCGTCGTCGACGACGAGCATCTTGTGGATGCCGATGTTTTCGGTGAAGAAGGCGTCGGCGGCCTTGATCGGATCGGGCCTGAGCTGGCGTTGGTTGACGGTGAGCAGCTCGGCGCGCGGGGTCATGCACTGGGCGACGCTGCGGGCCTTGTAGCGCTCGCGGACGGCGGAGCCGGGGAGGAGGCCGACGAGTTTGCCGGAGGCGTCTAGCACCGGGAAGGTGCGGAAGCCGTATTTCTTGAGCTCCACGAGGGCGAGGATGTCGCCGATGAGCTGGTCGGGTGTGACGGTGATCGGGTCTTGGATGAGTCCGTGGACGTGGCGTTTCACGCGGGCCAGTTCTTTGACCTGGTCCTTGGCCGGCATGTTGTAGTGGAGCAGACCCAGGCCGCCGTTGAGGGCCATGGCGATGGCCATGCGCGACTCGGTGACGGTGTCCATGTCGGAGGACACGATCGGGATCGAGAGCTGGAGAGCCTCGGAGAGGGCGGTGCCGGTGTCGGCGTCCTTCGGCAGGATGTCCGAGTAGAGGGTCGCGAGGGAGACGTCGTCGAAGGTGAGGGCGACGGGCAGGTTCGCGGGGAAGAATTTCTCGGCCGGCAGGTAGAAATCGGCGTCGGCGGCGGACGCGCTGGCGGAGGAGGCGGACGTGGCAACTTCTTTCATGAGTTGCCGGGGAATGAGTAGGCGCTTGGCCGCCCCGCGCAAACGATTTCTCTGGCAGGCGGGGCGGGGGCGGGCGGCACTTTCCGGGCGATCCTGAAAGTGGATTGCGCCGTCCGCGGCCGCCTTACTTCCGCGTCCAGGCGCGGAGGGTTTTGAGAAGAAAAAGCTCCAGGGCGGACGTATCGTTGAAATTTACGCGCAGAAGCCCGGCGGAGTGTTCCAGATGCTTCACGGTTTCGGCGAAGGCCCGGGCGCCGATGGCGGCTTCGGGCGTGACGAGGATTTCCCGCGCGAAGGTGCTGGTGGCGCGTTCGAGATCGGCGAAAAGGCGGTCGCGCAGCCCTTTGCTCAGGCCGGTCTCGATCGCTTCCTGTTCTTCGTCGGTGAGATCTTCCGGCAGGGTTTTCTTTTGCTCCGTCCAGAGCGTGTCGGTGGCGGTTTCGAGGAGGACGCCGAAACGCGCGACGAGCCCGTAGAGGCGGAAGAGGGCGTCGGCGGGGGCGGTTTTGGCGGCGCCGCCGTGGAGAAGGCCCAGCCAGGCGCGGTAGTCTTCGAGCCACGCGGGCCAGCCATCGACTGGCGTGGTCACGCCGGGCGCGGAGAAGCGGAAGAGCTGGCAACGGCTGCGGATGGTGGGGAGCAGCGCGTGCGGGCGCGTCGTGAGGAGGAGGAGCGTGGTGTGCGCGGGCGGCTCCTCGAGGGTTTTGAGGAAGATGTTGGCGGCGGCGACGTTCATGCGGTCGCACTCGTGGATGATGCCGACCTTGTGGCCGCCTGCGGAGGCGGATACCTGGACTTTGCCGATCAACTCGCGGGTGGCCTCGGCGCCGATCTGGCGCATCTTGCCTGCGGGGCGAAGGTGGAAGCAGTCCGGGTGTGATCCGTCGGCGACCGTGCGCCGGCGCTCGGGTGCGGTCGAAGGCGGATTGAGCAGCCGGTCGGCGAGCGCGAGAGCGGCGCCGCGGAGGAGTTCGATGTCGTCGCCGGTCAGGAGGAGACTGTGGGAAAGGCGTCCGCGAGCGAGGGCTTGCTCAAGCACGGCGACGGCGGGCGTGCCGTTCAGGGCGTCGGGCCAAGGCGCGGGAGCTGGAGGCATAGGCAAAGGTCGAAAGCAGGGAGCCGGGACACGGAGAGGGAGGCGTTCGTTGGGATCGGCTCCTTGATCCAGGTTTCCGGCTCCTCGCTCGTTACTGGGCGATGAGTTTTTGGACCGCGGTCCAGACCCGCTTCTCGACCACGGCCTCGGGCTGGGTGCCGTCGACCACGACAAAGCGTTCGGGCATGCTCTTGGCGAGGAGGAGGTAGCCCTCGCGAACCTTGCCGAAGAACTCGGCGTTTTCGCGTTCCATGCGGTCCGGAAGGTCGGAGGCGCGCAGGCGGATGCGCTGAAGGCTCACCTCGGTCGGCACGTCGAGCACGATGGTGAGGTCGGGCATGACGGTGCCGACGGCGAAGCGGTTGATCTGCTGCACCGGGTCGGAGCCGAGGTTGCGGGCGATGCCTTGGTAGACGGTGGAGCTGTCGAGGAAGCGATCGGAGAGGACGACGCGACCCTCGATCAGGGCGGGCGCGATGGTCTCGCGGACGAGTTGCGCGCGCGCCGCGGCGAAAAGAAACACCTCGGTCTCCGGGCACATCTCGTCGCCCTTGGAATTGTGGACGATGATATTGCGGATCTGTTCGCCGATCTCGGTGCCGCCGGGCTCGCGGGTGGTGAGCACCTCGCGGCCCAGAAGCTGGAGGTGCTTGGCGAGGAGGGCGATCTGGGTGGATTTACCGCTGCCTTCGGAGCCTTCGAAGGAGATGAGTTTGCCGGCGGGTTTTTGCTTCAAGGGCATGCGGGAGGAATAGCAGACGCGCGGGATTTGGCCACAAAAAGCACCGCTAATGCGTTCACTTGGCCCAGGTGTCCTTGAGCGTGATGGTGCGATTGAAGACGAGTTTGCCGGGAGTGGAATCCTTCGGATCGGGCGTGAAGTAGCCGAGACGCTCGAACTGGAAGCTCTGGCCGGGAGCGGCGGAGGTGAGCGCGGGCTCGAGCTTGGCGGAAAGAATCTCGAGCGAGTTCGGGTTGACGACCTTGAGGAAATCCTCGGAGGCGGCCGGCTCGGGGATGGTGAAGAGCCGGTCGTAGAGACGGACCTCGGCGTCGACCGCGCGGGAGGCGGAGACCCAGTGGATGGTGCCCTTTACCTTGCGGTCGGCGCCGGGCTGGCCGGTGCGCGTGTCGCGGTCGTAGGTGCAGCGGATCTCGGTGATCTGTCCCGCGGCGTCCTTGACGATCTCCTCGCACTTGATGATGCCGGCGTATTTGAGGCGGACCTCGCCGCCGGGCTTGAGGCGGAAGTATTTCGGCGGCGGAACCTCGGCGAAATCTTCGCTCTCGATGAAGACCTCGCGGGTGAGCACGACGGGGCGGGAGCCGGCGGCGGGATCGGAGGGCAGATTGCCGGCGGGACACTCGATGGCCTCTTCCGGGGCGAGGTTGGCGAGGACGAGCTTGAGCGGGCGCAGCACGGCGAAGCGGCGGTGCGCGCCGGCGTTGAGCTCTTCGCGCACGGCGTTTTCGTAGACGGCGAGCTCGGTGAGGCTGTCGAATTTGGTGACGCCGACGCCGATGACGAAACGGCGGAGGGCGGCGGCGGGCACGCCGCGGCGGCGGATGCCGGCGAGCGTGGGCATGCGCGGGTCGTCCCAGCCGGCGACGACCTTCTCGTTCACGAGCTGGAGGAGCTTCCGCTTGCTGACGATGGTGTAGGCGAGGTGGAGTTTCGCGAACTCATACTGATGCGGCAGGGCGCGGGGCAGATCGAGGGCGCCAAGGATCCAATCGTAAAGGGGGCGGTGCACCTCGAACTCGAGCGTGCAGACGGAATGGGTTATTCCCTCGAGGTAGTCGCTCAGGCAATGGGCGTAGTCATAGAGTGGATACACGCACCAGCCGGAGCCGGCGTGGTGATGATCCATGTGCCGGATGCGGTAGAGCAGGGGGTCGCGCAGCCAGACGTTGGGCGAAGCCATGTCGATCTTGGCGCGAAGCGTGCGGGCGCCGTCGGGAAACTCGCCGGCGCGCATGCGGCGGAAAAGGTCGAGGTTCTCGGCGATGGACCGATCACGGAACGGGCTGTTTTTGCCCGGTTTGTCGGGGGCGCCGCGATATTCGTCGGTTTCCTTGGGGGTGAGGTCGCAGACGTAGGCCTTGCCCTTCTCGATGAGGCGCTCGGCGTAAACGTAGAGCTGCTCGAGGTAGTCGCTGGCGAAAAAGGGCTCGAGTTCGGCGGAGCGGGAGGCGTTTTCGGCTCCGGGGACGGGGCGGATGCGAAAGTCGTTTCCGGAGGCGACCGGCTTGGCGCCGCGGGGTTTGAGGCCGAGGACGGAGTCGGCCCAGCCGGCGACGAGCCACTTCACGTCGGCGGTGATGGACTCGACGTATTCGATGTCCTCCTTGGCCGGATTGGTGTCGTCCATGCGGAGGTGGCAGCGGCCGCCGTTTTCGAGGGCGATGCCGAAGTTGAGGCAGATGGACTTGGCGTGGCCGATGTGAAGGTAGCCGTTGGGTTCGGGCGGAAAGCGGGTCACCACGCCTTCGGCGCAGCGGCCGGCGGCGAGATCTTGGGCCACGATGTCGCGGATAAAGTCGCTGGGGACGACGTTGGCGGCGGGCTGGGGCGTGGCGTTGGACTCGGCGTTCATGAACGGGACAGTTTGCGCGGGGCTCGGGTAAGTAGGCAAGCGCGGCGGGGCCAAGAAGCGGGGCTTCAGGCGCGCATGAAAGTTTGGGATGGATTTACGGCTTCGCCTGGGGTGGATTGGCTGTCCCTATGAACCCTGTTCTCAAGCTGCTCCTCGAAGGTGGCAGACTCACGACCGCGCAGATGGCGACGGTCGCGGGTCTTTCCGTCGCCGAAGTCGAACAGCACCTGGAACAGCTGAAAAAAGATAAAATCTTCCTCGGCTGGCGTCCGGTGCTCGATCTCTCCCGCGAGGCAGCCGCCGGCGCCGCCGTGCGCGCGGTGATCGAGGTGAAGCTGACTCCGGAGCGGGGCGGCGGGTTCAACCGCATGGCTGAGCGCCTTTGCCAATTCGAGGAGGTCGAGTCGTGCTACCTCATGTCGGGCGCCTACGACCTGCTCGTGTTCGTGAACGCCCCGACCTTGCAAAAGGCCGCGGCCTTCGTGTCTGAAAAACTCTCCACCTTCGGCGGCGTGCTCTCCACGAGCACGCACTTCCTGCTGCGTTCCTACAAGGAGGGCGGCTTCCGTCTCGACGACGACGAAGGCGCGGGCAGCCGTCTCAACGTCAGCCCCTGAACCGGAGGTTTTTCCAATGAGCAACCCCGGCACCCGCTGGGTGGCGAGCCATGTGGCGTCGCTGCCCAAGAGCGGTATTCGCGATTTCTTCGAGCTTGTGGCCAAGATGAAGGGCCAGGACGTGATTTCCCTCGGCGTGGGAGAACCCGACTTCGTCACGCCCTGGCACGTGCGCAAGGCCGCCATCACCGCGCTCGAGGAGGGCAAGACCTACTACACCTCCAACCTCGGCATGCCCGAGCTGCGGAAAGCCGTCGCGACCTACGTGACGGAACACTTCGGCGTGAACTACCGCCCCGAGGACCAGATCATCATCACGGTCGGCGTCTCCGAGGCGCTCGACCTCGCCTTCCGCGCCTTCTGCAACCCGGGCGACAAGGTGATGTATCACCAACCCTGTTACGTTTCCTACCACCCGAGCATCTCGCTCGTGCATGGCGAGGGCGTGGCGGTGCCGACCTACGCAAAGGACAACTTCGCCCTCACCGCCGAAGCCCTGCGCGCCGCGTGGGTGCCGGGTTGCAAGATCCTCATGCTGAATCTCCCGTGTAATCCCACGGGCGGCACCTGTGACCGAGCGCAGTTGGAGGCGATCGCCGCCTTCTGCCGCGAGAAGGACCTGCTGGTTTTCAGCGACGAGATCTACTCGGAGCTCACCTTCGAGGGAACGCACACCAGCATCGCCAGCCTGCCCGGCATGCAGGAGCGAACGATTTTCCTGCACGGCTTTTCGAAGGCGTTTGCGATGACCGGCTGGCGTATCGGTTACGCTTGCGGCCCCTCCGAACTCATCGACGCGATGATGAAGGTGCACCAATACGCCATGATGTGCGCCTCGATCATCGCTCAAGAAGGCGCGCTCGAGGCCCTGCAAAACGGTTGGGACAACGTGTGCGAGATGCGCGACCAGTATCACCGTCGTCGCGACCTCGTGGTGCGTCGTTTCAACGAGATCGGCCTCACCTGCCACTCGCCGCGCGGCAGTTTTTACGCGTTCCCGACGACTACGGGAATCGGCATGACCGAGAAGGATTTCGCGGTCGGCCTGCTCAAGGAGCAGAAGGTCGCGGTCGTGCCGGGCACGGCTTTCGGCGCAAACGGCACCGGCCATGTGCGCGCGTGCTTCGCGACCAGCTACGAGCAGCTCGTGGTGGCTTGCGATCGCATCGAGCGATTCGTGAACACGGCCAAGCGTTAATCGCGCCGCGACCTTTTCTTTCCAAAAGCCGGGAGAGCATCCGCTCCCCGGCTTTTGTTTTAAGCGCGGTTTATCGAATCACGCTTTGGCCGCATTCCGAACGAGAAAGGACGGGGTGCGTAAACGCGAACGGACATCGGCCGGAGTCCGGCGAGTCCGGCTCTTGCGTTTCACTTTCCGCCCATCGATTCGGTGCGATACGAATAGAGAGCGACGAGCGCGGCGCCTATCGATTGGGAAAGCTCTCCGAGCGCGGCGGGCACGATTTTCAGACGGGTGCGCTGCGCGGGAAAAAGATAAGGTTCCGCGGCGCGGCGGATGCCCGCGATATAGCGCTGACGGAATTCCAAGGTGGTGTTTTCAGGATCCACAAGGCCGCCTCCGATGACGACGATACCGGGATCCAGCGCCATGCACAGGTTGGCCACGTGGATACCGAGTGCGAACGCCTGGGTGTCGAAAATCTCCAAGGCCAAGGAATCTCCCTGCTGGGCGAGGCCGCGTAGCGCCAACGCTTTTTGCTTGGGCGAATCCGCCGAGGTCGCGAGCGCGTGACCGGTATGATGTCCCAGATAGGCGTCCAAATATTGGGGAAGCCCGGAAATCGAGGAGTAGGCCTCGATGCAGCCCCAGTCGCGGCCGCATCCGCAGCGGAAGGCGGGGCGTCGCGCGAGGTCGTGGCTCAAAAGATGGAGCGGCACGGGCATATGGCCCGCTTCCATGCCGGCGAGATGATCGCCGGAAAGGGGCAGACCGTCTGCGTCGATGTAAGCGGCACCCAAGCCCGAACCAGGCGCGAGCATCAACACGGTGGCACGGCTTTCGCCCCGCACGCGGGCGGCTTCACCCACGCCGCCGAAGTCGCCATCGTTGCCCGCATAGAGAGAAATCGGGCGGCCGGCGGCTTTGGCGAGCGCGGCCGCGTAGTCCGCATGAAAATTCCAGCCGGTAAAACTCTCCGGAAGGTTGGCCGATTTCTCCAAAATCCCATAGCTACGATAGGGACCGGGCAAAGCGAGGCCGGCGGCCGCCACGCGGTCCCAATCAAGGCCGTTGTCGCGTAAAAAACCTTCCGCGCCTTCGATCCATCCCGCGACCACGGCCGCGGTGCCGAATTGGGTGTGCGTGGAGCTTTGTCTGAGTTTGGTCGAAATGGGTTCGCCGTTGGCGAATACGCCTCCCGTCTTGGAGGTCGTGGCGCCCGAGTCGGTGCCAAGGAAAATATCGCGTGCGGAGACGGAAGCGTCGGGGTGCATGGCGTGCGCACATGAAAACGCCGCTTTGCGGACTTCCGCAAGGCGGCGAAGATTCGAAACCGCCGATCGACTTGATATCGATCAGTCGGTCGGCTTGGTGCGGCTCAGGCGCCGTGGCACTTTTTGTATTTTTGGCCGGAGCCGCAGGGGCAGGGATCGTTACGACCCACCTTCGGCGCCTCGCGACGAACAGGCTCGGCTTTCGGAACGATCATGCCGGCGTAAACCCAGCGACCTTCTTCACGGACAAAACGGGCTTTCTCGACGTGTTTGCGTTCTTCGCCGGCGGTCTTGAACCGTGCGGTGAAATCGACCGTGCCTTCTGAGTCGTGTTCGGCACCGCCGGAGGTGCCGGTGACTTCCAAGCCGAGCCACTCGGACGATTCAGCCCAGTCGCGGGCGTCTTTTTCGCTGAAATCGGCCTGTTGTTCCGCGCTGAGGGAACGGCGCAGGTGGATGTAGTTACGCTTGGCGTAAGCGCTATAGCGCGAACGCATCAGCGCTTCCGGCGTGGATGCGGGGGCGCCGGCGAGGATGGGGCCGCAGCACTGATCGAGGGCTTTGCCGGAGCCGCAAGGGCAAGAGCCGGAGTCGGAGGAATGAACGGATGAAGACATGAAGAAATGGATTCGCGCTTCGCGCCTGCACTTCGGCAAGCGTAGACCGACGCGCAGGCCTAACGTTGATCGATCAAGCGGACACGGGCTTCCAATGTGCGAATGGCGCTGTCTCGATTGGCGACGTAAAGGAAAGAGTCGGATCGTAACGTGTTAAGAATATCCTGTATTAGTTGTCTGGACGGTTTTCGCACCAGCGGCAGGCGCTCAACCAGATCCAACGATTCGTCGAGTTTGTGCGTGTCCAGTTTGAGCTGAAGCAGCGAGATCAGCGCGGTCGTGTTCAAGGCATCGATTTCGATAGCACGCGTGAACAAGCGCTCGGCCAACTCAATCTTGCCCAACGATTGCACGTGTTTGCCCAGCGAAGTGAAAGCGGCTGACGATACCATTCCCGAAGAGAGGACACGGTTAAAGCGCGCAACACCTTCGGCTTCGACTCCCCGACCGAGGTAGGCCAAGCCTTCCAAGCCGGTGAAAATCATTCGTTCGCCTTCTGTGAGTGTGTTTTGTTTAACCAGAAGCTCGGCGGCTTTTTTTCCTGCCTCATCATAGGCCTTTCGAACGAAATCCGCTTCCAACGCCAATGCAGTCGCGGCTTTTTGTTCTCGGGGCGTGTCTTGAGGAAAAATAGACACTATTTTCCATGTTACTTCGCTCCATCCCTGTTGCGCGGCCAAGGCTTGCAGGCGAAGCAAGGCGGAAGAGTCGCGGCCGAAGATTCGCAGGTAATCGTCGATAGATGCCGTGCGGCGCTCTTTCATTTGCTCGTCGGAGCAAAGACGGATAAAATCTAGGTAAGGCTCTGGTTTAGTGGGAAAGTCGATCTGGCGGGAAAGCGCCAGTCTCCTCGCCTCGTCCTGCAAACCTTGCTCCCTAAGATAAAATGCCAAAGTTCGGTAGATTTCGTCGTTTTGCGGGTAAGTTCCGTAAAGATCTCGCAAGGAAACCAAGGCGGTTTCGTTCAAACCTCGTTCCCACGCAATTCGTATAGCGATGAGTTTGGCTTGCAGACTATTTTCCAAGGATGTGCCTAGTAATGATTTTTGAGCTTCTTCGAATCTGTCTCGATTGAAGTTGGCGTAAACACGGGCGGCCAGGATCGTATCACGAACATCAGGACTAAGATCATTCCTGGATAGTAGGCTGTTGGATATTTCAACAACGGTATCATCCGCTTGTTGCTCAAAGAGGAACGTTAAGACGGTGCGAATGTAGTCCGCTTGATTCTCCGAGCGGTAGTCCAATCCCTCCAAAAAAACGATCGTTGCTTGATCCGGGCGTCGCGCCATCAGGTATATCCGCGCGAGGGTCATGCGGGCTTCTTCGTTTTCCGGATTTGCGGGTAGCCCGGATTGCAGCAGATCGAAAGCATCACGCCAGCGATTGTCCTTGGCTGCATCCAATCCTTGGTGAAGGAAGAATTCACCTTTGGCTTGTCGGTAAGCCTTTAGCGTCATCGGCAAGCCGATGACATGGGAAAATCTAACTTCTGAATAACCGCTGTTATATTTGATAAACCAATAAAGAGCCCCAGCTGTAGATACCCAAATCGATACGCCGGCCAACAAAAGCCAGCCGGTTAATATCTTCCATTTGAAATGGAAAATGCCGTCACTTCGCTTTTCCCATGGCTTGGGAATATGAAATCCACTCTTTTTTTGCTTCGATTGGTGTTTCATCCGGGAGCAAACAAGAAATAAAAAACCCGCTTCTTGCGAAGCGGGTTTGCAAAGATTCGTCAGACTTTTTTTAAGCGCGACGACGACGGGAAGCGGCGAAACCGAGAGCAGCCAAGCCAGCGAGAGCGGCGAAGGCGGAAGGCTCGGGAACGATGCTTCCAGTGAAGGTCGCAGTGGCAGTCGAGGTAATGGCCTTGAGCGCAGCACCAGAGGTGGTGGAGAAGGTAAGGCTGCTACCATCCGCAGGAATAACCCAAGTAGGATCAGTCCAAACGGTGTAGGTATCGTTAGCAAGAGCCGTGGTGGTCGAGTTCGAGAAAACCACAGCAGCGAATGCGTCACCGGTGGAAATGCCATTCGCCAAAGCGACGCTGGCGAAACCACCGGAAAGCAATACCGTCGAACCCAAGAGGGTAGCGGTTTTTTTGCCGGTTACATCGGCGTTATTGGGCAAGAAAGCGTAGTTGCCAGAGCCGAAAGCGCTTACCGAAGCGAGACTCTCTCCAACGGAGAAAGGAACGGAGGCATTAGACAAACTAGAGAATCCAGTGCCGTTAATGTCGACAATGAAATAAGCAACATCACCAGCGGAAATTCCAGGAGCGTTGTTGAAGGCATTGCCACCAAGGGAGATGGAAGCTTTGGCCGCGGTTACGGACAATGCGAGAGCGGCGAATAGGGAGACTGTCTTTTTCATATATCTTTGAGGTATGTTCGTTTGGACTAAATTAACTTAAAATCAGAGCGTGTAAGGAAGGTTAGGCGCCCATTCAACGGAAGAATTGGTGCCAGCAGCTTTACGGATCACGATAGCAGCACCATGGGCGATAACATCATTATCAGCGGCTTCGTAACTGCCGTCATTCTTATACCATCCAGCGGGCAAAATCTCAGAGCTACCATCATGATAGAAATAGAACTGAGACGCAGCAGGATTTTGACCAGTGTTGCCGCTGGAGTAAAAAAGGACCTGATCGCCCGGATTAAAGATATCGGTAGAGACCTTTACCGCGTTGCTCGTGACCAAACCAGAGTTGGCCAAGGTCATGGATGCAGGATAGGGATTGAACACCAAGTTATCCTGATCCCCAGTAGAACGCGAAACGACAGAATTGGAGATTTTGGAAGCCGGAACAGCACCGATGTTCAGGATCTTAGCTGCGGTGCCAGAGCCATTACGATAAGTAAGGGAAACTTCCGGAGAAACGAGAACAGCATCAGCAGACGAATAATCGTCTAGATTATACCAGCCAGCAGGAATGATCTCAGAGCTTCCGTCGTGGTAGAAGTAGAAACCAGAGGCCGCGATGTTAATGCCAGTAGCCTGAGGATTATTGAGAAGAACCAAGCCCGTGGGATTGAAAATATCCGTGGAAACAGGCAAACCACCGCCAGAGGGCAGAAGAGAAGCCAAGGTCCAGAAGGGGCGAAC
>CAYTLL010000012.1:58020-85262 GCA_964438755.1 uncultured Akkermansia sp. | reverse complement strand
AACCGTCTCGAAGGCTCGCTCATGCTGCCGGTAAGCGAGCTCAACCGCCTCCGCCGCGACGCCGCCGCCAAGCTCGACGCCCTCCGCGCCGGGCCCAAGCGCTGGAGTCTCGTCGAAACGGTCGACACCGCCGCGAAAATCCCCACGCCCGCGGAGACTCCCGCGACGCCGCAGATCATCCCCCTCGTCCGCGACTTCGCCCAACTCGAAGCTGCGCTGAATTCCGGCGTCCCCTTCGCCGACCTCTACTGCGAGTTCGAAAACCCGAAACACTACCGCGAGGCCGTCGCCAAATTCCGCGACTGGCAATCCAGCCGCCCTGCGCCTGCCGCCGACGCCTCCACGCCCGCGCCCGCCGTTTGGTTACTTCCGCCGCGCGTCTTCAAGCCCACCGAAGACTGGATCTTGAAGCAGGTCCTCTCCGCCGAGGCCGACGGCATCCTTGTCCGCAATCACGAGCATCTGCGTTTCTTCCCGGCCGCCGCGCCGTCGTTGCGCCTCCGCGGCGACTTCTCGCTCAACGTCTCCAATCCGCTCACCGCGGAGTATTTCCTCTCCAAATACAACCTGGAGCGTGTCACCGCCAGCTACGACCTCAACGTCGCCCAGCTCGAAGCCCTCCTCCGCGGCGCGCCCGCCTCGCGTTTCGACCTCACGCTGCACCAGCACATGCCCATGTTTCACATGGAGCACTGCGTGTTCTGCGCCTTCCTCTCGAAGGGCAAGGACTACCACGACTGCGGCCGCCCCTGCGAAAAGCACCGCGTCGCCCTGCGCGACCGCGTCGGCGCGCTGCTCCCGCTCAAGGCAGACGCCGGCTGCCGCAACACGGTCTTCAACCCGCGCGCGCAGACCGGCGCCGAGTTCGTCGACCGCATGATCGCCCTCGGCGCGCGCCACTTCCGCGTCGAGTTCGTCGACGAGTCCGCCGACGAGGTGACGCGCACCCTGCGCGCCTACGAAGGCCTCTTCGCCGGCCGCACCAGCGGCGCCGACCTCTGGCGCGAGCTCAAACTCCTCAACCAGATGGGCGTCACCCGCGGCCAGCTCGAGACCGCGCCGCAGGTGATCTTCAAGAAACGCTGAGGCGTCGTCTTCCTTCGTTGGAGGGCGGCGCGCCGTCGCCGCCGGCCGATCCAAGCCGGCGCGGACAGCGCCGCGCCCTCCACGACTCAAGGCGTCGAGTTCACAACCGCGCCGCCGCCGGCAGGCCGTAATACGCCTGCACGCGCTTCGTCGCGGCCTCGAGCGTGGCGGCGTCGAGCACGAGGCGTTGCAGGTTGCGCCCGGCCATGAATTCGAAGCGATGCACGCCGCCGTCGGCGGGCGTCTCCAAGGCCTCGGCCAGATCGCCGAGCGTGGCCACCACGCGGCCGTTCACCTTGTCGAGCACGAGCATGGTCGCGTCCTGATAACCGAGGTTGATCGCGTCGGGGAGCACGCCGGTCAGCGCGACGAGCGACTTCCGTCTGTCCTTAGGCTCGCCATATTGGAAATACTGGAGACGGAAGGGCGCATACTTCCGCCACTCCTCGCCCCAACCGCGGAGGAAGGGTTGGGTCAGCGGCTGAAACACCAGCCCGCCCGCCATGAGATACTTCGGCGGGCCGTCGAACACCTCGCGCGGCACGGTCTCGTCGGCGAAATCCGCCTTCGGCACCGTGTAGTCGAGCGTCAGCTCCTCCGCGCCGCGGCGCACCTTCAGCTTCACCGTCGCGCCGGCGAAGTGACCGTGGTTGGCGAGGTTTTCCAACATGAGATGGCCGTAGTCCGGGTCGAGGTAGTCGCCCTCGCTGTCGATCGCGTGCCCGTCGATCTCCAGGAGGATGTCGCGCGGGCGCGGCGATCCCGCCTTTTCGGAATCGCGGCCCGTCGCGTGCACCACGGCGCCGCGCGGCTCGCCGTCGAGACCGAGCTCCTTGAGCAGCTCGGGATTGCTCCCGGGCTGCCAGGTGAAGTCGAAGTAGCCGAGGCCGGAGAATTTGCCCGCGCGCCAGGCGTCGAGCACGCCGCGGATGAAGGGCGCCGGCAGGGCGCCGCAGACGCTTCCGCTGGAGTAGGTCGTGAGGCCGACGATGGCGCCGTCGCGCGCGATGAGCTCGGTCCAGCCGAGGCCGCCGAGGTCGGTGCCCACCTCGAGTTGCACGTGCGGGGCGAAGCCCAACGCGCCTTCGCCCACGCTGAACTTGCCAAACTCCACCCGACGAGTCTCGAGGTTGCCGTCGCGCCAGCGGATGAGCTCGAACTCGGGCCCGGTGCCGACCTTCTCCGCCAGCCTGGCGGGGACGAGGCCCTCCCAGAAGGCGGGCGCGGCGGCCTCGACGACGGCGAGGTTGGACTGCGCGTCCCACCATTTCACGCGGGCGTCATACCAGCGGCCGCGACCGCCCTTTTGCACGCGCACGAGCGTGTGGCTGGGCAGGTATTGCGCGGTGGTGAGGATCTCGCCGGGCGCGACCACCACGCCGTGTTTGCGGATCGCGCGGGTGGGTTCATTCCAGGGCTGGAAGGCGTCGTAGACCTTGTAGGTCACCTCGATGCTCACGAGGGAGCGGTCCCAGCCGGGACGCGGCGCGAGGAGCTGGGCGCGCGACTGGGGCGCGGAGCAAAGCGCGGAGAGAACGAGGGTCGCCACGGCGGCGAACAAACGAAGAAAAGAGCGGCGTTGCATGGCGGTTTCCTCAGAGACGTTCGGCGGACACGATGCCGTAGGTGCGCAGGATCTCGGTCTGGGCGGCGTCGGCCGCGGCGCGGTCGATCGCGTCGAGCGGACCGTCCTCCGGCCCCTCGAACTCGAAGACGTGGCGCGCGCCGGTGTTCCCGGCCAAGGCGCGCTTCACGTCCTCGAGACGCTCGATGCGAACGCCGTTGATGCGGTTGACCAGCACCCGGCCGCGCAGGCCGAGGTCGGCGTTGACCGCGTGGGGGAGCACCCCGGACAGCACCACCGGCTCCGGACGGGCGCTTTTCGGATCTTCGGAAAGGCGGTGATGCAGCTCGTAGGTAAGCTGCGCGAGGCCCTCCCACAGGTAGTCGCGCCCCGACTGGCCGAGCGTGTCGAGATAGTTGGCGCTGAGCGGCGTGAAGACGAGGCCGGCGTAGATCACGTAGCGCGGCGGTTCGTCGTATTGCCGGCCGGTGAAGCGATCGCCGTCGTAGGCCGCCATCGACAGCTCTACGTCGACCTCCCTGCCCTCGCGCCAGACTTTCACCGCGAGTTTTTCGCCGGCCTGGGCCTGTTGAAAAGCCACCCCGGCGGCCACGCGATTGCCACGGTAGGGGATCATCGCGTCGCTGCCGACCGGGTAGCCGCCCGCCTCGAGCAACACGTCGTCGGGACGCAGCGCCTTGGCCGCCGTGCCGTCCGGACGCAGCCAGTCGACGCGCGCGCCGCGGCCGTCGTCCGCCAGGCCGAGGAGCCGGCGGTAGGCGGGATTTTGCAGGTCCTCGAAGCCCACGCCCGCCATCGGGAAGCCGTCGTAGCGGCCGTCTTTCACGTCCTTGAGAAAATGCCCCACCACCTCCGGCGGGATGAAGAAGCCCGCGTTTTGCAGGCCGGGGATGCCTTGGAAGGCGACGCCCACGACCTTGTCGTCCTGAAACACGGGGCCGCCGCTGTTGCCGGGATTGATCGCCGCGTCCGTCTGCACCGCGAGCCAGGCGCGGTTGCCCGGATGCGCGTAGGGCTGCACCTCGATGCGCGACACCACGCCGCGCGTGAAGGACATCTGGTCCCCGCCCGCCGGGTAGCCGCAGGTCACGACCGTGGACTGCACCGCGGGCAACTCGCCAAACTCGAGCGCCTTCACGCCGTCGAGATCCTTGGGATCCACGGGCTCCAGCAAAGCGAGGTCGCAATCGTGCCCGGCGAACACCACGCGCGCCGGCAGCAGGCGAGGATCCTGATAGCGGCGGATGAGAATCTGCTTCGCCCACGCGATCACATGCGCGTTGGTCAAAATTTTCCCGCCCTCGATCACGAAGCCCGTGCCCGAGGAGCGCCGGATCGGCTGATAGCGCCAGGGCGCGTCAAAAACCGGGATCTGCGACGACACGAGGATCTGCACGACCGCCCGCTCCGGCGCCGCGGCCGCCACGGCAGGCGGGGGATTTTCCAGCAAGGTGCCTTCCGCTCCCGGCGCGGCCGGGACGCCCTGCGCGCATAGCGCGAACAACAACACTCCCCATACGCCGCCCGCTTTCCGACGCCGAGCCGGTCCGGTGATCGATAAAAAACGCATCGGCCTCCAAAGCATGCAGCGGCGCGCCGACCGCAATTCCACAAAGGATAAATCTCGCCGCGCCACCGTCCCGCCTCGAAACCCCGTTGACCGGCCCCGGCCGCGCCGAAGTCGACCTTGCCGCGCCCGCCCGTCGGGCGCTACCTAGCCGCGCCCGCCATGTCCGTCCCGACCGTCTCTTCGCCCTCCCTTCCGTCCGCCTCCGCGCCGCTGCTCTGCGTCGACATCGGCAACACGCACACGCACCTCGCCCTTCATCATAAAGGCGTCCTGAGCGGACAACGCGACATACCCACCGCCCTGATCGACGACCCCGCGCAAGGCCTGCCCGCCGTCCTCGCCTCTGTTCAGGCTCCCCGCTCCCCGCTCCCCGCTCCCGGCTCCATCGCCTTTTGCTCCGTCGTGCCCGCCGCCACGCCCAAATTGCGCGCCGTCGCCGCCGCGGCCGGCCTGCCCGCCTGGCAACTCACCCACGAGGTCCGCCTCGGCGTGCCCATCACGTATCCGAAGCCCTCCGAGATCGGCCAGGACCGCCTCGCCAACGCCGCCGGCGCCCACGCGCTCGCCCCCGGCCGTCCCGCCATCGTCATCGACCTCGGCACCGCCGTCACCTTCGACCTCGTCACGCCCGAGGGCGGCTACGAGGGCGGCATCATCACGCCCGGCCCCGCCCTCGTGACACGCTACCTGCACGAACGCACCGCCCAACTCCCCCTCGTCACCGATTTGCAGGCTCCCGTCACCAGCGTGATCGGCAAATCCACCGCCGAGGCCATCCGCATCGGCGCGACCGTCGGCTACGCCGGCCTGATCCAGGCCCTGCTCGACGCCGTCCTCGCCGAATACGCCGCCCGCCGCCTGCCCTCCGCCGAGATTTTCCTCTCCGGCGGCGCCGCGCAGGTCGTCGAAGGCCGCCTCCGCCTGCCCGCCCGCATCGTCCCCGACCTCGCCCTCCTCGGCCTCGCCGCCGCGTATGCGCTGAATCAGCCGCAGGTGGGCTGACGCCAACCCCTGCCCTAGAACAAATTAGGGTATTAACCCTAATCCACTAGGCGTCAAAAAATCACCATACCCAACTTTAAAACCCTTAATTAATTATATATAAAAGATTTAAAATAGTAAAAAAATAGCTAATGGTCAATAAAAGGAAACATGATCAGGCCGGACGCAACGCCAGCCCTTTTCATGTCCTTTAGCCCCTTTCGTCGTCTCGCGCCCCGATCCGTCTTCCACGCCGCCTTGAGGTGGCTGCAAACCATGGCGTGGGTCGTCGCCGCCTTCGCCGCGACCCAGGCCGGCGCCCAGACCGCGCAGCGGATTTACGAGCTCAACGGCAGCTACGCCGAGACCAACGGCGGCAGCGCGATGGTGCCGAGCGGCGGCACGCTCGGGGCGACCGGCTACACCTTCGCCGCCAGCCAAGGCCCGGGCGTCAGCAACGCGCTCGCCAACACCGGCGAATACTCGATCGAACTGCTTTTCCGCATCAACGAGACCTCGAGCTACCGAAATCTCATCAATTTCAACGGGCTGACCGATGACGTCGCCCTCTACTGCCTGAACGGTAGGGTGTCTTTTTATCCTTATTCGGCCGCCTCGGCCACCACCGACCTGGTCGTCGGTCAAACGCATCGCCTCGTCGTCACCCGCAACGCCTCCACCAAAGTCACCACCGCCTACGTGGACGGGGCGCAAAAATTGCAGGTCACCGACAGCAACAACTACTACGTGGCGTCGGCCGCCAACGGCATTCTCTACTTTTTCCACGACGACGGCGGCGAGGACACCTCGGGCTTTCTCGACAGCGTTCGCATCTACCACTCGGTGCTCACCCCCGCCCAGGTGGCCGCGCTCGGGCAGACATCCCCCGCCACCGGCCCCGAGATCCAGGTGAAGGGCAACAACACCGTCATCCTTGACGGGGACACGACGCCTTCCACTTCCGATTATACCCACTTCGGCGGCGTTGCGTCTTCGTTTGCGCGCACCTTCACCATCGAAAACACCGGCACGGCCGCGCTCACGATTTCGTCCATCGCCGTCTCCGGCACGCACGCCGCGCAGTTCGTGGTCTCCGGCGCCCCCTCGTCCATAGCGGCCGGGGCCAGCGCCACTTTCACCGTCACGTTTTCCCCTGGCTCGGGCACCGGCGCCCGCACCGCGACCGTCACGATCAATAACAACGACTCGAACGAGGGGGCTTACGACTTTGCGCTCGAGGGCACCGCCGCGGTAGGATCGAACATCACGGCGACCTACTCGGGCGCCAACGATGTGCCCGTTTCCGGCACCAGCTTCACGGCGACGGGGCTGACCGCGAACCTCACCCTCAATTTCGCGCCCGCCGTCGGCACGGACTTGATGGTCGTGCGCAACACCGGTCTCGCCTTCATCAACGGACGCTTCAGCAACCTCGCCCACGGCCAGTTCGTAAACCTGAGTTTCGGCGGCAACACCTACCAGTTCGTGGCCAATTATTACGGCGGCACCGGCAACGATCTCGTGCTCCAGTGGGCGCACCGTTCCGTGTTCGGATGGGGAGGCAACAGCTTTGGCCAGCTAGGCAACTCCGACCTCACCAATCGCCTCACGCCGGTGCCCGTCAGTTCGCTCGGCGCCTTGCAGGGCAAGACCATCCTCTCGATCGCCAATGGTGCATTGCACACCTTGGCCCTGTGCTCAGACGGCACGGTCGTCTCCTGGGGCTATAACAACTTCGGCCAGTTGGGTAACCCATCTGCCCCTGGAGGCCCGACGCCAGTCGCGGTGAGCACGGCGGGCGCGCTGGCGGGCAAGACCGTGGTCGCCATCGCCGCCGGCTCCCAGTTCAGCCTGGCGCTATGCTCCGACGGGGCGGTGGTCTCCTGGGGCTTCAACGGCAACGGACAACTGGGCACGGGCAACACCACCGCCAGCAATGTGCCCGTGGCCGTGACCACTTCCACCGGTGCCTTGGCGGGTAAAAGCGTGGTCGCCATCGCGGCCGGTCCCGCCAACAGCATGGCTCTGGCCTCCGACGGGACCATCGCATCCTGGGGGAACAACAACGGTCAATATGGCAGCGGCAGCTACTCTCAGAGTTCGATTCCCGTCGCGCCGATCACCACCGGAGTCTTGGCGGGCAAGACGGTCACCGCCATCGCCGCCGGCTACACCCATATGCTGGCCTTGTGCTCGGACGGCAGCATCGTCGCCTCCGGTATTAACAACGACGGGCAGTTGGGCACGGGAGACGGGCTGAGCACGACGTCTCCGGTCTTGGTGGACACCTCCGGCGTGCTGGCAGGCAAGACCGTGGTCGCCGTATCGGCCGGATACTTACACAGCATGGCGCTGACCTCGGACGGCACCATCGTCGCCTGGGGCAGGAATTTGGAAGGCCAACTGGGCGACGGCGACACCACCAGCGCTTCGGTGCCCGTGACGGTCACCACTTCCGGCGTCCTGGCAGGCCTGACGCCTGTGGCCATCGACGGCGGCGAGCTCCACAGCCTCGCGCTGTGCACGGATGGCAGCATGGTTGCCTTTGGCTCCAACAGTAACGGCCAACTGGGCGACAACAGCACGGTGAGCAGCGCCACGCCGATACGCGTGGACACCTCGTCCCTGCCGCCCGGATCACGTGCCGTCGCCACCGCCGCAGCCTTAAGCGGCTTCAGCGTTGCCTTGGTCGCGACTCCGCCGCCCCCGCCGACGGTCACCTCGATCTCCCCCGCCAGCGGCTCCACCTACGGTGGCACGACCGTGATCATCAACGGCGCGAATTTCGACGACGCCACCGCCGTGACCTTTGGCGGCACGCCGGCCACCTCCTTCTTCGTCCAAAGCAGCACGCGCATCGTCGCCGTGACGCCCGCCGCCGCCGAGGGCTCGGCCAGCGTGCTCGTCACCACGCCCGGCGGCACCAACGCGGCGAACTCCCTCTACACCTACCGGGGCTTGCCCAACGTCACGTCGTTCACGCCAAACCACGGCACGATCTACGGCGGCACCAGCGTCACCATCACCGGCACCAATTTCTACGATCTGGACGGCGTCACCTTCGGCGGCGTGCCCGCCACGATCGTTTCCGCGACCCCGACCTCGATCACCGTGGTCACGCCTGCCCATGCCGCCGGCGTCGTCTTCATGAGCGTCGGCACTGCCTATGGCAGCCACACGCTATACTTCACCTACGCGGTCCCCGCTCCCGGCGAGGTCGATCCGCTGAATGCCTCCATCATCGGCAGCATCGTGCTCTCCACCGCCGTCCAGACGGATGGCTCCACGCTGGTCGCTGGCAATTTCAACCAGGTGCTCGGCGTCGGCCGCAACCACCTCGCCCGCATCCTCGCCGACGGCACGCTCGACTCCGCCTTCAACCCCAACCCCAACGGCCCCGTCACCTCCGTGGCCGTGCAGCCCGACGGCAAGATCCTCCTAGGCGGCCAGTTCACCACCCTGCAACCCAACGGCGCCGCCAGCCCGACCACACGCAATCGTATCGCCCGTTTGAATACCGACGGTTCGCTCGACCCGTCCTTCGACCCCAACGCCAACGCCCTCGTGCAGTGCGTGGTTCCCCTAGGCGACGGTCGCATCCTCGTCGGTGGCGCCTTCAACACGCTTCAACCCAACGGCGCCGCCTCGCCCACCACGCGCAATCGCGTCGCCCGCCTGCTCGCCGACGGCACGCTCGACACCACCTTCGATCCCAACGCCAACGACGAGGTGCTCAGCCTCGCCTTGCAGGGCGACGGCCGCGTCCTCCTCGCCGGACGCTTCACCACGCTCCAGCCCAACGGCGCCGCCTCCGCCACCGCGCGCAACCGCGTCGCCCGCCTGAATATCGACGGCACGCTCGACGCCGCCTTCGATCCCAACGCCAACGGCGTCGTCAACGCGCTCGCCGTCCAGGCCGATGAACGCGTCCTCCTCGGCGGTGCCTTCGGCACGCTGCAACCCAACGGCGCGGCCTCCGCCACCGCGCGCACCAACTTCGCCCGCGTGCTCGCCAACGGTTCGCTGGACACGTCGTTCGACCCGCGCCCCAACGGTGCGGTCAACACTCTCGCGCTCCAGGCCGACGGACGCATCCTCATCGGCGGTGCCTTCACCACCCTGGACCCCGACGGCGCGACCGCCACCACGCGCAATCGCGTCGCTCGTGTGAACGGCGATGGCTCGCTCGACACCGGCTTCGATCCTGCGGCCAACAACACCGTTTTCTCCATCGCGCTTCGCGCCGATGGCTCCGTCTTGCTCGGCGGCTTCTTCACCGAACTGCAACCGAGCGGGGCCACCACGCCCGTCGCGCGTGATTACTTCGTCCGTCTCGCCAACGACGCCGCCACCCAGTCCCTGTCCGCCGTGGATTCGTCCTATGTGTATTGGTCGCGCGGCGGCTCCGCCCCCGATCTCACCGGCGCGCAGTTCGAGGTCAGCACCGATTCCGGCGCGACCTGGACCGTGCTGCCCGGCACCGCCACCCGCGCCGGCATCTCGGCCGACTGGGAGTTGGCGCGCACCGACTTGCCGATCAGCGGTTTGTTGCGCGCGCGCGGTCGCACCGCAGGCGGCAACCAGAGCGCCGGCGCGGGCCTGGTCGAGTTTCAAGCGACCTACTCCACGCCCCTCGCGCCTCCCGCCGTCACCGCCGTCGCTCCCTCAGTGGGCACCACGCTCGGAGGCGACACGGTCACCATCACCGGCAATCGTTTCACCGGCGCCAGCGCGGTCACCATCGGCGGCACTGCCGCGACCAGCGTCACCGTGGTCAACGCCTCCACCATCACCGCCGTCACCCCTGCCGGTGCCGCCGGAACGGCCTCCGTGCGCGTCACCGCCCCCAGCGGCACAAGCGCGGGCAACACGCTCTTCACCTACGTCACGCCGCCCACCGTCACCGCGATCACCCCGGCGCTCGGCTCCACGCTCGGCGGCGGCATCGTGGTCATCACCGGCACCCGCTTCACCAACGCCTCCGCCGTTTCCGTCGGCGGCACGCCCGTCACGAGTTTCGTGGTAAACAGCGATACGCAGATCACCGCCGTGGCTCCGGTCGGCACCGCCGGCACGGCACGCGTGACGGTCACCGTGCCCGGCGCCACCAGCGCGCCAAACACGCTCTACACCTACATCTCGCCGCCCACCTTGACCAACCTCAGCCCGGTCACCGGCAGCACGATCGGCGGACAAACCGTAACCCTCACCGGCACGAATCTCTCGCTTGCGAGCAGCGTCACCTTCGGCGGCGTCTCGGCGGCTTCGTTCACGGTCAACAGCGCCACGCAGATCACCGCCACCGCGCCCGCCTTGTCGGCCGGCCAGGTCGGTGTCGTCGTCACCACGCCGGGCGGCTCGGCCACGGCGGCCACGCTCTTCACGGCCGTCGCGCCTCCGGGCGTCACGAGCGTCGCGCCCGCACTCGGCACCACGCTGGGTGGCAACACCATCACGGTCACCGGCGCAGGCTTCTCCGGGGCCACGGCGGTCACGGTCGGCGGCAATGCCGCGACGGGACTGACGGTCGTCAATGGCACCACCTTGACCGCCACCACGCCCGCAGGCGTCGCCGGCACGGCCAGCGTCGTCGTCGTCGGGCCCTACGGCACGAGCGCGGCAAATTCCCTCTTCACCTACATCGCCCCGCCCACGCTCACGAGCGTGAGCCCGGCCACCGGCAGCACGATCGGCGGACAAGTTGTCACGCTGACCGGCACGAATTTCTCGCCGGCCACCGGCGTCTCTTTCGGCGGCGTCTCGGCCGCCTCGTTCACGGTCAACAGCGCCACGCAGATCACCGCCGTCACCCCGGCGACGACCGCGGGCGCGAAGAGCGTGATCGTCACCACGCCCGGCGGCTCCAACGGCGCGAACACGCTCTTCACCACGAGCGTTCCGACCACCACGACCACGCTCGCCAGCTCGCAAAATCCGAGCATCTTCCTCGCGCAGCCCACCTTCACCGCCCAGGCCGTTTCCGCGCAGGCGGGCCTGACCGGCCAGATGGCTTTCTTCGTCGATAATGTCTTGGTCGAAACCAAAGCGGTCGATGCCAACGGCTCGGCCACCTTCACGCCCGCGCCCGCGATATTCGGCGCCGGCAACCGCGTCGTTCGCGCCGCATTTGACGGAGGCGCCTTCTTCGCCGCCTCCAGCGCCACGCTCACGCAGGTCGTCAACAAGGCTCCGGTCGTCATCACGCTCGGCGCGCTCAGCCAGACCTACAACGGCACCGCCAGATCCGCCACCGCCACGAACGATGTGCCGTCCGGCTACACCGTCACCGTGACTTTCACCTACGACGGCTCGTCCACCGCTCCGGTCAATGCCGGCACCTACACGGTCGCGGCCACGATCACCCACGCGAATTTCCAAGGCTCGAAGACCGGACAGCTCGTCATCGCGCAGGCCCCGCTGACCTTCACCGTCGCGAGCACGCCGCTGGTTTACAACGGCACGCCGCGCGCACCGAGCCTGACGTTCTCGCCGACCGGAGTGCCGACGACGGTCACGTATCAATCCGTCGTGGGTGGCGTGCCCACGGGCTCGGCGAGCTCCACCGCTCCGACCCAGGCCGGGCGCTATCAGGGCAACGTCTCGACCAGTAACCCGAATTACTCCCTCCCGGTCGCGACCTTTCAGTTCGACGTGCTCAAAGCCAACGCCGCGCTGACCTTCACCAACACCGAGCAAACCTACGACGGCACACCCCGCGCTCCCATCGTTTACTCCGATCCGCTCAATATACCGCTCACCCTGACCTACCAGCCGCTGGTGAATGGTGTGCCCACGGGCTCCGTCTCCAGCCAGGCTCCCGTGGCGGTCGGCCAGTATCAAGTGGCCGCGACCAGCACCAACCATCAACTCACGCCCTCCACGGCCGTGCTGCGGGTGGGCAAACGCCCGGTGACGATTTCCATCACCAGGCTGTCGGCATCCTTTGATGGCCAGCCCAAGCCGGTGGGCGTGGCCACCAATCCGTCGGGCATTCCAGTGACCGTCACCTACACGGCGAATGGCACCACGACCACGACCGCACCAAGCGCCCCGCCGGCCGGAGGCCAATCTTGGCGCGTCGATGTAGTTCCTGCCGACCCGACCACCTACTCGGGCAGCGCCACCGGCTTGCTGCGCATCGAGACGCGCCGCCAGCCCACGCTGGCCTTGACCGGCCCCGCGTTGAGCACGCCGTCCTCGTCCGGCAGTTTCGTCGCGACGCTCGGCAACCTCTCGACCCCGAGACCCACGGGCACCGTTTACTACCGCACCCTCGATGGCTACGGCCTGTTCAACGGCACCGTCGGCGCGGACGGCAAGGCCGTCATGACACGCACGGATTTCTTCCTGTCCGCCCGCGCCACGCCCTACGAGATGGTCGCCGAGTATTCCGGCGATGCGAACTACCTGCCCGCCGTGTCGAACGTGCACGTCAACCGGATCGAAAAAGACGTGAAGCTCTACTTCGAATATCCCGGCAATCTCGAATACACCGGCCAGCCCGCGGTCATCCCACCGTCGCGCCTGGCGTTTTTGTATTTCAACCCGAGTTTGGTGAAGTCCTACCAGATCACCTACAACGGCAGCACCACCCTGCCCACGAATCCCACCACTTCGCCCGCCAGGATCGAGATCCGCTACACCACCTGGTTCCGCGACACGGACTACCTGGACGTCATCAACCTCAACATCCTCCCGGCCTATGCGCGGGTAAAAGTGGGCAACCTTCGCCAAGCCTACTCCAGCGGTGGCAACCCCGTGCAGGTCACCACCGATCCCGCCGGCCTGGCCACTCGGGTGACGTATAACGGCGCGGTCCTGCCGAACGGACCGACCACGCCCGGCACCTATCAGGTCGCAGCCACCCTGGTGGATACGAATTTCAGGCTCTACAACGCGGCGGAGGCCTCCGGCACGCTCGTGATCACGCAGGACACGGCGCGTTTCAACGTCACCAACCTCACGCAGAACTACGACGGCCTGCCCAAGCCCGTCAGCGTCTCCGCCACGCCGAGCATCCCCTACGTCGTCCTCTACGACGGCTCCACCCGCGCTCCCACCGCGCCCGGCACCTACACCGTCCGCGTCTATCCTGAGAACTCCGTCTACGGCGCGGGCTCGAACCACACCCTCGTCATCAAGGCACGCGTCTCCGCCACCGTAAACGGTCAGGCCGACAGCACCCGCCTGCGCCTCCAGGCTGTGTCGGGAACATTGTTCACCAGCTTCCCGGCCTACCTCTCCCCGGCGCAGAACGAGTGGACGCTCGAGTTCGTCAGCGCGGGCGACCTCAAGTTCGTGAAATGGTCCGACGGCGTGAAGGATAACCCGCGCCGCATCACGCTCGGCGGCGCCAGCGATCCCGCCAGCTACACGTTCAACGCCGAGGCCGGCCAGCGCTACTTCCTCAAGGCCCAGACCGTCAAAACCGGTCTGCCCGCCGGCGCGGACGGCGCGGGCCTGGGCGAGGGCTACTACGCCGTCGGTCAACTCGCGCGCTTTGAGGCCGGCACCAACGGCGATGCCATCATCAATCGCTGGGAATACAACGGCAAGGTCCTCAGCCCCACCGATGGCCACATCATCCTACGCGACGGTCGCGAGGTTTACATCAAGGTGAGCGCCAACGGCGGAAATCCTGTTTGCCACTTCACCGCCGGCTACATCGCCGAGGGCTTTGCCAACGGCGGCAACGGCTCGCCGAGTGGCACCGTGGACATCAAACGACTGGACTATCCAAACCTGCCCGTCCTGTCCCAGCGCTTCATGCCCAACGGCGTCAATTATGTCGCCACCGCCAAGCCAACTTCGGGATTCATTTTCCAAGGGTGGCTCGGCTCCAGTTCCTCTCAATTCACCGACACCCTCAAAAATCTGGGCTATGCGGTCCCCGGCATCACCGAGGAGTTCAGGCGCGTGGGCACAGGCCGCTACTCTTCGGTTTTCCCCAACTTCATCAAAGACGGGCCGGAGTTCGCCATCACCGTCTCGAACCAAAAGCGCAAAGCCAGCGCGGCCGCCAATGGCGTGGACATCGCCGGCATTCGAACCGCCGACGTCAGGATCACCAACAACGGCAAGACCGCCACCGGCGTTAATCTGAAAAAAATGAAGGTGACGGCGTTCAGGGTGAAGCGACCCAACACCACCACGTGGCAGTATTATTACCTCAACGCCACCGGCGGGGAAATCGACGACAACAACCGATCCAACTTATCCTCGGGAGAGAAACAGCTGCTCTTCATCAATCAACCCGTGGCCATCAACGGCGAGCTCCTGAACATCTTCAACCCGCTCGCCGCCCTCGACAGCCTGGTCGCCGATAACGGCAATCCCGTCACCCTCGACTACCCGCTGGGCTCCATCGGCTATGGGAGCTCACAGACGGTGAGCATCCTGCTGGGCGGTTCCGGCCAGGATGTGAACTTCGGCCTGCGCGCGGAAATCGAGGTTCGCATGCTCTTCACCGTGGAGACGAACCAAGGGACGCAAGAGGTGAAGGCCTGGTGGACCGACCTCAACCCCATGTAACCCCGCCGCAGCCCATCCCACCGCGCCGACCACTGGATCTATTATGAAGACTTTCTCCTTACTAAATACCGCCCTCTCCCTGCTCTTCGCCTGCTGCGCCGCGTCAGGGCTGCGTGCGGATGTCGTCTCGTTTACGGTGCCCGATCTGCCGGACCACGCGGTCGGCGCGACCCCTACCCCGCGAGTCAACGTGCTCTCCGTGGACTTGGACCCGCAGGGTGCGGACCTCGTGGGCAAACCAGGCGATACCATCGGCTGGAGTTTCAAAATCAGCTGGGCGTCCAACGCCGGCGACACTCTGGTGTTCAACGGCAGCCGCCTCGGGACGGAAAGCGAGTTCGCCTCGGCCGGAACCTACGTCGACTTGATCGGCAACGCCGGCGGCAACCAGGATGGCGGCGTGCTCGCCGGCACAGAATGGACATCCCCCACCCCCTTTGTCGCCGGCACGCACGGCATAGGCTACATCCCCCTCAAAGCAACGACGACGCCCGGCACTCTTTACCGCGGCACGCTCTCCCTGGAGTTCAAGGTCTATGCGGATTCGGGCACGTCTCGCGTCGCGTTGGGCAGTTTCTCCATGCCGATCGAGGTCACCGTGACCATCGGCTCCGTCGAGCTCTCGGAGCAGACCATCACGTTCCCGGAGATCACCGCCAAGTCCGTCACCGCCCCCGCCTTCGCCCTCGGCGCCACCTCCGACAGCGGCCTCCCGGTCGAATACATCTCGCTCACCCCCGACCTCTGCACGGTGGAGAACGGCCTCGCGACCGTGCTCGGCGCCGGCGAGGTCGCCATCGTCGCCACCCAGCCGGGCGACACCCGCTACACCGCCGCGCTTCCGGTCACCCGCTTTTTCGAGATCACCAAAAACGCCGCCACCGTGACGATTCAGGGCGACCTCGACCAGACCTACACCGGCTCCGACAAAGTCTTCACCGCCGTCACCACGCCCGCCGACCTCCCCATCAAGTGGCTCTACAACGGCCTCGACGTTCCTCCGCGCGAACCAGGCATCTACATCATCGACGCCCTGATCAATGATCCCGCCTACGAGGGCCAGGCACGCGCCCGCCTCACCATCACCGACACCAGCCCGGCGCCTCTCGTCGCCTATGCCGATTGGTTGTTGGAGCACTTCACCACCCCCGAAATTCAAGCCGGTCTGGTCACCGCCAAAAACCTGGCCCTCGCCGAGGACGGTGCGCCCAACCTTCTCAAATACGCCTTGGGCCTCGACCCTTGGACCACGATGACCCCGGAGGCCCGCGCCGCTCTCCCCCGCTTCGCCGGCACGGGCGGCACCAACGCCTTGGTCTTCTCCCTGCCCGTCACCGCCTCGGGGGACCTCGTCATCAAGGTCGAGGCCTCCAGCGACCTCGTGACCTGGGAAGAAATCGCCCGCCGCACCCGAGGCGGCCCCTGGACCGGCTCCGCCTCCGTCTTCACCGGCACTCCCGACGAGTCCGGCCTGCGCGCCGAGACCCTGGTCACCGAGCCCGCCCTCCCCGTCCGCGAACGCCGCTTCTACCGCCTCAACATCGACTTCGCCCCGTAGCGCCCGAACCGAAAGCCAGTTTGCAAGCGGATGGCCCCGTCACCACCGCCCCTGCCTCGGAATGCCCGGATTTCCCCGCATTTGCCGGACCGGACCGGGAAATAAACTCAGCGCGGCGGGCAACTTTGGGCATTGGCCCGTGGTCACCGGATAATTTGAATCCGGAACTTCCGCCCATGTCCGATCCCGCCATCGTCGTCCGCGATCTCGTCAAAACCTACGCCGGCCACCCCGCCGTGCGCGGCGTGAGCTTCGAGGTCGCGAAGGGCGAGATCATCGGCCTCCTCGGCCCCAACGGCGCCGGCAAATCCACCACCCTCCGCATCCTCACCGGCTACCTGCCCGCCACCTCCGGCCAGGTCACCGTCTGCGGCGTCGACGTGGCCTCCGATCCCGCCGAGGTCAAAAACCACCTCGGCTTCATGCCCGAGAACAACCCCCTCCCGGAGGACATGCGGGTCGGCGAATACCTCCACTTCCGCGGCCGCCTCAAGGGCCTCGGCCGCCGCACGCTCGCCCCGCGCCTCGACGAGGTCGTCCACCTTTGCGACCTCGGCCGCGTCCGCGACCGCATCATCGGCAAGCTCTCCAAGGGCTACCGCCAGCGCGTGGGCATCGCCGACGCCATCCTCGCCGAACCGCCGCTCATCATCATGGACGAGCCCACCATCGGCCTCGATCCGCACCAGATCCTCGCCGTCCGCGACCTCATCGCCTCGCTCCGCGGCCGCATGACCGTGCTCATCAGCTCGCACATCCTCCCCGAGATCGAGGTCACCTGCGACCGCGTCGTCATCGTCAACCAGGGCCGCGTCGTCGCCGCCGGCGCCCCCGCCGACTTGCGGAAGGAGTTTTTCGGCCCCGGCCATTACGAGATCGAGCTCTCCGGCCCGCTCGACCAGCTCCCGGCCGCGCTCGCCGACCTCCACCCCGGCCTCGCCCTCGTCTCCACCTCGGATCCCGACGCCGCCGGCTTCGTCACCCTTCGCCTCTCCGCCCCGGCCGACGCCCCCGACCTGCGCGAAGCCCTGGTAAACGCCCTCGCCCGCGGCGGCCGCTTCCGTCTCCGCGCCCTCGCCCGCGTCCGGCACACCCTCGAGGAGGTCTTCCTCGCCGCCACCCAGGCCAAGGCGGCCTGACCAACCGGAACGCCAGAGCCAAAGAGGACAGAACAACAGAAGCCATGCCTTCGCCATACCTTCGCCTCCGCCCTATCGATCCGCCTGCCTTGGTCGTTTCGTTTCCGCACCCTGCCGCTCCGTCCCCTGTCGTTCCGTCCTCCGTCTCTCTGTCTGTCGCTCTGTCCCTCCGTCGCCCTGTCGTTCCGTCCTCTGCCGCTCTGTCGTTCTGTCGCTCTGTCCTTCTGTCCTTCTGACGCTCCGTCGCTCTGATCCCATGCGCTCCTTCCGCATCCTTCTCGCCCACGAGCTCCGCATGCTGCTCGTCAGCCCGGCGACCTACGTCGCGGCGACCCTCTTCCTCCTCGTGATGGGCTTCATCTTCGCCGGCATTCTCGAGACCTTCGCCGCCGCCCCGCAGGAAAAGTCGCCCGCGGTCGTGTTCTTCCAGCTCTTCTGGCTGCCCGTGTTTTTCATGGTGCCCCTCCTCACGATGAAGTCGCTCGCCGAGGAACGCCGCCTCGGCACCCTCGAGACGCTCCTCACCGCCCCGGTGACCACGCCGCAGGTCGTGCTGGCCAAGTTCTTCGCCGCCTACGCGCTCTACCTCGGACTCTGGGCCGCGACCGGCGGATTCTTTTTCATCCTGCAAAAATTCGCCGGCGGCGCGCAAAGCTTCGACCTCGGACCGCTCGTCGGCGGCTACGTCTTCGTCGCCGTCTCCGGGACGCTCTTCATCTCGGTCGGCATCCTCTCCAGCGCCCTCACCCGCAACCAGGCCGTCGCCGGCATCCTCGCCTTCGTGCTCCTGCTCGCGATCGTCATCGGCACCCGCTTCGCCGCCACCCTCGAGGTCCTGAAACTCGAGCACCTCGCCTCCGTCCGGGCCGCCGTCGACTACCTCCAGGTCTTCACCCACCTCGAGGACTTCACCCGCGGCGTCGTCGACACCCGCCAGGTTCTTTACTACCTCAGCGGCTCCGCCCTCTCCCTCATCCTCGGCATCCTCGGCGTCGAGGCCAAGCTCCTCCACAGCTGATGCCCTCCGCACCTCAGGATCCGCGCTCCCCGCTCCCCGCTTCCGGCTCGATGACCTTCGCCTCCGCCCGCCGCCGCCGCACCGCGCACCTCCTCGCGCAGGGCCTCCTCATCCTCGCCCTCGTCGCCGGGCTCAACTTCGTCGCCACCCGCCACGCCTGGCGCGTCGACCTCTCCCGCCACGCCCGCCACTCCCTCTCCGCCGAGACCCGCTCCTACCTCAAGGACCTCGCCGCCCCCGTGACCATCGTCGTCACCTTCACCGAGGACAACCAGGACGACCAGCTCAACGAAGCCTATCGCACCATCCGCAGCCTCCTGCGCGACTACGTCGACGCCTCCTCCGGCAACCCACGCGCATCGATCCAGGTCGAGCTCATCGACGTCTTTCGCAATCCCACCGCCGCCAAACGCCACGAGGTCGGCGACCCCAACCGCATCTTCGTTTTCTCCGGAAAAAACCGCCGCGAGCTCAAGCTCGACGACCTCTACCGCCTCAAGGACGGCGAGTTCGTCGCCTTCACCGGAGAACGCGCCTTCACCGCCGCCATCCTCGACGTCACCCGCGCCCAAAAGCAGAAGATCTATTTCCTCGTCGGCCACGGCGAGATGGACCCCACGGACACCTCGCCGGACCGAGGCCTCACCGTCCTCCGCGACGAGCTCCTCCTGCGCAACTTCGATGTCGGCGTGCTCGACCTCCCCACCGCGCGCGCCATCCCCGCCGACGCCGCCCTCATCGTCATCGCAGGCACCCAGGGCCGCTACAGCCCCGCCGAGCAGGAACTCCTGCGCCGCTATCTCTCCACCCAGGCGGGCCGCGTCCTCCTGCTCCTGAATCCCGGCACCCCGCACGGTCTGGACGACCTCCTCTACGACTGGGGAGTCCAGGCCGACGACGTCCTCGTCATCGATCCAGGCCCGGAAGGCCGCGCCGACACCGGCGACCTCATCGCCTACCCCGCCGACACCAACCACCCGGTCGTGAACTTCGTTTACGAAAACAAAATCGCCCTTCGCTTCGGCCCCACGCGCGTCGTCCGACCCGATCCAGGCCGATCCCTCGACCCCGGCCTCTCCGTCCTCCAGCTCGTGGGCGCCTCCCCCACCGCCTGGGGCGAACGCGCCTACCGCCAGCGCGGCCTCCCCTCGCGCGACTCCACCGACCTGCTCCCGCCGCCCCGCCTCTCCCTCGGCACCGCCTCCGAACGCGTCACCCCCAAGGGCGCCCTCCCCTTCAGCGTCCGCGGCGGCCGCCTCGCCGTCTTCGGCAACGCCGACTGGATCGCCAACCAGCGCATCGCCGGCGTGAACGCCTACCTCGCCTTTTCCTCCGTCAACTGGCTCGTCGACCGCGACGCCCAGCTCAACCTCGCCCCCCGCCCGATCGAACGCTTCCAGCTCTCGCTCTCCTCCGCCCAGCTCGGCCGCCTACGCCTCACCCTCCTCTTCGCCCTGCCCGGCGCCGCCGCCATCATCGGACTGCTGGTCTACTGGAACCGCCGCCGCTGAACCAGAACGACGGAGCGACAGAAAAACAGAACGACAGATCGATGCCGCCCCCCCTCCCGCGCCCTGCCCTTCTTCCCTCGGTCATCTCCCCCCTGTCGCGCTGTCCCTCTGTCGCTCCATCCTCCGTCGCTCTGTCCCTCTGATTCCCAAACCGTGCGCTCGAAATTCACCCTCCTCCTCCTCGCGCTCAACCTCGCCCTCCTCGGCTACCTCGCCGTCACCGAACGCTGGATCACGCCCGACAAGGTCGAGGAAAACCGCAAACGCGTCCTCGGCCCGGAAGCCGCCGATCTTTCGGAAATCGAGATCGCCACGCACCTCTCGCCGTCCTCTCCCGCGCCCGCCTCCGCCGCTTCCCCGGAGTCCGTCATCCGCATCAAGCGCGACGCCAAAAGCGGCTCCTGGCTCCTCTCCTCCCCGCTCGACTGGCCCGCCAACGACTTCGCCGTCCGCCTCATCCTCAACCAGCTCCAGTTCCTCGAAAACGAGACCAGCTTCCTCGTGTCCGACCTCGCGCGCAACGGACAGACCCTCGCCGACTACGGCCTCGCCGAACCGCGCATCGTCGTCACCTGCGTCCCCGCGATCGCCAAGGCCGCGGACGGCGCGCCCGCCCAGCCCGAGCCCAAGCCCTTCGTCCTCAAGATCGGCGCCACCGCCGCCGTCGGCGACCGCCTCTACATCCTCTCCCCCGACGAACGCCGCATCCACGTCGCCGGCCCCAAGACCTCGGAAAACCTCCTCGCCGCCCTCACCCTCGACCTCGCCCGCCTCCGCTCCGACCAGCTTTTCACCATCCCCGTCTTCGAGGCCCGCGCCCTCACCCTCCAAAGCGGCGCCGCCAACTCCGCCCGCACCCGCCTCCGCCGCGAACAGAGCCGCTGGACCTTCGAGGCCCCCATCGCCGCCCGCGCGGCCAAGACCCCGGTCGAGCTCGCGGTGAACGACCTCAACGCCCTCCGCGTCGCGCGATTCCTCCCCGCCGACGCCGCACCCTCGCCCGAGGCCGCCGGCCTCGCCACCCCCCGCCTCCGCGTCACCCTCGAGGGCAACGCCCGCCGCGAAACCCTCCTGCTCGGCGCCCCCGTCCCCGCCTCCGGCCCGGCCGCGGCCGCCCCCGCCGCCGACGCCACCGTCGAGCTCTACGCGCGCCTCGACTGGAACGTCGTCCCCGTCGCCACCGACAACAAGCGTCCCGTCCTCTTCACCGTCCAGGTCCCCTCCGGCCTCCTCGCCACCCTGGAAAAAGCCCAGACCGTCCTCCGCGACAAACGCGTCCTCGACCTCGACCCCGCGCGCGTCACCGCCCTCGCCCTCTCCGCCCCCGGCTTCCCCGAACTGCGTATCCAAAAACTCGATTCAAGCTCCGCCTTCCCCGCCTGGCAGATCGCCGCCCCCGCCGCCGGCGCCCCGCTCCGGGCCGACGCCGTCCTCGTCGAGCGCCTGCTCCAGCGCCTCCAACTCCTCGAGGCCGTCCCGCCGCGCCCCGAGGCCTCGCCCTTCGTCTCCGACGCGCCCTCCTCGGCCGACCTCGAGCGCCTCGGCTTCAACCGCCCCGAACGCGTCGTCACCCTCCAGCTCGCCGCGCCCGCCTCCGCCGGCGGCGGCCCTTCCTCCACATCCAACGAACTCGTCCTCGAATTCGCCCAGCCCGTCGTGGCCGGACCCGATCTCTACGCCCGCGTCGCCGGCCAGCCTTTCATCTACTCCGTTCCGCCCGACACCCTCGCGCGGATCCCGGTGGCCCCTCTCGTCTTCCGCGACCGCACGCTCGCACGCCTTCCGGACGGCACGCGCATCACCCGGCTCGTCATCCGTCGCGCGGGCGCCCCCGAGGCCGCCCCGCTGCTCGACTTCACCCCCGGCGCCGAACCCGCGCCCGCCCCCGTCGCCACGCTGCTTTCCGCCCTCCGCGAACTCCGCGCCCAGTCCATCGATCGCGAAAGCTTCCCCGCCACCGTCCCCGTCGACGGCGTGGAAAAACCCTGGGCCTACACCCTCGAGGCCGCGCTCGACCCCGCCCCGGGCTCCGGCCCCTTCCGCCTCAGCCTCGCGGAACGCGCCGGAGGCTCCACCCAGCTCGCCGGCAGCGAAGCCCTCGGCCTCGTGTTCACGCTCGAGCAGCCCGTCCTCGACGCGCTCTGGCAGATCCTCTACCGCGCGCCCGCCCCCGCGGCGCCCTGAACCCCGCCGACGCCCCCGGCACATCGCAGGACCTCCGATCCGACCCGCTCCCGTGGCCAAGCGCTCCTCCAGACGCCGCCTCCGTCCGCTCGCCCGCCTCTTCCGCTGGACGCTGTGGCTCGCGCTCCTCGCCGCGCTCGCCGTCCAGCTTCGCATCCTCGCCGACGGCGGCTTCCGCCTGCCGGCCTTCGCGCAGGATCAGATCGTGCGCCGTCTCGCCGCGGAAGGGCTCGCCTTCGACGCCGAGGCCATCTGGGTGGCCCCCAACGGCCGCCTGATGTTCGTCCGCCCCCGCCTTGGGCTGAACGGCCAGGACAGCCCCGTCGCCTCCGCCCGCGCCGTCGCCGTCCACCTCCGCCGCCGCGAGCTATTCGCCGGCCGCCTCCGCGCCACCGAGCTGGAGATCGCCGACCTTTCGCTCAACCTCCCCGCCATCGTCTCCCCCACCGGAGCCGCCCAGCCGCTCCTGGAGGCCGGCGAATTTCGCCTATCCTGCCCGCCGGGGGCGGATCACTGGACCGTGGACCAGGCCAGCGCGCGGCTGCTCTCCATCCCCGCCGCCTTCACCGGCACCCTGCCCGCCGTCACGCCTTCCGCCTTCGCCCCCGCCTCCCGCCTACCCGCCGCCGAGACCACCCGGGACATCCTTCGCAAGGTCGCCGACACCTATCGGCACCTCGCCGCCCTTCCGCTCGACCGCATCCGGGTGCTCCGCGTGGATCTTTCCCCCTCTCGCCTCGTCCTCTCCACCGAGCTGCCCTCCCTTTCCCTCTCAGACTACCCCTTGCTTCCGGCCGGCTTCCCCGACGTCGGCCTCGAGGAAGTGCAGGCCACGCTCGAGCTTCCCCTCGCCCGACCGACAAACGATCTCGGCGAACTCAGCATCCGCGCCCGACGCTTGAAGGCGCCCGCGCCCTGGCTGCTCGAGGGCGAGGACGTCAGCCTGCGCATCGCCGCCCGCGGCCAGACCCTCCGCCTCGGCCAAAACGACGACAAGACCATCGCCCTCGATCTCGCCGCCGCCCGCTTTCGAAAAACCGATCTGCCCCTTCCCGCCATCCCGCTCGTGGCCCAAGCCCGGTTCGCCGCCACGGGAGGCATGCTGGACGTGGAGCTTTCCGCCCGTCTCGCCGACGCGCCTTGGGGCGCCCGCTTCTCCGGCGCCGTCGGCGACCGCGCCGGCTCCGTCGCCGCGCAGGGTGAGCTCACGCCCGCGCTTCTCGATCAGGTGCGCTATTTCCTGCCCGCCAAGGCCAGGCCCATCCTCGAACTCACCGATCCGGTCCGGCTCGACCTCTCCGCGCTCGTCGCCCCCGGCGCCGAACCCGTCCGCGTCGTCGCCCGCGCCTCCGCCGGGCGCGCCGTCGCCGGCCACGTCCGCTTCGACCGCGCCGGCGCCGTCCTCCTCTACGAACCGTCCGCCCGTCTCTTCCGCGCCGACGACCTTATGCTCGTCCAGGACGATTCGTCCGCGTTCGGCAGCTACGAGATGGATACGGAGACGCTCGCCTTCCGCTTTCTCCTCGGCGGCCGCTTCCGTCCCGCCTCCATCTCGGGCTGGTTCTCCGGCTGGTGGGATCGGTTCTGGACAAGCTTCCGCTTCGGCCCCGTCGCGCCCGACGCCAACGTCGACATCCGCGGCGTGTGGCGCGACCCGGATCGCACCACCGTCTTCGTCGGGGCCGCCTCCGGCGCCATGCGCCTGCGCGACCTCGAGCTCGACTCCCTCCGCACCCGCATCCAGGTCGCGGTCGACTCCTTCGACATCCTCGGCTTTCACGCCACCCGCGGCGACCATGTCGCCGACGGTCGCTTCGCCCGCCTGCTCGGGCACGATCACGACACCTGGAGCTACATGAACTTCGATGTTCGCTCCGACTTCCCCATCGAGGCGCTCCCGCGTCTCTTCCCCGAGGAAGGCCCCGCCCTCGCAGCACCCTTCGCCCTCACCTCCGCCCCGAGCATCCACCTCGCCGGCGAAACCTTCGGCCCCGCCTCCGACACGCCAGGACGCCAGCGCTACGACCTCGCCATCGCCGCCGACGCGCCTCTCCGCTACTCCGGCTTTCCGCTCGACCGCCTCTCCCTCCGTCTCGAACGCCGCGACGCCGACCTCCATCTCCGCGACATCCGCGCCGGCTTCGCCTCCGGCCTCGCCACCGGCGAGGCCACCCTCAGCGGCCCCGACGCCGACCGCTGGCTCGCCTTCGACATCACCCTCGCCGACGCCGATCTCGACCTCGCCCAAGCCCGTTGGAAGGAATTTCAAGCCACGCGCCCCGCACCGGCCCCGTCCGCATCGTCGCCCTCGGACAAGAAAAAGTCGGAGGCCGCCGCGTCGAAAGACGCGAAAGAGTCCAAGCCCCTCGGCGGCCGCATCTCCGCCCATCTCGCCGCCACCGGCCCCTTGGAAAATCCCCTCGCCTACTCCGGACGCGGCGAAGCCCGGATCGCCGGCGCCGAGCTGGCCAACATTCGCCTCATGGGGCCGCTCTCCTCCCTCCTGGGTGAGATCGGCATCGGCTTCACCACCCTCAAGCTCACCGAGGCCGACGCCCGCCTCGCCCTCGATCGCAACCGCCTCGTGTTCGAAGACCTCCGCCTCACCGGCCCCACCGCGCTCGTCGAGGCCAAGGGCGTCTACACCCTCCCCGAGGGCCTGCTCGATTTCAAAGCCAAGGTCCGCCCCTTCGACCAGGGCGGCGGCGTGCTCTCGTCGACCGTCAACTTCGTCACCTCGCCGCTCTCCAGCGTCCTCGAGGTCGAGCTCACCGGTCCCCTCGAGAACCCCGCCTGGTCCTTCTCCTACGGCCCGACCAAGCTTCTCCGCCGGCTCTTCTAGGGCCTTTCAGATAGAATCATAGCCTCTTGTGGACGTCGCCTGCGGCCATCCCGCCGTCGCGGCTCCAAAAGCCGCGACTCACCTCCCTAACCCTTTTGCCCGTCGCGCCCCGCCGCCGCGCGTGTAAGATTCGCCCGACGACTCCGTCTACCGGGTGAACATGCACTCAAAAGCCCCCTCCTCCTCCAGCTGCCACGCGTCCCCGCCAACCGCCGCGCCCGCCGAGACCGCGCCGCCGCCCGACGCGCCCGTCTACATGGGTCTGCCCCACGAACGCGTCCTCCGCCCGCGCTTCTGGGTCGCCCTCGCCCTCACGCTCCCCGTCCTCGTCCTCTCCATGGGCGAGATGCTTTTCCCCGGCGCGTTCCACGCCCTGCCGCCCGCCCTCAACGGCGCGCTCCAGCTCGCCCTCGCCACCCCCGTCTTCTTCTGGTCCGGCGCCTGGTTCATCCGGCGCTGGTGGAAATCCATCCGCGAGCGCGACACCAACATGTTCACGCTCACCGTCACCGGCACCGGAGCCGCCTACTTCTATTCCGTCGCCGCCCTGCTCTTCGGTAACCACTTCCCGGATACGATCCGCGGCCCCCACGGCGTCCCGCTCTACTTCGAGGCCGCCGCCGTCATCACCACCCTCGTCCTCCTCGGCCAGATCCTCGAGCAACGCGCCCACGCCCGCACCGACGCCGCCATCCGCGGACTCATGGACCTCGCGCCCAAGCTCGCCCACCGTCTCCGCGCCGACGGCGCCGAGGAGGACGTGCCCGTCGCCGACCTCCATCCCGGCGACCTCCTCCGCGTCCGCCCCGGCGAACACCTCCCCGTCGACGGCGTCCTCCTCGAAGGATCCGCCGAGGTCGACGAATCCATGCTCACCGGCGAACCGCTCCCCGTCGCCAAAAAGCCCGGCGACGCCGTCCGCGCCGGCACCCTCAACGCCACCGGCAGCTTCGTCTTCCGCGCCGAACGCGTCGGCGCCGACACGCTCCTCGCCCAGATCGTCCGCCTCGTCGAGCAGGCCGTCGAAAGCGAGCCGCCCATCGCCCGCCTCGCCGACCGCGTCTCCGCCTGGTTCGTGCCCGTCGTCCTGCTTTGCGCGCTCATCGCCTTCCTCGCCTGGACCGTCCTCGTCCCCGGCGACGGCTGGCTGCACGGTCTGCTCAACGCCGTCGCCGTCCTCATCATCGCCTGCCCCTGCGCCCTCGGCCTCGCCACGCCCGTCTCCATCGTCACCGGCATCGGCCGCGGCGCCCAGGCCGGCGTCCTCGTCAAAGACGCCGCCGCCCTCGAAAAACTCGAACGCGCCGACACCGTCCTCCTCGATAAAACCGGCACCCTCACCGCCGGCCGCCCCGCCCTCGTCGCCATCGAGCCCGCGCCCGGCTCCGATTTCTCCGCCGACCAACTCCTCCGCCTCGCCGCCGCCGCCGAGCAGCCGAGCGAACACCCGCTCGCCCGCGCCCTCGTCGCCGCCGCCCGCGAACGCGGCCTCGCCCTGCCCCACGCCGAGGATTTCTCCGCCGAACCCGGCGCCGGCGTCCGCGCCACCGTCGCCGGCCGCCGCGTCGCGCTCCACCGCGCGCCCTCCGACACGGTCCTCGCCGCGCATCCCGACGCCACGCTCGTCGCCGTCACGATCGACGAAAAACCCGCCGGACTGCTCGCCCTCGCCGACCGGATAAAACCCTCCACCCCCGCCGCCCTCGCCGAACTCCGCGCGCTCGGCCTCCGCCTCGTCATGGTCAGCGGAGACCGCCGCGCCGCCGCCGAATCCGTCGCCCGCGAACTCGGCCTCGACGGCGTCCACGCCGAGGTCACGCCCGCCGACAAGCAACGCATCGTCCGCGAACACCAGGCCCGCGGCGAACGCGTCGTCTTCGCCGGCGACGGCCTCAACGACGCCCCCGCCCTCGCCGCCGCCGAGGTCGGGGTCGCCATGGGCACCGGCGCCGACATCGCCATGCACAGCGCCGGCCTCGTCCTCGTGCAAGGCGACCTCCGCGCCCTCGCCCGCGCCGTCCGCCTCAGCCGCGCCACCCTGCGCAACATCCGCCAAAACCTCTTCTGGGCCTTCGCCTACAACAGCGCCGGCATCCCGCTCGCCGCCGGCGCCCTGTTCCCGCTCTTCGGCTGGCTCCTCAACCCCATGTTCGCCGGCGCCGCCATGAGCCTCAGCTCCATGACCGTCGTCCTCAACGCCCTCCGCCTCCGCCACGTCCGCCTCTGAATCCCCCCAC
>CAYTLL010000012.1:0-57920 GCA_964438755.1 uncultured Akkermansia sp. | reverse complement strand
ACCGTCGTCCTCAACGCCCTCCGCCTCCGCCACGTCCGCCTCTGAATCCCCCCACCAGATCATTCCCGATGGAGCCATAGCCGCGGTTGGTCATCTGCCCGCGGCCATTGGCCGCCCATCGACACCCGCCGCCGCGGCTCGAAAAGCCGCGACTCACCTTCCCAAGAAACGCCCTTTGGGCCGTTTCTTTAGCGGTTAAACCCACAACGCCCTCAGCCTCCGCCACGTCCGCCTCTGAATCCCCCCACGTAGCGGAACGGCGGAGCCGTTTCGCCTCCGCCACGCCCGCGCGCACCCGGCAAACGCGTTCCCCCCGCCGCTCCGGTTAAGAAACTTACCCGCCCCTAATCTTCGCTCCGCCGCGCGCTTCGGCTCGCATCACGCCATCGCGAGCCTTTGCGTGGCCGCCTTGAGCCCGAGCCCCGACACGCCCGCTTCCCCCGCCCCCGCGCGTCCCGATCCGCACGCCCTCGCGCGTGCTCGCGCGAACGACGGCGCTCGCCTCGTCCTCCGCGGCGTGGGGCTCAATCTCGTGCTCGCCGTCATCAAGTTCGCCGGCGGTATCCTCGGCTCCACCTACGCGCTGATCGCCGACGGCGTCGAGTCGCTGCTCGACGTCGCCTCCTCGCTCCTCGTCTGGGCCGGCTTCCGCTACGCCGCCAAGCCTCCCGACGCCGACCACCCCTACGGCCATGGCAAGGCCGAGCCTCTCGCCGCCATCGCCGTCGCGCTCGTCATGCTCTGCGCCGCAGGCTGGATCGGCATCCACGCGATGCGCGAGATCCTGACCCCGCACCAGGCGCCGCACTGGGGCACGCTCCCGCTGCTCGTTTTCATCGTCGCCACCAAGTGGGGCTTCTCCCGCCGCATGGCCAAGGCCGGCGCGGAACACGGCGGCACCGCCCTCGGCGCCGAGGCCTGGCACCACGCCTCCGACGCCCTCACCTCCGCCGCCGCCTTCATCGGCATCAGCGTCGCCGTCATCGCCGGACCGGGCTACGCCGCGGCCGACGATTGGGCCGCGCTCGTCGCCTGCCTCGTCATCGCACTCAACGGCCTGCTCATCTTCCGCAAGGCCTTCGGCGAGATCATGGACGTCGCCGCGTCCGACGAAACCCATCTGCAAGTCCGCCGCCTCGCCTGCGCCGTGCCCGGCGTCGTCGCCGTCGACAAATGCCGCGTGCGCCGCTCCGGCCTCGCGCTCCTCGTCGAGATCCAGATCGTCGTCGATCCGCGGATCACCGTCTTCGCCGGCCACGCCCTCGCGCACGAGGTGCAGGACGCGCTCGTCGGCGCCGACCTCGCCATCACCCACGTCGCGGTCCACGTCGAGCCCGCCCGCGCCGCATGACGCACACCGAAGCTCTTATCCCGCTCACCTATGCGCGGGACCTGGGCCGCCCCGCCAAACGCACCCGGACGCGTCGCTTTTTGCGACAATTAGCCCGCGTTTAGTCGCTCCCGCCTAGGCCTTTGCCGTTTACGCCCCGGCCCACGACGTGCATTCTTCGGGCATGCCCACCCGCGATCACTCCCAAGCCCCCACCGCCAACCAGCACCTTCTGCGCTGGGTCGAGAAAATGGCCGCGCTGACCAAGCCCGCCGCCATCCACTGGGTCGACGGCTCGCAGGCCGAATACGACGCGCTCTGCGCCCAACTCGTCGCCGCCGGCACCTTCACCAAACTCGACGAGGACCTCTGGCCCGGCTGCTTCCTCGCCCGCTCGCACCCCTCCGACGTCGCCCGCGTCGAGGACCGCACCTTCATCTGCTCGCTCTCCAAGGACGCCGCCGGCCCCACCAACAACTGGGAGGAGCCGCACGCGATGAAGCGCAAATTGAAGCACCTCTTCGCCGGCTCCATGCGCGGCCGCACGATGTATGTGCTGCCCTTCTCCATGGGCCCCGTCGGTTCGCCGCTTTCGCAGCTCGGCGTGCAGCTCACCGACTCGCCCTACGTCGTCGTCAACATGCGCATCATGGCGCGCATCGGCCTGCCCGTCCTCGCCGAGATCGACCTGGGCCACAAGCGCGTCGTGCCCTGCCTCCACTCCGTCGGCCGCCCGCTCATGCCCGGCGAGAAAGACGTGCCCTGGCCCTGCAACCCCGAGAAATACATCGTCCATTTCCCCGAGACGCGCGAGATCTGGTCCTACGGTTCCGGATACGGCGGCAACGCCCTCCTCGGCAAAAAGTGCTTCGCCCTCCGCATCGCCTCCGCCATGGCGCGCGACGAGGGCTGGATGGCCGAGCACATGCTCATCCTCGGCGTGCAGGACCCGGCGGGCAAAAAGACCTACGTCGCCGCCGCCTTCCCCTCCGCCTGCGGCAAGACCAACTTCGCCATGCTCATCCCGCCCGAGCCCTTCGCCCGGGCCGGATGGAAGGTCACCACCGTCGGCGACGACATCGCCTGGCTCCGCCCCGACAAACAGGGCCGCCTCCGCGCCATCAACCCCGAGGCCGGCTTCTTCGGTGTCGCGCCCGGCACCTCGGTCAAAACCAATCCCAACGCGATGGCCGCGCTCTCGAAGAACACCATCTTCACCAACTGCGCCCTCACGCCCGAGGGCGGCGTCTGGTGGGAAGGCATGACCGACACGCCGCCCGCCGAATGCGTCGACTGGCAGGGCCAGAAATGGACGCCCGCGCTCGCCAAGGAAAAAGGCGTCAAGGCCGCCCACCCCAACGCCCGCTTCACCGCGCCCGCCTCGCAGTGCCCGACCATCGATCCCGATTGGGAGCACCCCGAGGGCGTGCCGATCAGCGCCATCGTCTTCGGCGGACGCCGCGCCTCCACCACCCCGCTCGTCTACCAGGCCTTCAACTGGTCCGGAGGCGTCTACGTCGGCGCCACCATGGGCTCCGAGATGACCGCCGCCGCCGCCGGCACCATCGGCCAGGTGCGCCGCGACCCGATGGCGATGCTGCCCTTCTGCGGCTACCACATGGGCGACTACTTCCGCCACTGGATCAAGATGCAGCGCGAGCTCTCCGAGACGCCCCGCATTTTCAACGTCAACTGGTTCCGCAAGGGCGAGGACGGCACCTTCCTCTGGCCCGGCTTCGGCGAAAATTTCCGCGTCCTGCGCTGGATCGTCGAACGCACGCAGGGCCGCGCCCGCGGCCGCGAAACGCCCCTCGGCTGGATGCCCCGCCACTCCGACATCGACTGGACGGGCCTCGATTTCCCCGAGGCGATCTTCGACCGGCTCACCACCATCGACCGCAAGGCCTGGCGCGCCGAGCTCCTCGGCCACGAGGAACTCTTCATCGACCTCACCGCCCACCTGCCGAAGGAAATGCTCTTCGAGCGCGAACTCCTCATCTGCCGGATGTGACCGGCCTCTGACGCTCAGGCCTTTCAGATAGACGGGCGCGTCCCCGCGCCCGTCGTTCGGTGCACACGCGGCGGGCACAGGGACGTGCCCGGCCACCTCGGGTAAAAACTCCGCCGTCCCTATTCGCGTCTATCCGCGTCCATTCGCGGTTAAAAAACCACGCCCGACCGCGCCCCTACTTCGCCGCCACCGCCGCGAGGATCTTCTCCTTCAGGTGCGTGCCGCGCGTCTTCGCCTCGTTGTTGCGCACCGCCATGCCGTAGGCCGCCGGCTCGCCGACGATGAACACCTTTTTCTTCCCGCGCGTGATCGCCGTGTAGAGCAGGTTGCGCTGGAGCATCATGAAGTGCCCCTTCAAGAGCGGCACCACCACCGCCGCGTATTCACTTCCCTGCGACTTGTGGATGCTGATCGCGTAGGCCAGCGCCAGGTCGCCCAGCTCCCCGCGCGTGAACACGTGCTTCTCGCCGTCGAAATCCGCCTCGATCGTGCCCGCGTCGGGATCGCAGCCCGTCACCAGGCCGATGTCGCCGTTGAAGAGGTTCTTGTCGTAGTTGTTCCGCAGCTGGATCACCTTGTCGCCCGCGCGATACTCGCCACCCGGGCCGCGCAGACCGCGGCCGTGCGGATTCATCGCCGCCTGGAGCTGCGCGTTCAGGTTGCCCACGCCCGCCACGCCCTTGTGCATCGGCGCGAGCACCTGCACGTCGCCGGGCTTCATCCAGTGGAAATTCGCGGGGATGAACTCGGTGCAGAGCGCGATGGTCTTTTGCAGGCAGTCCTCCGCGTCGCGCGCCACGATGAAGGTGAGGTCGGCCCAGGCCTGCACCTTGTCGAGCGTCTCCACCGCGATCGGCAGCTTCGCGTCGCCGCCGTTGATCGCGTGCGCGGTCGTCACGATCTCGCTCTGCCCCTGCTGGCGGTGCACCACGCTCAGGCGCGTCACCGGCACCGCCTCGGTCGCGATGATGTCCTTGAGCACGTTGCCCGCGCCCACGCTCGGCAACTGGTCGGTGTCGCCCACGAGCAGCAGATGCGCGCGCGACGGGATCGCCGCGAAAAGCGCCGCCGCCAGCCGCGTGTCGAGCATCGAGGCCTCGTCCACGATGAGAAAATCCGTCGCGAGCGGCTGGTCCTCGTTGGCCGTGAAGCCGCCCCGCGCCGGGTCGTATTTGAGCAGCCTATGCAGGGTCTGGGCGAAGGCGCCCGTGCTCTCGGTGAGCCGCTGCGCCGCGCGCCCAGTCGGCGCGGCGAGCGAGACGCGCGCCTTCTTCGCCTTCAGGATCTCCACCAGCGCGCGTAGCGAGGAGGTTTTTCCCGTGCCCGGGCCGCCGGTTAGGATCGATACCTTCGAAACGAGCGCCGACTTCACCGCGTCGCGCTGCGCCTGCGCGAAAACGAAGCCCGCCTTCTGCTCCGCCCACACCACCGCCGCGTCGACCTTGATCGGCGGCAGCCCGCCCGGCACCACGCCGAGGCGCTTGATCGCCGACGCGATCTTTTGCTCCGCTCGGTCGAGCACGGGCAGCTGCACCAGCGCCGAGCCCGGTAGCGGGTCGACCACGCCGGCAGGTTGATGGATCGAAAGGCTCTTCTCGCCGACCAGCGCCGTGATCCGCGCCGCCGTGCGCTCCGCCGAGGTCTCGAGCAAACCCGCCGTGTAGTCGCGCAGCTCCCCTTCGCGAAAGGCCGTGTGCCCCTCCTCCTGGAGCGTGTCCATCGCGTAGAGGATGCCGGCGTCGAGCCGCGGCGGCGCGTCGTTGGCGAAGCCGAGGTTGATCGCGATGCGGTCCGCCGTCTTGAAGCCGATGCCGTCGATCTCGCGCGCCACGCGGTAGGGCTCCTTTTGCAGGATCTGCCGCGCCTCCCCGCCGTATTTGTCGATCAACTTCACGCACTGGCCGGGCGTGACGCCGTAGGTCTGGAGAAAAATGTAGAGCTCGCGGAATGCCCGCTGCTCGTCCCACGCCTTCTTGATCGCGGTGGCGCGGACCTTGCCGATGCCGGGCACGTCGCGGAGCCTGCCCGATTCCTCCGAAAGCACGCGAAAGGTCTCGGTGCCGAAGGCGTCGACGATCTTGTTGGCGTAGACCTTGCCCACGCCGGGCACGAGACCGGACCCGAGGTATTTGCGGATCCCATACACACTCGAGGGCAGCTCGCTGCGGAAGCGCTCCACCTTGAACTGCGAGCCGTGCTGCGAGTGCGTCGTCCACACGCCCTGGAGATGCAGGGTCTCGCCGCACTGCACGCCGGGCAGCGCGCCGACGATGGTGACCTTGTCGTCGGCATCGTCCGGGCGGAAGTCCGCGATCGTGTAGTGGTTCTCCTCGTTGAGGAACACGATGCGCTCGAGCACGCCGGTGAGCGCGTCGGGCGGGGGGCGATTGGAGGAGGCGTTGGCCAAGGTCGTGCGGCGGGACGGGTTAGCGGCCCGAAACCGAGAACAGCCAGGGCCTAAGGTCAACCAGCCCCGGCGCCACGTGCCCGGCTCCGTGCGCACGCAGCTCGGCCTCGCCGTGCGTGCCGGTCGTCACCATGAAGCCCCCGCCGAAGCGCGCCCGCTTCGCCGCCTCGACATCCCAGGGCGAGTCGCCGACCAACGCGGTCGAGATCGCCTCCGCGCCGAGCTTTTCCAACACGTGGGCGGCGAACTCCGGCTGCGGCTTCAGCCAGGGCGTGTCGGTCGCGCCAAAGACGCCCGCGATCAGCGGATCGAGCCCGAGGTGCGAACACACGCGGCGCGCCGAGGGGCCGTGCTTGTTGGTGAACACCGCGCACTTCGCGCCGGCCGCGTTCAGCTCGCGCAGGAGCTCCAGCGCGCCTGGAAACAGCACCGCGTCGTCCAGCATCGTGCGGTCCCAATACTCCCGATACACCGGCATGGCCTCCTCCAGCCGGTGGGCGTGCGAAGGCCCGAGCGTTTTCTTCAAGGCCTCGGGCAGCCCGCCGCCGATCGCGCGCATCACCTCGTCGCGCGTCGCCTCCGGCAGCCCGTAATGACGCCGCACATGGGAATGCGAGCGATGGATCGCCGAAAAGTGGTCGAGAAGCGTGCCATCGAGATCGAAGAGCACGGTGCGGAAACGCGCGGTCATGCCGCATTGGAGCACGCCCCCCCCGGGGAAGCGCAAGGGCGCGTTTAGCCAAAGAAGCGCAACCCATTAGGCCCAAGAGGCTAAACCTCCCCCGGCCGCCGACCCGCGCCAGCCTTCGTTCCCGCCGCCTGCGGCTTCGCGGCGCAGGCCGCCCCGACCGCCCGATCAACGAATCGGTTGCGCCGGCGCGTCCTGCCCGCCCAATGTCGGCGCGATGTCGCGTCCGGAAAATCACGCCTTGCCCGTCGTCCCGCCCTCCGCGGCCGAGGTGCGCGTCGAAGAGACGCCGGAGGAGCTACGCGTCGTCCTGGGCGGGGCCTGGCGGGTCACCTGCGAGAAACCCGACTGGTTCCCGTCGCGGCTCGCCCATCGGCCGACGCGCATGCGAATCGAGCTCGCCCGCGATCTTCGTGACTGGGACAGCTCGCTCCTTCTTTTCGTCCACGAGGTCCGCACCTGGGCCGAGTCGATCGACATCCCCTGCGAACTGGGCGCCCTGCCGGAGTCGATGCGCGGGATGCTGGCCCAATTCACCAAGGCCTGTGAAAAAGCGCGCCCCGCCGACCGTTCGCTCGATCTGGTCGCGGCGGTGGGCCTCGCCGCCACCGAGGTCTGGAACATCACCCGCGAGATCGCCCGTTTCATCGGGGAATGCGTGATCAGCTCGGTGTTTCTTTTCAAAAACCCGAATAAATTCCGCCTCCGCGACTGCCTCGAGGAGATGCAGCAGTGCGGCGCGATGGCGCTGCCCATCGTCAGCCTCATCGGCCTGCTCGTCGGCCTCATCCTCGCCTACCAGGCGGCCGTGCTCATGCGCCAGTTCGGCGCCGACATCTACGTCGCCGACGCCGTCGGCCTGTCCATGGTCCGCGAGATGGGCGCCATGATGACCGCCGTCATCCTCGCCGGCCGCACCGGCGCCGCCTTCGCCGCCACGCTCGGCAACATGCGCGCCAACGACGAGATCGACGCCCTCGAGACGCTCGGCATCCGGCCCGTGGACTTTCTCGTCATCCCGAAGCTCGCCGCCCTCGCGCTGATGCTGCCCCTGCTCACGCTCTATTCGAACTTCATGGGCATCCTCGGCGGCATGTTCGTCGCGCTCGGCGTCCTCGACATCCCGCCGGCCGCCTACTGGGTGCAGACCATCTCGGCCATCGACCTCTCCGACGTCGCCTCCGGCATCATCAAGTCCGCCGCCTTCGGCGTCCTGGTCGGCCTCGCCGGCTGCCATCGCGGCCTCCTCGCGGAACGCAGCTCCGCCGGCGTCGGCCGCGCCGCCACCTCGGCCGTCGTCATGGCCCTGCTGCTCATCATCCTCGCCGACGCCTTCTTCGCCGTCGCCTTCAACATCCTCGGCATCTGAGCCATGGTCGCCTCCCGTCAATCGCCCGACACCTTCCGCCGCCCCGGGGCCGAGCCCGCCATCGAGGTCCTCGGCATCGATTGCGGCTACGGCGCGGAGCCCATTCTGCGCGACCTGCGTTTCTCCGTCCGCCGGGGAGAGATCTTCTTCATCATCGGGGGCTCCGGTTGCGGAAAAAGCACGCTTCTCCGCCACCTCGTCGGCCTCAACCGCCCCACCGCCGGCGACGTCCGCTTTTTTGGAGAATCCTTCCTCGAGGCAGGCGCCGTCCAGCGCCGCAACCTCCTCCGCCGCTTCGGCGTCCTCTACCAGAGCGGCGCGCTCTGGAGCTCCCTCACCCTCCTCGAAAACGTCGCCCTTCCCCTCGAGGAATACACCACGCTCACCGCCTCCGAACGCGCCGAGCTCGCCGCCTTCAAGCTCTCCCAGGTCGGCCTCGCCGGCTACGAAAACTACTACCCGTCCGAAATCTCCGGCGGCATGAAAAAACGCGCCGGCCTCGCCCGCGCCCTCGCCCTCGATCCCGCCATCGTCTTCTTCGACGAGCCCTCCGCCGGCCTCGACCCCGTCACCTCGCGCAAGCTCGACGAGCTCATCCTCCAGATCCGCGAGCTCCTCGGCACCACCTGCGTCGTCGTCTCCCACGAGCTCGACTCCATCTTCGGCGTAGCCGACCGCGTCCTCATGCTCGACAAATCCGCGCGCGGCGCCATCGCCGCCGGCGATCCCCGGGAACTCGCCCTCGCCTCGCCTGACGAACGCGTGCGCGAGTTCCTTCACCGGGGCGCCCGCCCCGGGGAAACCGGCGACGGCTCCGCCGCCCGTCCCGCCCGCTGACCCGCCTTCCTCGAAATCGTCGGCCCCGCCGGCCCCTCCGCCTCCGCCATCTCCGCCTCCCGCCCACTCTCCGTGAAGACCAAAGTCAGCCCCACCGTCGTCGGCCTCTTCGTCCTCGGCGCCCTTCTCCTCGGCGCCGTCGCCCTGTTCTCCTTCGGCGGCGTCAGCTTCTTCTCCAAGCCCGAGCGCTTCATCGTCTACTTCGACGAGAGCATCCACGGCCTGGACAACGGCTCGCCCGTCAAATTCCGCGGCGTGCGCATCGGACGCGTCGTCGGCCTCAACGTCCGCGCCATCCCCCACGCCGCCGGATCCGACGAGTCCGGCTCGCTCGTCGCGGTCGTCTGCGAACTCTCCCGCGACGTCGTCGCCGACGGCCTCGGCAACCCGGTCGACGTCTCCGACCGCGACGAGTTGCAGCACCTGATCGACGCCGGCCTCCGCGCCCAGCTCGGCGTCATCGGCTACGCCACCGGACTCCTCTACGTGGAACTCGATTTCTACGACCCCGCCCTCTATCCCGCGCGCCGCAACGACAAGCTCGCCTCCACCTACCTCGAGATGCCCGCCATCCCCTCGAAGAGCGCCGAGTTCATGCGCAGCCTCGAGGAGATCCTCACCAACCTGAAGGGCGTCGACTTCCCCGGCCTCGCCGCCGAGGTCCGATCCCTGCTCGCCGAAACCCGCGCCCAGGTGAAGGCCGCCGACCTCGCCTCCGTCTCCCGCGAATGGGCCGACGCCGGCCGCTCCGTCCGCGCCCTCGCCGACTCCCCCGAGCTCAAGGCCGTCCTGGCGAACGCCGCCTCCGCCTCCGCCCGCCTCGACCGCGTCCTCGCCGACCTGGAGAAAAACGCCGGCCCCGGGGCGGAACAGTTCAACCTCGCCATCCAGGACGCCCGCGCCGCCATGCGCCAGCTCACCGACACCACCACCGTCATGAAGCGCTTCATCAACGCCCAGCAATACCTCGGCGACGACGCCTCCAAGGCTTTCGCCCGCCTCGGCGAGGCCTCCGCCGCCGTCGCCCGCCTCGCCGACTTCCTCGAGCGCAACCCCAACGCCCTCCTCAGCGGCCGCGCGACCGACGCGAAAAAATAAAACCGGCCGCCTCCGCCACGATCCTCCACCCGCGCCTCCGCGTTAAAAAATCCGACGCCGCCATGCCTCTTTTCTCCGCCGCCCGCCGCGCGCCCCTCCTGTCCGCCGCCCTCGTTCTCGCCTCGGCTCTCTCCGGTTGCAGCCTTCTGCCCAAGCCCGAGCCCGACCCGACCCGGCACTACGTGCTCACCGGTGCCTCCTCCGGCCCCCTCGATGCCGGAGTCAAGCAAGGCCGGCTCAAGGTCGGGCTCCGCTCCGTCCAGATCGCCCCCTACCTCGACGCCAAATCCATGATCGTCCGCCGCGGCGACAACGAGATCGACTACCGCGACTACGCCCGCTGGGCCGAGCCGCTCGCCAACGGCATCAACCGCATGCTTGTCGCCCGGCTCCACGTCTCCGACCGCGTGGCCCGCGTCTTCCCCCAGCCCTATCCCTTTGACGTCGCGCGCGACGTCGACGTGTCCGTCTCCGTCCTGCGCTGCGAAGGCCGGGTCCGCCCCGACGGCAAGGCCGTCGCCAGCTTCGCGTGCGCCGTCGAGATCGTGCGCGTCGGCGACCGGCCGGGTGCGGACGGCGGCGAGGTCCTGCTTCGCGAGGTCTTCGAGGCGCCCGAGACCAAGTGGCAGGAGGGCGACTACGCCGCCCTCGCCGCGATCCTCAGCGACGACGTCTCGAAGCTAGCCGACACCCTCATCGCCGCCCTGCCTGCGAACTAGCACCACTCCGTTGAGATTCCCGGAAGGGGCGGATGTGGTCCGATGGAGGGCGGACCGCTCTGTCCGCCTTTCGTGATCCGCAGGGGGACGCAGCCCCCCGGCCTCTACATGACGTTAACGGAGTAGCACCAGGCGGTGTTCTCAAACCCAGCATGAGCGGCACCGGAAGCACAACCGGGCGCGGGCAGGACGGAGGCGAGGACTCCGGGCCTGAGGGGTCGTGCCCCGCGCACGCTACCGCCACGTCCTGAGCCACCGCGCCGTCCTCCGCGATCCGCGCAAACATCCCGCCTGTCATCGGCCTCATCGCACGAAGCCAGACCTCGCGGCCCATCGCCGCGGCGCCTCTCGCGCCGCGCCCCGAGATTTTGCGGCGCGGACGTCGCCCGCGACGCGGAAAAACCGTCGCGATCCAAACAGAAGCTCGTTTCGCCTTTTCCACGAAGACGCCCACGATCGGCGCATGTCCACTCTCTCGCCCGCGGTCCGCATCGGCCACGTCCACCTCAAGGTCGCCGACCTCCAGCGCTCCCTCGACTTCTATTGCGGGGTGCTCGGCTTCCGGCTCATGCAACGCTTCGGCGCGCAAGCCGCCTTCGTCTCCGCGGGCGGTTATCACCACCACATCGGCCTAAACACGTGGGAAAGCCTGGGCGGCGGCCCGGCCCCCGCCCGATGCACCGGCCTCTACCACACCGCCATCCTCTATCCCGATCGCGCGACGCTGGCCGACGCCCTCCGCCGCCTGGTCGAGGCGGGGATCGCCCTCGAAGGCGCGGCCGACCACGGCGTGAGCGAGGCGATCTACCTGCGCGACCCCGACCAAAACGGCGTCGAGCTTTACCGCGACCGCCCTCCCGCCGAGTGGCCGCGAGACGCCGCCGGAGAACTGGCCATGTTCACCCGCCCGCTGGATCTCGAGGCCCTGCTGCGCGAAGCCCCCGCGCGCTGAGCTCGCGGCCCGTCCACGCCGGCTAGGGAGTAGCCGTCGCGCCCGAAAAGAGCGTGTCCAACTCCTTCTCCGGATCGAGCTGGCGGATCGCGGTGATCACGCCCTTCGCGTCGAAGGAGAAAACCGTCACCCGCCCGTCCTTGACCGGATGCCGCTCGAGCAAGGTGTCCGAGTCGGCGAGCAGGATGCGGTGCGGATAACGCTTCATCTTGGGCAGCGCGAAAAAGCGCCCGATCGCCGGCATGCCGTGGATATTGGCCATGAAAGCGGCGCCGTGCGTCTCCAGATAGTCCGACGGCTTCTGCGCGAGGTAGCCGTTCACCGCCTTGCCCGGAGACATCTCGTAGCTCACGATCAGACAGGCCAGCTTTCCCGGCGCATAGGCGAAGGCGCCTTCTTTGGCGTCCTTGGTCTCGAAAGCCTCCAGCGTGTCGCCGATCTTGTAGATTTCGGCCGCATGCGCCGCCGCCGAGCAAAGCGCGACGAAGATCAGGCCGCGAAGGAACGAAACGAGGGACCGGCTCGACAAGGACGGGAGGTTCATCGGCCCACCTTGGTCGCTCCGCCACGGGGAATCCATCGCTTTCCACGCCGCGCCGGCCGCGTCCGTCCGGGTAACTTGCCCCGGCCGCGCCCGTCTCCATGTTCGATCCCGCCACCATGCTCGACCGCCTCCACCGCCCGCTCGCCCTCGCGATCCTCCTCGCCGCCACCGGCTTGGGCGCGGCCTTTTGGTTCTCCATGCCGCCCGCCGACGGTCCGGCGCCTTCGAATCTCGCCCCCGATCTCGCCACATCGCCCGCCGTCGGCCCCGCCGGAGCCGAGGACGCGGAGGACGACTGGCTCGCCGCCGCGGCCGACTCCGCCGCCCTCGAAAAAATCGCCGCCACCCTCCGCACGCGGCTCAACCGCCCCGGCCTGCGCGCGAACGAGGCCGTCCTCACCTTCAAGGACGCCGACGCCTACCGTCGTTTTCTCGAGCGCGCGCGCGCCGCAGGACTCGAGGTGATCGGCAAGATCGACGCGCTCCGCGCCGTGCGCGTCCGCGTCGGCGACTACGCCGGTCTCGCCGGCGAACTCGCCGGCAACGTCGCCGACTACGCCTCCGTGGGCGCCAATCCCCTTCTCTCCTCCACGCCCCCCGCCGAGGAGCGCGCCGCGCGCGCCGCCGTCCCGGTGGGCGAAAATCTCCTCGCCGTCCTCGGCGTCGGCGCCGGCGCCGACACGTCCGCCTGGGGCCGGGGCGTCCTGGTCGCCGTCCTCGACGGCGGCGCCTCTCCCGACTCCACGCTCGGGAGCCGGCTTCGGTATCTGGACATCGGATACGGAGTCACCTCCTCCGGCGAGGACGGCGCGCACGGCACCTCCGTGGCCGCCCTCGTCGCCGGCGCCTCCGCCGACGCCCGCGGCGTCGCGCCCTCCGCCGAAGTGCTGAGCGTGCGCGTCACCGGCGCCGACGGCTCCGGCGACGCCTTCTCCGTCGCCCAGGGCATCTACGCGGCCCTCGGCGCGGGCGCGCAGGTGATCAACATCAGCCTCGGCGGCTACGCCACCTCGTCCGTCCTGGGGGCCGCCATCGAGGAGGCCCTCGCCGCCGGGGTCGCCGTCGTCGCCTCCTCCGGAAACGACCAGGCCGCCCGTCTCGCCTGGCCCGCCGCCTACGCGGGCGTCGTCTCCGTCGGCGCCACCGACGCCACGGGCGTGCAGGCCATTTTCTCCAACTCGGGCGACGGACTTCAGCTCACCGCGCCCGGCTACGCGCTCCAGACCGCCGGCCTCGCCGGCACGCGCACCAGCTTCAGCGGCACCTCGGCCAGCGCCCCCGTGGTCTCGGGCGCCATCGCCGCCGTGCTTTCGCAGAACCCCGGGCTCTCGGCGATCGAGGCCGCCGACATCCTCGCCACCCACGCGAACGACGGCGGCGTCGCGGGCTCGGACCCCGACTACGGCAACGGCACCCTCAACCTCGGCTGGGCGATGGACGCGTCCAACGCGTCCCGCGTCGATCCCGCCATCTCCAGCCAAAGCTACGACGCCGCCACCGGCACCGTGTCCATCGTCGTGCAAAACCGCGGGGCGAACACGGTGTCCGGACTCAAGCTCGCGGTCGGCCTCGACAACGCGGTGAGCACCCGGACCCTGGCCGAGCTCGCGCCCGGCGCCTCGACCACCGTGACCATTCCCGTCGGCTCGGATCGTCGCGACGCGGGCGGCAGCCTCGTCGTCAGCTCGCAGCTCTCGACGGCGTCGCGGGACCAGAACCTCGCCAACAATCGCCGCGCCGGAATCGTCGCGCTGCCCTGAGCGACGCCGTTGGGGTCGGCGCCCCCACCGAAACCCGCGCCTGGATCCAAGACGCCTGCGGTGCCGCGTCCGTGCCCGCCAGGATATCCGCGTGGATAAAAAGCCGAAGCCCGCTCCGGAAAGGAAGCGGGCTTCGGGACTCGTTCGCGAGAAACCGACGGGCGTAAGCGTATCAGCTCAACAGGCCGTGATACATGCACCAGCGGGTGAGGCCCACGACGTCGCGCACGCCAAGCTTGGCGTAGATGTTGGCGCGGTGCTTTTCCACCGTGCGTGTGCTGAGCCCGAGCTTGGCCGCGACTTCCTTCGAGGACATCGCGCCGGTCACGAGCGCGGCGATCTCACGCTCGCGCGGCGTGAGCACGTCGGGCTTCACGTTCTCCGCATGCCCGGGGAGGCTGATCGGACGCTCGACCGTCGGCGGCGCGATGCCGGCCACGCTGGTATAGCTGAGGCCGCCGGCCAACACGCTGCGGATGGTCTTGGTGAGATCGGTGGCCGTCGCGGTCTTGTCCGCGAAGCCTTGGACGCCGAGCTTGAGGAGCTCGCGCGGAAGATCGTTGCTGGGATGCGCGGTGAGCAGGAGCACCACCAGGTGGGGCAGCTCGTGACGCAGCGTCTTGATGACCTCGACGCCCTGCATGTCGGGCAGCACAAGATCGAGCAGCAGCGCCTGCGGCTTGGCACGCACGCACATGTCGATGCCCTCCTGACCCGTCGCGCATTCCGCCACGAGCTCCACTCCGTCGATCTTCTTGAGCACCTGACGAACGAACTGCCGATAAACCGGATCATCCTCGACTATCACGACTCGCGTGCACAGCGCGATGTCGGCGGAACTTGGGGCGGGAGTGTCCTCGGAAGATTTGGCTGGGCGGGTCATCGGCTTTGTTAAGTAAACCAACTACGTAGTGGGAAAGACGCAAGGCCAACGATAAGTAATTCCACCCCAAACGAAGTGGAATTATTTTTCCGGCACCAGCCAATGCACCCCACCCGCCGCACCGGCCGCCTGGGCCAGCACGGGAGCCAGCCAAGCGGCGAGCTCGCCCAAGGGCCCGGCCGAGCCCCAGGGCGGATTCACGACCAGCACGCCGCAGCCCCAAAGTTTCAGCTCCGAACCCTCGCCGCCGATCAAAAGCTCCGTCGTGAAGCAGGGAGGCAGGTCCTTGATGCGCAGCAGGTCGCGATAGAAGGCGTCCACCCTCGCACGCTGGGTCAACGGATACCACACCGCGAAAGTGCCGGCCGGCAGGCGCCGCAGCCCCTCGCCCAAGGTATCCACGATCCGCGCCCATTCGTCCTGCGCCTCGAAGGGCGGATCGATCAACACCAACGCCCGTCGCTCAGGTGGCGGCAGCATCGCCCGAGGCGCCGCGTAGCCGTCCATGGTCTGCGCGGAGACGCGTCTCAGGCCGGCGAATTCCTCCGCCAGCGCGGCCGCCTCCTCCGGCTGTCGCTCGCAAAACACCGCCCGGTCCTGCGGCCGCAGCCTCGCCTGCGCGAGGCGCGGGGATCCCGGATAAAAGCGCGGTCCGTCCGGGCTCTCCGCCGCCCCGGCCCGCGCCCGCGCCTCGCCGTCGAAGGCGCGCACCGCCGCGACGTAGTCGGCGAGCGCGGGCGGCAGATCCCGGCGCGACCACAGCCGCCCGATCCCCGCCGGCCACTCCGGCGCGCGCGGACGCGTCAGGCCGCCGGCCGCCGCGGAGAGATCGTAGCCGCCGCGACCCGCGTGCGTATCAAGATAAAGGATACCCCTTTCCTTCGCCTGAAGGCCGGCGAGGAGGCGCAACAGCACCGCGTGCTTCAGCACGTCGGCGAAATTGCCCGCATGGTAGTGGTGGCGGTAGTTCACGGCGCGCGTGTCCCGAAGGAGGGCGGGCGGATCAGGCGCCGCGCGCCGCGCCGGAGACCGGAACCTTCACCACCGTCTTGCGCACCACCGCGGGCGCGCCGTCCGCGAGCGAGGGCATGTGCCCGTCGGCGGGGAAAAAGACCGCCACGCCGCCGGGGCCGACCTTGAGCGTCGAGCCGCCCTCGGCCGGGGCGAAAAACATCAGGTCGCGCTCGGCGCGGTGATCCTCCGTCAGCGTCAGCGCCGAGGCCTCGATCACGCCCATCAGCTCGCGGCCGGAGACCACGACCTGCACGTCGATGTGACGCTCGTGGCCCTCCCACTTGCCCTCCGTCGGCGGCTTGGCCTCGTAGGCCTGCTCGAGCGCGAAAACATCCCGCCCCAGCTCGATCCGCTCGGTCTTGCCCACCGGCACGACCGCGATGCGCGCGGCTTCGGGCGAGCCCGGGGTCAGGCAGCGCGCGACATAGTCGAAGGCGATTTCGAAGGCCGGCGACGACGCGATCTGCGCGCGCACGGTGGAGAGGGAACCGAAGAGGGCCATACGGGCAGCCTCGCGGGCGCGCCGAGGTGCTGGCAAGCGCGGAGCCCCGGCCGCCGAAATCAACGCTTCGGCCAGTCCGGCGCGGGCGGGCTGAAAAAATCCGCCGGCAAATCCGGGTTGGGGTTGATCGCCTCGATGAGCGTCTCGTCCGTCGGCTCGCCGTCGACGATCGTGCGGATGCGCCGCGGGAGAAGGACTCCGGCCGTTTCCCGATAATCGTCGAAACGCGTCTCGACGAGCACCTCGCGCCCGCCCTTGAGCCGTCTCCTTTCGTCGCGCCGGACCACCAGATGGGTCGCGTCGTCGACATAAAGCGTCACGATCCGCGTATGCTGGAAAACGGCCAGCAACTTCTGGCAGGGCCGTCCATCGACCTCCGTCGCGCCGGCGAAATCGAGGCCGACGCCGCGCGCCGCCCAGTCGTAAAGCGGCTGCTCGTAGTCCGCCTCGCGCAAAAACTCGCGCTCCTCGGCCTCGCCCAGGCGCCGCGGAGCCCCGAGCAGCCCGACGCGTTTCCACGGGGCGTGCACGCCGTCGAAGGAACGCACCAGATTCGCCCGGTCGCCCAGCGATTCGATCTTCAAAAGATTCGGGCGCGCGGCATGCAGGATGAAGCTCGCCTCCCGCCCGCCCACCCGGGTGACCCCGGAGGCGCGAAACGAGCGCAAGGCCTCGTGCGCCTTCGCCCCGCCGGCGGCCTCGACGCTGACGCGCGCGATGTCCTCCGCCAGATCGGCGGCCAGACGGCCCGTCCCGGCGCCGAGGAGCAGGACCGCGGCGAAGATCGCGCGAAAAGACGAAAAGCGGAGCATGTCGCCATGCCGCCGCCGCGCTCGCGCCCCGGCAAGCCCGCTTTGCGCTCGCTCGCGCCGCGCGGCCGGCCTTTATCCGCGGACATCATGGCAATGGAATTCGGCTGGTGGGTCCGCGACCCCGAAGAAGGCAAATACCAGGTGCTCGCCGAATTTCACGGCGGCGAGGTCGTATGGACGCGCAAACAGGGCCATCACCAGCCCTGGGAACCGCTCGAGCCGATCACGTCCGAGCTGTGGGACCGCCTGATCGACGAGGCCGCCAAGCGCGTGCCGCGACGCCTCATGTCGCCGAAGCAGTTCGACGAGTTGAAGCAGATCCGCGCCACCGCCGAGGACGCCAACACGCCCAAGCCGCTCAAACGCGGCGCGTATCTAAAGCGCGCGCGCGACCTGCCGCCGCCCGGAAATCCGTGATGCAGGGCCGACCGCGGGTCGGGCTTGCCGGGCCGGTTCAGCCCTCCAGCCCGAAGACCGCCTTGGCGTAGGCCTCGGGGTCGAAGGGTTGCAGGTCTTCCTTTTGCTCGCCGAGGCCGACGTAGTGGATCGGCAACTTCAGCGCGCGCCAGATGCCCACCACCGCGCCGCCGCGGCTGGTGCCGTCGAGCTTGGTGACGACGAGGCCGGTCAGGCCGAAGCTCTGGTGAAACACGCGCGCCTGCTCGATCGAGTTGCTGCCGAGCGAACCGTCCACCACGAGCCAGGAGAAATGCGGCGCGCTCGGGTCGAGCTTTTGCAGCACGCGGCGGATCTTCGCGAGCTCCTCCATGAGGTTGCTCTTGGTGTGCAGGCGTCCGGCGGTGTCGATGATGACGACGTCCTTGCCGCGGCTCTTGCCGGCTTGGAGCGCGTCATAGGCCACCGCCGCGGCGTCGGCGCCGGTGTGGCTGGAAACGATGTCGAGCTGGAGGCGTTCGGCCCAGGTCTTGAGCTGCTCTACGGCGGCGGCGCGGAAGGTGTCGCAGGCGGCCACGAGCACGGACTTGCCCTGTTGCTGAAGCGCCCAGGCGAGCTTGGCGGTCGTGGTGGTTTTGCCCGAGCCGTTGACGCCGATCATGACGATGACGGCGGGCGAACCGTCGGCGCGCTTCTCGAGCACCGGCAGGCCGGCGCCGCCGGCGAGCACGCGCTGAAGCACCGCGGCGCCGAGCTCGGCGGCCTGCTTGCCCTTCAACTCGGGGTCTTTCCGGTAGGCCTCCTTGATCTCCTTCAGGATCTCGTCGGTCGTCTCGACGCCGAAGTCGGCGGTGATGAGCGCCTCCTCCAACTCGTCGAGCGACGAGGCGTCGATCTTGCGTCCGCCGAAGAGCGACCGCGTTTTCCCGGCGATGGCGGCGACGGTCTTGGCGAGACCGTCCTTAAATTTCTTGAAGAGGCCGAACATGGTTCAAAACCACGAAAGGCGCGAAATACACGAAAACCAAACCGGCTTTCCGTCTTTCGTGAATTTCGTGAATTTCGTGGTTCCTAAAATTCAGGTCACCTTGCGCGCGTCGCGGCCGACCTGGTCCTTGAGCTTGTCGAGGATGCCGTTGATGAAGCGCTTCGCGTCCAGATTGGAGAACTGTTTCGACAGGTCGATGGCCTCGTTGATCGAGACGACGGGCGGGATGTCCTTGCGATGGACCATCTCGAAAATCGCCAGGCGCAGGATCGCGAGGTCGATGCGCGCGATGCGGTCGAAGTCCCAGTTCTGGGCGAGGCCGCGGATGCGTCCGTCGATTTCGTCGCAATGCTCGATCACGCCGTGGATCAGCTCCTCGCCGAAGGCGTAGTGCTCGCGGGGCTTGCCGTCCGCAACCTGGAGATTCTCGAAGAAAAGGGCCAGGTCGGGCGAAATATGCTCGGGGCGGTTAAGGCTCCAGGAATAGAGATACTGGAGGGCGGCCACGCGACCGTCGCGACGCTGGGCGAAAAGGGCTTTGTTGCTCATCTCGGAAAAGGTTCAGGACAGGCTCTTGTGGAGCGCGGCCATTTCAAGGGCGGCGGCGGCGAACTCCGCGCCGCGGTCGTATTTGCCGATGGTGCGGACCTCGGCCTGCTCGCGGGTGTTGACGACGACCACGCCGTTGATCGCGGGCACGCCGGTGTCGAGGGAGACGCGCATGAGCGCGTGCGCCACCGCGTCGCCGACCATCTCGTGGTGGTTGGTGTCGCCGGCGATGAGGACGCCGAGCGCGATCACCGCATGGAAACGGCCGGTCGCGGCGAGACGCTGGGCGGCCCAGGGAACCTCGTGCGAGCCGGGCACGCGCACCACTTCGACCGAGGCGGCGGGCACGCCGGCGGCCACGAGCGTCGCGGTGGCGCGGGTCACGAGCGCGTCGACGAGGGCGGCGTTGAAGCGGGCCGCGACGATGCCAAACCGCAGCGAGGCGGCATCGAAAACGGACACGGGCGTGGGCGCGTCGAGGCTCATGGGAAAGAAGGAACGAAGACCCATGCGGCCCTCCCCGTCGCGAAGCAAACGGGAAAAACACGCGCGCCCCGAAGCTCCGGCTCCCTCAACCTTCCACGTCGCCTTGATAACTGCCGCCGTAGCCGGGTTGGTAGAGGGTCGCGCCGCCAAGGGCGGCAAGCGTAGCAAAATGAGCGTCACGCGAGAACACCCGCCAGCCCCGCGCCGCCGCCGTGGCCGAGATCAGCAGGTCGTTCGAGGGCAAGGTATGCCCCGCCTCGCGCGCCCGCCAAGCGAGCGCCTTGGCCGCCTCCCACTCCGCCTCGCCGCAAGCCACGTAGGGGATGACACCGAAAAACATCTCCAAGGCCCGGCGCTCCTCGCGTCGCGCACCGCCCAGCACCTCGAGCTTCACCGGCGAGCACCAAGCGGCTTCGTATTCGTCGAGCAGGGCGCGCAAGGCGACCTTCGTGGCGAGATCGCCCTGGCGGCGCGCCGCCTCGATCCAGACGGAGGAATCGATCAGAACCATGGCGCGGGCTCAGGAATCCTGCCGCGCCTTTTCCTCCGCAGTCGGAGCGGGATAGTCGAAGGCGCCCTCCATGAGGAGGCGGCCAAACTCACGGGCCTTCCTGCGCTTCAAAAACTCCTCCACCGCCTGCGCGACGGCCGGGCCTTTTTTGCGCTCGTTGGTCACGGCCATGAGCTCGCTCAAGGTCGCATCGTCGAGTTCCACGGTGATTTTCATGGCCTCACCCTGACAATCCCCTTAAAACAATCAACCGTTTCCCTGCTTTTTAAGATTTCATTGCAAATTCATCCTTAATCACCGTGAATTTAACCGTCGATCCGTCGGCGACCTCGCCGGCGACGAGGGCGCGGGCGAGCTTCGTTTCGACGTGGCGTTGCAGGAAGCGCTTGAGCGGGCGCGCGCCGAAGACCGGGTCGTAGCCCTTCTCCGCGGCCCACTCCTTCGCCTTCTTGTCGAACTCCACGGTGACGCGGCGCTCGACGAGGCGCTTGTTCAGGTCGGCCACGAGGAGGTCCACGATGCGGGTGATTTCGTCGAGCGTGAGCGGCTTGAAGAGGATCGTCTCGTCGATGCGGTTCAGGAACTCCGGGCGGAAGGATTTCCGGAGATCGGCGAACACGGCCTCGCGCACCGCCTCGGGGATCGTGTCGCCGGTCACGCCTTCGAGCAGGTGGCGCGAACCGAGGTTCGAGGTGAGGATGATGACGGTGTTCTTGAAATCGACGGTGCGGCCCTGCGAATCGGTGATGCGGCCGTCGTCGAGGACTTGTAGCAATACGTTGAATACATCCGGGTGGGCCTTCTCGACCTCGTCGAAGAGGACCACGGCGTAGGGCTTGCGGCGCACGGCCTCGGTGAGCTGGCCGCCCTCGTCGTAGCCGACGTAGCCCGGAGGCGCGCCGATGAGGCGGGCGACGGCGTGCTTCTCCATGTATTCGGACATGTCGATGCGCACGAGCGCGGCCTCGCTGTCGAAAAGCGTCTCGGCGAGCGTCTTCGCCAGTTCGGTCTTTCCGACGCCGGTGGGGCCGAGGAAGAGGAAGCTGCCGACAGGGCGTCGCGGGTCCTTGATGCCGGCGCGGGCGCGGAGGATGGCCTCGCTGACGAGTTGCACGCCCTCGTCCTGGCCGATCACGCGGTTGTGAAGCGTGTCGCCGAGGCGCAGGAGTTTCTCGCGCTCGCTTTCGACGAGGCGGGTGACGGGGATGCCGCTCCATTTGGCGACGATGCCGGCGACCTCCTCGGCGCTGACCTCCTCCTTGAAAAGCTCGGTCTGGGCGGAGGCGGCCTCGAGCTTCTTGAGCTCGGCCTCGAGCTGCGGGATGCGGCCGTGGCGGAGCTCGGCGAGCTTGTTGAGGTCGTAGGCGCGCTCGGCTTTTTCGAGCTCGATGCGGGCGGCGTCGAGGTCGCCGCGGACCTTGCGGACGCGTTCGACCGCGGCTTTTTCGGCGTCCCATTTGGCGCGGAGGCCGGCGGCCTGCTCCTTGGCGTCGGCGAGTTCCTTGTTAAGGGCTTCGAGGCGGGCTTTGGAGGCCGTGTCCTTCTCGAGTTTCAGCGCGGCCTGCTCGATCTCGAGCTGGAGGACGCGGCGCTGGAGGGCGTCGAGTTCATGCGGGGCGCTGTCCATCTCGGTGCGGATGAGCGCGCAGGCCTCGTCGATCAGGTCGATGGCTTTGTCGGGGAGGAAGCGATCGGCGATGTAGCGCTCGGAAAGCGTGACGGCGGAGACGAGAGCGTTGTCCTGGATGCGCACGCCGTGGTGCAGCTCGAAGCGCTCCTTGAGGCCGCGGAGGATGGAGATCGCGTCCTCGGTCGAAGGCGGGTCGACCTGCACGGGCTGGAAGCGGCGCTCGAGGGCGGCGTCCTTCTCGATGTATTTGCGATACTCGTCGAGCGTGGTCGCGCCGATGCAGTGCAACTCGCCGCGCGCGAGCATCGGCTTGAGGAGGTTGCCGGCGTCCATCGCGCCGTCGGTCTTGCCGGCGCCGACGATGGTGTGAAGCTCGTCGATGAAGAGCAGGATGCGACCGTCGGAGGATTTGACCTCGGCGAGCACGGCCTTGAGACGCTCCTCGAACTCGCCGCGGTATTTGGCACCGGCGATGAGCGCGCCCATGTCGAGGGCGTAGACGGTCTTGTCCTTCAGGCCTTCGGGCACGTCGCCGCGCACGATGCGCTGGGCGAGGCCCTCGACGATGGCGGTCTTGCCGACGCCGGGTTCGCCGATGAGGACGGGGTTGTTTTTGGTCTTTCGCGAGAGGATGCGGATGGCGCGGCGGATCTCGTCGTCGCGGCCGATGACCGGGTCCATCTTGCCCTTGCGGGCCTGGGCGCAGAGATCGGTGCCGTATTTGGCGAGGGCGTCGTAGGTGGCCTCGGGATTGTCGGAGGTGACGCGCTGGCTGCCGCGGGTGGCTTTGAGTGCGGTAAGCACGCGGGCGCGATCGAGGCCGAAGGATTTGAGGTATTTGGCGAAGGCGTCGGGCTTGGCGACCTCGACGAGGCCGAGGAAGAGGTGCTCGGTGGAGACGAACTCGTCCTTGAGTTTTTTCGCCTCGTCCTCGGCGCGGGTGAGGGTGTCGTTGACTGCCTGGGTGACGAAGACCTTCGAGGTGTCGGCGCTGCCGGAGACGCGGGGCAGGCGCTCGACCTCGCGCTCGGCGGCGAGTTGCAGCGCGGAGACGGTGAGGCCGGCCTTGTCGACAAGGCCGGGCACGATGCCGTTTTCCTGGCCGAGCAAAGCGAGCAGGAGGTGCCACGAATCGACCTCGGCGTGGCCGTGGCGGCGGGCGATGGCCTGGGCCTCGGACAGCGCCGTGCGCGACATCTGGGTAAGGGTCTCGGGATTCATACGGAACCCGTTTGCACGGGGCGCGCCAGAGCGCCGAAAGGACGAATCAGAGGGAAGCCTGAACCAAGGGTGTGACAGGGGTCGGACGGCTTGTCCCAGGAACGACGCGGAGCCGGGTCACGAAGGCTCAAAACGAAGACGGCCCGCGCCCGACCCGGCGTTTTTAAAGCGAATAACATCCCCTATGCATTTGCTTTGCTCGCACCGTGACGAACGCGGACCGAAACTCGGGTATACAAGAACGCGAGAGTCTCGCGTCACAAAGGGTGCCGGGGTTAAGCGGCTCCAACTGAGCGACGCGGGCAACTCGCTTGCGTTGAAAACGCATTCGAAGGCCCCTGTCGAGCCTAGGGTGGAGAAACCGGGCCAAAACAAGCAAAGGAAAGCCCCTTGCATGTAAAAAGGAGGTTTTCCACGGGCCGTATCCGGGCCCGCCCCGTCAAGGCCCCCGGGCCTGCGCGTAGGCGGCGGAAACGGCGGCGCCCGCGGGGATACGGTTCTCGGCCAGGTCGAGCGCGAGGCGAAGACGGCGCACGGCGAGATCCCGCCGGCCCGACCGGTGGGCGTGCTCCGCCAAAAACTGCAAGGCCCGCACCTGCATCGGCTGAAGGGCGACGGGCGGCAGGTAAGCGATGTCGGGAAGGCCCAGCAGGCGCTCCTCCCATCGGACGGCCTCGTCCGCCCGTCCGCGCGCGAGGGCGGCGTCGGCCTGAAGCCGGCAGGCGAGAGGATGTCCGGCCGCGCCCGGCTCGCGGGCGAGAAGGGCGACGGCCTCGGCACCGCGCCCGAGGAGGGCGAGGCATTCGGCCTGTTTTATACGCGCGGCCTCGGCGAGGCGGCGGCGGCGGCCGTCGGAGGCGTGGGCGCAGGCGGCGTATTCCTCGCCGGCCCTGGCATGATCTCCGGCGTCGAAAAATCCCGACGCGTAAAAGAAGCGCAGGTTCGGATCGCCCTCGGGCTCGCGGGCGAGCGCCGCCTCGATGAGCGCGCGGTTGCGCGCGAGCTTGGCGGGCATGATCCGCGCGTCGGCGTAGCCGGCGTGGTCGAAGGCGATGTCCGTATCCACGATCCGGATTCCGGCGCGCTCGAGGGAGGTGTTCACCTGCTCGTGGATCGGCCGCTCGAAACGGATCCCGGGACGGTTCGGGAACAGGCGCACGATGCGGACGGCGACATGTCCGGCGCCGCCGGGGAGGGCGTTGCGCTGGACGAGGGAGCAGGCGTGGTCGGCCGGGCCGGAGACGACGCGCCGGATCGCCTCGACCGCGTCGGCCGAAAGCGACTCGTCGGCGTCGAGCACGAGAATCCACCGGCCGGAGGCGAGCGCGAGGGAGGCGTTGCGCGCGGCGCTGAAATCGTCCGGCCAGGGGATTTCGCGGACGATCGCCCCGGCCTCGCGGGCGAGCGCGGGGGTGGCGTCGGTCGAGCCGGTGTCGACGACGACGGTTTCGGCGCAAAGGCCGCGCGCGGAGGCGAGGCAGGCGGGCAGGCGCGCGGCCTCGTCGCGCACGATGAGGCAGAGGGAAAGGTCGGGGACTCGGTCCATGGCGCGGGTTTGGGGAAAGCATCGGCGCGGGAGACGCTTTCCTTAAGCGGAGCGGACCGCGGACGGGATACGGGGCGACGACCGGCGGGGCGGACCGCGCCGTAACCGCCCGAAACGGGGGAGCCCCGCCCGCCGAGGCGGACGGGGCTCCTTTGGAACCATGTCGGATGTCGTCTTGACCGGATTACGACAGGAGTCGCAACGCGGTCTGGGAGGATCCGTTGGCCTGGGCGAGCATCGCGGTGCCCGCCTGGACCAAGGTATTCCAACGGGCCAGCTGGGTGGACTCCTCGGCCACATCCACGTCGGTGATGCGGCTGTTGGCGGCCTCCAGGTTGGCCTTGTTGACCGTCAGGACTTCCGAGGCGAAGCCGAGGCGGCTCTGCTCGGCGCCATTGGTGGCGCGCATGGTGGCGACGCCCTCGATGGCGGTCTTGATGTTGTCGAGCGTCAGGTTGGCGAGGCTCGTCTGGGCCTGCACCGCGGTCACGCCGGCGTTGCCGGTCAGATCTTTCGCCGAGAGGTCAACGGTCTGGGCACCGTCTTCGGAAACCTGGGTGGTGAGCGCCTGGTTGAAGACGTTGATCGAGTTGAACTTCTCCGCGGCGAGCGAGGTGAGCTGCGACTTGAGCTGACCGAACTCGGTGTCGTAGTTCGCCTTGTCCGTCGAGCTCTTGGTCGGGTCGGAGTGGAGGGTCTTCAGTTCGCTGATGCGATCGAGGACCTTTCCGGCGACCTTGAGCGCGCCGTCCTGCGTCTGCAGATACGACATCGAGTTGCCGATGTTGGTGTTGGCCGCACCGGAGCGCTTCGCGGCGGCCGTGAGTTTCACGGACACAGCGAGGCCACCGGCGTCATCGGCGGGGCTGACGATCTTCGAGCCGCTCGAGAGCCGGTTCAGGCTCTTCTGCAGCATCGAGTTGGAAGCGGCGAGGTTGTTGGAGGCAACCGTCGCCGAGTAGTTGGTGTTAATTACAACTGCCATGGTGGTATCTTTCCTTGATGAACGCGACGTCCGTCGTCGCCACGGATCCGGATAAGCGGCCCGGATCAGGCCGTCCGGGGCGGGAGCCCCAAAGCGTTACCCTGCGGGGGTGGATTCGCTGCCGACTGCTCGTGGTGGTCGGGGTGAAACGATACGCGGTCAGATGTTTTCCGATACGAGGACAGGGGCGGGGCCGCCGCGCGGGGCGGCTCCGCCGGGATTCAGGGCGCGGGGACCGCTTAGCCCTGCAGAAGGCGCATGACCGACTGCGAGCTCTGGTTCGCCTGGGCGAGCATGGCCGTGCCGGCCTGCACCAAGGTGTTCCAGCGCGCGAGCTGGGTCGACTCCTCGGCGACGTCCACGTCGGTGATGCGACTGGCGGCGGCCTCGAGGTTGGCCTTGTTGGTGGTGAGGACCTCTCCGGCGAAGCCGAAGCGGCTCTGTTCGGCGCCGTTGGCGGCGCGGAAGGTGGCGACCTCTTCGATCGCGTTGCGGATGTCCGTGAGGGTCACGTCCGCGTCGGCGAGGCTCGCGGCGCTGGCCACGTTGTTGAAGTCCGACCCGGCGAGGTTGATGTCCTTGGCGGAGATCGTGACCGTCTGGGCCCCGTCCTCGGACACCTGGGTGGTGAGGGCGGCGCCGTTGAAGAGGCTGATCGTGTTGAACTTCTCGCTCGCGAGGGAGGTGAGCTGGGACTTGAGCTGGGTGAACTCCGTATCGTAGTTCGCCTTGTCGGTGGCGCTCTTGGTCGGGTCGGAGTAGAGCGTCTTGAGCTCGCCGATACGCTCCAGGACCTTGCCGGTGACCTTCAGCGCGCCGTCCTGCGTCTGCAGGAAGGAGATGCTGTTGCCGATGTTCACGTTGGCCGCGCCCGAGCGCTTCGCGGCGGCGGACAGCTTGAGCGAGACGGCGAGGCCGCCCGCGTCATCGGAAGGGTTGACGATTTTCGATCCGCTGGAGAGCCGGTTCAGGCTCTTCTGGAGCATCGAGTTGGCGGCGGCGAGGTTGTTCGACGCGGCGGTGGCCGCGGAGTTGGTGTTGATGACGACAGACATGATGATCTTCCTTGATTAAACTACCCTGTCCGTAGGGCGACGGGCCGGAGAAGGATCCGGGCCGATCCGGCCGCGGCCTGAACCGCGGTTGCCCATCTAATACGGCATCCCGGCGCCCGACTTTAGCGCGCATTTGAAAAAATCCGTATCGGACTTTCGGCTACCACCCGGGGAGGCGGGCCCTCAAGCGCGGGCCGGACGTGCCGATATGCCTCGCGGGCGTCGCGCGCACGCGCGCCTTCCCTCCACCGTCCCCACCGCCAACCGCCGCCCTACTCCGCCATGTCCAGCCTGCAACTCTCCGGCCTCGTGTCGGGCTTCGATTGGAAATCGTTCGTCGACGAGATGATCACCTACGAGCGCACGCCCGCCACGACGATGCAGTCGGAGATCGCCAACAACCAGCTCAAGCTGACCACGCTCTCCTCCATCCAGACGCGCATCGGGGACCTGCGCTCCGCGGTCAAGGCGCTCAACACCGATGGCGTGTTCGACTCCCGCTCCGCCACGGCGTCCGACTCGGGCTGGTCCGCGTCGGCCTCCTCGGGCACCCCGGCCGGCTCCTACGCGTTCAACCTGATACGTCGCGCCACCGCCTCCACCTGGACCGGCGCCGCCGACATCGGATCCCGCCTCGCCGGCTCCTCCGACGTGTCCGGCCTCACCCTCGCCTCGCTCGGCACCGCGGTCGCGCCCACCGCCGGGGAGTTCACGGTCAACGGCAAGCGCGTAGCCGTGGCGCTCTCCGACTCGCTCAAGGATGTCTTCGACAAGATATCCGCCGCCACCTCCGGAGCGGTCACCGCCGGCTACGATTCCGCCACCGACCGCGTGACGCTCTCGGGGAGCGGCGAGATCGTCCTCGGCTCCGTCACCGACACCTCGAACCTGCTGTCCGCGCTCCGCCTTTCCAACAACGGCGCAGCGAGCGTGACCAGCTCATCCGCGCTCGGGACCGCCTCCGGCACGGCCACGCTGGCCGGCGCCCGCCTCGCCACCGCGATCACCGCCGTCGACGGCGCCGGCAAGGGCAGCTTCTCCCTCAACGGCGTCTCCATCGACTACAACGTCAACACCGACACCCTTTCCTCCGTCATCGCGCGCATCAACGCCTCGGGCGCGGGCGTCACCGCGAGCTTCGACCCCCGCGCCGACCGGGTGAGCCTGGTCAACAACTCCACCGGCGACCTCGGCGTCGCCCTCGACGAAACGGCGGGCGGCCTGCTCGGGGCGCTCGGTCTGACCGCCGCGGCCGGAGCCACCCTCGACCGGGGGCTCGACGCCCAGTTCACCGTCAACGGCGGCGCCACCCTCACGAGCGCGAGCAACACCCTCGGCGAAAGCGCCCACGGCATCCCCGGCCTGAACGTCACGCCCGACGACACCGGCTCGGCCGGCGTCACCGTCGCCAGCAACACGGGCCTGATGCGGACCAAGATCGACGCCTTCATCAGCGCCTTCAACTCCCTCCAGGACTACATCGAAAGCCAGACCAAGGTCACCTCCAGCAACGGCAAGGTCACCTCCTCCACCCTGAGCGAAAACCGCGAGGTGCAAAGCTGGAGCTCCCAGCTTCGGTCCGCCGCGTTTTCCGCCGTCCCCGGGCTCGAGAGCGCGATCTCCCGCCTGGACAACCTCGGCATCGATTTCAACGGCACCAGCTCCACGCTCGTGGTGAAGGACTCCGCGAAGCTCACCGCCGCGCTCAGCCAGAAGCCCGAACAGGTGTCCGCCTTCTTCCGCCAGGCCTCCACGGGTTTCGCCGCCCGGCTCGAAAACCTGTTTTCAAGCTATGCCGGCGCCTACGGGGATACCGGGCTCCTCGGCGGTCAGCGCACCAATCTCGCCACCCGCAACACCGCCCTCACCCAGCAGATCGCGGATCTGGACCGGCGACTGGAACAACGTCGCGCCCAGCTCGAGGCCGGTTTCATTGCGATGGAAAAAGCCCAGTCGACGATCAAACAGATGCAAAGCCAGCTGACCAACGCCTTCCCCACGACGACGACCAAGTGATGAAACCCGCCCGCCTCCGCCCGCTCGTCCGCGCCCTCCCCCTCCTCGCGCTGCTCGGCCTCGCCGGCTGCGCGTCCGCCCCGCTGGCCGACTCCGGCCCGGTGCGAGCGCCGCAAAACGTCCGGGGGCCGGCGGTCTGGCCGTCCACCGTCGCGCGCATCGCCGTCCTGCCCGCCCACGACGCCTCGGGCCGCCTCCCCGCCGAATTCATCGCCACCTACGACGCGAGCTGGAGCCGCGCCCTCGCCTCCGCCCAGCGGGCCGAGCTCGTCGCCGTCAACCGGTCCGCCCTCGCCTCCTGGACCGGCCGCGAAACCCTCGATTCCACGACCGCGCTGCCCTCCGGCCTGCTTCGCCGCGTCGCCGCCGAGACCGGCGCCCAGGCGATCATGTTCCTCGATCTCGTCGAGGTCTCCCCCTACCCGCCCCTCTCGCTCGTCTTCCGCGCCCGCCTCGCCACCGCGGAGGACGGGGACACGCTCTGGATGGCCGACGAGATTTTCGACGGCCGCGACGCCGCCACCGCGCGCGCCGCGCGCAAGGACGCCCGCACCCAGCACTCGGGCGCGGGCGATCCCGTCGCCGCCGTGGAGCAAAGCCCCTCCCGCTTCGCCGACCACGCCTTTCGCTCCGTGACCGCTCTTCTCCCGCCCCGCCGGCCCGACGCCTCGACGTCCCCCGCGTCCGCCACGTCCCTATCGCCCGCCGCGGAATCCGGCCCGGCCGAAGGCGAAAACGCACTTCCGGCTAAAAAGTTTCCCGTCCGTGCCGATAACCAAGCTCGTTAACCAACGGCGTTCCCTCCTCCTTGATCCAGGGCTGACCGTGCAATCCACCGAATAAGCCATGATCACCACCTCATCATCCATCGGCGCCGGCGGGCCCACCGGCCCGGATCCGCGTCGTCCGCGCGCCGCCGCCCCCCATCCGCAGGACGCCCACACCCCGGTCGACCACGTCTCCACCGACCGCGCTGACCGCCTCCGCGCAGCGATCTCCGCCTCCCCCGCCGCGCGCGCCGACGAAGTCGCGCGCGCCGAGGCCCTGGCCTTGGACCCAGCCTACCCTCCGCTCCAGATCATCGAGCGGGTCGCGCAACTCCTCTCCGACTCGCAGGACCTCAGCGAAATCCCGGATTAAGCCGAAGCCATGCCCCCGCACCCCTACGCCAAGGCCTACCAGACCCAGTCGATCCTCACCGCGAGCCCCGGCCAGCTCGTGCTCCTGATGTATGACGGAGCCCTCCGCTTCATCGGCCAGGCCCGCGCCGCCTTCGCCCTTCCCGAGGAAAACCTTTCCCGTATCCAGACCATCAACACGGCGCTCCTTCGCGCCCAGGCCGTGATCTCCGAGCTCCGCGCCAACCTCGATTTCAAGGCCGGCGGAGAGCTCGCGACCACCCTCGACCGGCTCTACGACTACCATCTCCGCCGCCTCCAGGAGGCCAACATCCGCAAGGACGAGGCGCCCCTGGTCGAGGTCGAGCATCTCGTCCGCAGCCTCCGCGAAGGCTGGGCCGAGATGCTCCTCGGCAACGAGATCAAGGTCGCCTGAGCCGCCCTGAAACACGCCCGCCCGCGCAGCAAAGCGGGCGCGGGTTCCGGCTCCGGTCGCGAATCCCTTCGGTTCAAGCCCCTCCCCTCCCCATGCCCCTCACGTCCCCCGGCCCCGCCACCCTGCGCCTGCTGGCCTGCGTGGAGTCCTTCGCCCACGAGGAGGAGGGCGCCGTCGGCCACGACGACTGGCCCGCGCTGGCCGGGCTCCTCGAGCGCGAGCTCGCGGTGATAGCCCGCCTCGCCGCCGAACAAGAGGACGCCGCCCCCGCCGACGCCGCCACGCTCGCGCGCGCACAGGCCCTTCGCGACCGTTACGACGCCCTCGACGAACGCGTCGCGGCCGCCCGACTCGCCGCCGAGCGCGAATGCGCCGAGCTGGACCAGAGCGGCCGTCGCCTGCGCGCCGTGCGCGGCGCCTACGCCGCCCCGGCCGCCCGCGACGACGACACCGGCCGTCACGCCGCGGCCTGAACGCGCCGGGCGCGGCCCGCCCCCGCGCAGCCCGCAAATCAGTCGGCCGACACGCCCTCGTCGATCCGGTATTCGTTGAGCTTGTTGCGCAGCGTGCGGATCGAGATGCCGAGCAACTCGGCCGCGCGCGTGCGATTGCCCTTGGTCGAGACCAGGGCGTCGAGGATCGCTTTTTTCTCCACCTCCGAAAGCGGCACGACCGCCGCCGCGGCGAGCGCGGGATCGACGACCACGGCCGGCGCCGCCCCCTCGGCCGGATCCGGCGCGTTCTCCCCGCCGACGGGCTCCGGCGGGCTGGGCGCCTCGGGAGCGGGCGACGACGCAAAGACGGGCGCGGACGGCGGAGCGGACACGGGCGCCGGGGCCGCGGGCGGGGCGACGACGGTGAACGGCGTGCCGGAGGATTCCACCGCGATGCCGGCGTGCGCCACGGGGCGGCCGACGGCGAGGGCGGCGAGCGCGGGCAGGTTGAGCGCCGCGTTCGTCACCGGACGGCGGTCCTCGGAGAGGATCACCGCGCGCTCGATCGTGTTCTGAAGCTCGCGCACGTTGCCCGGCCAGGGATAGGCGCGAATGGCGGCCCTGGCGTGGTCGCTGAAGCCCGGCAGGCGCAGTCCGTGCTTGCGGGCGAAACGGCGCAGGAAGTTCTCCGCGAGAAACTCGATGTCGTCCGGACGGTCGCGCAACGGCGGCACGGAGACGGGGAAGACGTTGAGGCGGTAGTAAAGGTCGGAGCGGAAGAGCCCGCGCTCCATGAACTGCTGCAGATCGCGGTTGGAGGTCGCGAGGATGCGCACATTGACCTTGATGGTCTTGGCCCCGCCGACGCGCTCGAACTCGCGCTCCTGGAGCACGCGAAGGAGCTTGGCCTGGAGATTGAGGGGAAGCTCGCTCACCTCGTCGAGGAGCAGGGTGCCGCGGTTGGCCAGCTCGAAGCGGCCCTCGCGGCGCTCGATCGCTCCGGTGAAGGCGCCCTTCTCGTGCCCGAAGAGCTCGCTCTCGATGAGCTGCTCGGAAAGGGCGGCGCAGTTGACCTTGATGTAGGGCTCGGCGCGGCGCGGCGAGTTGCGGTGGATCTCGTGGGCGACCATCTCCTTGCCGGAGCCGTGCTCGCCGACGATCAGGACGGTGGCGTCGGTCGGCGCCACCCGCTCGACCAGCTGGCGCACCCGCAGCATCGCCGGACAGCGCCCGAGCATCTGCTCGCCCTCGCCCTCGCGCTCGTTGAAGTAGCGGTTCACCTTCACCAGCTGGCTGTAGTTGTCGGCCTTGCGCAGGATCAGGTCGATCTGGGCGACGTTGAAGGGCTTGGTGATGTAGTCGAAGGCGCCCGCGCGCATGCAGCCCACCGCGCTCTCGATCGAGCCGTGGCCGGTCATCATGACGACGGGGGGATGGGAGGGCAGCGCCATCACCTGCTCGAGCAGACGCTGGCCGTCGCCGTCGGGCAGCCGCACGTCGAGCATCACGAGGTCGAAGCTGTCGGAGGCCACCAGGGCCTCGGCCGCGCCGATGCTGGCGGCGCCGACCACCTGGATCTTCCGCGCCTTGAGGATTTCCTCGAGGGAGCGGCGAACAAGGGGCTCATCATCGACTACCAGTATTTTATCCAGGGCCATGGGGTCTTCCCATGAATGGAGGCGAGGGATTGGCCAAAGCGGAAGGGTAAAGAAGAGGGGGGAAAATGCGGAAGGTCCCGCCATTTTTCGCATCCCGGGGGCTAAATTGCCGCGCCATTGGGCCGATTACCTAAGCCGCACCCACCCGCCCATCCATGCGCCTGCTCTCCTTTCTCACCCAAGTGGAGGCCACCTTCTCGATGCTCCGCCCCGAGGACGGCCCGGGCTGGCTGCGCCGGGTGGACTACCAGACGGGGGAGGCCTCGGCCTGGCATGCCGGGATAGGCCTGTCCCTGCACCTGCGGGTCAGCGCGGTGTCGGAACGCAGCCACGGCGTGCACGCCCGCTGGACCGGCCCGACCGGCGAGGTGCTGGTGGAAAAAACCTTTTTCTGCGGCCCCGCCGCCCACGAATGGCAGACGGCGGCCGACACCCTCGCCGAACTGGCCCCTGCAGCCCCACCTCCCCGCTCCTCCGAACACGATTTGCCCGCGGCCATGACCGCCCGCGCCTAAGCCCGCAACCCACCCCTCCGACCATGCCCGCGATCCACGATATTCCCGACACCGTCTTCGAGGAGACCATCACCCGCGCGGTGCATGAGGTCTTCAGCACCATGCTCGGCCACCCGGCCCGCTACCTGCCGACCGACCGCAGCCCAGACCCCAACTCGCTCGAGCTCGACCATCCCCATGTCGTGGGCACGGTGGGCTTCATCGGCGCCATCAACGGCCTCATCTACCTCTATCTCGACGTCGAGTTCGCGCAAAAATGCGCCGCCAACCTCCTTGGCGTCTCCGCCGAAGAGCTCGCCGATCTCGGCGACGAGGCGGTCAACGACGCCATCGGCGAACTCACCAACATGACCGTCGGCACCTTCAAGAACCAGCTCTCCGACCGGGGCTTCCCCTGCCGCCTCACCATTCCCTCCATCTTGCGGGGCAGCCGCTTCCGCATCGAGCCGATCAGCTCGTCCACCCGGCGGATCTATCGTTTCGACATCGCCGGCTCCCCCATCACCGCCGACCTGCTCATGCAGCCCGGCGAGTAACCCCGTTTCTTGTCCGCCATGCGCTACAAAATCCTCTCCGTCGACGACTCCAAGACCGTCCGGATCATCATCAAGAAGGCCTTCAAGAACTACGACTGCGAGATTCTCGAGGCCGCCAACGGCGTGGAAGGTCTCGCCATCGCCAACAAGGAGCCGCCCGACGTCATCCTCCTCGACATCACCATGCCCGTCATGGACGGCGTGGAGATGCTCACCAAGCTCAAGAGCGACCCCGCCCTCAAGACCATCCCGGTGGTCATGCTCACCGCCGAGGGCGGCAAGGACAACGTCCTCAAGATCGCCAAGATCGGCGTTCGCGACTACATCGTGAAGCCCTTCAAGGAAGACCTCCTGGTGCAAAAAGTCGGCCGCATAATCGACCTGAAACCGATCTCCGACGCCCCCGCCAAGGGGAAGTCCATCTTCGACCCCGCCAAGATCCTCGTCGTCGAGGACAAGCCCGCCATCTTCGCCCAGATCCAGGAGGGCCTCAAGCACACGCCGTGGCAGATCCACGGCGTCGCCACCACGGGGGAGGCGATCGACTACTGCGGCGCCAACAACGTCGACCTCGTCATGATCTCCCTGTCCCTCGCCGAGGAGGCCGCCTTCACCCTCTTCCGCGTGCTCAGGACGTCCTTGAAAACCAAATACACGCCGATCTTCGGCCTGGTGGTCAAGACCGACGCCGCCGCCCAGCAGCAGGCCCAGCAGGTGGGGTTCAGCGCCATCGCCACCAAGCCCCTCGATCTACCCGAGCTCGAGGCCAAGATGGCCCGCGCGATGAACCTCGACACCTCGCAGCGCTACTTCCGCACCGACGGCGACCTCTTCGTCATGCGCCTGCCCGAGGTCTGCTCGCCCTCCGTCGTGGCCGAGGTCTCCGCCTATCTCCGCGCCAAGGTCTCGGACGCCGTCGACAGCGGCATCAACAAGGCGGTCTTCGACGTCCACGAGGTGAAGCGCCTCGACATGCCCCTGATCAAGCTGCTCCTCACCGCCATGCAGACCTGCCGCGAGGTCGCCCTCCAGCACACCCTGGTCGGCAGCGGCGCCATCGTCGCCGAGTGCAAGGGCTACGAGGACACCCGCGGCTGGCAGTTCCACGAGACCGTGGAAGAGGCCCGCCAAAGCTTCCAAAAAAGCGCCCCGGCTCCCGCCGCGGCGCTTTGATCCCGCGCCATTCCCCGGCCGCGCCCTTTCCGGGCGCGGCCTTTTTTTTCGCCCCCCCGCCCATCCAGGAAGCGCACTCCCTAGCGCTGCTTAAGTTGAAATGTAGCCGTATCTGGTAGGGTGCCACCGCCGGGCGCGCCACGTCGGAGTGGTGATTTCCGCCTCTGTGAACTCACGGCTGGCCCAGCGGTCCAGCCCTACCTAATGCACCCTTATAATCGGCTACAGTTTTGATTAAGAATCGCTAAGCCCGGCCCGCGTTCGCCTCGCGGGACGCCGAACGCTCCCGCGCGGCCAGCGCCCGGCCGAGCGCCAGAAGCAGCGTGTCGGCCGCGAAAGGCCGCGCCAACACGATGCCCGTGGCCTCCTTGGCGTCGGACGAGGACTCGGCGCCGCCCCCCACGCCGATCACCGGCACCGCGGGATCGATGCCACGCAGGGACGCGATCAACTCCGCCCCTTCCATCGCCGGCATGCGCAGATCGGCCACCACCGCCGCCACCTCCTCGCGCCGACGCGCGAAAATCGCGACCGCCTCCGCCCCGTCGGACGCGACCAACACCCGATAACCGAAGGCGACGAGCATCTGGCGCGTGACCTCGAGGATCGAGCTCTCGTCGTCCACCACCAGCACCAGCTCCCCCGCCCCGCCCCGCGGACGCTCCGCCGCGGGCCGCGCCGCGCCCTCCCCCGGTTTCTCGGGAATCGCGGGCAGAAACACCCGAAAAGTGGTTCCATGCCCGGGCGCGCTGTCCACCTCCACCCGCCCCCCGTGGCCGCGCACGATGCCCAGCACGGTCGAAAGCCCCAGCCCCGTTCCCTTGCCCGGCGCCTTGGTCGTGAAAAACGGCTCGAAGATCCGGTCGCGCAGCTCGGGCCCCATCCCGCACCCCTCGTCCGCGACCTCGATCACGACATGGCGTCCGCTCGTCTCGCCCCGGCGCGCGTTCGTGCGGCTGCCGTCCAGCACGGCGTTGAAGGCCCGCAGCGAGAGGGCCCCGCCGCGCGGCATGGCGTCGCGCGCGTTCACGCAGAGGTTGAGCAACACCTGGTTCAACTGCGTCGCGTCCCCGATCACCGGCCACAAATCGGGCGCGATATCGGCGCGCCAGGCGATGTTGCGCGGAAAGGTCCCGGTCACGAACGCCTCCGTCTCCCGCGCCACGTCGCGCAGATCCAGTCGCGCGCGCGCGCCCTCGACGCCCCGGGCGAAGGAGAGGACCTGACGCACCAGGCCCGCCGCGCGGCGCGCGCTCAACTCCATGTTGTCGAGCACCGAGGCCTCGCCCGTCCTCGTCCCACCGAGGCGCAGCATCTCCACGCCCATCATGATCGGGGCGAGAAGGTTGTTGAGATCGTGGGCGATGCCGCCGGCGAGCGTGCCGATGCTCTCCAGCCGCTGGGCGCGGAGAAACTGCTGCTCCAGCCGCTTGCGCTCGCCGATGTCGGACACCACGACGACGAAATAGTGGGGGAGGCCGGCGGCGTCGCGCAGCAGCTTCACCGCCACGCTCACCCAGACGATCTCGCCGTCCGCCCGGCGATAGCGCTTCTCCGCCGCGAACTCGTCCCGCTCCCCCGCCAGCATCGCGCGATGCGCGGCCTCGCTCTCGGCCCGGTCCTCCGGCACGGTCAGCTCGGCGAAGGTCCGCTCCGCCAGCTGTTCGCGGGTATGGCCGGCGATCGCGCAAAGCTGGTCGTTGACCCAGCGAAAACGTCCGTCGGGCGACACGTGCGCGATGCCCACCGCGGCCTTTTCGAAGGTCTCGCGAAACCGCTCCTCGCTCTCCCGCAACGCCTCCTCGGCGTGCCGCCGCTCCGTGATGTCGATGCCCGATCCGACCAGACAGCGGCGTCCGTCGAACTCCACCCGGCGTCCCGTGAAAAAATACGGGATTCGCCGCCCGTCCTTGGTCAGGAAGGCCGCCTCGACCAAGGACTCGCCCCGGGAGAAAACCTCGCCGATCCGGACGCGCACCCGATCCCGGTCCTCCTCCGCGATGAAATCCAGCGGATGCATCCGCGCGATCTCCTCGCCGGAACGGCCGGAAACGAGCTCGAAGTTCCGGTTCCACCGCAAAAACGCGCCCGTTTCGTCGTAAAAGTAGAGCACGCCGGGCATGCTATCGATCATCGTGGCGGAAAAGCGCCGCTCCGCCGCCGCGAGCGCCTCGGCGCGCCGCCGCTCATCATCCCGCCCCAACGCATCGAGCGCGAAGGCGATATCCTCCGCCGCCTCCGCGAGCAACGCCAGCTCGCTGTCCCTGAAAAAACCCGGCTCCGACGAATAGGCGGACAACACGCCGCGAATCCGACCGCCCTCCCGGATCGGCAAGGCCACCGAGGAACGCAACCCGCGCAGCGCCATCGCCTCCCGCCAGGGCAGCGTCGCGGGATCGGAGAGCAGGTCGGAGCACACGTAGGGCCGGCCCTCGCGAAAAGCCCGCCCCGAGGGCCCGCGGCCCGCCGGGCTGTCGTCCGTGGGGATGCGCAAGGTCTTCACGTAGCCGTCCGTGTCGCCCGCCGTCGCCACCGGCGCCAGACACGTGGATCCCGTCTCCTGCCAGCCGATCCAGGCCATCCGGAAACCACCGTGCTCCACCAACACCTCGCACACCCGCTGGAAAAGCTCCTCGCGGACGGGGAGCCGCACGATCGCCTGGTTGATGTGGCTGAGCGCGGCCTTGAGCCTTCCGAGCCGGCGCAATTCCCGCTCATGCCCGCGCAGGCTCCGGTTGCTCGCCTCGAGCGCCCCGTAGGTCTTGCGCAGCAGCAGAAAAAGAAACCCCGCCGTCACCCCGACGAAGCCCAGCCCCTTGTAAACGCCCCAGGCGATCAAGCCCTCGCGCGTGCCCGCGAGAAGCGCCAGCGCGTGGTCGGACCCGTAAATCCACAACGTCGACAGCAAGGCGTAGCCGAGCGAGATGACCAGCACCGGCGAGCGCCACCACGGATGCCCGCGCGCGTCCGCGTCCGCCCGCCCGCCAACCCCGTCCTCGCCCCGGCGCGCCTTGTCGTCAGTGATAGCCACGGTGAGGGATGTTCACCCATAAACAGCCCGATTGGCGAGAGGGAAGCCGGGCGACCAGGAGTGTATTCAAACCCAGCATGAGCAGCGTGAAGCGAGAACCCGGCTCGGCCAAGGCGGCCGCGGAGAAGGTAGGCCGAAAGGCCCATGCCACCTCGGGCAACACGGGCCCAACCGGGTTCCCGATTCACCCGAAAGGCCGGGGCGGATCCGGGCGCTGCTCACGCTGGGTTTGAAAACACCGCCTAGGGAGTTGATCCCGATTAAATCAATTCCCCCCGGAACGTGACGATGCCAAGGACGCAAGCCCCCTTTCCCGCGAGCCGCTCCGAGCGGTTCACGGGCCCTGCGGCCCGCGTCCGGCACCCCCGGACGCGGGTTTTTCTTTGCGTGGAATAACCGGGGCCATCGCCAAAAGCGCGCCCCGCGGGCGACGTGAGGCCGCCACCCCCTCCCCGCTCCAGCTCAGTGCGCGCAGGCGCAGGCGTATTCGGGCCGAGAACACTCGCCGCAGGTCGCGAGGTTGAGCGGCAAGCGCACGGTCACGGTCTCGGCGTCGGCGTAAGGCTTCACGCGCAGGACGGCCGGGAGATTTTTCCCCTCGGGCAACGCGGCGGTCGTGAGGAGCGAACCCGCCGCGCCTTCGCCGTCGGCGGCGAAGCCCAGCGTGACCGGCGCCGAGCGCTCGCCGGTGATGAGCGTGGCGCTCAGGCCGGCCGGCACGGCGACGGCCTTGCCCGCGTCGTCGATGAAGGTGAGGCGCACCTTGCGTTCGGCGGTGACGAAGAGCTCGGCGTGCGGCTCGAGTTGCGTGATGACGCGGCCTTGGTTCGGGCCGGTGAGCTTCTTGACGGCGCCGTGCGCGTGGCCGTCGGCATGGTCGCCGGCGGCGAAGACGGGAACGACGAGGGCGAGGACGAGGGCGAGGAGCTTGGTTTTCATGGATGTAAGTGTGAGATAAGGATCGGATGTCGGGAGGGATTTACTCGAACGCGTCACCATGGCTCTCGAGCGCGCGCTCGGCGGCGCGACGGCCGCAGAGCCAGAACACCGAGGGCGTGACGACGAAGGTGAGGAAGGTGCAGGACGCCAGGCCGCCGACGATGGCCACGGCGACCGGGTGGAGGATCTCCTTGCCGGGCTCGTCGGCGGCGAGGATGAGCGGCACGAGCGCGATGCCGGCGGCGAGCGCGGTCATGAGGACCGGCACCACGCGTTCCAGCGTGCCGCGCACGATCATCTCGCGGGTGAACGTCTCGCCCTCGTGCTGCATGAGGTGCAGGTAGTGCGAGAGCAGCATGATGTTGTTGCGCGCGGCGACGCCACCCACGGCGATGAAGCCGACGAGCGTGGCGATGCTGATGTTGTCGAGCCGCCACCAGGTGAAGGCCAGCGCGCCGGCCAGCGCGAGCGGGATGCTGAGCATGACCTGGAGCGCGAGCGCGAGGCTGCGGAAGTAGGCCTGCAACAGGATCACGATCGCGACGGCGATGATGCCGCCGAGCACGGCGATGCGCCGGGTGGCGTCGCGCTGCGCCTCGAACTCGCCCTCGTAGGTCACGAAGTAGCCTTCGGGAAACTTCACCGTGGCGGCGACCTCGGCGCGCAGGCGGTCCACGCTCGCGCCGACGTCGCGGCCGGTCGGCTGGATGGCGAGCGTGATGCGGCGCTGGCTGTTTTCGCGGAAGATCACGTTCGGGCCGCGGGCCTCGCGCACGTCGGCGACGAGCCGCAGCGGCACGCGCGCGCCGGAGGGCGTCTCGACGGGCAGCTCGCGGAGGCGCTCCGGCGAATCGCGCCAGGCCTCGGGGAGGCGCAACACGAGCGGGATGGCGCGCTGGCCATCGCGCAACTCGGCGACCTCGCGCCCCCCCACGAGGGTGGAGAGCAGGTCGTTGAGCGCGCCGGGCGTGACACCGTAGGCGGCGGCGCGCTCGCGGTCCGCCTCGATGCGGAGCTGCGGGATGTCGGCCTGCGCGTCGAGGCGGGCTTTTTCGAAGCCCGGGATCGCGCGCGCGATCGCCTGCACCTGCTCGCCGAGGCGGCGCAGTTCGCCGAGCTCGGGGCCGAAGATCTTCACCGCCACGGGCGCGGAAACGCCGCTCAACATGTGCCCGATGCGGTCGGCGAGCGGGCCGCTGATCGCCGCGAAGACGCCCGGGATGCGACGCAGTCGGGTGTTGATCTCGGCGAGGATCTCGGCGCGCGGGCGCTTGGAGGCGGGATCGAAGTCCACGTCGAACTCGGCGGTGGAGACGGGCACGACGTGGTCGCCGCGCTCGGCGCGACCGAGACGACGGCCGACCTTGGCGACGCCATCGATGGCGAGCAGCTCGCGCTCGAGGATGTCGCCGATGCGATTCATCTCGGGAAGCGAAGTGCCGGGCGCGGCGGTGGCGGCGACGAGCGCGGTCTCCTCGCGGAACCTGGGCAGGAAGTCCTTGCCCATCCTTGGATACAGGGCGAAGGCCGCGACGAGCAGCACGCCGACGACGGCCAGCACGGGCGCGGGGAAGGACAGCGCCGGACGGATCGCGGTGGTCTTGACCGCGGCTTTCAGGGCGCGCACGAAGCGGCCGTCCTCGTGGCCGTGGCCGGGCTTGGGGCGCAGGAGGAGCGCGCAGAGCACGGGAATGACGGTGAGCGAGACGAGGAAGGACGCCGCCATGCTGAGGATGGTGGCGACGGCGATGGGCGCGAAGAGCTTGCCCTCGACGCCGCTCAGGCCGAGCAGCGGCAGGAAGACGAGCACGATGAGCACCGTCGCGTAGAGGATGGAGTTGCGCACCTCGCCCGAGGCCTCGGCGATGACGGCGAGGCGCGGGCGCGGCGTCGCGCGGGCGGCGTTTTCGCGCAGGCGGCGGAAGACGTTTTCCACGTCCACGATGGCGTCGTCCACGACCATGCCCATGGCGACGGCGAGACCGCCGAGGGTCATGGAGTTCACCGAGAGGCCGACCCACGCGAAGGTGAGCAGCGTGATGGCGAAGCTGAGCGGGATCGCGGTCAGCGTGATGAGCGTGGTGCGGACGTTGAGGAGGAAGAGGAACAGGATGACCGCCACCATGACGGCGGCGTCGCGGATGGCCTCCTCGAGGTTGCCGATGGCGTGGTCGATGAACTGGCGCTGCTGGAAGAGCGGCACCACCTCGACGCCGGCGGGCAGGGCCGGGCGCAGTTCCTGGATGGCGGCCTCGATCTGCTCGGTGAGGGCGCGGGTGTCGAAGCCGGGGGACTTGGTGATCGACATGACGACGCCGCGGGTGGGCTCCTTCTCGGGCGCGACGCTCACGGTCGAGTCGCCGCGCATGGGCTCGATGCCCCAGGCGATCTCGGCGACGTCGGCGAGGACGACCGGACCGGCTGAGCGGTCGTCGTGGACCTTCACGACCGTGCGGCCAAGGGCGACCAGGTCGGTGCTCATGGCGAGGTTGCGCACCATGATCTCGGTCGGGCCGGTGTCGAGGAAGCCGCCGGTGGTGGTGCCGGCCGCGGCGGAGACGGCGGCGGCGATCTCGTCATGGGAGACCGAATACGCCGCCATGCGCGCGGGATCGGGCCGCACCTCGAGGCGGCGCACGCCGCCGCCCATGTTGAGGATCTCGGCGATGCCGGGGATGGTCTGGAGGCGGCGGCGGATCGTCCAGTCGGCGAGGGTGCGGACCTCGGGCGGGGAGAGATAGCCGGGCTTGCCCTCGGGCACGGTGGAGCGCACGCCGACGAGCAGGATCTCGCCCATGAGCGACGCGACGGGAGTCATGAACGGCTGCACGCCCTCGGGGAGTTGCTCGCCGGCGGGCTGGAGCCGCTCCTGCACGAGCGTGCGGGCGCGGGTGATGTCGGTGTTCCAGCCGAACTCGGCGTAGATGAGCGAGAGCGAGACGTCGGAGTTGGAGCGGACGCGGGTGAGCCCGGCGACGCCGAGGAGCGAGCTCTCGAGCGGCTGGGTGACGCGCGTCTCGACCTCCTCGGGCGCGAGGCCCGGGGCCTCGGTTAGGATGACGACGGTGGGTTTGGTGAGGTCGGGCAACACCTCGACCGGCAGGCCCAGGCCGGTGCGCAGACCGAGCAGGAGCACGATGAGCGCGAGGCCGAGGATCACCGCGCGGTGGCGGAGCGACCAGCGGATGAGATTATTCAACATGGCGGCGGCGCGCGGCGGCGGTCAGGAGGCCGAGGGTGGCGAGGCCGAGGACGGCGGTGGAGATCTGCCAGGGGCGCTCGGGATGCGCGTGGCCATCGGAGGCGGAACCGTGTTCGTGGCCATGTTCGCCGGACGCGGCGACGGGCGCGGCGGCGGCGTTCTTGGATAGTTCGGAGCCGTCGGCGGCGTGCTCGTGGCCGTGGGCGGCGTCGAGGGCCTCCTTGAGGGAAAGGCCGCCGCCGCCGGCGAAGGAGAGCGAGTAGGCGCCGCGGGTGACGACCTCGTCGCCGGGAAACACACCGCTCACGATCTCGACGTAACGGTCGTTGCTCGCGCCGAGGACGACCTGGGTTTTCACGAAGGCGTCGGGCAGCTCGAAGTCCTTCACGAAGACGAAGCGGGGCGCGGCGCCCTCGCCTTGGACGGCCTCGCGCGGCACGGAGAGCACCTCGGGGCGGCGGGCGACGATGATGGCGAACTCGGCGCGCAGGCCGGGACGCAGGCGGCCCTCGGGGTTCGCGAGGCGGAAGTGCGCGTCGAGCGTGCCGGTGGCGGCGTCGGCGGCGGGAGCGAAGCGGACGAGCTCGCCGGTGAAGGTCTCGTCGGGGAATGCGGCGAGACGGATGCGGGCCTGGGTGCCCGGGCGCATGCGGCCGGAGGCGGACTCGGGCACGCGGGCGACAGCATCGACCGAGGAGAGGTCGGTGATCTCGATCAGGGCGGCGTCGGGCTCGACGGGGTCGCCAAGATGGATGGCGCAAGCGGTGACGGTGCCGGCGATGGGCGCGCGGAGGGTGACGACGGGCGGCGGATCGCCGGCCTGGCGGCTTTCGACGCGGACGATCTCGGCGTCGGCGGCGACGCGGTCGCCGAGGTGGGCGGAGAGGCCGACGACGCGGCCGGAGATGCGGCTGCTCACGGCGGCCTGGCTCGCGTGGGCGGCCTCGACGCGGCCGAGGGCGAAGACCGTTTCCTCGAACACGCGCGGCTCCGCGGAGGCGAAGGCGAGGCGCAGGTTGGCGACGGTGTTGGCGTCGAGGACGACGGTGTTTTTCGCGCGCGCGTCCGCGGCGGTGGCGGCGAAGGGCGCGGCGAGGAGAAGGGAGGCGAGAATAACGAAAGAAGGTTTCATGCGATCAGGGGAGGAGGCGGCCGGCGGCGGCCAGGTTTTGCACGAGGGCGAGGTGGTAGGCGCGGCGGGCGGCGAGGTCGGAGCGCTCGAGCTCGGCGAGGCGTTCGCGGGCGCGGAAGACCTGCGCCATCTCGGCCTCGCCGCGGCCGAAGGCGGCCTCGGTGGCGGTCAAGTGGGCGCGGGCGGCGGGCAACAATTCGGTCGCGATGACGCGGGCGGCGGCATGGCGCGCGGCGAGCGCGGCGGCGGAGGCGGCGACCTCGTTGCGGGCGGCGAGCGCGAGGGCGTCGCGTTCGAGGACGAGGCGGCGGCGCGCGGCCTGTTTTTCCGCGACCGCGGGGCCGGAGACCTTGCGCACGGGCAGCGGCATGCTGAAGCGCAGACCGATCTTCAATTCCTGCTCGCGGGCCCCGAGATCGTCGCGGTCCTGCTCGCCTTCGGCGAAGACGCCGACGCGGTAGTCCTCGCGGCCTTGGGAGCGGGCGAGCGCGATCTCGGCGTCGCCGGCGACGAGCGCGCCCTCGGCGAGGGCGAGATCGGGGCGGGACGCGAGCGCGGCGGGCGCCGGAGCCTCGGCGGGCAGGGCGAGATCGAGCGACGCGGCGAGCGCGGGATCGGCCTCGCGGCCCAGCTCGGTGGCGAGGGCGAGCGCGGCGGCGACGCGGTCGGCGCGGGGATCGGCGAGGGCGAGCTCGGCCTCGCGGGCGACGAGGGCGGCTTGCGCGGAATCGAGCGCGGAGAGCTGGCCGGCCGCCGTCTGGCGGGTCTGCGCGTCGGCAAACTCGCGGGCGAGCGCGGCCTGACGCTCGACGAGGGCAAGGCCGGCGTCGGCCGCGGCGAGTTCCACGAGGGCGGAGCGGGCGCGGGCGACGGTGTCGGCCTCGGCGGCGGCGATTTCGAGCCGGGCCAGCGCGACGGCCTCGGCGGCGACGCGGCGTTCAAGACGAAGACGCGAGGTGCGCGGGAAGACCTGGGCGAGGCCGACTTCGAGGCGACCGCGTTCGCGCGAACCGGCGGCGAACTCGGTCTCGAATTCGGGATTGGGCAGACGTCCGAGGCCGGAGACGCGGGCCTCCGCCTCGGCCACGACCGCGCGGGCGGCCGCGAGGCGGGGATTGTTGTCGAGAGCGAGGCGAGTGACGGCCTCGGGCGTGAGCGGCTCGGCGACCGCGAGGGTCGCGAGCACGCAAACAGGGATGAGTATGCGGAAAATCATGAGAACGAACCTGATGTTGACCCCGCGACGGGCGGGGAACCGGCCGGACGAGCCACGCGGGCGGAACGGCGGGAAACTCGCGGCCACGAGACAGCGAGCGACGGACGGGCCGGAGCGATCGCGCAGGATCGCGGCGGCCTAGGTCAGGTCAGATCGGGAGCACGCGCGGCCGGCGCGGTGCGGAGCGCGAAGGTCCATGACGGCACCCAATCGCGCGGATGGTCGGTCGCCCAGGCGGGCGGCGCGAGCGGCTCGGCCTCGGCAAGGAGCCGGGCGTGCAGACACGCGAGACAGGCCAGCGTCGTGAGGCTGGGCGCGGGAGCGTGCGCGACGGCGGTGGCGGGGAGGATGTCGCCGCTTTCGACCAGATCGCAGGAGTCGACATGCATGCCGTCCGCCTCGTGCGGACAGGCGGTTTCACAAACCTCGTCGAGCAGCCCCGTCATCGCCTCGAGCGAACAATGCGCCGTCACCGGCAGCCAGAAGGCCACCAGCAACAAGGTGATGAAACGTCGCACGCACGCGGTCACGCGGCGCAAAGGGAGCAAAGCCGGAGGCCTTGTCAATTTTGAGAACGAGACCGAATCACAAATCGGCCGTGTTTTATCGGTCCGCGCGGCTCAAGCCGGGCGCCCGAGTGCCGATACCCCCTTTGGAACCACCAGTCGGGATGGAACACGTGCCCACACCTGCCCGCCCGCCTTCACATGTCATCAACCCACCAGCGTCCGGACACTTCCGGCCGAGCGGCCTGCGCTCGGCTCGGCGCGTCCGCGTCCTGCCTCGTCGTGATTCTCGCGGCGAACCAGGCCGCGGCCCGCGACGCCCTTTCCCCGCTGCCCTATCTGGCGCAAGCGGCGCCCATCGCGCTGCGTTTCTCCGCGGCGCGACCGCCCACGCCGCCGCCGCCCCACCCCGCGCCGAAGCCTCCCGCGGAACCGCCGGACTCGGACTCCGACGAGGATAGTTCGCCATCCTACACGCCGACCGATCCCGCCTCAAGCGCGCCCGGCCCGGGCCCTGGCCCGGCCACGCCGGCGAACCCCGCGCCCGCGGACGCCACCGCGGCGCCGCATGGCGGACTGCCCATCCTGCCCGACGACTACGCGCGTCCCGCGCCCGTGACGGTCGAGCAACTCCTGCCCTACTTCGTTCCCGCGCCCCCGCCCGCCAGCCGGGCGACGTATGAAATAAGATGAGCCTCTCCCGCCCACGTTTCCTTGTCCGGGTAGCGCTCGCCTGCCCGCTCGCCTTCGCCGGCCTGCTCGCGGAGACGCCGCACGAGCCGGCGCCCGAACCGAAATCCGAGACGACGCACGCCGCGGGGACCCCGCCCGTTTCCACGGCCCAGGCCCAGGACACGCACGCGCCGGAGGCGTCCGCCAAGACGGGGACGCACGCCGGCGAGGGCCAGGCGCCCGGCCCCGAGGCGCCCGACCAGCGCGGCGAGGAATACGCCGGGCTGATGCGCATCGCGGAAAAGAAACTCACGACCCGGGACTCGGAGCCGGCGATTTTCGCCGCCCGCGAGGCGTTGCGCCTCGCCCGCGGCGAGGAGGCGGCGCCCGCCATGCTCGCGCTCGGGCGCGCCTACCGCGTCGCCGGAGACGGGGTGAAGGCCACCGCGACCTACGAGCGCCTGGTCGGCGAGTTTCCCGACTGGTCAGGGACTCCGCTCGCCCTGCTGGAGCTCGGTCGCGCGCTGCGCGACCTGGGGGCGCCGAAGCTGGCGATCTCGCGTTTTTATTCGGTGATCCAGTCCACCCTGCGCCTGCCCGGGGCGGAGAGCGAAAACTACCGGCGGCTCGTGCGCACCGCGCAGTTCGAGATCGCCGAGACCCACCTGCAGAGCGGCAACAGCGCGGAGGCGATCCGCTTTTTCCGACGGCTCGACGCGCTCGATCTCGCTCCGGCCGACCGCGCGCGCGCGCGTTTTCGCACGGCCCAGGCGCAACTGCTCTCGGGAGACCGCCCGGGGGCGCTCACCACCCTCAACCGCCTGCTATCGCAAGACGGGGAGGCCGCGGAGGCGGCCGAGGCGCGTTTCACGATCGCGAAGATCCACGCCGAGGAAGGGCGCCGCGACGAGGCGTTGCGCGTCACGCTCGAGTTGTTGCGCGCGACCAGCTCGACCGCGGAGCCGGCGGCCTGGCGCGAATGGCAACGCCGGGCGGGCAATTTTCTCGCCCGGCGATTCAAGGAGGAGGGCGAAACCCACTCCGCCCTCCTGCTTTACCGGGCCATGGCCCTGCTCGATCCCGCCCCGTCCTGGCGCGCGCCGGCCCTCTACGAGGCCGGGCTCTGCCTGGAGCAGCTGCAGCAGCCGGTGGAAGCCCGCGCGGTCTACGCCGAGCTGGTCGAGCTGGTTTCACGCGCGACCGAGCCCGGCGCGGCGGAAACCGAGTTGTCACGCATGGCGAAGTGGCGTGGCGAGCAGCTGGAATGGGCCGGACGCACGGAGACGGAAATTCGCCGTTTGTCTCCGGTCACGGAGGCGCATTCCGTTCCGGCCGCGCCCAACTCATGAGCCTTGCCGACCTGCTCACCCGCCACCTCGCGCTCTGCGACGAGCTGCACCGCCTCTGCGTGGAGGAAAACCGGATCCTGAAACACGAGGCGCGCCCGCCCGACGAGGCCTGGCGCGAGCGCAAGCGCGCCCTAGCCGCGCGCTTCGAGGAGAGCCTGGCTGCGCTGCGCGCCCGCACCGCCGATCCCCGGGAACGGGGCGGCGAGGTCCTCGAGCAGGCGAAGCAGCGTCATCTGCAGATCCTCCATCTCGACCGCGAGAACGAGCAGCTCCTGCTGCGTTGCAGCCTCGGGCCCGCGCGCCCGGCCTCGCCGCCGCCCGCGATCTCGACCGGCGGCGCCCTGCGCGCCTACGGCAAAAAGCCCTGAGTCTCGCCGTCAGCGGGTCGGTCGGAGTCGTCCTCCGGACCGGCCGCCAGGGGGGCGAGCGCGGCCTCGAGCCGGCTGGCGAGTTCGTGGTGGGAAAAGGGCTTGGCGAGAAACAGCACGCCGGGCTGGGCGATGGCGGCGCGGGTCTCCTCGTCGTCGACGTAGCCCGACATGTAGAGCACGGGCAGGTCGGGCCGCAGCGTGCGCAGGCGCTTGGAAAGGGCGTGGCCGCTCAGATTCGGCATGACGATGTCGGTCATGAGCAGGTCGATGGTCGCCAGCCCACCCTGCTCGGCCCAGGCGAGGGCTTCGCCGCTGTCGCCGAAGGCGGTGACCTTGTGGCCGAACGACTCGGCGAGGAGCGTGGTGACGGCGCGCACGAGGTCGTCGTCCTCGACGAGAAGAAGACTGCGGCCCGGGGCGCGCGAAGCCCGGGTCGGCTCGGGCTCGGGCTCGAACGCGTAGGGGCTGGCGACCTCGGGCAGGTCGAGGTGGAAGACGGAGCCCTTGCCCGCCTCGGTCTCGAAGGTGAGGTCGCCGCCGAACTCGCGGGCGATGGCGCGCGAGGCGGCGAGGCCGAGACCGGTGCCGCGGCCCCGGGGCTTGGTGGTGAAAAAGGGCTGGAAGAGCCGGGCCTGCACCTCGGGCGGTATGCCCGGTCCGGTGTCGCCGACGGTGAGGCGCACGCGACGTCCGCCGTCGGGCGAGGCCGGGGCCGGGCCCACGCCCACGGTGAGCGTGCCGTCGACGACCATGACATCGCGGGCGTTCAGACAGAGGTTGAACAAAACCTGCTCGATCTGCTTGGGATCGGCGTGGCACCAGGCGGGCGCCTCGCCCAGCTCGAAGCGGATGCGCACGTGCTCGCTGAGCAGCGAGCGGATGAAGCCGCGCAGGTTGTCGACGAGGGACTGGAGGTCGACGGGCTCGGACTGCACGACCTCGTGGCGGCTGAAGGCGAGGAGCTGGCGCACGAGGTGGCTGGCGCGGCTGGAGGCGTGGAGGATGTCGTCGACGCGCGAGCGCTGCGTCTCCCCGGGCAGGTCGTCGCGCAGCAGCTCGGCGAAGCAGCGGATGGCGGTGAGCAGGTTGTTGAAATCGTGGGCGACGCCGCCGGCGAGCAGGCCGACCGCCTCCATCTTCTGGATCTGGAGGGCGCGCTCGCTGCCGGCGCGCAGGTCCCGCTCGGCGCGGACGCGGGCCTCGGCGACGGCGAAGATGGCGGCGAGTTCCCGCGCGTAGTTGAGCGAGGGCGGGAGGTCGGGGAGCTCGGTCGAGAGGCCGACGAACCAGCCGCGGGAGGGGGCGAGCGGGTCGACGGGCACGGCCAGCCCCTGCCGCCAGCCGCCGGCCTCCAGCCAGGCGGCGGGAAGGGGGAAGTCGTCGCCGTCCTCGGGATAATGGCGGGTGGAGCCGGTCGCGGGGAGCGAGACGAGCGCGGGCGAGACGTCGGCGGCGAAGCCCCGGGCGCAAAAGATCCGCGGCGCCTCGATCCCCTCGGGATCGCCGCGCAGGAGCAGGCCGGCGGGGAGCCGGAGATGTTCGCAGAAGAGCCGGACGGCCTCGGCCGAGACGGTCTCGATCTCGGTCTGCTCGAGGATGAAACGGCCGAAGCAGGCGAGCGAGGTCTGGCGCAGCGCGATGAGGGAGAGGCGCTGCTCGTGGCGCTTTTGCTCATGGATGTCGACCGCGCCGCCGACAAAGCCGATCTGCGCGCCCTTCGCGTCGCGCCAGGCGTGGATGCGCTCGAGCACCCAGCGGTATTGGCCGTCGGCGCGGCGGAGGCGAAACTCGTAGGCGGTGGAGCCGCCGGCGTGGGCGCGGCCCGCGCCGCCGAGCCGCTCCCGGTCCTCCGGGTGGACCAGGTCGCCGAAGCGGGAGAGATCGCGGACGTCGCCCCGGAGTCCGGTGGCCTCGCGCCAGGCCTCGTTGGCGTAAAGGAGTCGTCCCTTCGTGTCGGCCAGCCAGGCCATGGCGGGCAAGGTGTCGAGAAAGCGCCCCCAGGCGGGATCGAAAACGGGCTCGGCCGTGGGACCAACCGTGGAGAGGTGGCGCAGGAAATAGGGCATGGCGAAGCCCGAGGACAACAGCCTCGGGCCGGCTTCGCGAGCGCGTTTGCGTTTGCCCGCGCGCCGCCATCGACGCCCGACGCGGGGCCCGGGGAGCGGGCCCGCGTCGGGGCGGGAGGCGCGACCTTACTTGGAGCGGGCCTGATCGCGGTCGGCGGACCTGCCTGCCTTACCCGTCTTCTCGACGGGCTGGGCGTGCTCGGCGGCGGCGTGTTCGGCGGCCGCGGCCCGGCCGGCGCCGGAGACCATGGCGACGAGACGGCCGACGGCGGACTTGAGCTCGTGCGACTGGGCGTCGAGCTCGGCGGCGGCGGAGGCCGACTCCTCGGCGGCGGCGGCGTTGGACTGGGTGAGCTGGTCGAGGCCGCGGATGGCGTCGTTCACCTGCGAGACGCCCTGGCTCTGCTCGCGGGAGCCGCCGGCGATGTCGCGCACGAGCTCGTTCATGCGGCGGGCCTTGGTCGCGATCTCCTCGAGGCTGGTGTGGACGCGGGCGCTGACGGCGGCGCCCTGCTCGCTCTTGCGGATGGAGTCGTGGATGCGCTCGGCGGTCTCCTTGGCGGCGAGGGCGGAGCGCTGGGCGAGCGCGCGGACCTCGTCGGCGACGACGGCGAAGCCGGCGCCGGCCTCGCCGGCGCGGGCGGCCTCGACGGCGGCGTTGAGGGCGAGGATGTTGGTCTGGAAGGCGATCTCGTCGATGGTCTTGAGGATCTTGGATATGTTTTCCGAGGCGGACTTGATCTCATCCACGGCGCGAAGCATGTCGGTCATGGCGGCGTTGCCGGAGTCGGCGGCGGCGCGGGTGTCCGCCGCGAGGGTCTCGGCCTGGCCGGCGTGCTCGGCGTTGCGGCGCGTCATGCTGGAAATCTCCTCGAGGGTGGCGCTGGTCTCCTCGAGCGCGGCGGCCTGCTGGCTGGCGCCGTCGGCGAGGCGTTGCGAAGCGGACGCGATCTCGCGGGAGGCGGAGGCCTCCTGGGCGCTGGCGGCGTCGATGATCACGATGGATTCCTCGAGCGGGCGGAGGATGCGGCGGCGGGAATAGTAGGTGACGCCGAGGGCTACGATCAGGGCGGCGGGGAGCGTCCAGAGCAGGGTGCGGACGATGCCGGCGCGGGCGACCTCGTCGACGTGGTCGAGCGAGGCGTGGAGCACGAAGGCGCCGTGGACCTCGCCCTCGCGCCAGTTCTCCATCCGGAAGCCGAGGATGTCCTTGCCGTCGCCGGTGGGGCTCTTGGCGGGATCGCCGTGGCAGGCGAGGCAGTCGGCGCTCAGCTTGATCGGGCGGGCGAGGAGGATCTTGTTGGCCTTGTGGTCGACCGAGAAATACTCGGGCGTGTCGCCGCGCTCGAGGATCTCGAGGATTCGGGCCTCGTCGGGGGTGGGTTGGTTCTTCTCGTTGCGGGCCTCGTTCTTGGGCACGCGGAACTGCCAGCCGTTCTCGTCGGCGACCTTCTGGATGGCGTTCCAGGCGGCGACGACGGGGATGGTTTGATAAAGGGTGGAGCCGCGCAGGTCGCCGGTGCGGCGGTAGTCGGCGAGGAGTTTCTCGCGGTTGAAGGCGCCGCTTTGACCGAGACCCGAGATGGTGCCGCGGACGTTTTCCGCCTCGAGGATGGCGGCTCGCATGGCGTCGCGGGTCAGATCGACGCCCTGATCGCGGATGATGCGGTGCTGGATGGCGAGACCGGCCACGACGGTGGCAAGGATGGCCGCGCAGGTGATGAGCAGGATCTGGGTTCCGAGTTTCATGAAGCGATGGATCGAGACGGGGTTCGGGGCGACATAAGTCCCCCTCAGCGCAACTACGACCCCGCCTAATGAGACTTTAGGGGAAAACGGAGATCCGACCGGTCCTGATAAAACCTATCAGGCGAAAGACCCATCCGGGCCCGATCAGATCAGACCTGATAGTCCGCGACCGGGCGCAGCGCGCGCTCGGCGGCGGCGACGAGCGCGGCGCCTTCGCAGGGTTTGCCGACGATGCCGCGGACGTGGCCGCGGATAGAGGCGGGCAACTGCTCGCGGGTGTCGGTGCCGGTGAGCACGAGCACCGGCAATTCGGGACGGCGGCCGCGGAGCACCTCGATGAAGGTGGCGCCGGACACGGTGGGCATGGCGAGGTCGGTGACCACGAGGTCGACCCGGCGGCCGGCGGCCTGGAGCTGGCTGAAGGCGGCGTCGGCGCCGGCGGCGCAGAGCACCTCGCAGCCGGCGCGCGCGAGGATGCTGCGCACGACATCGCGCACGGCGTCCTCGTCGTCGACGACGAGGACGACGCGGCCCGCCAGGGCGAGGGCGGGCGAGACGGAGCCGCGCTCGCGCACGGCGGCGGCGACGGGCGCGTCCTCCCGGCGGATCGGCAAACAGAGCTTGGCGATGGTGCCGACGCCGACGCGGCTGGTGATCCGGGCGAAGCCCCCGTGGCCGCGGGCGATGCCGAGCACGACGGAAAGGCCGAGGCCGCTGCCCTGGCCAAAGGGCTTGGTGGTGAAAAACGGGTCGAAGATCTTGTCGAGGTTCTCGGGGGCGATGCCGGCGCCGTGGTCGACGACGCTGACGACGGCGAAGGGGCCGGGGTGCGCGCCCGGCTCGGCGCCGAGGTCGGAGGCGGACATCTCCGCGCGCTCGAGCGCGATGATCATGCGGCCGCCGCGGGGCATGGCGTCGGCGGCGTTCAGGGCGAGGTTGAGCACGGCCTGGTGGAGCTGGTTCGGATCGCCGAGGACGGGGAACCGGGCCTCGGACGAGACGGGCGCGAGCTCAAGCGTCAGCTCCTTGCGGAAGGTCTCGCGGATGATGGAGCCGACCTCTTTGACGACGTCGCGGAGATCGAGCGGGAGCTTGGCGCCGGCCTCGCCGCGGGCGAAGGTCATGAGCTGGCGCACGATGAAGGAGCCACGCCGCGCGCCGGCCTCGATCGTGTCGAGCAGCATCCGCGCGTTCGGCTCCGCGAGATAGGGGCGGAGGATGGCGGGCGCCATGAGGATGGGCGTGAGGATGTTGTTGAGATCGTGCGCGACGCCGCTGGCGAGGCGGCCGACGCTCTCGAGACGTTGCTGGCGCATGAGGCGCGTCTGGAGAGCGGCGCGCTCGGAGACGTCGCGCAGGATGGAAAGATGCACACCGGGCTGGATGCGGGCGATGGCGCTGAACTCGACGCGCACGCTCGCGCCGTCCCGGCGACGGAGCTCGCACTCGCCCGACTGCTGGCCGGCCGCGAGAAACTCCCGCCAGGCGCCCTCCGCCCAGCCCTGATCGTCGTGGGCAAAAACCCGGGACATGTGAAGACCGCGAAGCTCGCCGGCCTCGTAGCCGAGAAGGGCGCAGGCGGCGGGGTTCGCGTCGATGTAGGCGCCGTGGTCGTCGGCCAGGAGAATGGCGTCCTTGGAGTGGTCGAAAAGGGCCTGGAGCCGGGAGCGGCTGGCGGCGAGATCATCCTGCTGGCGCTTGCGATCGGTGATGTCGCGCTGCACGCCGACGAACTGGGTGACGACGCCGCTCCCGTCCTTGACCGGGGTGATCGTGAGGTCGTTCCAGAAAGCGGTGCCGTCCTTGCGGTAGTTGAGCACCTCCGCCTCGAAGGGCCGACCGGCGGCGAGCGTGGAGCGGACGCGCTCGGCGAAACCGGGCTCGGTGCCGGGGCCGTGGAGGAAGCGGAGGCCGCGGCCGACGACGTCGGCAAGCGCGTAGCCGGTCATCCGGGTGAAGCCGTCGTTCACGTAGAGGACGCGGCGCTCGGGGTCGGTGATCATGACCCCCTGCGAGACGGAGCCGAGGGCGTGGTTGCGGAGCCGGAGGCTGTCCTCGGCGGCGGCGCGCTCGGTGATGTCGTAGGCGTTGAGGCAGACCTGCCGGGGCGAGTCGTCGGAGGCGTCGAGCGGGGAGTAACGGACGATGAAACGATGGCGCCCGCCCTGCCGGTCGCGGAGATCGACGTCGCGCTGCACGACCTCGCCGGCGAGGGCGCGGGCCACGCCGTTGAGCAGGAGCGCGTGGAGGTGGGCGGGGAGATAGACGGCGAGCGACTCGCCGCGGCGGGGCTCGGCGGGGGAAAACAGGGCGCACATGCGCCGGGCGGCCTCGTTGAAGAGCGCGACCCGCCCGTCGGGGTCGAGGACGAGAAAGATCTGGTCGGAGGAATCGAGGATGCTCTCCAACCGGCGCTCGGAGCGGCGCAGCTCGCGGGTGCGCCGTTCCAGCATGCGCCGGGCGAGTAGCAGGCCCCGGCGGCGTCGCGCGAGGTGGCAGAGGCCGACGAGGTAGTCGGCGGCGAAGGGCCGGCGAAGGTGGGCCACGGCTCCCGCGCGCAGCGACTCGACCGAACCGCAGGGCCCGGGATCGGAGGCCACGGTGACGAAGGCGGCGAGGGGCGAGGCGGCGGCGAGACGGGCGAGACGCTCGCGGTCGAAACCGGGCAGGTCGAGGTCCCAGACCACGGTGTCCCAGGTGTCCTCGGCCCAGGCGGCCTCGAAATCCTCGAGCCGGGAAACGTGGCGGAGACGGCCGGGATGGGAGGCGAAGCCGTCGCGCAATCGCCCGATGCCGGCGTCCTCGGAAAGGGCGAGCAGCACGCGCCAGGGCGAGCTTTCGCCCGGATCGGCGATCAGGAGGAGAACGCGCTCGGCGAGCCGACCCGCGTCGGCGGGCGTGAGCAGAAGTTCGTTCGCGCCCAGTTCGGCGGCGAAGGCCCTGGCCCGCGGTTCGTCGTCCGAGCCGGCGACGACAAGCACCGGGGCTTCCCGAAACTCGGGGCGGACCGGGGAGCGGAGCGACCGGGCGAAATCCCCGCCGGACACGCCGGGCGGGGGCTGGTCGACGATGACGAGCTCGGGTTCGCGCGCGGGCGGCGTCCGCACGGCCTCCGCGGCGTTTTCGGCGAAGCACAGATCCAGGCGCTCGTCGCGCAGGGCCTCCCGGATCCAATCCCGCCTCGCGCGATTCTCGCCCACGACGAGGATCAGGGGGGGATTGAGGGAGGAGTCAGGCATGGCGGGCGATGGGGCTCCCGACCAAAGTAAAAGCAATGCAAACGCCCAAAAGCAAAATCGGGCCACGCGCACTACCTGCGTAAAAACAGCGACCCGGGCCGGACAGTGCCGCCGGGGCGGACCCGAAGCCGCCGCGAGAGGATGCGCGAGGCGGCGGACGGGGATCAGTTGCGCGCGAGCAGGGGCAGGAGCTTGGCGGTGACGTCGCGGGCCTGGACGAGCATGGCGGTATGGCCCTCGGAAACCATCTTGAGGCGGGCGAGCTGGGTGGTCTCGGAGGCGATGTCGGCGTCCTGGATCGCGCCGATCGCGGCCTCGCGGTTGGCGTCGGCGGTGGCGAGCATGCCGGCGGCGAGGGTGAGCCGGCCCTGGCCGGCGCCGACCGCGGCGCGGGAGTCGCCGAGCTGGGAGAGGGCGGAGCGCAGGGTCTCGCCGAGCGAGGCGGAACCGCCGGCGGCGAGCGAAAGGGCGAAGCCGCCCGAGGCGTCCTGGCGGATGAGGTCGGCCACGGCGCCCTGGCGGAGGTTCACGACGGGGAAGGCGAGGAGCTCGCCGGCATCCGCGCCGATGGCGAGGCTCTCGCCGGAGCCGGGGCCGAAGAGGTCGCGATCGTTGAAGCGGCCGAGGGGATCGTTCACGTCCGCGCCGCCGATCTCGGCCGAGGAGCCGCCGACGATCTGGCGGAGCTGGGTCTGGAGCTGGGTGAACTCGGTCGCGTATTGGGCGCGATCGGAGGAGACCTGGGCGGGCCCGGTGGCGAGGGAGGCGAGTTCGGAGAGACGGGTGACGATCTTGCCCATCACGGAGAGCTGGCTGTCGGTGGCCTGGAGGCGGCTGACGCCGTTCTGCACGTTGACCTCGGCGGCGCGGAGGCGGGTCTGCTCGGCATCGAGGCGGGCGACCTGGCCGACGCCGGCGGAGTCGACGGCGGGGCGGTCGATGCGGCGGCCGGAGGAGACGCGGGCGGAGACGGTGTCGAGGCGGGCGTCGGCGCGGGCGAGGCTGGCGGCGAGGGAGAGGGATTCGTGGCCGAGATTCATGGGGAGGCGGGGGACGGGGCCGCGGGAGGGGCGGCGGTTGCGGACGTTCAGGACTTGGCGGCGATGCGGGGGAGCGCGGGCAGGCTGGGGGCGGCGGCCCCGGGGGCGGGGGCGGCGACGGCGGCGGCCTTGTTGCTCGCGGCGATGTCGATCAGGACCTCCTTGCGCACGATGGAGATCTCGCGCGGGGCCTGGATGCCGATCTTCACGACGTCGCCGTCGATCCGGGTGATGCGGATCTCGATGTTGTCGCCGATGACGATGGCTTCGTTTACCTTGCGGCTGAGGACGAGCATGGCGGGGAGGTCACTCGGGGGTGACGAGGGGATGGCGGGCGCTGTAGAGGGAGTGGTTGGCGACGACCACCTGGCGGGCGGCTCCGGTGTGGCGGTTTACCACGACGGGGCCCACGAGGTTGACGGTGGCGCGCGAGGGGTCGTCCCGCACGGTCACGATGTTGAAGATGAGGGCGTCCGCGGCGGAGGCAATGCCGAGCGCGGCGGCGTCGTCGTCAAAAAGCTCGGGGGCGTAGTCGGCGACGATGCCGCAGGGGTCGATGACCACGAAGTGGAGGGGCGAGGGGCCGTGGAGGCGGAGCCACTGGAAGGGGAGCTGGTCCGGGAGGTGGAAGATCTCCCCGCGCTGGTGATCGGGGAAGCCGACGATTCCGGAGGCGAAACGAAGCTCGAGCGCAAGCGGCTTGGCGCTCGCGGCGGGCGAGGGGATGGTCTCGGCGAGGACTTTCATGGAAAAAAGGGAGGGGCGGTTGGGAGGGCGGGACGGGCGGCGCGGGCCGCTTAGCGGAGGTAGTCGAGAAGGGAGAGCTTGAGGATCGAGGAAGAGGAGGAGAGGGCGGCCTCGTAGGCCTGGCTGGTCTGGTTGAGGCGGACGACGAGGTCGGGCAGATCGGCGTCGGCGTCGGCGGAGATCTGGCGCTCGATCTCGTCGAGGCGGGACTTTTGCCGGGTCTGGGCGACCTCGATGCGGAGCTGGACGGCGCCCTGGGCGGAAAGGGCGTCGACGAGGAGATCCTCGGAGGCGGCGAGGCCCTCGCGGAGGGAGCCGACCGCGGTGGAATCGCCGGCGGAGAGGGCGTCGCGGAGGGCGACGAGCCGGTTCATGAAATCGGCGAGGCCGGCGTTGGTGGCGGCGTCGGCGCCGGGCTGGAGGGCGGAGTTCTCGTCGAGGGGCACGGAGACGCGGCCGGTGTCGCCGGCGTAGGAGACGGAGGCGATCTTCCCGTCGGCGCCGCGGGAGACGACGCCGGGGGCCGTGTCGACGGCGGCGCCGGCGAAGACGTAGTCGCCGCCGTGGCGGGTGTTGGCGAGGCCGGCGGCCTGCTCGAGGAGCTGGTCGACCTCGGCGGCGTAAGCGCGGAGAGAGTCGGCGTCGAGGCCGCCCTGGCCGAGGACGGCGAGCTCGCCGGCTCGGTCGGAGACCTTCTTGAGCTGATCAAGACCGGCGTAGACGGTTTTTGAATACTCGAGGGCGGACGAGGCGTTGCGCGCGAACTGGGCGACGGAGCCGCGCTCCATGCCGGCGGCGAGGACGCGGCCGGCCGCGGCGGGGTCGTCGCCGGGGTTGAAGATGCGCTGGCCGGTGGAGATCTGGCGCTGGAGCTCGGTCTGGCGTCCGGAGAGGCGCTGGAGCTGGACGATGACGGCGTCGGCGGTGGAGCTGGTGGAGATGCGCATGGGGTGCGGGGGCCGGGGGATCAGCGGACGAGGCCGTTGACGACGGTGTTGAGGAGTTCGTCGATGACGGTGATGACGCGGGAGGAGGCCTGGAAGGCGCGCTGGTATTTCATGAGGTCGGTCATCTCCTCGTCGAGGGAGACGCCGCTCACGGACTGGCGCTGCGCGCGGACGAGGGCCTCGATGTTTTTCTGGTCGGCGAGGCGGCCCTCGGCGCCGGAGACGGCGCGGCCGAAGTCGCTGACGACGCCGCCGTAGAACTGGGCGAAGGTGCCGTCGACGAGGTCGCCGGAGGCGGTGGAGAATTTTTTCGTCGCGAGGGCGGAGACGGCGAGGGCGACGGTGTTGTCGCCGGCGGCGCCGCCGTCGGAGGCCTTCAGGTTCGCGGCGGAGAGACCGGAGGCGAGGCGCAGGCCGGCGGCGGGGGCCGCGGGGTCGTAGGCGAAGAAGTCGCCGGTGGCGCCGGTCGGGTTGTAGGCGGCGTTGACGGAGACGGCGAGCTGGGAGGCGAAGGCGCCGACGCGGTCGCGGAGGGTCTGGATGGCGCCGTCGCGGGCGGTGAAGAGGCCCTGGACGGAGCCGCCGGAGAGGGCGACGGGGGTGGCGCCGGCGAGAAGCTGCGCGCCGTCGGAGGAGACGGGGGCGACGACGCTGGCGCGGTCGACGAGGAGGAGGGGCGAGCCGGAGGCGTCGCGGACGAAGACCTCGATCTGGCCGGGGCCGTCGGCGCTGGCGCGGGTCTCGGCGCCGATCAGGCCGGCGAGTTTTTCCACCGCGGCCTGGCGCTGGTCGCGGAGGTCGACGGCGGAGCCGGGGGCGTTGAGCTCGAAGCGGCCGATCTGGGCGTTGAGGTCGGCGACGGTGGAGAGGAGGCGGTTGGCGTCGTCGACCTGGACGTCGACCTGGGCGCCGAGATCGTCCTGGAGCTGGCCGAGGCGCTCGTCGGTGACGCGGAAGCGCTCGGCGAGGATGTCGGCGCGCTGGAGCAGGTTCTGGCGCTCGCCGATGTCGGTGGGGCGGGCGGCGAGGGCCTGGAAGGCGTTGAAAAACTCGGTGAGGACGGCGGAGAGGCCCTGGCCGGAGGCGGCGACCTCGTCGGCGGACTGGGTGCGGTCGATGGTCTCGCCGAGGAGGGCCTCGCCCTTGGCGTAGGCGTCGCTCTCGGCCTGGAGGCCGGCGCTGCGGCCGAGCTCGCGGGCGAGCTGGCGGTCGAGGAGCTCGTCGCGGATCTGGCCGACGGACTTGGCCTCGATGCCGAGGGACTGGGCGCCCTGGGCGGTGACGACCATGCCGCGCTCGCCGAAGAGGACGCGCTGGCGGGCGTAGTCGGGGTTGTTGACGTTCGCGAGGTTGCGGCCGGCGATCTCGACGCCGCGGGACTGCGCCTGCAGGGAGCGGACGGCTTGGTTGAGACTGGAGACGAGGCCGGACATGGCGGGGCGGAGGACGGAACGTCAGAACGTCAGAACGACAGAACGATGGAGCGTCGGAGCGTCGGAGCGGAAAGCCGGGAGGCGGAGAGGATGCGCGGGGGC
>CAYTLL010000011.1:81783-90530 GCA_964438755.1 uncultured Akkermansia sp. | reverse complement strand
GTGGCGGGCCCGAGGGTGAGCACGCCGGTGCCGACCTTGGTGAGGGCGGTGGTGCCGCTGCTGTTGCCGATCGTGCCGTTGAAGGAGGTGCTCAGGTTCTTGGCGCCGATCTGCCAGGTGAGCGTGCGCCCGGCGGTGGTGATGCCGCCGAGGAAGCCGCCGGTTCCGGAGAGGGCGCCGAGCGAGAGCGTCGCGCTGGACGTCGGCGTGTAGTAGGCGGCGACGCCGGAAGATAGATTCAGCGTGGCGTAGGGGAAGCCGGCGGAGTTGCCGATGCGGACGTCGCCGCCATCGGAGTCGGCGGTGACGTTGAGGGTGCCGGAGAAACCGGACCAGTTGCCGTAGAGCTCGGTGCGGATGTAGGTGGTGTAGAAATCGAGCGTGCCGGCTCCGGAAAGCGTGCCGTAGAAATCGCAACGGCCGTCGGGTTCGAAGCGGGCGCTGGCTCCGGCGGGGACGAGGATCGGCCAGTAGGCGCTATTGTATGAGCCGGTGTTGTCATACATGCGGAGCGTGCCGCCGAGGAGCGTGATGCCGCCCGAGCCGAGGCCGTTGGCGTTGGCGTTGTCGGAGGCGAGCACGAGGGTGCCGGCCTGAAGGACGGTGCCGCCGGAGTGGGTGTTGGCGTTGGCGAGAATGAGGGTGCCGGCGCCGGTCTTGGTGAGCGATCCTTGACCGGAGACGGAGCCGCTGAGCTGGAGCGTCACGGGAGTGTCGATGACGGCGCCGCCGGCGCCGAGGGCGAGGGGGCGGTCGGTGTTGGTCTGGCTGCCGACGAGACGGAGGGTGGCGCCGTCGATGATGAAGTTGCCGACGTCGGCGGAGGCGGCGCCGATCGAGCTCGGCTCCCCGCCATTGGCGAGGGTGCCGACGGCGAGAACGCCGCCGGTGAGGGAGACGGGGCCGGTGAACGTGTTGGCGGTGTTGATAGTCACCACGCCGGAGCCGGATTTGGAAAGGCCGGCGTCGCCGGAGATGGCGCCGGAGCCGGAGAGGGTGTAGTTGGCGGAGCCGGCGAAATGGAGGCCGGAGACGGGGGCGGCGACGTCGAGCGTGACGGCGAGGCGGGCCGCGCCGGTGTCGTCGAAGGTGACGGCGTCGCCGCCGACAAAGACGTCGGAGGCTCCCGCGAGTTTCCAGTTGGGGGTGTTGGCTAGGTCCCAGTCGCCGTCGATGGCGCCACTCCAGACAAGCGAGCCCGGGGCTCGGGTGACGGGGATGGAGAGTTTGAGCGCCCCGGAGGCGAGGGAGACGGAGTAGGGCGTGCCGTCGGGCACGACGACGGAAAGGTTGGCGACGGAGCCGGTGAGCGCGCCGGTGTAGGTGAGGAGCGTGTAGGTGCCGGGCGAGAGCTGGCCGGAGAGCGGATTGACGACCACGGAGACCGTTCCGGACAGGGCGAGATTGCCGGTGATGGCGAGGCGGTCGCTCGGGGCGGAGGTGCCGGTGGGGTCGGCGGAAACGTCGAAGGCCAAGGTGGAACCGTCGGCGGCGGCGAGGCCGGAGCCGAGGCTGAGCGTGCCGGCGGAGTTCATGCCGGCGCCGGGGGTGATGGCGCCGCGGTATTGGAGGGAGACCGGTTGCGAGATGACGCCGGAGCCGGCGAGGCGGCCGCCGGTGAGGCCCTTGGCGAGGGGGCCGCCCCAGGCGCCGCCCCAGATGGTGACGGGGGACGCGGAGAGCGCTCCGTCGACGCGGAGGGCGCCGTCCCAGACGGTGGTGGCGCCGGAGAACGCGTGGGCGCCGGTGATGCGAAGGGACCCCTTGCCGGCCTTGACCAGCTTCATGGAGCCGGCGAGGGAGCCGGAGGCGCCGTCAAAGGTGTAGTCGATCGGGGAATACACGGTGACGTCGCCGGGCTGGAGGACGCCGGACAGCGCGACCGGGGCGGCGTTGGAGCCGGCGAGGTCGAAGCGGACGGACTGGCCGGCGGAGAAGGTCGACGCGGCGGAGGTCAGGGTGTTTTTCCAGGCGGCGGTGGCGCCGGTGTTCCAGGTGGACGCGCCCGAGCCGCCGGCCCAGGAGAGCGCGGCGGGGACCATCGGAGGAGGCGGGGGCGTGGTCATGCCGACGCCGAGGTAGTAGTCGACGTTGGAGGACTGGACGTAGCCCTTGGTGGTGGCCTGGCAGCGGTAGGCCGGGTTGTGCATCAGGGTGTAGAGCCGGTTGGTCGCGACGCCGACGGGGGTGTAGATGCGGAGCGCGGTGTAGTCGGTGGTGACGAAGACTAGCTCCTCGCGCCAATCGCCGAGGATGTCGCCCCAGAAAGCCGGGCGGCCGCCGTAGGCTTGGGTGATGCTGTAGGCGCCGAAGTCGCTATACATGGTCCAGACTCGATCGGTGCCGCCGCTGCCCTGGTTGAATTTGTTGATGACGGGGTTGAGGGCGCCGGAGCCGGCGCCGTCGATGAATTCGCGGAGGAGGTCGGCGTCCCACCAGAGTCCCTCGGGGGCCCAGACGTTGTTGGCGTAGATCTGGTCGCCCTTGGCGTTGAAGATGCCGCCCTGGGTGGAATACATCTCGTAGCCCTTGTGGGTGGAGTTGATGTCGAGGGCGATGCCGCGGCCGACGTCGACGACGTCGGTGGCATACCATTTCTTCAACATCTGGCCGGTGCCGGCGTCGTAGTAGGCGGTGGCGAGGAAGGTCGAGTTGTTCTGCTGGATGATGTAGTTTTCCAGGCCGGGGCGGTCGGGATTGATGTCCGCGACGTGGAAGCGATCGCCGTGAGAAATCTCGGGAATGACGAAGAGCTGGGTGCCGTCGTCGTCGATGACATGGCCGATGTCGATGATCTCGTCCTTGCCGTCGTTGTCGACGTCGGCGACGCGGATCTGGTGTCCCTCGGCGCCGGGAAAAGTCTGGGGCGTGGACCAGCGGAGGGTGAGCTTTCCGTCGCGGTAGTCGAAGGTGCTGAAGACGCGGTAGAAGGCGCCGCTGTCGGCGCGGTTGTATCCGTAAAACAAGACGCTGGGGCGCCGGCCGTCCAGGTAGGCGATGGCGCACTTGCTGGTGAGCGTGCCGTATTGCGCCCAGGGGTTGGGCAGGGCGGTGCGGGCTTTTTCGACGCCGCTGAGGCCGTCTATGATGGAGACGAACTGGGAGGTGTCGCTGGCGGCGGAGACGGTCGCGACGACCGAGCCGGCGGCGTTGGTGACGGTGACGCCGTTGGCGGTGCGCACGGCGACCTCGGCCTTTCCGTCGCCGTCGAGGTCGTAGACGGTGACGTTGTCGGTGTCGCCGACGGAGATGGCGGAGGAGCCGGGCTCGTAGGCGTATTGGTTCACGGAGTTGGCGCCCATGTCCATGCGCCAGAGGAAGGTGCCGTCGCGCTTGTAGGCCTCGAGAAACTGTTTCTCGGTCGCGCCGGTGGAGACGCGGTCGACAAGGAAGTCGTATTCGCCGTCGCCGTCGAAGTCTCCCACCCAGCAGAACTTCACCGTGTAGGGATAGGCGGAGTCGGGGTTGGGGGTGGCGGTGGAGAGCGGGAGGCGGATGAACTGCTGGCCGCTTGAGGCGTTGGCGGCGAGGGTGTAGGCGGCGCCGGCGGTTTGCTCGACGCCGTTGCGGACGGGGACGACGTAGTAGGAAATGGCGCTGGCGAGGGCGGCGGAGCCGGGGGTGTCGAGGTAGTTGGTCGACGCGGTGATCGGGGTGGCGCCGTTGAGCTTGGTCGCGGCGGCGCCGCCGATGGAGCGGTAGAGATTGAAGCCGATGTCCGCGGGGTCGTCTCCGAGCAGGCGCCAGCCGACGTAGACCTGGGTGCTGCTCGTGCGCATGGCGACGACGCCTCGCCCGAGGGGCTCCATCTGACGCTGCGCGCGGAGCGCGGGAAGGGCGAGGCAGGCGAAGGCGAGGACAACCAGATAAAGGGCGCGGATGCGGGGGGCGTGCATGGGCTCGGCGAAAAATCAGCGGGAGAACGTGTGGACGGAGGCGTCGGGGGTGAGGAGGGCGCGGACGGGGGGCTCGTCGCGAAGATCGGTCAAGGTGCAGAAGGTTTCTCCGCGCAGGATCCCCAGCAGGGGCATGCGAAGCCGCGCGGGGCGGGCGCCAGGCGCGAAGAGCAGGTGGAAGCGCACCTCGTGGTCTTGAAAAACGGAGACGAGGACCCGTTCGGGTTCGAGCGGCTTGTCCTCGGCGTCGAGCAAGGCGCAAACGCGCGAAGCGGCCGCGAGCAGTTCGGGTCGGCGGCGATCAAGCGTGGCGGCGGAGAGGGGCTGCGACTCGGGGGCGAGAAGCGTCGCGGCGGTCGGCAGCGAAAGGGAGACGAGGACCCCTAGATTTTCCGCGTCGAGGCTCAGCACGAGGCTGCTTTCACCGGGCAAGTGGGCGTGCGCGCGGGGGATGACGCAAAGGGTAAGCAAAAGGAGAATGGGCCGGAGAAAAAACATCGGGGCGGGGCGTGCGGTGCCGTCGCCGCACTCGAGGGGTGGGCGCAGCGGATGTCGCCGATTCTTGGCGGCGGGACGCAAGATACGGAGCGCCGTCGGCTCAAACAGTAAGATTTCGCCCGTAAACCGCCCGTCGCGCACGAGCGACCGCGATCCGGATCACCCGGCGGCGGTCAAGGCGGCGGGGTGGTTTCGCCATGCGCCGACGGCTTGGCGCAGCGCCTCGTCGACAGGCATCATGGGGAGGCCGAGCCGGGCGAGCTTGGAGGAATCCAGCACGCAACTCGATCGGGGCGCGCGGGCGGCGAGTCGCATGAACTCGTTTTCGTCGGCGAAGAAGCGAAAGTCCCGGCCGGGAGCGAGGGTGGCGGCGAGCAGGTCGGCGACCTCGCGGGTGGTGACGGATCCGGGGTTGGTGAAGTGGTAGGCGCCGGGCTCCGGCCGAAGGCGGAGAAACTCCAGTGCGGCGGGAATGAACTCGGCGAGATGCGTGAGCGAATTGCGCGCGTCGAGGAGCCTCGGATAGGCGAGGAGCTTGGATAAGTAATTGCGCGGGTGGTCGACGTGGTCGAACGGGATGCGAATGCGCCAGAGATAGACATCCGGGTAGGCGGCGAGCCGCTCCTCGGCCATCGCCTTGGTGCCGCTGTAGAACGAGCAAGGGCCGGCGCCGAAGCAGAAGTTGGGCGGGTCGATTTCGGTGAAGCCGGATCCGTCGGGGCGGCATCCGGAGTATATGCAACCGGAGGACAAATGCGCCCAGGGCACGCGGGCGTCGGCGCAGGCCTCGGCGATCCGCAGGGGCAGGACGACATTTCCGAGCAGGCATTCGAGACGCTCGTCCTCGCAGGCGTCGACATTGGGCCGTCCGGTGTGGCCGGCGGCGTTGATCAGAAAGGAGACGCGGTCGGCGCGCAACGCGTCGCGGAGCCCTTCCGGGCGCGAGTAGTCGAAGTCGGCGCGGCGGAGAACGCGATGAGGCAGGCCGCGGAGGGCGAGCTGGCGGGCGAAGGCGGAGCCTATGTAGCCGGAGCCGCCGAGCAGGTAGATCATGGCGCGGGGACGGAGGGACGGGCGACGGCCGGCCGGGGCTCGAGGCCGGCGGCGGAGGGAAAACGCGGAGACGGTCGGAGGCCGAGGCGAGCGAGGCGGAAGGCGGCGGCGGTGGCGAGGCAGCCGAAGCCGTAGCGGACGCTGCGGCGGAAGTTGATCGAGGATGCGTCGGGGAAATACTTCGTCGGGCAACTGATCTCGGCGACGACGTAGCCCTGCCAGAGGACCTGGGCGAGCATCTGGTTGTCGAAGACGAAGTCGTCGGAGTTGTTTTGCCAGGGGATGCGTTCGAGGAGTTCGCGGGAGAAGGCGCGGTAGCCGGTGTGGTATTCGGAGAGCTTGGCGCCGAGGAGGAGGTTTTCGACGAAGGTGAGGGCGCGGTTGGCGATATACTTCCAGGCGGGCATGCCGCCGCGGAGGGCCTGGCCTCCGAGGATGCGGCTGCCGATCACGCAGGCGTAGACGTCGGTCGCGACGAGCGAGGCCATGGCGGGGATGAGGGCGGGCGTGTATTGGTAATCCGGATGCACCATGATGACTACGTCGGCGCCGGTCTCGAGGGCCGCGGCGTAGCAGGTCTTCTGGTTGCCTCCGTAGCCGCGGTTGCTCGGGTGGACGTGGACGATGGCGTTCGGCAACTCGCGGGCGAGGGCGGCGGTTTCGTCGCGGCTGGCGTCGTCGACGATGACGACATGGTCGACGACGCCCGTGGCCATGACCTCGTCGTAGGTGCGCCGCAGGGTCTTCGCGGCGTTGTAGGCGGGCATGACGACGACGATCTTGCGGTGGTTATACATGGGAAAGGCTGGGCTGAGGAATGACGGGGGAACCGCTAAAGCTCGCTAAAGAGCGCTAAATCGGAGCCGGAAGGCGCGCGGGCGTGAGGACCGATAGAGAGGGTTTTACTTAGCGAGGGTTAGCGTTTTTTAGCGGTTAACCACTTCGGTGGTTTAGCCGCCGGAGCGAAGGCGGTTGCGCCAGGCGGTGGAGGCGGCGGGGTCGTGTTGTTTCCAAAAACGTTCGACGACGTCGGCGGCGTTGGCGCGGACCACGGGGTCCTCGATGGATTTGACCCAGTCGGCGGCCTTGCGCGGGTGGGCGAAGGCGTAGGACGAGATGAAAGTGCCGAGGGCGTGGTCGCGGTCGGCGCCTTTCGGGAGCGCGTTGAGGTAGGCGCCGGCCTTGGCGGGGTCGACGCGGCCCCAGCTTTCGATGGTGAGGGAGAGCGCGGAGCTTCGGGCCTCGTGGTCGGGGAGTTTAAGCGCCCAGGCGGCGGCGCCGGCGGGGTCGGTGCGGCCCCAGGCGTCGGCGATGCTGTTGACGGCGGCGGTGGAGAGCTGCGCGGGGGGAATCGTGGCGGCGAAGGCGGCGGCGTCGGCGGGGTTGTGCTCGGCGAGGGTGACGACGAGACCGTTGGCGAGCTTGGTGCGGATGTCGCCGGGGGGCATGGTTTGGATCTGGGCGAGGGCGGCGGGGGCGTCGTCGCGGGCCCAGGCGTTGGCGAGGCTTTGCACGGCGAGGTCGCGGATCTCGCCTTCGCCCATCTGGGAGGCGAGGGCGAGGGCGCCGGCGGGATCGTTGAAGGACTGGGACTCGACGATGGCCGCGAAGGCTTCCTGTCGCGCGGCGCCGGGGGGGAGGCGCTGGGCCCAGGCGAGGGCGCCGGGGGTGTCGGTGGCGGCCCAGGTGTTGAGCGAATGTTGGAGGGCGCGGCGGCGCTCGGAGGGGGCGGCGAGGGAGGCGGCCCAGGTGGCGGTGCCCTCGGGATCGAGGCGGGCGCGTTCCTCTCCCATGTAACCGAGGGCGTGTTCGCGGAGCTCGCCCGCGGGGAGACCTAGCAGCCATTCCTGGGCGAGGGCGGGGTCGAGGTGGGTGTAGCCGGTGGCGATGGCGCCGATGGCGTCGCGCTGGCCGGTGCCGGTGGGTAGCGCCTTGGCGAATACGGAAGCCATGGCGGGGTCCTCGCGGGCGAGGTCGACGCTGACGGAGCGGAGGAGCTCGTTGCGCTCGCTGCCGACGGGGGCCTTCAGGACGTAGTCGAGAGCGATCTCCGGGTCTTCGTGGGCGATGAGGCCGAGGGCGTTGCCGAGCGTGGTGAGGCGGGCCTCGCCGGCGGGAAGGGAAGAGGCGGCGGCGAGGGCGGCCTCGGGTTCTCGGGCGCCCCAGACGAGGATGACGTTTTTCAACATGTCGGCGCGGGCGGCGCCCTCGGGCAGGGCGGAGGCGCGCTCGAAGGCGCCGGCGGCGTCGACGTTGGCGAGGTTGCCGAGGACCATGCCGGTGGCCTCGTTGCGTTCGCGGCCGGGGGGGAACTTGGCGATGAACTCGAGGGCGCGGTCGGGGTCGTTGGTCGGCCAGGCGGAGGCGGTGAGGACGAGGGCGCGGCCGCGGAGGGCGCCGGGCGGAAGGGCGAGGACGAAGTCGGCGGCGGCGGACGGGGAGACGGCGGCCCAGTTGTTGATGACGGTGCCGAAGACCTCGTTGCGCTCGGCGCCGGCGGGGAGGGTGTCGACCCAGGCGAGGGCGGCGTGCGGCTCCTTCATGGCCCAGGCGCGGGCGATGGCGCCGAGGGCGACGCGGCGGTCGGCGGGGCGGAGGTCGAGCTTGGCGAGCGAGGCGGAGGCGGCGGCGGGATCGGCCTCGGCCCAGACGGCGAAGAGCGTGCCATAGGCGTCCTGACGCTGGCCGAGGGGGAGAAGGGCGACGAGCGGCAGGGCGGCTCGGGGATTTTGCGCGGCGAGCAGGGGCAGGGCGACACGGAGGGCGTCGGCGCGCACGGCGCCGGGCGGGAGCTCTTTTATCCATGCGACGGCGCCGGCGAGGTCGGCGTGGAGCCAACCTTGCAGGGCGCTGAGCATGAGCTGGTCGCGGAGGGACGAGTTGGGCAGTCCGTGGACGAAATCGATGGCGGCGCGGGGATCTCCCTCGGCCCAGCGGGCGAGGAGGGTGCGGCGCAACTCGTCCTGGGTGGGGGAGAGGACGAATTCGCGGATGGCCGCGAGGATGCGTCCGAAATCGGAGGGGGAAAGGCGGGCGAGAAGGACGTCCCACTGCGCGGTGCGGCGCCAGACGCCGCGGCGGCATTCGTCGGCGAGCTGGGCGATGATCTGGTCGACGGTGAGCTGCGGGACCGAGGCGGCGAGCGAGCCGGCGGGAGCGGCGTCGGGGCGGAGGACCTCGGCGGCGCGGGCGGCGGCGGGCGAGGGGGCGGGGCGGCGGTGGCCGAGCGCATAGCCTCCGGCGAAGACGGCGAGGAGGCAGGCGATGAAAAGCGGGGTGGGGCGCATGGGAGCAAGGGGC
>CAYTLL010000011.1:0-81683 GCA_964438755.1 uncultured Akkermansia sp. | reverse complement strand
GGGCCAGCGGGGCGGTTTCGAGGGCGGAGAGGTCGGCGAGGGCGGCGGGGTGGCCGGGGGAATCGGCGAGGACCCGACGGAAGGCGGCGGCGGCCTCGGCGGGACGGCCGGCGGCGAGGAGCACGCGGCCGAGGCCGTGGCGGGCCTCGAAATCGTCGGGGTGGCGGGCGAGGTGGGCTTGGAGCGTGGAGGCGGCGTCGGGGTAGCGACCGAGTTCGAGCTGGGTTTGCGCGAGGTCGATGCGGGCGGGGGCGAGATCGGGCGAAAGGCGCAGGACTTCGCGGAGCTCGGGCTCGGCGTCGGCGACGCGACCGAGGGCGAGGAGGGCGCGGGCAAGGCTGTGGCGGATGGAGGCGTCGGCGGGGGCGGCGGCGACGGCGCGGCGGAGGAGCGGCTCGGCCTCGTCGACGCGGCCGGAGGTGGCGCGGAGGAGGGCGAGGTTGTGGAGGGCGAATGCGTGGGCCGGGGCGAGGGCGACGACGCGCTCGAAGCAGGCGGCGGCGTCGACGGGGCGTTCCTCGGCGAGGCGGACGAGGCCGAGGTGGTAATGCGCCTCGACGTAGTCGGCGTGCAAGGTGAGCGCGCGCTCGAGGTGCGGGCCGGCCTCGGCTGGGCGGCCCTCGGCGAGGAGGCGGCGGGCGAGGAGGAAATGAGCCTCGGCGAGCTTGGGATCGAGTTCGAGGGCGCGGCGGTAGTGCGTGGCGGCCTCGGCGGGGGAGCCGGTGGTTTCGAGGGCCTGGCCGAGGTCGGACCAGGCTTTGGCGTCGGCGGGCGCGAGTTCGGTGACGCGACGGAAGAGGGCGAGGGCGTCGGCGGGGCGGCCTTGGGCGAGGCGGGCGTTGGCGAGGTTGGCGAGGGCCGAGGGGTGGTCGGGCTTCAGCGCAAGGGCCTGCTCGAAGCAGGAGACGGCGGCGTCGGTGCGGCCTTCGCGCAGTTCGAGCGCGCCGAGGTTGTTGTGCGCCATGAAGGTGGTCGGGCTGCGGGCGATGGTGGTTTCCCAGAGCGTGCGGAGGTCGTGGTATTGGCGGGACTGGCGCCAGCTCAGGGTGGCGAGGCCGAGGAGGAGCGCGCCGCAGAGGACGGCGGGGAGGGCGGCGTGGGCGGCGCGGAGGCGCGGGGCGAGGCGGGCGCAGGCGGCACCGGCGAGGGCGGCGGGGCCGAGGAGGGCGACGTAGACGTAGTGGTCCGCCACGAAGGTGTAGCGGAAGGTGTAGAGCATGAAGAAGCCGAGGAGCGGGAGGAGCGTGGCGGCGAAGAAGACGAGGGCGGCCTCGGGCCCGCGGCCGAGGCGACGGCGCAGGGCGAAGACGGCGGCGGCGAGGGCGCCGAGGGGGAGGAACCAGGCCCAGGCGGCGGGCGAGCGGGCGTCGATCGTCCAGAGCGGGTAGATGAAGGTGAGGTTTTCCGGCCAGAGGAGTTTGCCGAAGTAGAAGCAAAGGGCGCGGGCGGCGATGAGGACGCGGTCGACGGGGCCGTAGAAAAACTCGGCGCCGACGGTGCCTTGCTGGTGGCGCTCCCACCAGATGGAGACGAGGCCCATGGCGAGGCCGAGGAGGACGAAGGGGGCGATCTGGAGCCAGCGGGAGGGGGTGATCGGGCGGCGGTGTATCCAGAGAATGAGGACGAGGGCGGCGGGGAGGGTGCAGGCGGTCGTTTTGCTGAAGAGGGCGAGGGCGTGGCAGGCGAGGGCGAAGGCGTAGAACCACCAGCGGCCCCGGTCCTCGCGCTCGATGAACCGCAGCCAGGCGAGGACGGCGAGGAGGCAGAAGAAGAGCGACTGGACGTTCTTCAGCTCGCTGATCCAGGCGACGGATTCGACCTGAAGGGGGTGGAGGGCGAAGAGGGCGGCGCCGATCCAGGCGCCGGGGATGTCGAGGCGGCGGAGAAGGCGCCACGCGAGGAGGGCGTTGATCGCGTGCAGCACGATGTTGAGCCAATGATATCCCCTGGCGTCGAGGCCCCACAGCGCGTGCTGCGCGCGAAAGTTGGTGTAGACGAGCGGGAAGTATTGGGACGGCGAGTCGGTGGAGAACCAGATGCGGGAGAGGCCGTCGGGCGCGGCGAGCAGGGGGTTGTGGGTGACGTATTGGTCGTCGTCCCAGATAAAGCCGGCGCGCCAGGCGGGCTGGTAGGAGAGGATCACGGCGCCGACGAGCAGGACGGCGAGCAAGAGGACGCGCCCCCAAGGAATGCGGGGCGCGGCGGTCTCCGTGGTGTCGGCGCGGGGCATGCGACGGCTCAGTTGAAGGGGACGGGGAGCAGGTCCCGGGCACCGATGGAGCGGAGCCAGGAGGCGGCGGCGAGGCGGTCGGTGCGTATCCACTCTTCGGCGACGGTGCGGATGGCGTCCTGGCGGAGCTCGGGCTGGTTGATGGCGACGGCCCAGCGGGCGGCGGCGGCGGGGCGGTCGCGGGCGGCGGCGTGGACGTAGGCCATGGCGGCCTGTTCGCGGGCGCCGTCGGGGGGCAGTTTTTTCAACCAGGCGTCGGCGGCGGCGGGATCGAAGCGGGCCCAGTTGGTGGTGACGGCGGAGAGGGCGGAGTCGCGGAGTTCGCCGGGGGGAAGTTTCTCGGACCAGCCGGCGGCGGCGTCGGGGTCCATGTCGGCCCAGACGAGGGCGGCGCTGACGAGGGCGGAGGCGGGCACCTCGCCGGGCGGGAGCTTGGCGGCGATGTCGATGGCCTCGCGCGGGGCGATTTGCGCGTAGTAGGAGACGAGATTGGAGATGAGCTCGCGCCGCAGAGGGATGGGCGGGAGGTCGGCGGCGCGGGCGAAGGCTTTCTCGGGATCGAGGCGGGACCACGCGAGGGCGATGTCGTTGGCGACGACGGCCTGGTTGTTGTCGCCGGCGATGTCGAGGGCGAGGTCGAAGGCGGCGGCGGGATCGATGTGGGCCAGGCGGGTGGCGACGGAGAGCAGGGCGTTTTCGCGGGCGGGGCCCTCCGGGAGGGCGGACGCCCAGGCGGCGGCGGCAGAGGGGGCGAGGCCGACCCACTCGGCGAGGGTGGAGTCGAGGACGCGGGCTCCGCCGTCGTCGGCGGGGAGCGTGGCGGCCCAGGCGACGGCGCCGGCGGGGTTGGTCTTGGCGAGGCTGGAGGCGAAGGTCTGGAGGGCCTGGGTGCGCTGGGTGCCCTCGGGAAGGGACAGGGCCCAGACGCGGGCGGCCTCGGGATCTTTTTGGACCAAGCCGTCGACGATATAGGGTATGGCGCGGTTTTGGAGTTCGCCGGGCGGGAGTTGGGTGATGAAGCGGGCGGCGACCTCGGGGTTTTCGCCGGAGAGGTGGTCGCCGACGTGGTTGAGGAGATGGTTGCGCTCGTCGCCGGGGGGGACGTCGCGGAGGTAGGCGAGGGCGGTCTCGGGGTCGCGGCGGGAGATCTCGGTGAGGACGACGGAAAGGGCGTGCTGGCGGACGAAGCCGGGCGGGATGTTTTTTGCGGTGGAGAGGGCCTGTTGCGGCTGGTCGGCGGCGATGCGTTCGAGGACGGAGCCGACGAGCTCGGGTTTGACGGCGCCGGAGGGAAGGGCCTGGGCGTAGGCGAGGGCGGTGGCGGGATCGGTGTCGGCCCACTTGTCGACGAGGTCGCGGAGGAGGATGTTGCGCTGGTTGCCGGCCGGAAGTTTTTCGGCGAAGCGCACGGCGCCCTGGGGGTCCCCGGCGGGCCAGTTGGAGGCGATGAGGGCGACGGCCTCGGCGCGGCGGGCGCCGGCGGGCAAGGTGAGCGCGTAGGCGGCGGCGCCCTGCGGATCGTAGGCGGTCCAGAAGGCGAGGATGCGTTCGAGGACGGTTTCCTTGAGGCGGCCGAGGGGAAGATTGTCGGCCCAGGCGAGGGCGCCGCGGGGATCGGACCGGGCCCAGGCGCGGGCGACGCCCTCGAAGGCGGCGATTTGCTCGGACCAGGAGACCTCGAGTTTGGCGGCACGGGTGGCGGCGGCGGCGGGATCGATGCCGGCCCAGGCCTCGAAGACCGAAGTGTAGGAAGTGGAGCGATAGCCGGACGGAACCAGCTGGACGAGGTCGAGGGCGGCTATGGGATCGAGGGCGGCGAAGAGCGGGAGCGAAAGTTGGAGGGATTCGGTGCGGAGATCGCCGGCCGGGAGTCCGCGGACCCAGGCGAGGGCGGAGGCGAGGTCGGAACGGATCCAGCTCTGGAGGAGGGCGATGAAGGTGGCGTCGCGCCACGGGCCGGCGGGCAGTCCGGCGGCGAAGGAGATGGCGGCGGTGGGAGCGACGCGGCCCCAGTGGCCGAAGAGGACGCGGCGGAGCTCGGACTGGGCGGGCGCGGCGAGGTGGGGACGGACGGCGGAGGCGAGACGGTCGAAGCCGTGGGCGGGGAGGGAGAGGAGGGCGTCCTCCCACTCGCGGTTGGAGTGCCAGACGCCCGCGCGACACTCGGTGGCGAGGCGATCGGCGAGGCGGGCGGCGGGATCTTCGACGGAGGCGGAAGCGGGGTCGGCGGCGCGCGGGGCGGAGGGCGCGGAGGAGTCGGCCGTCAGGTGGCGCGCGAGACCGTAGCCGGCGAGGCCGGAGAGGCCGAGGGCGAGGAGCGGGGCGGGGCGGAGGAGCGGGCGGGACATGAGAGCGAGGGGCGGGGGCAAGGAGCGGGGAGCCGGATGAAAACCAGACCGACGACCGGGGCCCGGAGGGGCGGGGAAAAACGCCGCGACGGCGAGGGGCCGTCGCGGCGGAGGAATCAGGCGGGGATCACTGGCAGGCGGCGGCGAAGACGCAGCCGGTGCTGCCGTTGGTGATGGCGTAGCAGGACGGCGTGTTGCGGACGTAGCCGCCGTTGATCTTTACGTTGGTCGAGGACTCGAGCCAGGCGCCGATATCGCTGCACCCGTTGGCGTAGAGGTTGGCGATGGTGATGTTGGACGGGTTCACCAGGGTGAAAACGCCGCGGCCGCAGGAGGTGGCCCAGACGCCGGAGGAGACGGTGATGCCGCTGCTGGTGCCGGCGCGGAAGCCGGCGTAGCCGCCGCCGTAGTTGCAGCGGGTGGCGTTGACGACGCTGCCGGAGGCGGTCTGCGACGGGTTGAACATGATGCCGCAGCCGCCGGTGCGGTCGGTGGCGGTGATGGTGCTGAAGGTGGTGCCGGTGATGCCGTAGGTCTCGACGCCGTGGCCGCCGGAGGCGGTGCAGTTGGGGCTGCCCGCGGCGAAGTTGGAGCCGCCGCCGCCGGCGCAGTTGTCGATGCGCATGAGGATGCCGGCGCCGCCGGAGATGCCGCTGAAGGACTGTCCGGCGGTGGTCTGGAAATACATGCCGAACCACTGGCCGCCGGCGCAGACCATGTTCTTCGCTCCGGTGGAGGAAGAGTTGCGGGCGCGGAGGATGCCGTTGGCGGAGCCGCTGACGCCGGTGAAGGTGTTGCCCCAGCCGTCGGCGGTGACGTTGGACTTGAGGTTGATGGTGCCGCCGGTGTTGCCGCCGTTGTAGAGACGGAGGGTGCCGCTGGACATGGCGGCTACGCAGGCGTTGCCGGCGGCGGCCATGTTGGAGCCGGTGTATTTGACGACGCCGTCGACCTTGCCGGTCCAGGTGGAGCCGGAGAGGGAGACTTCGCCGACGGCGGCGAGGGCGGAGGAGGCGAGGGCGAGCGCGCCGAGGACGGCGGTCGCGAGGAGGGATTTGGTTTTCATGGGGTGGTTCGAAAGGAATCGGAAGAGGGCGAGTGAGTGCGGGAAACGCCGCGACGGCCGGGGCGAGCCGTCGCGACGGAGTGGATACGCGATGCCCGTCAGAGGCAGGTCACGCTGGCGTAGGAGCCGGAGCCGGAGACGGAGTAGCAGCCGCCGCCGTTGTTGCTGAGGGTGCCGGAGACGACGCGGACCTTCACGCAGTCCTGGATCCAGATGCCGATGCCGCTGTTGCCGGAGGCGTTGAGCTTGGCGACGGCGCTGTCGTGGCTGCCGGTGAGGCTGAAGAAGCCCCGGCCGCCGCCGTTGGCGGTGGTGGTGCCGCTGGCGTAGCAGTCGTTGTTGCTGTTGGCGTAGCGCAGGCCGGCGTAGCCGCCGCCGTAGCAGCAGCGGGTGGCGTTGACGGTGGTGACGCGGCCGGTGGTGGTCTGGTTGTAGAGCAGGCCGCATTCGCCGCGATCGGTGGCGGTGAGGGTGCTGGTGGTGGCGTTGGTGATGCCGTAGGTCTCGATGCCGTGGCTGCCGGAGGCGGTGGCGGTGACGCTGCCGCTGTTGAAGTTGGAGCCGCCGCCGCCCGCGCAGTTGTCGATGCGCATGAGGATGCCGCCGGTGCCGGAGATCCCGCTGAAGGTCTGTCCGGAGCAGGTGGAGAAATACATGCCGAACCACGGGGCGCCGGCGACCTTGATGTTGGAGGCGCCGGTGTTGGTGCCGTTTTTGCACTGGATGACACCGCCGGCGTAGTTGCTGGTGATGGTGTAGCCGTTGCCGTTGACGGTGGTGGAGCCGAAGACGCGGGCCGCCCCGGTCATGGTGCCGCTGGCGCGGATGTTGATCACCCCGCTGGTCATGGCGGATCCGCAGGCGCCGGCCGCGCCGTTCATGGAGGTGCCGGTGTATTTGGTGACGCCGTCGACTTTTCCGGTCCAGGTGGAGCCGGAGAGGGTGACTTCGCCGGTGGCGGCGCGTGCCATGCCCGCGAAGGCGAGCAGGGCGGCGAGCGCCGAACACAAGCGGAGCTTGTTCAGGGATTTCATTGTTTTGGGTGTTTTGTTTTGGGTTTTCGCCGGTGGGGCAGGTCCGTCCGACGGCGCGCGGAGGCGCGTCGCCGGACGCGGATTTCGGGGCAGGTGGCGAAGGCCTGTCCGAAAGCGAAGCGCCGCGGAGGGCGTGGAAGACGGGTGGCGGAGAGCGGGCGGGGTCGATCGGGCCGGACCTGTTCGGGCTCAGGGGCTCAAAAAACGCCCGCGAGGGGAACGCGGGCGAAGGCGTGGCGCCGTTTAGTAGAAGTCGACGCAGTCGATGCTGTAGCCGGCGCTGAGGAAGCCGGTGGAGCCGCTGCCGGAGACGGGGTAGACGGAGAGGGTGTTGGTGCCGGCTACTAGGGCGCTCGCGGGGACGCTGAAGGTGTAGGTGGTGTTGTTGCCGCGGTAGGTGCCGACGGTGAGGGTGCGGGTGTCGGGCTGGGTGGAGATGCCGGGGATGGCGGAGGTCCAGGTGTTGACCGTGACGCGGGGACGGGCGCCGGAGTAGGCGCAGGTGATGCCGACACGGAGGGTCTTGGCCGACGCGATCTGGGCGGCGGTGAGGGTGAACTGGATGGCCTGCGTGCCGTTCACGTCCTTCCACTGGTAGCAGGGGAAGCTGGTGTTGCCGCCCGAGCCGACGACGAAGGTGCCCGGGCTCCAGGAGGAGAGGCGGACGTCGGAGGGGTGCATGGTGGTAATGGAAGAACCATTACGGAATTCGGTCGGGGTGCCGTCCCAGTTACCGATGCGCCAGATGGGCGTGACGGAGCTCGGGTCTCCGGTGATGGTGAAGGAATTCAGGATCGTGGTGCCGCCGGCGGTGACGGTCACGCTGCGGGTGTCGACCGCGAGTTCGTTCTTATACACCGTCATGGTGTAGGTGCCGGGGCGCATGCCGGTGCAGTTGAAATAGCCGTTGGACGCGGCGGCGCCGGTCCAGTATTGGGCGGTGGAGTTGGCGAAGCCGACGGTGTAAGCGTAGGCGGTGTCGCGGCCGTTGATGGCGACGCCGGTGACGCGGCCGCGGCCGGAGTCGGCGAGGTAGCCGGAGAGGCCCATCGAGGAGAACCAGGAGGTGTCGATGGAGGTGGAGGGCGTGGCGCCGGTGGTGAAGACGACGGTGTAGGCGTTGAGGATGCCGAGTCGGTAGGCCTCGGTCTGGGCCTCGCCGTAGTTCACGATGTAGGTGATCTCCTGGTCGGAGCCGCACTGGTTGAGCAGGCAGCGGTAGAAGGGGCCGCCGGAGGCGCCCTCGTTGTTGTCGCGCACGACCCAGATGCCGACGTTGGTGCCGGAGGCGCCGATGTAGGACCAGTCTTTGACGCGCTGGTTGGAGTAATGCTTGGAGCGGGTCTGGCCGTTGCTCAGGCCGAAGATGTCGCCGGACTCGATGGCGCCGGTGTTGTTGCGGATGTCGGAAGGCGTCGGGCCGTTGGGGAGCAGGGTGGACGGGATGCGGAGGATATAGCGGACGAGGCCGTGGATGTCGGGCTCGGTGGTGAAATAGGTGCCCATGTAGATGTGCGGGTAGCCGCTCCGCGCCATGTAGTAGTGGGTGAGGTTGCCTGCCTGCACGGTGACCTTGATGTAGTTGGTATTCACCACGGACGCGCTGACGGAGACGGCGGAGACGCCGCTGTAGAGGTAGTCGAAGCCGGAGGTGATCTGGGAGCCGCGGGACTGGTTCTGGTATTCGACGCCGTTCCAGACCAGGCTCATGATGTCGCCGGCGGACTGGGTGCTGGAGCCGTTGTCGGTGCGGCGGACCTTGAAGACGAGACCGGCGCCGGTATCGACCTGGTAGTAATCGGTGGCGGTGGTGAGGCCGAACGCGGCGAAAGCCGACGCGGCGGGGAGGAGGAGCGCGGCGACGAGGCCGAGGAGTCGGGATTTGGTCACGGTGTGTTTCATGGGTTGGAAGCGGTCAGGTTTCGGTGACGGGGGGAAGAAGGAGGCCGAGAAGGTCGGCGCGTTCCGGCGCGGATAGGCCGGGTTCGGTCTCGGCGAAGCGAAGGGCGGCTTCGAGGTCGGCGGCGGCCCATTCGCGGATCACGGCGCGAAGCGCGCGGGAGCGAAGGGAGGCGTCTCGAACGAGCCGGCTGAGAGCGAGCGCGTCGTCGGTCGTCCGCAGGAGCGGATCGGTGCGCTCGACCACCTGGACGAGCGCGAGATCGAGCGCGGCGGCGCCGGGCAGATTTCGTGTCGCCCATTCGCCAAGGGCGGCGGGATCATCGATCGCCCAACGCTCGATCGCTTGCGCGAGGATGCGCTCGCGGAGCGGTCCCGCGGGCAACCGCAGGGCATGCCCGGCGACGAGCGAGGGCGGAGCGAGGCGGGCGCAGGTGTCGAGCCAGCGTTCGCGCGTGGCCGGGTCGGGGTGGACGGTCGCGCGGTGTAGAATCTCCTCGAAGCGTCCTTCGTGGAGGGCGTCGGTCAGCGTGGGTTGACCGGCTTCGGTCAGGCCGGGGCCGACTGAATTCGGGTGAGGGGAGGAGGGCGGGCGGATCGTCGCGGGCAAAGCTCCGCCCGGATGCGCCGGAGGCGGTTGCCTGAACAGCGCGAGCGAGGCGAGGAGGACGATCAGGCCCGCGATCCCGTAAGATCGCGGGGGAAGGGGCATGGGGTGGTGAACAAGCCGCGGGGCGAATGCGCAGAGGCGCAGACGCGGTCGCGACGTGAAGCGGGGTGAGTCGGGGTGTCGGGTTTTGGGGCGGAAGCCTGACCTGACGGGGCTCAGGAGGCTACGGGGGTAGAACCACGCCCGTCTTGATGCAAAGCCAGGGCATGGCGACAGCTCGCGCCAAAATGACAGTAAGATTCACTAATCCGGCGTATCACTCCGGGGCTTTGCGTTTATATCTGGTTCCCAGCGGCTTATCTTGGTGCGCTAAATTCTATTTATAAACGTTTTATACGCTATAGTGCAAATAGTGTGGATGAAAAGCCCGCTTGCCAAAGACGGGTTCTTGGGCGCGACATGCAAAATCATCCGGCATTTGTGCGCGTCCTGCGGGTGAGAAGGCAGACGCACCGGGCCGGCCGGCGTTGAGCTCGGCGGCATGGACGCCGGCGCTCCTCCGTGTCGGAGTCCGCGGTTCCGGATAACTTATGTCCGATGAGGCAGTGGGTTTAGTTGGAAGTCGGCGTCTGATTCGCGTCGGGGTTCCAGCCGTCGGAACCGGCCAAAACGGCGGCGGGGGTGAATCCGGCGGCTTGTTCCGGATCGAGCTGTCGCGACCAAGGAGCGCGGTCGGCGGGTTTCGCCCCTGGGCCGCGGGATGCGAATTCGGCGTAGAAGGCGGTGTGCTCGGCCTCGGTTTTTTTCCAGTTGTGCCAGCCTTCGGGACGCACGCCTTCGGGCATTTCGGTCCGGAGGAAGACGGTGCGGGCGAAGTTGCGCCATGGGCGGCCGAGGTAGGTTTTGACGCCCTCGGCGGTGGTGACGCGGCAATCGGCGAAGACGAATCCGTGCGGCGCGCCTTCGGGCGTGGAGGCGGCGGTCAGGTAGCCGTCGCCAAGGGCACGAATTTCGCAGCGCGAAAAAAAGGCGGTGGCGCCGCCGAAGATGAAGTCGACATGGCCCTCGATGTAGCAGTCCTCGAAGTAATGTCGGCCGCGGTTGAGCAGGACGGTGTCCTGCCAGCCGAGGAAGCGGCAGCGGCGGAAGACGAGGCGGTCGCCGTCGGCGCGCAGGGCGAGGGCCTGGCCGACGGGGCCGGCGGTGTTGGCGAGGGTGAGGTTTTCCCAGATCATTCCGTCGCCATCGATGGCGACGGTGGGCGTCGCGAACGTGCCGATGGGCTTGCCGTCGAGGCCGGTCAGGCCGGCGTGAAGATCGAAGGCGATCGTGGTCGTGGCGGCGTCGTCGCCCCGGATGAGCATGCGGCCGCGCTCGCGTTGCACGTAGACGCGTTCGCGGTAGACCCCCGGCTTCACGCGGATGGTCCAGCGCGGGTCGTTGACTCCGGTGCGCATGGGCGCGGAGGAGATGGCCTGTTGAAGCGAGGCGTAGTCGCCGCTGCCGTCCGCTGCGACCACGGCGTCGGCGCGAGGCGAGGCGTCGGGGGACGCGGGGGCGGCGGCGCGGAGACCGAGGCACGCGAGGGCGAGGAGCGGAACGAGACGGAGCAGGCGCATGGGCGGCGGGTGGTTTTCAGGCCTTGGACTTGGCGGGGGCTTGCGCGGCGGCGGGGGGCAGGCCGAGGCGCTGGCGCCAGCGCGGATACTCTTTTTCGAGAAGCTCGGCGGCCCAGGAGCCGTAGTAGGCGTAGCCGGTGCGGCGTTCGCGGGTGATTTCCGAATACGCGTAATGAGGCACGCTGTCCCGGTCGAGGAAGAGAGGCCGGTCGGTGCCCAGCTCGTAGAAGCGAGCCCAGAGCGGTGGCGCGGAGGGATCGGCGGCGACGCGACGATCCGTCTGTCCGGCGGGCGTCCCGGCTTTTTCCACGCGAATGCCGGTGAGCTTGGCCTTCTCCAGCCAGGCGGCGGCGCCTTCGACGGCGGCGACGATCTCGGGCGAAGGTTTTTCCACGGCCATGAGGAAGCGAACGATGCCGACGCTTTCGGAGCCGGAGAGGGAGGGCGGTTCGTATTTGCGAGCCCAGGCGGGCTGGAAGGTTTTCTCGTCGTGCTGGGCGCACCAGACGGTGAGACGGCCGTTCTGCTTGATCTGGGTGCGAAGCACGCAGGCTATCCCCTTGTCCACGGCGGCGGCGGCGCGGGCGCGGCGTTCCTTGTCGACGAAGCCGAAGGGCGCCTCCCCGCGGGACGCGTCGCGCAGGAGCGTGAGCACGTTGACCATGGCGTGGTCGTTGTAGGTGATGTGCGTGTAATATCCCTCGCGGAGCGGGAAAAACTGGGGCCAGCCGCCGTTTTCGTATTGGGCGGCGAGCAGGTAATCGAAGCCCTGATCGAACGCGGCGCGTTCTTTCGCGGCGGCCGCGGGCGCGGCGGAGATTATTTTCGCGATAAACCGAAGCGGCGTCGTGGTGGCGCCGTTGTCGATGGTGGGCGGATTTTCGCCGCTCCGGATCCGCGCGCGCTGGGCGTCGGTGGGCGGCTTGGAGAAGTCGGTGTTCTTGGGCCAGCCGCCGCTTTCGTGTTGGTAGCGCAGAACGCTGGCGGCGAGATCACGGGCGGCGGGGGCCGCATACCAGGATTCGGGCTGGCGAAGCGCGTCCTTCCAACCCACCTCGGCGCCGAAGACCGGCGAGAAGGTGGAGGCGACGAGGAGGAGGGCGAGGGGGATGAGGCGCATGGCGGGAGGCCGGGCTACGTGCGATCAGGGCATGGGCAGCAGGCCCTCGGAGCGGACATCCCAGCGTCCGTCCTTGGGGAAGCCGGGGGAGGGACCGGCGGGGGCTCCGTCCCATCCGCCGGCCATCAGCCCGAGCGCGCAGAGGAAGGAGGAGTTGACGGGAAGGTAGGCGACGGCGCCGTCGGGGTCCTTGGGACGCCGGACGTAGCCGCTGGGCATGAAGCGGGCTGGCGCGGAGGTGTTGGTCAGGATGGAGACGGCCGTATCCGTTTCGCCGAGACGGGCGGCGGTGAGCGCGCCCTGGCCCATCTGCCAGCTGACCCAGCGGTCGGGGCCGTGGCGGCGGTTGATCTCGGCGAAAGTGCGGCGGGCGGTCTCGACGTCGACCTTGGACGTGGCGGGGAGGTAGCCGAGCGCGAGGAGCATCGAGGTGGGGATGCCGCGCTTGGCCGGGGCGTAGATGTCGTCCACGCCCTCGATCTCGAGGTAGAGTTTGCCGGCGGGGGTGTCGGCGACGGGCATCGGGGCGAGGTGGCGAAGCACGTCGTCCCAGCGTTCGTCGCGCGGCTGGCCGAGGCGTTCGCGCCACTTTTGCGCGAGATCGAGGCCATAATACCAGAAGGCGACCTCGAAGGCGGGGTTGCGGACGAGCTCGGGGTGGGTGCTCTCGGTGACGTTTTTCAGCGGCGGGCCGAGGTGGTAGACGCCGGTGGCGGGGTCCTTGTGCGCGAAGGAGGCGAGGAAGTTGGCGGACTCGAAAACGAGGTCGCGGTAGAGCGCGAGCGTGTCCGGCGTGGGCTTGGCGCGGTAGACGAGTTCGGCGAGGTAGATGGGGTTGGGCTGGTTCCAGATGATGTAGGGGTTGATGCCGCCGGGGGAAGGGCGGCCGTCGATGCCGGCCATCTTGGGCCAGCGCACGCCCTCGAAGCCCTCGCTCTTCGCCTGCGCGATGCCTTGCGGCAGGATCTTGCGATACCAGGCGAGGCCTTTTTCGAGGAGGTCGACGTGGCCCCACTGGTAGAACTGGGCGGCGTGGAGGAAGTAGACCTCGGAGTTGTGTTTGCCGAACCAGCTGAGGTGCTGGAGTCCGGTCTCGGCGGGCGGGAAGGCGCCGCCGTAGTTCACACGCATGAGGTAGAGCGAGAGAATGGCGCGGCGCTCCAGCTCTTTCGCGCGGGGATCGGTGGCGGCGGAAAGGTCGATGATGCCTCCCCGGGTCCAGTAGTCGCGCCAGGCGGAGGCGGACGAGTCGCGCACGGCGGCGAAGTCGTCGGTGCGGTCGGTCGGCGCGGGATTGGCGGCGTCGGAAAAGGCGCAGGTGAAGGAAAGCGTGTCTCCGGAGGAGGCGCGGAGGCGGAAGTCGTGGGCGTTGGCCTCGGTGAGGGTGGCGGGCGTGCTCCAGCGGAGGTCGGCGGCGTAGCGGGTGCCGTCGCTCACGCGGTCGAGGCGGGCGTGGGCGGTGGCGACGGAGGTGAACGTGGTCGCGTGTTTGTCGGGCTGCTCCCAGATGAAGGGAGATTTGTGCGCGATGCTGGTGCGATAGGCGTAGGGAAAACGCAGACGCACTTGCAGGTCGCCGCGTGCGATGAGGGCGGAGCGGGCCCGGACCCCGAGGACCGCGCCTGAGCCGTGGGCGGCGGTGGTCACCTCGAGCGCTTCGCCACGGACGAGGAGGCGGCTGGTGACGACGCCGGTCCAGACGTCGAGCGTCTGATCGACGCCGGCGATGTCCTCGGTGCGCAAGGGCTCTCCGAAGAGCACGAAGGAGAACTGGCCGAGCGGCATCGGCTGGGGGTTCTCGCGAAAATATTTACCGGCGGGGCTGTTTTGTTTGATCGGGTAGTTGATCTGCCGGCCGTGGAAATTGATCGGTCCGGACGCGTCCGCGAGCGTGTAGCCCTCGGGGTTGGAAAACTCGTGCCAGGCCCAGGTGGCGCGGGTCTCCAAGGGGAGCCCGTTGTCGAGGTAGATGCGCTCGAGACCCTGGAGGCCGGTGACGTCGACGGTGAGGGCGAAGTCGCCGTTGCCGAGGGTGAGCGCGGACTCGGGGTTGAGCGAGGTGTTGCGGACGTTGTGGCGTGTGACGACGGCCTCGCGGTCGATCGGCGCGGCGGCGAGCGGGGAGACGGCGAGCAGCGCAAGGACGGCGAGGGCGGGAGCGAGCAGCAGGCGGAGCATGGGGGAGGAAAGGGAGGCGGGGCCGAGGGCGGACGAAAACAACGCGCGGACGGGGGCTAGTCGAACCCCTCTTGGGAACGGGCCAACGGTCGTTTCCCGGGCGATGGAGCGCGGCCGAGGGCCGGGCGCGCGACGACGGGCGATGGGCGGCCAAGGGCGGCGAGTTGCAGACGGGGCGAGGGGTGACGGGGCATGGGGTGGCCTGCCGGGAAGACGGCACTATGTGCGGGCAAAGTTACAGGACTAACGCCGCGGGTGGGTCAGACAGTATGAAGCGGGACGATCGACCGGCTGGGGGCGGGACGAGGACGCAAAAACGCCCGCCGGGGTGGCCGGCGGGCGAGGAACGAACGGAGGGAGGGTGGCGGCGCGCCGGGATTCCCTCACGGGGCGAGGGTGATCTCGTCGATGTTGGCGAGGTCCTGGCCGGTGGATTCGAAGCGCAGGGTGTTGCCCGAACCCGCGTTCAGGGTGATCGGGACGTTCATCGTGGTCCAAGTCGTCCAGGCGCCGGTGGTCGGGAAGGTGATCGACTGGGTGGCGCCATTGACCACGAGGTTGCCGGTGCGGGAGGCGGCGACGCCGAGGGCGTAGCGAATGGTCAGCGTGGTCGAGCCGGAGGTGGCGCGGCTGATGTTGCTGAACTGGAGCGAGCCTCCGGTGACGGCGAGGTTGGCGAAGCCGGTGCCGTTGAAGCCGGCGTTGTTGCTGTCGAAGGTGCCGTTGGTGATCGTGCCCGACTCGGCCTGGATCGTGACGGCGCCGGCGGGCACGGCGGGCGTGGTCTTCACGAGGACGCCGAGCGTCTGCGTCCACGCGCTGCCGTCGCCGTCGGTGACGGTGAAGTCGAAGCGGGCGCGGCCGGCGTGGTTGAGCGTGGGCGTGAAGACGGCGGTGTAGCCGTTGGGCTGGAGGGCGACCGTGCCGTTGCTGATGTTGGAGAAGGAGAACGTGACGGGGGCCTTGACGAAACCGCGGACGTAGCGACGCAGATCCACGGTGAGCGTGGAGGCGGTGCCGGCGATGTTGCGGTTGATGGCGGCGTGGGGGATGGCCTTGAAGTGGAGATACTCCTCGAGGCGGGTGTAGCCGGCGGGCGTGTTGGCCGGCATGAAGTTCAGGCCGGAGAGGAGACCGCCGGAGTTGGGGAGGGCGGTGTTATGATCCTGGGTGGAGGCGGCCCAGCCGAGGGCGCTTTCCCAGTAGTCGGGCATGCCGTCGAGGTCGGTGTCGGTCGGGGCGGTGGCGGAATTGAGGGTGCCGAAGCCGCTGTTCGTGATGTTGTAGGGCGCCTGGGCGAGGAGGGCCTCGCCGGAGGACGGGGTGTCGTTGGCGTCGAGCGGCGTGTCCTTGGCGACGAGGATGCTCTGCTGGTTCTCGACGCTGGTGATGAGGAGCGAATCGAGCTCGTCGCGGAGGGCGCCGGCGTAGGTGGCGTCGAGGCGGAGCGGGCCGGAGGCGGAGAGCACCTTTTTGTAGGCGAGGAGCGGCGCATCGATGACGACGGCGGCGGTGCCGGTGGCGCCGGTGTAGGCGGAGGCGGACTGGGTGTAGCTGACGGTGCCGGGGGTGGTGCCGGCGTTGGGGTAGGGCAGGCCGGCGACGATGGAGTAGCCCTTGTTGGTGCCGTCGAGCAGGCCGTTGTTGTTCGAATCGTGGAGGCAGTTGTCGAGATAGAGGCCGAAATTGGGCAGGCCGTTGTCGCCGATGCGGGCTTTGGACAGGGCGGTGTTGTCGACCCCGAACTGGTGGTCGGGGATGGAGATGAAGTAGTCGCCTCTCACGTTGGCCTTCCACGTCACGTTGGACTGGGAGTCGCCCATGATGAAGCCCTCGGTGCGCCAGTGGAAGGTGACGTTGTTGATCCACTCGAGCAGACCGTAGGGGCGGGCCTTGGGATTGCGCGTTCGGTGGTGGGCCCAGAGGGAGTGGTGGCAGGTGCCGTCCACGAGATCCCAGAGGCCGCCGGCGTTGTGCCGCTCCATGCCCCATGAGCTCGTCGAATACTGCATGGTGAAGTTGTCGAGCGTGCTGTTGAAAAAGGAGATGTTCTCGTCGGTGCTGAACATCAGCGAGACGTGGTCGATGATGCTGTTGGTGGCGCTGCTATCGAGGTTGAGGCAATCGCCGGCGCCGCCGTTCTTGCCGTGGCGAATGCGGAGGAAGCGGAGCACCTGGTTGTTGCCGGTGAGGAGAATGCGGCCGTCCTTGAGGCCGATGCCGTCGCCCGGGGCGGTCTGGCCGGCGATGGTGATCTTGTTCTGGACGAGGCGGACGGTCTTGTTGCCGGTGTCGCTGTTGTTCGCGATGGGGATGTAGCCGCTGACGGCGAAGACGATGGTGCGGCCGGAGGCGGGGGCGTTTTGGATGCCGTAGTTGAGCGAGCCGGCGCCTGAGCTGGCGAGGTTGGTGACGGTGTAGACGTCGCCGCCGCGTCCGCCGGTGGCGTAGGCGCCGAAGCCCTGGGCGCCGGGGAAGGCGGGGATCTGGGCGCGGGCGGCGGTGGCGGCGAGGGGCACGGCGGCGAGGCCGGCGAGGAGGCGGAGCAGTCGGGCGGAGGAGGACGAGGACGACGGGCGGGGGTTGTTCGGGGTGTTCATTTTTTTGGGGTGGGGGGGGGAAGCGTGACGGGGCGATGATCAGGATGCGCACGGCGGTCCGGTCGGGTGTATCCGAAATACGGATGCACCTGACGTCGAAACGCGGAGGGGGCATCGGGGCGGGGTTGCGCCCGAAGGCATGGGGTGCGGGCGCACGCGAAACCGAGCGGACCGACGACACGCGTAAACGGGGGCCGCTGCGCGCATTGTCGAGCAACGCGGAGTTTGCCGCTTTCTTTACGAAAGCGGCGTAAGGACTACGCGAAGCCTGTAGGTCTGGACAACCGCGAGCAGCCGACGCGGCGCGCAGCGGCGACGGCGTGGCGACGAAGCGCCGCCTTCCACTAGAGGGGTGGCTCAGCGCTCGAGGGTGGCGGCGAGGAGGCCGATGACGACCTCGTTGGCGAGGGCGCGGACGGTCAGGGAGCGGAGCTCTTTCGTCGGGTCGAGAGGGAGCGCGAGCACGGTCGCGGCGCCGCCGGGGATGTCGGCCTTGGTGCGGGTGAAGCCGGCGGGCGTGGTGACGCGGACCTTGCCGGTCTTCAGGTCGACGCGGATCGGCGTGGGCTCGGGGCGGCTGAAGGCGCGGCCGTCGATGAAGTAGTCCTGCTCGATGGGCCACCAGGTGGTCGGGTTGTGGAGCGGGAGGCGCGCGGTGGAGCCGTCGGCGTAGGTCGCGACGACCTCGCCGTTGTCGAGGCGGCTCTGCATCCAGTTGGTCGAGCCGGCGAGGAGGAGGTGGACGCGGCGGGCGCGTCCGGAGAGCGGGGCGGTCAGATCGCGCGGGTAGTTGTCCCACTGGGAGACGAAGGAGACGTTGCGGGCGTCGCCGGGGCCGGGCGTGGCGAAGGAGACTCCGGAGGGGAGGACGAAGCGGCCGCCGCTTTTGGCGGAGGCGGCGCGGAGGCCGGTGTCGTCGATCTCGGCGGTGGCGTTGACGTGGCCGGCCCAGGCGCCGATGCCCTGCGCGGGGATGGCGAGCGAGACGTAGGGGGAGCGCGGCGACCGGTATTTGCCGGGGGCGAAGATGGCGGTGACGCGGTCGTTGAAGAGCGGGGCGAGGTCGAGCGGCTCGAGCTTGGCGTTGGCGGCGGGCGGGGGCGGAGCGACGAAGGCGGCTATATCGGCGGGCGGCGCGGGCGGGAAGGCCGGCGCGGGTGTGGGCGTGATGGCTTCGCCGGACCAGCGGACGGTGATGGTGAAGTCCTTCGCCGCGGGGGCGACGGCGACGAGGCGCGGGGCGTCGCGCCATTCGGGGGCGGACGCGGCGGAGACGGGGGCGCCGTTGACGGTGAGTTCGGCCTGGGTGGAGCGGCGGGGGAGGGCCAGGCGGAGCGCGACGGGGTGGGCGAAGCGGGTGGAGAGCCGATAGGTATCGGTTTCGCCACTACGCTTGAAATCGAGATCGAGGTAGGGGTGATGGAGCGAAGCGCGGTCCCAGCCGGAGGGGAGGCCTGGGGTGAGGGCGAGTTCGCCGGCGAGGAGATCGGGCTGGAGGCCGAAGAGGCCCTCGACGAGGGCGCGGGAGAAGACGCCGGAGCCGTCGCCGAAGTCGCGCTGGGATTCGCCGCGGTAGGCGTCGAGGTAGTTCATCGAGCCGATGTTGCCGGGGCAGACACCCATGAAGAGCGAGGCGAGGAGGGAAGACCTGGCGAGCGTGTAGGCGGCGTCGGGCCGGCCGGCCTGCCAGAAACCGAGGGCGGTGTGGAGGTCCTCGCCCATGACGACGTTGTTGATCGACCAGGTGTAGGGCATCCAGTTGCTCGAGGCATACATGGCGAGGCCGTCGGGAACGCCTGGGCCGCGGACGGGGAGGCGGGGGAGTTCGCGCTCGACGTAGCGGGTCATGTTCCAGGCTTCGTCGGGGGTGACGAGGCCGGCGTCCATCGTGTGATAAAAAGTCCAGAGGGCGGCGCTGGGATGGACGAGTTGGAGGCCGAGGAGATCCTTGAACTCGGCGAACATGCCGCGGTCGGGGAGCCAGAGGTTTTCGCGCATGGCGCGGGCGATGAGCGCGGCCTCCTTTTCGTAGGGCGCGGGGTCGGCGCCGACGAGGCGGGCGAGGCGCGCGGCCATGAGATTGTGCCAGTGGTTGTAGGCGGAGGCGTGGGCGGTGCCGCCGCCGTGGTATTGGAGATCGTCGCTCGCCCAGATGGCGGCGTAGGCCTCGTAGAGCGGCAGCTTTTCGGGGCCGAACTCGCGGCGGAAGAGGCGGCGTTCCCAGGCGAGGTGGCGCTCGATGACGGGCCAGACCTGGCGGGCGAAATCGCGGTCGCCGGTCCACATCAGGTGCCGGAAGAGGGCGTCGATGTAGACGAGGTTCATGTCGTAATGGTTAAACGACATGGCGCCGGGCGAGTGGAGGGCGCGGCGCGAGCGGGAGAGGTTGGTCTCCTCCTCGGGAGGCGGGAGCTGGGCGGGGATCTCACCGGGTTTTTGCTGGCCGGCCCAGTAGGTGAAGTGACGTCGGGCGCGGTCGTGCCAGCCGAGGGCGTCGTTGAGGTAGGGGCCGCGCCATCCGAGGAGTTTTTGACGCCAGGCGACGGCGCCGTGCATCACGGCGCCTTCCTTTTCGTCCCAGACGGCGTCGGCGGCGAGGTTGAGCGCGCCGACGGCGGCGTCGAGGAAGGGGTCGGGGGTGGAGACGGAGACGTGGGTCTGGATGGAGACGCGTTTGGCCTCGGCTTCGGCGAAGCGTGCGGGGAGGGATGCGGCGGTGGCCGGCGCGGCTTGTTCGGCGGCGCGTTCGATCCAGAGGTAGGCGGGGGCGGAGTTGGAAAGGGTGAGGCGGCCGGCGAGAACGGGAAACGCGGGCGGATTTGAAATTTGAGATCGGAGAGCCGAGGCGAAGGGCGAGGCCCAGGTGTCGGCGGGGACGACGGCGAGTTTGGAGGCCGGTTGGGTGACGCCGTGGAGGGTGGCCTTGGGGGCCTTGAGGGTGAAGGCGCCGTCGGCCGAGAAGGTGAAGGTCTGGTCCTTGGCGTTGGCGGGGCTGAACTGGAAGTATTCGCCGATGGGGACCTTTTCGGTGCCGATGTCGCCATCTCGTTTGCCACGCTGGCCGCTGGCGCCGCCGTAGGCCCAGCCGAGGGTGACGGGCTTGGCGAGGCCGCGGACGGTGACGCGGACGACGAGGCCCTCGCGTTCGGCGCAAGGGATGGAATCGACGACGAGCACGGCGTCGGCGCCGAGGGCGGGGTCTCTGATCTCGTGGCGCATCGCACCGGGGCGGTAGCGAGAGACGAGACGGGCGGCGTCGTGGAGCCAGCGCACGGAGCCGTCCGCGGAGACAAGGCCGAGGCGGAGATTACCGCCGCGGCCGGGGAGGTAGAGCGACCACTCGGGACGGTCGCCGGCGTCGACGCGGAAGGCGGTATTGGTGCCGTAGAGCGGGCGGTTGAAAAACTCGCGACCGTTCTCGATCACGAAGTCGCCGTGGTCGGGGGCGTAGCGAAGGGGACGCTCGAGCTCGCGCGAGACCTCGGGGGCGAAGCCGCCGTTGCCGGAGTCGGGCGGGGGAACGGTGTCTTCGCCGGCGGCACGGACACCAAAGACGGCCCCGTGCAGAAGGAGAAGCGCGGCGGAGAGGATAAGGGGATGGCGAAAAAGGGAAGGCAAGGGAGCGAGCATGGCGGCCTCGGGGGTGGGCGACAAGGTGAGGCCGTCGGGCCCGAGTGCGCATCTGAACATGCTCGGACAGTATGAAACCGGATCCGGGCGGATCGCTTCGGAGGCTCCGACCAAACAGGGCTGGGGGGCGCGCGCGCCCTTCGTGGTCGGGGCGATTCAGCGCGCGGGAACGGGGTCCGGACGCGGGGAGGCCAGGCGGGCGCGGTGGGCGAGGAGCAAGTCCACCATCGCGCGGTTATTCGAATCACGGGCGAGGGAAAGCGGGCTGGCGCCGCCGTAGATGTCGAAAGTGGAAAGCGAGCCGCGGTCGAGGAGCGTCCGCACGATTTCCACGTGGCCGGCGGAGACGGCGGCGCAGAGGGCGGATTCGCCGTTGTTGCGGGTCGCGTTCGGGTGGGCGCCGGCGGAGAGAAGGAAGGCGACGATTTCAAGATGGCCGGCGGACGCGGCGGCGAAGAGCGGAGCGCGGCCTTCGAGGTCGGTGAGGTTTATGCCGGCGGGGATGGCGGCGAGGAGGCGAACGAGGTCGAGGTGGCCGGCTTGGGCGGCGAGAAAGAGCGGGGTCCGCAACCGCGGATCGCGCGCATCCTCGTCGGCTCCGGCGGCGAGGAGCTGGCGCGCGGTGGCGAGGTCGCCGGAAGCCGCGGCGCGGTGCAGCGGCGTGGTCGCGGGCGGAAGGATGGAGCGGAGGTGGGGCGGAATCGGGCGGACGGCGGAAGGCGGACGGGCAGAGGCAGAAAGAGAGACAGAGGACGGAGCGACGGAAGATAGAGCGACGGAGGGCGGAGAGACGGAGGAAGCGGGCGCGATGGTGGACGGATCGGAAGAAAACGGAGCGACCGAAGGCGGAGCGTTCGGGGCGGGGGGGGGCGTCTCGGAGCGGGCAAGATGGGGCGGGGCGGAATCGGCGGGCAGCGTGGCGCCGCGGCGGCGAAGGAGCGTGGCGACGGGGCGGCGTTTGTATTTTTCGGCGATGGAGAGCGGGGTCTGGCCGTCGACCGTGGCGGTGTCGACGCGGGCGCCGGCTTCGAGCAACGCGCGGGCGGTTTCGAAATGGCCTTCGCGGGCGGCGATGAAGAGCGGTGTTTCGCCGTGATGGGTGGCTAGGTCGGGCTTGGCGCCGGCTTCGAGGAGGGCGGTGACAAGCGCGGCGTGGCCTGCGGCGGTGGCGACGAAGAGGGGCGTGCGGCCTTCGGAATCGGTGACGTCGAGGGAAACGCGGCGGGCGATAAGCGCGCGGGCGAGATCGAGGCGGTTTTCGGCGGCGGCGAAGTGGAGCGCGGTCTGTCCGTCGGCGCATGCCAGGGCGGGATCGGCGCCGTTTTTAAGCAGGAGTTCGGCGATCTCGAGGTAGGCGCCTTCGGGCGGAATGATGAAGTGCGGGCCGCGCGCGCCGGCGGCGAAGTGGAGCGGGGCGAGGCCGGCGGAATCGCGGGCGGTGGCGGAGGCGCCGGAGGCGAGCAAGTGCTCGACGCTTTCGACGAAGCCGATCTTGGCGGCGAGGGCGAGCGGGGTGCGGCCTTGGGTGTCGGGGGCGTCGACCATGGCGCCGCGGGAGAGGAGGAAACGAACGGTCGGAGGATAGCCGACCTCGGCGGCGATGCAGAGCGGAGTGCGGCCGGCGGCGTCGCGCGCCTCGAGGTCGAGGCCGTGGGCGAGGAGGTGTTCGCAGAGGGCGATCCAGCCGTTTTGCGCGGCGAGCCAGAGGGCGGTGCGGCCGTCGGTGGTTTTGGCGTCGATGCGCGCGCCGTGGGCGTGGAGGAATTTCAGGACGTCGAGGTGGCCGCCCTGCGCGGCGGAGAGCAGGGGCGTGAAGCCGTCGTCGAGGCGGGTGGCGTCGGCGTCGGCTCCGCGGGCGAGGAGGGCTTTGACGAGGACGATGTGGCCGTCGTAGGCGGCCATGCGAAGGGGATTGAGCGTGCTGCGGCCGTCGATGACGCGGTCGGCGACGGAAGCGCCTTTTTCGAGGAGCACGAAGGCGGTGTCGATGGAGCCGTCTTTTGCGGCCATGAAGAGCGGCGTGCGGTTCTGGTCGTCGAGGGCGTCGACCGTGGCGCCGCGGTCGCAGAGGAGGGCTGCGGCCTCGGCGTAGCCTTGGAAGGCGGCCATGAAGAGCGGGGTGCGACGGCGCAGGTCGCGGGCGTCGACGTGCGCGCCGCGGTCGAGGAGGAGACGCACGGCGGGGATGCGTCCTTCCTTGGCGGCCTGGTGGAGGGCGGTGAGCCCTTCCTTGTCCCGCGCGGAGATATCGGCGCCGCCGTCGAGGAGGGCGGCGATCACCTCGGCGTGGCCCTCGCGGGCGGCGAGCATCAGCGGAGTCTGGCCGTGGGTGTCGCGCGAATCCACCGCGGCGCCGTCACCGCGTAGGATGTCGACCGCGGCCGGTTGACCCGCGAGGGCGGCGCGGGCGAGGGGCGTGGAGCCGTCGGGTGTGGCAACGTCGGTGCGGGCGCCGCGTTCCTTGAGAAACGCCATCATGGCGGTCTGGCCGTTGAGCGAGGCGAGGACGAAGGGCGTGGCGCCTGTGTCGGTGGTGGCGCGCTCGAGGGCGGCGCCGCGATCGAGGAGGAGGCGGGCCAGCTCGAGGTGCCCGGCGTGGGCGGCGACGCAGAGCGGGGTGGAGCCGTCGGCGAAGGTGGCGGCGTCGACCTCGGCGCCTTGGTCGAGGAGGAAGCGGGCGAGCTCCAGGTGGCCCGCGTGGCTGGCGACGAAAAGCGGGGTGACGCCTTGGGGATCGGTGGCGTTGACGGACGCGGGATCGGCGCGGAGCAGGGCGCGCAGGGTGGCGAGGTCGTTTTGCTGGGCGGCGCGGTGGAGTGGGAAACGCGGAGGCGCGTCGGGCCCGGTCGAGGAGGAGGGGAAGGAGGACGCGGGCGGAGGTTCGGCGGCGGAGATCGAGGCGAGGGCGGGGACGAGGGCGAGCGTGGCCAGGAAAAGGGAACGCATGGAGGGGCGGCGACGCGGCGGGCGATGCGATCAGGAGCCGGATTTGCCGGCGTCGGCGGGGATGGATTTCAGGTCCTGGAGAAGCGTGGCGCGGGTCTCCGGGTGCTCGACGGATTCGGCGTAACGGCGGGCGGCGACGGGGTCGCGCAGCGCCCACTCGAAAAAGACGCGGCTCTTGACGAGCGTCCGCTGGGTGGAGTCGCAGATGCCGTCGGTGAGCTCCAAGGCGATCTCGGGCTGCGCGGCGATGAGGGCGGAGGAGGTGGCGAGGGCGGCGATGCCGGGATCGAAATCGGGATCGGGGTCGGCTCGGTTGATCCACTGGAGTGCGGTCTGCGGGTCCTTGCCGGCCCAGCGCGGGAGGGCGATGGCGAGGGCCTGGGTGCGGTCGCCGCCGGCGGGGAGTTTTTGCGCGAAGTCGGCGAAGTGGTGCGGGTCGAAATCGGAGCGTCCCTCGATCAGGCCCTTCAACGCGGACTCGCGGACGACGGGATCGGTGATCGAGGCGAGCCGCTCGAAGGCGCGGTCGGGGTCGTGCCGCGCCCATTGGTAGAAAGCGGAGTCGAGGAGGAAGGGCCGGCGGTCGACCATGGTGGCGGCGGTGGCGAAGCGCAGGGCGGTTTCGAAGTCGCCGGCGCGCTCGACGAGGGCGTTGAGGAGGGCGTGGCCGTAGGCGCCGGCGGGCTCGGGGTCGGCGGCGCAGAGGCGCAGGCCGACGCGCAGGGCCTCGGCGGGTTGGGCGACGGCGCCGGCGAGCACGGCGGCGACGCACTTCATGCGTTCGCCCAGGACGGGTTGCCGCATGGCCCAGTCGGCGGCGTCGTCCGGCGCGACGGAGGCCCAGCCGCGGAGGGCGGCTTCGCGCAGGGCGTCGCGGGCGAGCCAGTTGTCCTCGGTGTCGGCGATGGCGAGGGCCCGTTGCGGATCGGTTCGGGCGAGTTCCTCGAGCAGGGCCTGGCGGGCGCGGGAGCGGGCGGCGCCTTCGGGGCCGGTGGCTGACGCGAGCCAGCGGGCGTCCCAGCCGGCGGTGGCGGAGAGCGTGGCGGTGGGCAAGCCATGGGATGTGACGGACGCGACGGGTGATGACGGAGCCGAGGAGCGGTCGGCGAAGGCGCGAGCCGCGGCGAAACCGAGCAGCGCGGCGGCAAGCGTGAAGCAGACGGCGGCGGGCGGGGACCACTCCGCGGAAGCGGGAGCGGGGCGGGCGGCGGGCAGGGCGGGTCGGGCGGGTGTCACGGATTGGCGGCGGGGAAAACGTCGGCGAAGATGGCGGCGAGCGCGGCGCGGTCTGCGATGGCGGTGGAGTCGAGGTAGGCGCGTGCGGCTTTCGGGTCGCGGACGGCCCATTGGCCGAAGACCGAGCGCAGGGTTTCGCCGCGTTTGGCGGGATCGGTGATATCCGTGGCGAGGGCGAGGGCGGCGGCGGGGCTGGCGTGGAGGAGGGATCGCTGGTTGGCGAGGGCGGCGAGGCCGGCGTCGAACTCGGGGCCGCTGTCGTTTTTCTGAATCCAGGTCGCGGCCGCGTCGGGGTAGCGCTCGAGCCAGAGGGGAAGCGCCTCGGCGAGGGCCTGGCTGCGCTCGGGGCCGGGCGGGAGCTTGAGCGCGTGTTTGGCGAGACCGGCGGCGTCGGCCCAAGACCACCCCGTGATGGCCTGGCTGCGGGCTTGGCCTGCGAGAACGGGGTTCTCGATTTTCGCGGCGGCGGCGAGCGCGGAGGCGGGATCGTGGCGCGCCCATTCGAAGTAGGCGGATTTCAGCAAAAACGGGAACTTTTCGGGGCCGACCTCGGCGCCGAAACGCGCGGCCTCGGCGAAGGCGCCTGCCTCGACCAGCGCGGCGATGGCGGCGTGGCCGTAATCGCCGGCCGGCTCGGGGTCGGCGGCGCAGAGCCGGAGCGCGAGATCCACGGCGACGGACGGATTCTCGGCGGCGCCCTGGAGGACGGCGCCCACGAGGGCGCGACGGTCTTCGGCGCGGGCGGCGAGAGCCCAGTCGCCGGCGGCGTCGGGCGCGGTCGCGGCCCAACCGCGCAAGGCGGCGTCGCGGAGCAGATCACGCAGGCGCCAGTCGGCGGGACTGGCGGCGAGGGCGAGGGCCTCGGCGGGCGATGTGCGGGCCAGCTCTTCGAGAAGGGCGGACAAGGCGCGGGTGCGGGAGGGGGTGCTGGCGAGCGCGAGCGTGGCGTCCCAGCGGTCGGTCCAGGCGGCGGTTTCCAGGGGGGCGACGGGGTGGATAGGCGCGGCGGATGCGGACGGCGAAAGGAGGTCGATCCGAGGAGACGCGGCGACGCGCGACGAGGCGGCGCCGTCGGCACGGGGGAGAAGCCGGGAAGTCGACGTGAGCCCGCCCAAGCCGGCGCCGACGAGCGCGGCGACCAAGGATGAGGCCGCGACTTTCGCGGAGGACCAACGAGGCGAGCGGACGCGGGGTGACGTCATCGAGCGATCAATGGGCAACGGAGTGATGTAAACCGGGGCGACGCGTCGGGGTAAAACGCGCCGCCCCGGAGGTGCGGGACTTACAGGCCGGCCCGTGGCTTCCCGTGAATGCCTTCGTGGAGCGGCCGGCCGGGGGACGGGCGAAATCCTTCGCCCGTCCCCCTATGAGTCCGGATTTTTCGGTCCAGGATCAGTAGGTGAAGGCCTGCGAGGAGCGGCCATACCACCAACCGTTGGGACCGGAGAAGCTGTTGACGTGGATATTGCGCTGGCCGAAGCGCGTGGTGGAGGAGTCGGTGCGGCCGACGGCCTCCTTCGTCTGATTATGGGTGCTGTTGTCGTAGTAGAAGTTGCAGGTGAAGGTGGAGCCGCCGAGCTGGCGGATGTTCTTCAGGCCGTTGGTCTGCGTGTGGTAGTAGAGCGTCACCGACGTGGCGGCGTTGACCTGGCCGAACTTGTCGGACGCGTTGACCGCGGAGCCGCCGGAGACCCAGCAGTTGCCGCCGGATTTGACGGTGAACTGGTCCTCGCCGACGTCCTGCCAGGTGACCTCGTTCATCGTGCCGTTGCCGTAGAAGTGGCAGCCGTCGATGCCGGGGGCGGCGAGCTTCACGTTTTTGAGCCAGGAATTGGCGTTGAGCCGGAAGAAGGCCTGCTGGCCTTCGTTCTGGCTGCCATCGCCCATGCCTTGGGCGACGATGGTGTTGCCGTTGCCGTTGTAGGTGGCGCCGGCCGGGATCACGTAGGTGCTCGTGAAGTAGACGGTGGCGGCGGAGGCGACGTTGACGAGGAGCAGGCCGACGAGGGCCGAGAGCGCCGCGAGGGCGCGATGACGACGAGTGGTCATGGTTGGGGTGTTTTTTGTTTTCGAGTTTTCCAGTCGCGGGGTTGCGGCGGGAAAAAGGGGTAAACCGAGAAAGCCGGCGGGGTGGGCCGGAACTCATGCAAATAAGCGGCGAGGTAAAAGCGCGTGCCGGGCGCATTGTTGAGCAAGACATTGTCAATTAATTGTTAGCGGGTCGTGCCGCGGTGATGCATGAAAATGCAAGCCGTTGCATTAGGTGGGTATGGGTTGGGTCCATTAGTTGGTTTCTGTTTGGGCGCGTCGTTGTCTCGATGGACCATAGGCCAAACATCGGATAACAAAGGTGCGTAGATGCAGGTGGGTGTTTTGGCGCATGCATGGGCCAAAAAAGCGACCGGACGCCTACCCCTAGGCGTCCGGTCTTTATTGTCTTGGTTAACCCCGAAATCCGCCGCTATGCGGCGGGAACGAACGGGATCATCGGGGGCGGGCGGGGCGGGGCAACTCGTGTCCCTGGCACAATGATCGGGGTTGCCGGCACTTTGGGCGAGGCCGCGGCGGGGCGGGGCCTCAGGGGCCGATGGCGATGCGATAGAAGCGGCGCGGGGCGGGGCCGGCGTCGTGGGTGAAGGCCAGCTCCACGCCGTCGGCGCCGTTTTGGGTCTCGAGGTCGGTCCAGCCGGCGGCGAGATCCTGGGTGGTCTGAAGCGTGTAGGTGTGGCCCGGATACGAAGCGATGCGAAGGGTGAAGGCGTCGCCCTCGCGGGTCCACGAGGAGAGGCGGGCGGCGGAAGAGTCGATCACGACGCCGTTGTTCACGAGATTGGGCGGGAGGGATCCGCCGGCGGTGAGGAGATCGAGGACGCCGTTGTTGACGAAGGCCCCGGCGGCGGAGAGCGAGGCCCCGCCGGTGAGGCGGAGAACGCCGTCGTTCACCACGTCTCCGGAGACGGCGAGCGATCCGGCGCCGTGCGCGGTGACGGTGCCGCGGTTGTTGAGGTCGCCGTCGATGGAGCCGAGGCCGGTCAACAGGCCGCCGGCGTCGATGTTCACCGCCTCGGCGCGAAGGAGCCCGCCGGAAAGCTGAAGGGCGCCGGCCGGCGATACCTTGGCGGCGCCGGAGCAGGCGAGCGTGCCGGTGAGCAGGACGCGGCCGGCCTCGATCTCGAGGGAGCCGGTGTAGTCGGACGAGCCGGACAGCGTCCAGAGCCCGGCGCCGGTCTTGACGATCTGGATGCCGGCGAGGTCGCCGCCGTGGTGGATGGCGCCGGCGAAGGCGGTGTCGGAGCCGAGGCCGCCGACGCGGTAGGTGGTGCTGGTGTCGCCGCTGCCGGACTGGCGCCCTTCGAGGCGGGTGGAGGGGCCGCCGGACACGGCGCCGAGCTCGATCACGAGACCGCCGTTGCGGTTGACCAGCTTGCCGGAGCCGGTGCCGAGGGCGAAGTGGGTCGAGGCGGAGCCGCGGTTGACGTCGGTGGCGCTGGAGTTGGTGGCGTTGAGGCGAAGCATGCCGGAACCGGCGCCCCAGTTGATCGCGCCGGAGAAGCCGTCCATCGGGCTGTTGATGCTGAGGATGCCGGCGACGCCGGAGATGTCGACGGAGGCGGTGCCCACGCTGGTGAAGGTGTTGGTGGTGGCGTTGGGGAGGTTGGTGTTTCCGGCGTAGGGGGAGACGATGGCGGAGTTGCCGGAGAAGACGAAGGAGTTGGTGAGGAAGGTGGCGGCGTTGGGCAGCTGAAGGGTGCCTCCGTTGAGCCGGACGACGCCGGTGCCGAGGGGCGAGGTGGCGGAGCCCAGGACGAGGGTGCCGGCGTTGATGTCGACGCCGCCGGTGAACGCGTAGGCGGCGGTGTTGGCGAAAAGGACGGAGCCCGCGCCGTTTTTCACGAGCTTCATCGGGCCGGAGAGGACGCCGTCGCCGCCGAGGGTGAAGGATTTGAGCGAATTGTTGAAGACGAGGGCGGCGGGCTGGAGCGTGCCCGCGAGGGAGACGGCGCCGCCGGGCGCGGAGTCGTCGAAGACCACCCGGTCGAGGTTGAAAAAGGTCGAGGTGGGGCCGCCGGAGAAGTTGCCGGAGCTGGTATTCAGATCCCAGATACCGCCGTCGGGGCCGCTCCAGGCCAGGGCGGCGGCGGAGCCGGCGACGACGAGATCGAGGTAGGCGGGGGCGGAGCCGGAGGCGGGGCGGCCGACGGAAAAGGTCTGGCGGGTGGTGCCCGCGGCGGCGGGGAGGAGCAGGGTGACGACGCTGCCGGACGCGGAGAGCGTGGAGGCGCCGTCGACGAGCGGATAGGTGCCGGGGGCGAGGCCGGCGACGAGATCGAGGAAGTTGATCTGGGCGTTGACGGCGGCGCCGAGGGTGAAGGTGCCGGCGGAGACGGTGATCTTGTCCGCGGACGAGGCGGGGGTGGGGCCGAGGTCGAAGACGAGGGTGGAGCCCGAGGCGGCGTTGAGGCCGCCCGCGGCGGTGAAGACGCCGGCGGCGCCGTCGGTGGCTCCGGGCGAAACCTTCGCGCCCGAGTTGACGGTGACGAGGGCGCCGGAGGAGCCGACGCCGGAGAGAGTGGCGTTGGCGGAGACCGAGATCGGCGAGGCGGAGAAGGCGCCGTTGAGCCGTAGGTTTCCGACGGATACGGTGGTGTTGCCCGTGTGCGTGCTGTTGCCGGTGAGCGTCCAGGTGCCGACGCCCACCTTGGTGATGTGGGTGAGGGCGGTGGTGGCGTTGGCGGCGCCGTTGAGGATGGAGCCTTGGAAGGTGGCGTTTTCGCCGCGGCCGCCGATGGAGTAGGTGGATGCCACGGTGCCGGTCTGGGCGCCGAGGAGCTTGGTGTTGGGGCCGCCGGTCAGCGAACCGATGTCGATGGTGAGATTGCCGTTGCGGTTGTAGAACTGGGTGGAGCCGGAACCGAGGTCGATGGCGAGCGCCTTGGAGCCGAAGTTGGTGTTGCTGCTGCCGTTGAGGCGGAAGCTGGCGCTGGGACCGAAGCCGATGCGGCCGGAGTAACCGCTCCAGGTGCTGACGATGGTCCACATCGCGGAGGTGTTGATCGTGACGTCGCCGGAGCCGGTCCAGGCGCCGCTCACGTTGTGCTGGGTGGTGGCGGTGATGACGGTGGGGGCGTTGAACTCGAGCGCGTTCGCGACCGTGCTTCCGACCACGTCGGGCGAGAAGGTGATGTTGCCGCCGTTGAGCTGGATCTTGGCGCCGCCGAGCGCGCCGGACTTGGTGATGGCGAGGCCGCCGGCCTCGTGGACGACGGAGCCGAAGCTGTTGGATCCGTTGTTGGAGATCGTCAGGTTGCCGGAGCCGCGCTTGGTGAGCGGGCCGCCGACGGTGAGTGCGCCGGCGCCGGTCAGGGTGTGGTTTTTGGCGGTGTCGAAGGTGACGGGGCCGGCGGCGAGATTCGCGGCGAGGGCGAGGGCGGGGGTGGCGGATCCGCGGTCGTCGAAGAGGGCGTTGTCACCGGAGGCGAAGGCGACGGAGCTGCCATCGGCCTTGAGCCAGTTCAGGGTGGTGTTGGCGGTGGTCCAGGCGTTGGTCGTGGCGTCGCCTTTCCAGACGAGGCTGCGGGGGGCGCCGAGCGAGGAGACGAGGATGAGCATCGACTGCGTCCAGGCGTCGCCTTGGGAGTCGGTGACGGTGAACTCGAAGCGGGCGCGGCCGGCGGTGTTGAGCGTGGGGGTGAAGACGACGGTGCGGCCGCCCGCGCCGGATTGGACGGCGGAGCCGCCGACGACGCCGGCGAGGGTGAAGGTCGGGGAGAGGGTGTTGAAACCGAGCGTGTAGCGGGAAAGGTCGAGCGTGATGGCGGAGGGTTCCGCGGTGGTGTTGCGCGAGACGGTGGCGTGGGGGCTGGCGAGGAAGTGTAGGTATTCCTCGAGGCGGGTGTAGCCGGCGGGGGTGTTGGCGGGGAAGAAGGTGGTGCCGGTGATGATGCCTCCCGAGGAGGCGAGGGCGGTGTTGTGGTCCTGGACGGAGACGTTCCAGCCCAAGGCGGATTCGAAGGCGTCGGACATGCCGTCCCGGTCGGTGTCGAGCGGGGCGGGGCCGGAGTTGAGGGTGCCGAAGCCGGCGTTGGAGACGGGGAGGGCGCTCTCCTTGGAGATGTGGTTTCGGCGGAAGTTGACCAGGTTATCGAGGAGCACGGTGTCCACCTCGTCGCGCAGGGGGATGCCGGAAAGGGCGTCGGTGCGAAGGGGGCCGGCGTTGGAGACCACGCGCTTGTAGGCGAGGCGGGGCGAGACGGGCGTGACGGCGCGGCCGCCGTTGGCGGGCATGCGGGTCGCGGCGGTGGCGTAGGAGCCCGAGGCGATGCCGTAGCCGTAGTCGGAGCCGTCGAGGATCGTGTTGCCGTTTTTGTCGAAGAGATTGTCCGCGACGTGGATCGTGAAGTTGGGGACGCCGTTGCGGTCGAGGCCGGCCTTCTCGAGGGCGACGGAGCGGAGGTTTCCGGGGGGGCAGACGAAGTAGTTGCCGATGACGTTGGCCTTCCAGTCGATGGGGGTGTCGGAGTCGCCGAGGATGAAGCCGATGTCCCAGTCGAAGGTGACGTTGTTCACCCACTCGAGGAGACCGATGGGGCGGGCCTTGGGGTTGCGGGTGTGGTTGTGCGCCCAGAGATTGAAGATGGCGGTGGCGTTGTTCTGGTCCCAGAGGCCGCCGCAGGAGTGCGATTCGAGGCCCCAGGCGTTGAGCGAGTATTGCAGCGTGAGGTAGTCGGGCGGGCTGCTGAAGCTGGACATGTTCTCGTCGGTCGAGAACTGCATGGCGACGTGGTCGAAGACCGAGCGTTTGGAGGCGCTGTCGAGGTCGATGCAGTCGCCGCCGGAGCCGTAGTAGCCGTGTCGAAACCGGAGGTGGCGGACGACGATGTCGCTGCCGGAGATGCGGAAGAAGTTGTTATAAAAACCGATGCCGTCGCCCGGGGCGGTCTGGCCGGCGATGGTGACTTTCGAGGAGGCGAGCCGGGTGCCGTTCGAGCCGCTGGGGAAGCGGATGTAGCCGGAGACGGCGAAGACGATGGTGCGGCCGGAGGAGGGGACGGTGGCGATGGCGTCGGCGAAGGAGCCGGCGCCGGAGGCGTTGAGGTTGGTGACGTAGTAGACGTCGCCGCCGCGGCCGCCGGTGGCGTAGGCACCCGCGCCCTCGGCGCCGGGGAAGGCGGGGATCTGAGCGCGCAGGGCGAGGGGGGCGGCGATGAGTCCGAGGGCGACGAGGGCGAGACGAAGACGTTTCGCGGCGGACAACAGGCGGGCGGGGTTGGGCATGGGGCGGCGGGAGAGGCGCAAAAAGTTTGAGGCATCGCCGGTGAAAGACGGCATTCTCCTCCGCGCACATTGTTGCGCAGGGACCGCGGCCCCGGCCGGAAAATCAGCGGGAAGGGGCGGAGGTCACGAGCACGAGGAGGCTTTGCGTCCACGCGTCGCCGTCCGAGTCGGTGACGGTGAACTCGAAGCGGGCGCGGCCGGATCGGCCGGGCTCGGGGGTGAAGGCGACGATGCGTCCGCCGGGGCCGGAGGCCGCGATCACGCCGCCGACGAGGCCGGAGACGGCGAACCTCGGGGTGTGGTCGTTGAATCCTTGGGTGAAGCGTCCGAGATCGATTTCCACCGGGGCGACCTTTCCGTCGATGGCGGCGATCACGACGGCGTGCGGGCTGGCGAGGAAGTGCAGATATTCCTCGAGGCGGGTGTAGCCCTCGGGCGTGCCGGCGGGGAAGAAAGTGGCCCCGGCAAGCAGGCCGTCGGAAGACGCGAGCGGCGAGTTGTGATCGGCGTGATCGGCGTCCCAGCCGAGGGCTTTCTCATAGGCGTCGGGCATGCCGTCGCCGTCGGAGTCGCGCGGAGCGGGGGTGGAGGCGAGGACGCCAAAACCCTCGGCGGCGGCTCCGGTGTCCTTCTCGTGCTTCACGTGGAAGCGTGTTTGGGAGACGAGCTTGTCGACGAGGATCGTGTCGACCTCGTCGCGCAGGGGGCGACCGGAGAGGGCGTCGAGGCGGAGGGCGCCGGAGTTGGAGACGACCTTTTTGTAGGCGAGGCGGGGCGAGTCGGTTTTCACGCCGGCGGGCGAGCCGGGGAAAGGCGCGGAGCTCCGGTTTTGGCGGGCGACCTTGGGTTGCTCCGCGTGGGCGGGCACGGCTTCGGCGGGGTCGAAGGCCTGGCCCTCGACGATGGCGTAGCCTCGGTCCGAGCCGTTGAACTTACCGTCGCCGTCGTTGTCGAAAAGGTTGTCGGCGACGTGGAGGCTGAAGTTGGGGCGGCGAGGGGTGGCGTTGTCGAGCCAGCCCTTTTCGAGGGCGTGTTTGCGGAGATTCCCGGGCGGGCAGACGAAGGCGTTGCCGACGATGTTGGCCTTCCAGTCCATCGGCGTGTGGGAGTCGCCCATGATGAAGCCGATGTCCCAGTCGAAGGACACGTTGTTGATCCATTCGAGCAGGCCGGCCGGGCGGGCCTTGGGGTTGCGGGTGTGGTTGTGCGCCCAGAGGTTGTGGTGGGCGGTGGCGTGATCCTGGTCCCAGAGGCCGCCGCAGGAGTGGGTTTCGAGACCCCACGCGTTGAGCGAGTATTGCAGGGTGAGCTTGTCGGGCGGGCGCTTGAAACTGGACATGTTCTCGTCGGTGGAGAACTGCATCGAGACGTGGTCGACGACGACGTTGTCGGCGTTGGCGTCGAGATTGAGGCAATCGCCTCCGCCGCCCGCGCGTCCGTGGCGGAGACGCAGGTGCCGGATCACCACGTCGGGCGCGGAAACGAGGAGCGTGCCGCCGCGGAGGCCGACGCCGTCGCCCGGGGCGGTCTGGCCGGCGATGGTGACGCGGGGCCTGGAGATCCGGAGATTTTTCGGCGGGGCGGGGATGTAGCCCGAGACGGCGAATACGATGGTGCGGCCGGCGTCGGGCGCGGTCGCGATGCCGTGGGCGAGCGAGCCCTCGATGGCGGCGTCGCCGGACAGGTTGACGACGGTGTAGACATCCCCGCCGCGGCCGCCGGCCGCGTAGGCGCCGAAGCCCTCGGCGCCGGGGAAGGCGGGGATCGGCGCGGCCCGGCCCGCGAGGGCGGCGGCGAAGGCGAGGGAAAGGAAAAGGCTGCGCGAGGTCAGCCGGGCGGGGGTGGCGGGGCGGGGCATCACGGACGAGGGACGCGGCGAATCTAGACGGGGTTTCCGGGGGGACGACGGGCGGAGGCTCAGACAGTCCGAGGCCGGCGTGCGGCCCGGGCCCATGAAAACGAAAAGGCGCGTCGCGGAATCGCGACGCGCCCTCAAGCCGAAGCGGCGGACGAGAAAAGGGGCTCAGCGACCGTCGCCGTCCGGGATGCGGACCTCGCCCCGCGGCAGGCTGGCGGGAACGGCGAAGGCCTCGGGCGCGTCCGGTTTGGAGGGATCGAAGACGCCGGCGTCGGGGGAAAGCCGGGTGGCGAGCTCGGGCACTCCGGCGCGGATGCCCTCGACGACGCAGCGTGCGAGCTCGTAGGCGCCGTAGGGACTGAAGTGGGTGTCGTCGCTCACGGCCTTTTCGGAGCCGTAGGCGCCGGCGGGGAAGTGGACGAAGGCGAGCTTGGAGCGATCCTTGCCGAGGGCGGAGAAGACACGGGCGCTCATGGCGTGCAAGTCGACGAGGGGCGCGCCGGTTTCCCCGGCGACCTGGCGCACGGCCGCGGCGTAGTCGCCGAGGGTGTCGAAGAGCTCGTTTTTCTCGTTGAAGCGGCGGCGATACATCGGGGTGACGAGCACGGGCTTTCCGTCCTTGGCGCGGATGGCGGCGACGTAATCGCGAAGCGACTTCGCGTAGGTCGTGAAGGCGCCGACGCCCTCGCCCTTTTCTTTTTGGTCGTTATGGCCGAACTGGATGAAGACGTAGTCGCCGGGGCGGAGCGCGCCCAGGATTTTGTCGAGACGATTGGAGCCGCGGAAGCTGGCCAGCGAGAGGCCGGACTCGGCGTGGTTCGCGACGGCGACGCCCGACGGGAAAAAGCGGGGCAGCATCTGGCCCCAGGCGCACCAGGGTTCGCCGCCCTGGTCGGTGACGGTGGAGTCGCCCGCGAGGTAGATCGTGAGGGCGTCGGGGTTGGGGCGGATCTCGAGTCCGGCGACTGAAGGATGGGCGCCGTTGAACTCGAGGATGAGCTTGTCGTCCCAGTGCCAAGCGTCGCGTTCGCGGTCCTTGAGTTTCACGCGCCCGCCTCCGGCGATGGCGGGGGTGCGGACGTTGACGGTGAAAGTGCGGGTCTGGACGGCGCCGCCCGGGGCGCGGACCCCTTCGAGGAAGAGGCGGCGCGTCTCGGCCTTGACGGTGGTGTCCGAGGCGGCGGCGGGATCGCCCAGGATGACGGTGACGTCGTAGTTGCCCTCGGGGAGATCGACGAGGAAGGAGAAGGGTTTGTGGGCGACGAGCGCGTCCTGGGCGTAGCCTCGGCCCTGGCCGGCGCTGACCGCGGGCACGGTCGAGCCGAGGAGACCGTAGCCGCGTTGCGCGGTGTAGCCGACGTCGGGCGAGACGAGCGTGGCGCCGGGCTCGTGGGCGGCGGCGCCGAAGTCGAAGCGGAGCGGAAAGGCGGGGGCGGCGGCCTGGGCAGAGGAGAAGACGCCGAGGCCGAGGGAGATCAGTGGGAGCAGGGAACGCATAAGGAGTCGCGCGGGGGTCAGGGCTGGTTTTGCGGGATGCGATCACCGACGAGGGCGAGCATCTGGATGGCGGTGAGGCCCCACTGGGAGGAGGCGTTGGTGTTGAGGGCGAAGTTTTCGTCGACGGGGTTGAGCGACGCGGGGCCGGAGACGCGGGTGGACTTGAGCGCCTTCTTCATGCCGTGGCCGGCCTCGCCGCCGTAGAATTCGGTCCAGGCGCGCGCGGCGAGGGCGGGGTCGTTCTTCTTGGCCGCGGCGTAGGCGGTGAGCCGGGCGTGGGCCTCGCGGAGGTTGAGCTTGCCGAAGTCGGCGCCGACGGCGGCGCGTTGCTCGGCCGGGGAGGCGTTGTAGAGGACGCAGTATTGGAGCCACGCGTCCCGGAATGCGGGCATGTCCAGCAGGTCGATGAGCTCGGCGCAGATCTCGGGCAGGCCGAAGACCGCGCTGAGGTGGATGACGTTCACCTTGTCCGGGCCGACCGGCGCGAATTCGCCGGTGTCGAGGTTCATGGTGGCGGCGTCGGAGATGAAGCCGTGGGGCTGGGCGCCGATGGTGCGCATGCCGGCGAGGAGCTTGTCGCGGACCTTGGGGTCGCCGGTGCGCTCCCATTCGGTGAACCAGGCGAAGGCGAGCGAGCCCCAGTCGGTGCCGAAGCCGACGGCGGCGGCGTCGCGGCGCGGGGGCGGGATGGCCTCCTTGCGGATCTTGCGCGCCGGGTCGAGGGTGAGGAAGGCCTCGTCCGCGCCGACGAGCTCCCGCATGAGGTCGCCGACGCGCTCGTCGGCGGTGAGGTAGTAGTAGAAACGTCGATACCCGACGGAGCTGATGCGGAGCTGTTTGCAGGAGCATCCCCAGTGCTGGACGTTGTGGCGGGATCCGAGGCCCTTGAATCTGCCGAGGTGGTAGACGTCGACCTCGCCGGTGTGCCGGGTCATCGCCTCGGCGAGACGGAAGATGTCGGCGCGGCCGGAGCGCAGGTAGGAATTCCAGAGCCAGAGGTCGGGGGAGAGCTCCGAATTGGCCCAGGCGAAGCCGCCCACGTCGTAGCGCCAGCAGTGGCGATCCGCGTCGTAGCTGTGCATGACGTCGCCGTAGTCCCAGAAGCCATACCAGCGGCGCTGGTCGATCTGGTCGAGGTAGGTTCGGAGGATGAAGTCGAGCTGGTCCTCGATCCTGGCCTTGGCGGGGTGCGAGCGGTCGGGGAGGCTCCAGGCGCCGAAGACGCCGGCGGCGTGGCAATGGGCGGGCGAGGCGGCGAGCTGCGGGGGCCGGCGCAGGGCGGCGGCGAAGCGGGGGAAATCCTCGCGGGCGGGCGTGGCGGCGACGGCGCGGAACACGAGCTCGTGGGAGCGGGCGACGCCGCGGGCGGTGCCGAAGTCCTTCTCGTAGTCCTCGTAGGTGATGTTGAGGCCGCGGATTTCCTCCTCGTGGGTCTCCATGCCCATGCCGTCGTGGTAGAAGCGGAGATCCATGGGCGCCGCGTCGGGCGACCAGAGCCAGACGGTGACCTCGCCGAGCGCGGCGTGGGCGGAGCGGATGTCGAGCTGGGCGGGATACTTTTCCCAAAAGTCGCGGACGCCGAAGACGAGACCGCCGGAGGGGCCGCCGAGGTAGCCGAGGCCGGCGGCGCGACGGCCGGCGGAGGCCTTGATCCAGCCGTGGCCGGGTTTGGTGCGCTTGCGGATCTCGAATCCGTCGGAGGACAGCTGGGCGAGGGTGTAGTCGCCCCAGGCGGGCACGAGATCGAGGTTGTTGGCGACGGCGGGGCTCCATTTTTCGAGCGGAGGGGTGGCGAGGCCGGCGACCTGGGCCTCGCGCACGGCGGCGCCGGGATCGCGGCGCAGGCCGGTGACGCCTCGGACGGCCTCGGCGAAAAGGCCGTCGTCTTCCCCGGAGAAACGGACGTGCCGGTCGTGCGGCGCGTCGGCGAGCGGGACGTCGAAGCGGACGCCGAGGCCGTGGATGAAGTCCTTGTTTTCGTCTCCGTCGAAGACGAAGGAATGCATCATGCGCACCGCCTCGCCGTCGGCGTGGAGGTAGAGCCGCACGACGAAGGGCAACCAGGCGCGGTCGCGGGTGGCGGATTTTTGGCGGCCCTCGACGCGGACGACGGCGCGCACGGGGCCGGACTGCTCGACGACGACGCGCTCGGTCTCGCCTTGGAACATTTCAGCCGGCGAAACGAGGTCGGGCTGGTCCTTGCGAAGGGAGACCAGGCGTCCGGCGCGGGCGATCTCGCGGTCGCCGTGGCGGAGGCTCGAGATCAGGATGGAGCCGCGACGCGGGATGACGCAGGTGACGAGGCCGTTGGCGATTTCCACGGACTCGGCGGTTTCGCGAAGCGTCACGGGATCGGCGGGCCGGGCCGGCGCGGCGCCGGGGACGAGCGCGAGGTTTTCGGTGCGCCCGGCGTCGGCCGGGAGCGCGTGGGCGCTCCATTTGATCGAACCATCTGGCCAGGTGGCGAGCGGCCAGGATTGAACGGGGATCGCGACGCCGGCGGAGTCGCGTAGCGCGAAGGGCGAGCCGGCCGGGACGCTCCCCCGCGGCCACGGCACGCCGAGGGTGGCGCCGGGCTGCTCGACCGGAATGCCTTCGAGCCAGCGGAGAACGGCTTTGCCGGGCGTGGCGGCGGCCGGCCGAACGGATGCGGCGGCGGGCGAGCCCGCGGCTTGGAGCGAGGACTCCGCGAGGGCGAGCGAGCCGAGGGGAAGGGCGGCGGCGGCGAGGGATCCGTTTTTGACGAAGGAACGGCGGGTCAGGGGCATGGGGAGGCGAGCCCGCGCGTTTGGCGGGGCCCAAGGGGGGACTGGGGGCTGCGGACCGGCGGTGGCCGGGGACGCGGGGGAAGACGGTGGAGCGCGGCCGAAGTGACGCTCTTGTTTACGCCGTCCGCGGGTCGGGGCGCGCGAGCCGTCGCGCTAGGCGAGGTAGAAGACCTCGGTGAGCGAGCTCGAAACGGGGCTGTTGTCCGGATTGGCCGGCATCACGTCCGCCATGTGCTTCCACCAGCGCTTGCAGACCTCGGTGTTGGCGATCGCCCGCCAGCGGGCCTCGTCCTCGATCTCGGCGTAGCCGAAGAGCTGGCGCGTCTCGGGCAGAAGATGGATCGAGTAGTTGTGCACGCCGTGGGCGCGGAGCACGTCTTCCAGCTCTTTCCAGATCGGCTGATGGCGACGGGCGTATTCCTGTTCCTGTCCGGCGTTGACGGACATCACGAAGGCTTTGCGGATCATCGGGCGGCGGCGAGATTGGCGGAGAAGGGGTGGGAGGAGGCGAGCGAGGCGCCTTCGGAAAAGGCGCGACCGAGGTTGTCCGCCAGATCGCGGACGCAAGGGATTTCGGAGCGGCTGGCGGGGTCGGCCTTCCACTCGATCGAGGAACCCGGGAAACGCTCGACCTTGCCGGCGTGTTGCACGGCCTCGACCAGGCGGGTGTGCTCCTCTGCGATCGCGGTGGTGCAGACGAAGGTGGCCGGGTCGGTGAGCCGGGAGAGGACCGCGGCGAACATGAGCTGGCGGGCTTCCTCGGCGGAAGGCAGGGGGAAGACGCGGCGATGGCCCTCGGCGTCGACGATGACGCAGCGCTGCTCGTGCCACCACTCGGCGCGGCCGGCGGATCCGCGGATGGCGATCTCGGGCTGGCGATTGTCCGCGATGGCGTGGCTGACCCCGAACCAGAAGCGGGTGTCGTCCGAGGCGGAGCCGCGCACAACCGCGGTGTCGAACATGTCGATCTCGTGGGCGCGGAAGAGCTCGGCGGATTCGACCGAAACCTGGGCGGACTCCATGGCGGAGGGGCCGGCGAAGAAGAGGGAAAGGTTTACGAAGTGGGCGAAGGCGTTGTTGAGCGGCGAGTCGAGCACGGCGGCGCCGTCGGCGGAGGCGCGTCCCGCCCAATGATTGCGCTCGAAGTAGGCGCGCGGGCGGGGCCAGAGGCCGATCATGCGCACGTCCTCGATGCGGCCGATCACGCCGCCGAGCAGCTGGTTCTTCAACCAGCGGGCCTCGAGGGGATAAAGATCCTGGAAGCCGACCGCGACCCAGCGGCCCGTGGCGGCCTCGGCGCGTCGGATGGCTTGGGCGTCGGACAGAGATCCCGCCAAGGGTTTTTCCACCAGCACGTTCATGCCGGCGCGGAGCGCGGCGATCGTCAGCCGGGCATGCCATTGGATGCCCACGGGGATGCCGCAGAGATCGACGCGGCCGGCTTCCCGGGCGAAGAAATCGTCGGAATTGGTATAAATGGTCGCCCCGTGCCCTTTTAGCTCCGCCACGATCTCGGGGATCTGATCTCCATTGATGATCACGGCGGCGACGAGCTGGATCGCCTTGCGGGCGAGCGCGTCGCGCACGAGCTGGAGATAGATGGTGCCGTAGCCGGTGACGCCGATGAGAGCTACGCGAGGCAGACGAGTGCCGAGGGGGGAGGGCATGGTGAAAAGGGGACGGCCAAGGGGGGCTGGCGGCGAAAAAAATGGATAATCCGCTTGTCCCGAGGGGCGACGCACCGCAGGTCTGACAGTCAGAGTCTTACCCCATGTCAGTTCCCTCTCTCCGCCAACTCGCGCAGCAGCTCGGCCTGTCCCACACGACCGTTTCCGAAGCCTTGCGCGGCAGTCCCCGGGTGAAGCCCGCGACCCGGGCCAAGGTGCTTAAAGTCGCGCGGGAGCTTGGATACCGGCGCAACCCGCTGGCGGGCGCGTTGATGTCGGAAATGCGCCGTTCGCGGGCCGGCACGTTTCGCGGGGTCTTGGCCGTGCTGGATTTGGACGGCGCGGAAGGCCGCCCGCCCAACGCGACGCGTTACCACCGCGAGCTCACGCGCGGGGCGACGACCCGCGCCGAGCAGCTGGGGTTCAAGGCCGACGCCTTCACGGTGGGCAAGGCCGGGCTGTCGCTCGAGCGCCTCGACACCATTCTGCAATCGCGCGGCATCGGCGGCATCTTCCTGTTGCCGGTGCGAGACACCCCCGATCTTACCCGTTTGGATTGGACGCATTTCTCCGGCATCTACGCCGACTACGTGATCGAGCGCCCGGGCCTGCACGCGATTTGCCCGGACCATTATCGCGGCATGCTGACGGTCTTGGAGCGTTTGCGCGCCTTGGGCTACAGCCGCCCCGGATTGGTGATGGGGGCCTCCCACGACGCCCGCCTGCTCTATCGTTGGGAGGCGGCCTACCACGCCTACCAGACCCATCACGACGGCATGACCCGCCTGCCTCCCTTCATCGCAAACGCAATGAACGCGCGGGATTTCGGCGTGTGGTTCCGCACCGTGAAATGCGACGTGGTCCTGGCGCATTCCCCCGATGTGAAAGGCTGGATGGAAGAGGCGGGCGCGAAGGTTCCGGAGACCCACGGCTTTTGCTGCCTGAACGTGCTCAACAGCAACGAACCCTTCGCTGGACTCGATCTGCAGCCGAGCCTGCTCGGCGCGCGTGGCATGGAGCTGCTCATCGGCCAGGTGCTGCGCAACGAGTGCGGCGCCCCCGAGCTGCCGATGACGACGACGGTGCCGGCCGCATGGGTGGACGGCCCGACCTTGCGCGGGCATTGATCCGATGATCCGTCCGCGCGCCTGCAACTCGACGGCCCCGGCGAGGCGGATCGCGGCGGCGGCCCTGGTTTTGCTCGCGTTTGACTTCGTCGGCGCGGCGACCGGAGAGGCGCGCTCACAGGTGATAATCGACGACGCGTGGGCCGGGGCGTCGGGTTGCCATTTTTCCGGACGGCTCGTCGAGCGCCGGCCCGTGGCGGAGGACGCGTCCGGCGGGGGCCGACGTTTGTGGCATAACACGCGTTTGCTGCTGACCCGCGGCGAGGAGGGCTTCGTCACCTGGCGCGCGGCCGGACACGAGTGGCGCACCCGGGTGGACGACGACGGGTATTGGACGCTGGCGATGAGTCCGGCTCCGGTCTTCGCGCCCGGCTGGCACGCGATCGAGTCCGACCCGTCGCGCAGCAGCGACGCGGGCTTGCTGGTCGTCGATCCGCGCAACCGGCGGGGGCTGATCTCCGACCTCGACGACACGATCGTGGTGAGCGAGGTCCTCGAAAAGCGGACGCTGCTGAAAAACAGCCTCGTGGTGGCGCCGGAGTCGCGCGAAGCGGTGCCGGGAATGGCGGAGCTCTACCGGAGGCTCCTGGCGGAACCGGCGAATCCCGCGCCGGAGTCGGCGGCGATGTTCTACGTTTCGGCCTCGCCCAGGCAGCTGACGGACAACCTGCGCGCGTTTTTGCGGGCGAAGGGCTTTCCGCGCGGCGTTCTTCGCCTCAAGGAGTTGTCCGCGGCGAGCGAGGATTCGCTGACCGGCGATCAGCGCGCCTACAAGCGGCGCGTTTTGCGGGAGATCCTCCGTGCTTATCCCGAGGTGCGTTTCGCGCTCTTTGGCGACGACGGGGAGCAGGACCCCGAGATCTACGCGGAGCTGCAGCGGGAGTTTCCCGCGCAAATCGAGGGCGTGTGGATCCGCCGGGTGCATCCGGACGCGGAGCGGCCGCGATTTGCGGGGCAGGCGGATTTGCGCGAGCTTTTGGGACCATGAGCGGCGCGCGCCTGCGGATCGTCACCTGGAACATCGCCCACGGACGCGGGCTGCGCCCGATCCAGGGTTTTCAGACGAAGCGATCCATGCAGGCGCATTTGCGACGCATCGCGGCGTTGCTGGCGAAATTGGACGCGGATGTGGTGGCCTTGCAGGAGATCGACCAGGATTCGAGCTGGGCGGGGAACTTCGACCACCTCGCCTATGTGCGCGAACACGCCGGCTACGCCCATGCGTTGCACGGCGTCACGACGCGGCGCGGGGGGATTTTCAATCTTTGCTACGGGAACGCCTTTCTGTCCCGGCATGCGTTGGAGGAGGGCGAGGCGGTCGCCTTCGGGAAGCGCACCGTCGGGGAAAAGGGCTTTCTCTTCGCGGAGATCACCGTGGCCGGGAAGCGGGTGCCGCTGATCAACCTGCACCTGCACTACCGTTCGCGGAAGGCGCGGCTCGATCAGGTGGGGCAGGTGTTCCGCTACCTCGCGCAACGGCACAACGCGCGCGCGCCTTACTGGAGCGTGCCGCCCGTGGTCTGCGGCGATTTCAACACCTCGGGCAAGGCGAGCGACGCGGCGGCGGGCTTGTTGGGGGAGCTCGATTACTTCGGGTCCTACGGCCTGCATCCGCGGAGCGGACGGACCTTTCCGTCGCCCTTGCCGACGCGGCTCCTCGATTTCGTGCTCGCGCCGTCGGAGCTGCGCGTGGAGCGCTGCGAGATCGTGCGTTCGTGGCTGAGCGACCACCGGCCGGTGCTGGCGGAGATCGCGTTCGATTGAGCCGCGTCAGAGCAGGGAGGCCTGCGCGTCGCCCGAGAGGGGCTTGAGCCCGACGGCGTGGTAGCCCTTGGGCGTGAGGACGCGGCCCTGCGGCGTGCGCTGGAGGTAGCCTTCCTGGATGAGGAAAGGCTCGTGAACCTCCTCGAGCGTGTCGGCCTCCTCGCTCACGGCCATGGCGACGGTGCCGAGGCCGACAGGGCCGCCGCGGTAGTTTTCCGCCATGATGCGGAGGATGCGCTTGTCCATCTCGTCGAGACCGCGGGCGTCGATCTCGAGGAGCTCGAGGGCGGCGGCGGCGACCTGTTGCGTGACGCGGCCGTCGCCCCGTTGCTGGGCGTAGTCGCGGGCGAAGTTGATCAAGTTGTTCGCGATGCGGGGCGTGCCGCGGGAGCGGGTGGCGATCTCGCGCGCGCCGGCGTCCTCGATCGGCACGCCGAGCAGGCCGCAGGACCGCTTCACGATGCCGGCGAGGGTCTCGGCGTTGTAGTAATCGAGGCGCGTCTGGAGCGTGAAACGCGAGCGCAGCGGCGCGGTGAGCATGCCGGCGCGGGTGGTGGCGCCGACGAGGGTGAAGCGCGGCAGCGAGAGACGGACCGAGCGGGCGTTGGGCCCCTGGTCGATCATGATGTCGAGGCGGAAGTCCTCCATCGCGCTGTAGAGATACTCCTCGACCGTCTTCGGGATGCGGTGGATCTCGTCGATGAAAAGCAGGTCGCCCTCCTCGAGGCTGGTGAGCAGGCCGGCCAGGTCGGAGGCCTTTTCGACGACGGGGCCGGAGGTGATGCGGACGTTGCGGCCCATCTCGGCGCCGAGGATGAGCGAGAGGGTGGTCTTGCCGAGGCCGGGCGGGCCGCTGAGGAGGATGTGGTTGAGCGCCTCGCCGCGGGAGCGGGCGGCGCCGACCATGATCTTGAGGCGCTCCACGGTCTTGGGCTGGCCGGCGAAATCCGAGAACGAGAGCGGACGCAGCGCGGCCTCGGCGTTGGACACGGGCGCGGAGAGTTGCGCGGCGAGATAGCTCAAGCCCTTGGTGTCGGCGGGCGGCGTGGCGGGGGCGGACTTGGGAGCGGCGGGCTTGGGCATATTCAGAAGGTCAGAGCGACAGAGAGCAGAACGACGGACGAAGGCGGAACAGGCGGACGAGGACGAAGCAAGAGCCAGGACGGCGGCGGGGAGCTCTCAAATCTGTCGTTCTGTCTTCTGTCGCTCTATCGTTCTCGTGGTTTACTTCCACTCCATCTCGGCGCCGAGGCTGCGGAGATTTTCGACGAAGCGCGGGTGGGCGCGCTGGATGATCTCGGCGTGGCGGACGACCGACTTGCCCGGGATGGCGGCGGCGACCATCGCGAGGGCGACGGCGGCGCGGATGATGTAGGGCGAATCGACGACGGCGGGGCGGAGCGGGCGGTTGCCGAAGACGATCAGGCGGTGCGGGTCGCTGACGACGGCGTGGGCGCCGAACTTCGCGAGCTCGGGGATCCAGGAAAAGCCGTTTTCGTAGACCTTGTTCCAGAAGTGGATCGTGCCGTCGCAACGCACCGCGAGGGCGATCATGAGCGGGAGCAGGTCGACGGAGAAATAGGGCCAGGGCGCGGCCTCGATCTTCGGGAGAAGGTTGCTCGTGTAGGGCTCCTCGATCTTCAGGCGCTGGCCGCGGCGGACCACCGCGACCGAGTCGCCGTCGGGGCCGGTCTCGTGCTCGACGACGACGCCGAGCTTGGCGAAGGCGCGGACGATGAGATCGAAGTGGTGGGGCAGGGCTTTCCTCACGCGGACCTCGCCGCCGGTGATGGCTCCGAGGGCGAGGAAGGTGACGATCTCATGGTAATCGGTGCCGATGGCGATGTCGGCGCCGTGCAGCGTATCGACGCCGGTGATACGAATCATCGAGGTGCCGAGGCCGTCGATCTTCGCGCCCATGGCGACGAGCGCGGCGCAGAGCTCCTGCACGTGCGGCTCGCTGGCGGCGTTGATGAGGGTGGACTCGCCCTTGGCGAGGGCGGCGGCCATGGCGAAGTTCTCCGTGACGGTGACGGACATGTAGTCGCACCAGTGGCGGGCGCCGGCGAAGCCGGAGGGCAGCGCGATCACGAGCGGATCGCCGGAGCCGACGGTGGCGCCGAGCGCGCCGAGGATCTCGAGGTGCGGGTCGATCTCGCGCACGCCGAGCGAGCAGCCCTTGGCGTTGGCCAGGATCGTGATGCGGCGCAGGCGGTGGAGCAGGGCGGGGAAAAGCAGCACCGTGGAGCGCATGTCCGAGGGCAGCTCGTCGTTGGCGAGGGTGCTGCGGAATCCGGAGTGGTCGAGGCGCATGACGCCGTTGGCACGATCCCAGTCGATGCGCGAGCCCTGCGATGTGAGAAAGGCGACGAGCTTGTTGAGATCCGTGATATCGGGGACGTTGCGCAGGGTGACGGGCTCGTTGGTGAGGAGCGTGGCGCAGAAGATCGGAAGCACCGAGTTCTTGTTGCCCGAGGGGATGATGGTGCCGGAGAGCGGCTTGCCACCTTGCACGTGGAGATCGGCCATGATGAGCGGAGAGGGTCGGGGAGGTAGGGAAGAGAGGCCTGCGGGAGTCGAAAAAAAGGCGTCCGCCGGAAACGGCGGACGCCTTGAAAATGCGCGCGGGCGGGTAGCCCTTGGCAAGGTTTTTGGCCTGCGGAATCAGCCTACGGGGCCGGAGGAGCGGGACTCGCCCTCGGGGCGGCCCTGGCCTTCGGGGCGGGGGCCACCGCGTCCGCGTCCGCCGCGACGGCGACGACGACGGCCGCCGTTGCCCTGATCGCCTTCGGGGCGGGGGCCGCGATCCTGGCCTTCGGGACGGGGGCCGCGGTTTTCGCCGCCGCCGTTACGCGGGCCGCCTTGGCCGCGTCCGCCGCGATGGCGACCGCCTTCGCGATCACCGCGGGGGCCGCGGTTTCCGTCGCGAGAGATCTCGTCGCCGGGGGAAGGGGCGTCGGAGGCGGAGCCGCCGCCGAAAATACCCTTCAACCAGCCAAGGAAGCCGCCGGCTTTCTCGGCTTTGGCGGCGGGGGCGGGAGCCGCCTGCTGCGGGCGGCCGCCTTCGCGGCGATCCTCGCGGCGCTCTTCACGGCGGGGCTCGCCGCCCTCGCGACGACCCTGGCCCTCGTGGCGACGGCCTTCGCCGCCGCGGCCCTCGCGGCCTTCGCGATTCTCGCGGCGGGGTTGCTCGCCGGCGGGGCGGAGGGGCGCGATGTCGCGGGCGACGACCGGCTTGCGCTCCGGACGAAAGACCGGACGCTCGCCCGACGGCGTGGCGGGGGCGGAGGCCGATCCCGGCGATTCCCAGCTCGTGGCGGGGCGGGGGGCGGCGGGGGGGAGGTTTTTCAGGAGAGGGGGGAGTCGGGGTGGGGCGGGGACAGGGGGGGCGCGGGGGGGGAGGATATTCAGTTCGGCCTTCGGCTCGGGGGCGGCGGGCTCCGGAACCGGAGCGGGCGCGGGAGCGGCCGGGGCGACGGGGGCCGGGGCCTCGAAAGCGGCGGCGGGGACCGGGGCGGTTTCGGAGACCGGCGCGGGGGTGGAGTCCGGCTCGGCCACCGGAGCGGAGGCGGGGACGGCGGCGGGAGCTTCGGCCTCAGGCGTGGCGGGCGCGATCTCGGGGGAGGTCGCGAACGGGTTCACGTATTCGGTCTTGGCGACGACCACGCGGACGGCGGTCGGTTGGTAGGCCGCGGGAGCGGCGTTGGCGGCCGCGGGGGCGGCGGGGCGGGCGGCGCGCTTGCCGCGGGCCAGCCCGGTGCCGCGGTAGGAGCCGAAGCCGTCGAGGGCGACGGGAGCGGCGGGCGCGGCGGAGGTCTCGACGGGGGCCGGAGTCGGCGTGGCGTCGGACGGATTGTTATCTGACATGTCTGGTTTGTTTTGGTGTTGAAGGCGCGCTCACCGCAAGGGCGCGGGAGCTGCGCGGGTTGACCGTCGGCGGGCGGAGCGCGGGGCGCGTCACGCGGCGACAGTCTCACGCAACATCGTGGCCTTCAGCGCGGGGCGCAATCCTTGTTTGTAATGAGATTTTACGACAGAGACCGAAGGCGATCCGCCGGCGGTCGCGCCCGGAGCGGGGCTTGCCAAGCCACGGGCGCCCACGCAGCGTCCGCCGCAACCATGGACAAGCTCGAAGAAATCTTCCGCATGCAATCCGCGCTCAACTCGCGCATCGGCGTCAACTTGCCGCCTCCGACCGATGAGGAAAAGGCCAAGTGGATCCTCAACTACACCCGCGCCATGCAGCAGGAGACGGCCGAGCTCATCGACAGCGTGCCGTGGAAGTGGTGGGCGAAATACCAGAAGTTCGACGAGCAGAACGCCAAGGTCGAGGTCGTGGACCTTTTCCATTTCCTCGTCTCCTTGGCGCAAACCCTAGGCATGACGGCCGACGACGTCTACCAGGCCTATCTGAAGAAGAACCTCGTGAACCACCAGCGCCAGGATTCGGGCTACGCCAAGAAGGACGAGGCGGACTCGAAGCACATCTGAGCGCGTTTCGCATCCTCCTTGCGTCCCGGGCGCTTGGTTAACGCGAAATCGGGACGCGGCTTTTGACGCCGGGACGGTCATGGACTTTTTGGCCGCGCCATGATCCAGCCCGGCCAAAAACTTCCCACCACGTTCAAGCTTAAGGTCGTTCGAGACGGCGCGGACGCCGAGGTCTCTTTCAAGGACCTGCTCACGCGGCCGACCATCGTGTCGGTCTACATGAAGAACAACACGGGGTCCTGCGACAAACAGAACGACTCCCTCGCCGCCCACGCGGCCGAGTTCGCCAAACGGGGCTACAACCTGGTGGCTCTGTCGCGCGACACCTGCGGTTCGCATCTGAAATACGCGGCGAAGAAGAAAATCGCCTACACGCTGGCGAGCGATCCGGATGATTTGTTCGCCAAGGCCGCCGACGCGATCATCGAGAAATCGATGTATGGCCGGACTTATGAGGGCCCCGCCCGGGCCGCCTTCGTGATCGACCGCGACGGCACGGTGCTGGCCGTGGCGGAGAAGGTGGACACCAAGGATCACGCGGCGCAGTTGCACGCCCTGCTCGACGGACTCGAATAGGCGCGGAAAAGGCGGACGGGCGTTTCGCCCCGGGGCAGGCCCGAACGGGCCTGCGCCCGAGTTCGTCTCCGGGCGCGGCTTGCGGAGCCCGTCCGATTTACCTTGGGTGGCGGCATGAGCAGTCCGTCCTCCGCTTCCGGTCAGCCGCCTTCGATCCAGGAACTCCGCGCCGCGCGCGCGTCGCGTCCGTCCTTCGCCCGGCGTTTTCGCCGCCGGCTGATCGCGGCCGGTGTCGTGGTTTTCCTGATACTATTCGGGTTTTTCGGCCTGCCTCCGATCGTGAAGGCGCAGGCGATCAAACAGCTTTCCGCCCGGCTCGGCCGCTCCGTCGTGATCGAGCGGGTCCGCATCAACCCCCTGGTGCTTTCGGTCGGCATCGAGGGCTTCGCCATCGCCGAGGCCGACCCCGCCGCGGGCGAGTTCACCGGCTGGCGTCGTCTTTATGTAAACTTCGACGCCTGGTCGCTTTTTCGCGGTAAAATCGGGTTTCAGGAGGTCTCGCTCGACGGCTTTCGCGCCCGCGTGGCCAAGGCCAAGGGCGGGGCGCTCAACTTCGACGACATCGTCGCCAAGCTGACCGCGCCCGACCCTTCCGCTCCGCCGCCCTCGCCGAAGGACCCGAACGCCAAGCCGACGGCCATCGCGATAACGAAGCTCGCCGTGACCGATGCCCGGGTGTCGTTTGCCGACGACAGCCTCGAGCGGCCATTCTCCACCGTGGCGGGCCCGCTGACCTTCACGCTCGCGGACTTCGAGACCGTCGGCGACCCGAACTCACCCTATCAATTCGAGGCGGTGACCGCCGCAGGCGAGCGCCTGGCCTGGAAGGGCACGGTCTCCGCCGACCCCGTGAAGTCGAAGGGCGAGCTGGCGCTATCCAACATCGATATCGCCCGTCTTTCGCCCTACTACCACACGCTTGTCGCCGGAGAGCTCCGGTCGGCGTTCGTCGATGTATCGGGCCGATACAGTTTCGAGCTGAAGGGCGCGGTGCCGGTGCTCACGCTCGCGGACGGCGCTTTCATCCTGCGCGAGCTGCGTTTCGGCGCGCCCGGGACGGAGACCGACGCCTTCGCCCTCAAGCGCCTCGCGGTGACGGGAGTCTCCGCCGATTCCGCGGCGCTGACCGCCTCGATCGACAAGATCGCGGTCGAGGGCGTGCGGGTGAAGGCGGCCCGCGACGAAACGGGAATCGATCTGGCGCGCCTCGTCATGCCGGCGAGCGGCGGCCATCCCGGGGCGTCCGCGTCCACCGCGTCCGGCGGCGTCGCGGCGGACTCGCGGCTTCCGGTGGTGAAGGTGGGCGAGATCGCCGTCGCGGACGTGAAGGTGGAGGCCGTCGATCTCACGACGCCGCGCCGGGCCGAGCATCGGATCGAGGACCTGCGTTTCAGCATCCGCGATCTCGATTCCTCCCGGCTCGAGAAGGCGTCTCCGATCTCGCTTGAGGTGGTTCTGCCGGAAGAGGGCCGCATCGCCGTGAACGGAACCGTCGCCGCGCAGCCGCTCGCGGCCGAGGTGGAGATCGCGCTCGAGCGCGTGCCCTTCGCCAACGCGAGCCCCTACGTCGAGCCCTTCCTTAACATCCGGCTCGCGGGCGGCGCGGTGCGGACTCAGGGCAAGGCGACGCTGCGCGACGGCGCGGTCGCCTTCGCGGGCGATTTCGGCGTTTCCGGCCTCCGGACCGTGGACGGGAAACTCGCGCAGGATTTTGTGAAATGGACGGATTTCTCCGTGACCGGGATCAAGGCCACGACGGCGCCGCTCGCGTTTCACGCCGACGAGATCCGCTTCGTCGAGCCGAGCGCGGCGATCCGGGTCGAGGCCGATGGCACGTTGAGCATCGATCAGGCGGTCGCGGCGACGCCGGCCAAGACGGAGAAGAAAGAAGCGGCCTCGGCCGCGGTGTCGCCTGCCTCGGGAGGCGCGACCTCGCCTGGCTTGCCGCCGGCGGTGACGATCGGGAAATTCGCGTTCGAGCGGGCGGCGTTCCGCTTCGAGGACCGTTCGATCAAGCCGACCTCGCGCGGGTCCCTCGTCGATCTCACGGGCACGATTTCCGGCCTGAGTTCGGAGGCGCTGGGTCGCGCCGACGTCGATATCCGCGGCAAGGTGGACGGCGTCGCCCCGGTCGCGATCGTCGGCAAGTTGAACCCCCTCGGTTCGCCGGCCTTTGTCGACCTGAAGGTCGATTTCAAGGGCATCGATCTCCAGCCCGGCGCCGGCCCCTACATCGGCAAATTCGCCGGCCGCGAACTCTCGCGCGGCAACTTGAACGTCGCCGTCACGGCCAAGCTCAAGGATCGCAGGATCGACGCGAACAACGTGGTCACGCTCGACCGGTTTTTTCTCGGCGCCAAGACCGACAGCCCCGACGCCACGAGCCTGCCGGTGGGGCTCGCGCTCGCGCTCCTGCGCGACACGGACGGCAAGATCGTGATCGATCTTCCGGTGAAGGGCAGCCTCGACGACCCGAACTTCAAGATCGGCCGCGTCGTGGTCCGCGTGTTGGTGAACATCCTCACCAAGGCCGCGACCTCGCCGTTTTCCCTGCTCGGCGCGGCTTTCGGCGGGGGCGGGGACGAGCTGGGCTGGCAGGATTTCGCGGCGGGTGCCGCGACGTTCGACGCGGCCGGCCAGAAAAAGCTCGAGACCGTCGCCAAGGCCCTGAACGGACGTCCGGCCCTCAGCCTCGACATCGCGGGCGCCTACGATCCCGCGGCCGATCTCGAGGCGCTGCGCCGTTCGACGCTGGAGCAGCGGCTCCGGGCGGCGGCTTGGGATACGCGTCGACTCGTCGACCCGAACACGCCCGCCCCCGAGTTGATCGAGATGACCCCGGAGCTGCGCGCGGGCATGTTGGTCAAACTTTACTCCGAAGCCTTCCCGACGCCTCCGGGCGAGCCGGCGCCGCAGTTCGTGGCCGACAACGGCTCCTCTGCGATCGCCGTGCCCGCCGCCCTGGGCGCGACGCCGAAGCCGGAGGTCGCCCGTCGTCCCGCCGTCGGTCAGGTGGGGCGGTTGCGTCGTTACGATAACGAACCCGCGGCAAAGGCCGTTGTTCCGGCCAAACCGGCGGCGCCCTCGACGGAGTCCGTCGCGCCGCCCTCCGCCGGCGACGCGGCGGTCCCCGTCGCGCCGGTCGTCACGCCCGCGGAGATGGAGACCCGGCTCTCCGCCCGTATCGAGATTCCGGATGCTGAGCTCCACGCCTTGGGCGAGGCTCGTGCGCAGGCGATCCGCGCCTGGTTGCTGGAAACGGGCAAGATCGCGGGCGAACGCGTGTTTCTCGGGCCGGTCTCGGCCAAGGGCACGCGCGTGAATCTAAACCTGAAGTAGTCGTCCTCCCGAAAAAGGGCATGACGCGCGTTTGCGACCGCCGTTCAGGCGGTCGCGAAACGGCGCGACGCGATCCGGTGTCGCAGATGCCGCGAAAGCTGACGGAGGAAGGGCGAAAGTCCGATCACGAGGAGCAGCGCGCCGACGAGTCCGGGCGCGCGCGGCGCGGCGACCTCGGGGCGCAGCAGCACGACGGAATCCGGCGCGGCCGGATCGAACCAGGCCGGCACGCGGGCTCCGGGCCGGAAGCGGCTCGCCTGGGCGTAGACGACTTCACGCGAAAGATCCGGTTCGAGCGCGATCCGGCCGCCTGGGCGCTCCCGCGGACCGGTGCGATATCGGTAGGCGAGCTCGAGGCGGTATTCCTGGCCCTGGGCGACGAGCTTGGCGCCGGAGATCACCGCGGTGGTTTCGATCCAGCCCCGGGTGGCCTCGGCACGGGCGACGCGATGCCTGCCTAGCAATAGGAGACCCGCTCCGAGAAGCACGAGCGCGACGCCGACCTTGGCGACGCGGGGAGAGAGCTCCGGGGGCGGTGTCGGAGGCGTGGCGTAAGCGGGCCGCGGCAGGGACTGATAAAGAGTCGCGGGATCGAAGGTGTAGTCGGGACCGGGCTCCGCGGGCACGTAGTCTTCGTGGGGCATGCCGCCAGCATGCCGGTCCGTCCGTGGGCGGAGAAGGCGCGACCGGCGCAAAAACCGGTGAAAATCCGCACCCCGGGCGGCGATCCGCCGGATCAGTTTTCCACGCGCAGGACGTAGACGACGCCCTTCTCGCTGCCGACGGCGAGGAACTTGTCGTCGGGCGACCAGACGAGACGGGTGGCCGGGGCGGGCATCTTGACGGTTGCGCGGAGCGGCTGCGCGCGCTCCGGGCTCCAGAGCTGGAGCACACCATCGCGACTGGCCGAGGCGAGAAGGCCGTGGCGATTTTGGAAGGCGACCGCGGCCAGGGGCGCGTCGTGGGGAAGCATGCCGGGTTCGCGGCCCTCGGGGCCGGCGCCGGAGCAGTCCCACACGCAGACATCCTGGCCGCCGGTGGTTGCGAGACGGGTTCCGGTGAAGTCGAAGCTGATCTGACGGACCTTGGTCTCGTAGCCGCTCATGTGGAACTCCTGATCCTCCTCCGGAAGCCAAAGGTGGACGCTCGGATCGACGTTGCCGGAAACGAGCCAGCGTCCGTCCGGCGGAGACCACGCGAGGGTGGATATGCCGTTGGCGTAGACGTATTCGCGTTGGGCATGGAAGTCGTCGGCGTCCCAGAGGCAGACGCCTCCGAAATAGGCGGCGGCGAGGGCGCCGCCCTGCGGGTGCCAGGCGAGGGCGGAGAGGGTCTTGGGCGCGGATTTGAAACGATGCGCCACCCCGGCGTCGGCGCGCAGGAGGGTGAGTTCGCGCCCGGCGGCGGCGGCGAGAACCGGGGCGCCGGAGGGGGAAACCGGACGCCACGCGAGATGCTCCACCCAGGCGGAGCCGAGCTCCGCGGTGGCGAGGTGCTGGCCGGCGGCGGCGTCCCAGACTTTCACCGCTCCGTCCTGGCCTCCGGACGCGAGCAGCGCGGCGGAGCCGGTCTGGGGCGCGAAGGCGAGGCAGTTGGCGCCGTCCTGATGTCCCGGCAGTTCGCGGCGGTTCTCCCCGGTGGCGCCGGCGAAGAGATGGAGCGGGCCGGCCTGCGAGGCGGCGGCCAGATGCGCGCCGTCGTGCGACCAGGCGAGGTCGATCACGTAATCGTCGAGTTGCGCGGCCCAGGTTTTGTTCAACTGCATGGCGGCGGAGCGTGCGAGCGGCGACGAGACGGGCAAGCCCGGGCATGGAAAAGGCGGGGGCGCGTGCTTCCTTGAAAGCGAGTGGCGGGACAGGCATGGGATGGAGGCGATGAATCTCAGCCTCAAAACCTTGCGGGCCCTGCAATACGCGGAGGGGTATCTGGCGCTCGGGATGAAACGCGACGCGGCGGAGGCGCTGGGCGAGATCGCGTCGGGCGAGGAAAACGCCCTGCCGGCGCTGGCGATGCGCGCGGCGGTGTTCCAGGAGCTGGCGGATTGGCCGCGCGCGGCGGAGGCGGCCACCTTGTTGTGCGAGCGATCTCCGGACGACGCGGGGCATTGGATCCAGCGCGCGTATGCGGTGCGTCGGGCGCGGAATCTCGAGGAGGCGAAGGGTATCCTGATCGAGGCGATGGAGCGCCATCCGGAGGATTCGATCATCCGCTTCAATCTGGCCTGCTACGAGGCCCAGCTGGGCCGGCTGGACGAGGCGAAGGCTTTTCTGGCCCAGGCCTGCCGGCTTAATCCGAACTGCGCCGAGCTGGCGAAGACCGATCCGGATCTGGAGCCCCTGCGCTAACGGATAAACGAAATCGGGCCTACGAGGGTCTCGGACCGGTCGAGGCCGACGGCGGGATTCGACAGCGGGGGAAAGGTGCGTTGTCTGGAGCCATGAAACCCAAGCTCGGCCTCTCCGGAAAAGCCCGCGACGTCGTCCTCGCCGCGTGGGCGCGTCCGCCCCACGGGCAACCTGCGGAGGGGATCGACGAGCTGGCGGAGCGCATCCGCTTGCCGGGCGGCACGGCGCCCAAACTTGCGTGCGAGTCGGGGGATTCGGGCACGGCGGATTTCCTCACCGGGCTGGTGGAAGATCACGAAAAGACGGCGTGGATGCTCCGCGCGCATCTCGCGTGAGCGCGGAAACGAAGAGGGACGCGGCCGCCGTCGAGTGCCGTGCGGGCTGTGGCGCCTGTTGCATCGCCCCGAGCATCACCTCGCCGATTCCCGGCATGCCGCAGGGCAAGCCCGCAGGAGTGCGCTGTGTGCAGCTCCTGCCGGACATGCGCTGCGCGATATTCGGCCGACCGGAGCGACCGGCATTTTGCGCAAGCCTGCGACCGACCCAGGAAATGTGCGGGGCCAGCCGGGAAGGGGCACTGGCCTTTCTCGGCGATCTGGAGCGACTGACCAAACCCGATTGATCCTGACGAGGACGCGGGTCGGATTGGCGTGAGGGTCGGGCTGTCCCCGTCACCAGCCGAGGTCGCGACGCAGCGCGGCGGCGAGCTGTTCGCCCATCAAGGCGTGCGTTTTCGTGCTGGGATGCCAGTTGGCGCCGATGCCGTTTTCTCGTGATTGCACGCCGAAGTCGATGAGTCGGACGGGCGGCGAGCCGGCGGCGTTGGCGGCGGCCTCGATTTTGCGGAGGCAGTCCAGCACCGTGCCGCGGGGGCGCAGGGCGGGCGCGCGGTCCTCGAGCATGGTGCCGAGGGCGCAATAGATGACGGCGCGCGGATGGAGGGCGCGGAGTCGGGCGATGAATTTCAGGTAGGCGTCGACCCACCCGTCCGGATCGGGGGCGGGGCGGCCGTAAAAGTCGTTCGTGCCGAGATTGATCACGATGACATCCGGGCTCCAGGAGGTGAAATCCCAAGGCGCGGCGGAGGGTTCGGTCGGCAACGTGGCGCCGTAGAGGTCGACGATGCGGTTGTCGGGCCAGAGTTTTTTGCCTGACCAGGCGATGCAGACGTAGTCGGCCTGGACGGCGCGGGCGGCGACGGCGCCGTAGGCGAGCCACGCGTTCTCGGTGGCCGGCGAGAAGGGATGTTCCGGCCCCGGGGCCTCGTTGCCGTAGCCGCAGCTGATGGAGTCGCCGATCACCTCGATGCGTCGGACCCTGGGCGAGGCCGGCAGGAGCTGCGCGGAGTCGTCGATCTCAAGACCGAGAAACTGCGTGGTGCCCACGAACGCCTCCGTGCGCTTCACGAGCTCGACACGATGCGCGCCCGGCGGGAGTTCGCGCGCGACAGGATAGATTTCCTCACCGGAGCCCGGTTTCAGCACCGAGGCGGGCTCACCGTCGATGACGATCTGCCAGAGGTTTTTCCCTCCATCCTTGAGGCGGACGCGGACGGAGCCGCCGCTCACGGTGAAGGAGATGGCGGACGCGGACCAGGCGCAACGCGGGCCGGGTGTCTCGCTTCGGTCGAAGCGGCCCACATAGCGGATGGCGGGATCGTCGGGCGAGATGATCGCGGCGAACATCGGGCAGACGGCGGAGACGACGAGCAACGGGAGCGCGAAACGGGGCCGGCGTCGGTGGGGCGCGGGGAACATGGTCCGCCTTTTTCGCGGAAGGGCGGGGAGCTTGGCAAGCGGGCGGGATTTGCGGTCGGCGACGCGAAGGGCGGGATTGCGCGGAGGCGGGCGGCGTGTTGGCTGCGCGGCGTATGTCGATGATCGAGCCGGTGGAGTTGAACGCGCGTGAGCTGGGCGGGGCGGGCAAGCCGCCGCTCGTGCTGCTGCACGGCTTGCTGGGTTCTGCGCGCAACTGGCAGACGGCGGGCGCCGGGCTCGCGGACGGCGTGATCGGCGCCGAAGGCGGAATGGACGGCGGACGAAACGTCTGGGCGCTCGACTTGCGGAATCACGGCAGGTCGCCGTGGAGTCCCTTGATGAGCTACGAGGCGATGGCCGTCGACGTGCTGGCGTGGCTCGACGCGCGCGGACTCGGCACGGTCGATTTGATGGGACACAGCATGGGCGGCAAGGTGGCGATGCGCCTCGCGTGCCGGCATCCCGGGCGCGTTCGCCGGTTGGTGGTGGTGGACATCGCGCCCAAAGATTACCTCTCGCACGGGCATCGGGCGGAATTCGCGGCGATGAACGAACTGCGCCTCGAGACGCTGCAATCCCGCGGCGAGGCGGAGATGAAGATGGAGGGACGCGTCCCCGATTGGGGCATGCGGAAGTTTCTCACGACCAACCTCGAGCGAGGCGAGGACGGGGCTTGGCGCTGGACGGTGAATCTGCCGGTGCTGACCGCGGCGCTGCCGGAGGTGGAACGAAATCCGTTGGCGGACGAGGAGCGATTCGCGGGGCGGACCTTGTTTATCCGGGGCGGAAGGTCGCGCTATGTGAAGGACGAGGATTTGGGGCAAATCGCGTGGCGCTTTCCGGCGTCGCGAGTGGAGACGATCGCGGCGGCCGGCCATAATCCGCACATGGAGACCCGGGCGGAGTTCTGCGCGGCGGTGGGCGGGTTTTTGGCGACGCCTTAACCGGGATCATGCGGGTTGCGCAGGTCGCATCGCGGCGATCTCACCCGAGAAGCAGCGAGGCGGCCCGGTCGTAGAGCGGGAGGCCGACAAGGATGTTGAACGGAAACGTGAGCGCGAGGGAGAGGGTGACGTAGACTCCGGGATTGGCCTCGGGCAGGGCGACGCGGAGCGCGGCGGGCACCGCGATGTAGCTGGCGCTGGCGCAGAGGACGACGAGGAGGAGCGCGTCCCCGCGGGGCAGTCCGAGGAGGGCCGAGAGGGCGAGCCCGAGGCCGGCGTTGAGAAGCGGAGCGAGGAAGGCGAAGGCGAGCGCGGCGGCGCCGACCTTGCGCAAATCTCCCAGCCGGCGCGCGGCGATTATGCCCATGTCCAACAGGAAGAGGGCGAGAAGGCCGGGAAAGAGCGTGTCGATGAACGGCTTCAGCGGGGCGGCGCGCGCGGGGCCGCAGACGAGGCCGGCGGCCAGGCTGCCGAGGAGGAGGAAAACGGAGCCGTTGAGCAGGGCGTCGCGGCCAAGATGGCGCCAGTCGATCACGGGTTTGGGCGCGTCGGGGGTGCGGGCGGCGAAACGCCGGGCCAGCACGACGCCGGCGATGATGGCGGGCGATTCCATGAGCGCCATGGCGGCGACCATGTGGCCGGAGTAGGGCACCCCGCGCTGGGCGAGGAATCCGGTCGCGGTGATAAAGGTCACGGCGCTGACGGAGCCGTAGGTGGCGGCAAGCCCGGCGGCGTCGGCCGCGCCGAAGCGGCGGCGCAGCGCGAAGAAGGACCAGAGCGGCACGAGGACGGACGCGGCGAGCGCGGCGAGCAGGGTGGCGAGGACCTCGCCGCCCAGGCCGCTTTGGGCGAGGGAGACCCCGCCCTTGAATCCGATGGTGAAGAGGAGAAAGAGCGAGAGGGTCTTGGCCGCGACGGGCGGGATCTCGAGGTCGCTGCGGAGCAGCGTGGCGGAGAGGCCGAGCACGAAGAGGAGAATCGGCGCGGAGAGGAGGTTGGAGGCGAAGTCGGACAGGTTCATGCGATGCCGCGCGGTGTTCACGACAGGCGAAAACGGGCGCGGCTCCTTCAGACTAGGCGAGATCAGAGTTTTAGGCGATTACAGTGTTTTGAACATAGCGTTAGGTTAAATTTAACCTACATAGGACGACATGCCTTTCCTGAATTACCACCACCTGCGTTATTTTCGGGTGATCGCCCGGGAGCTGAGCGTCACCCGGGCGGCGGAAAAACTGAACCTGTCGACGCCGGCGTTGAGCATCCAGTTGAAGCAGCTCGAGGAGAGCCTGGGGCATGCGTTGTTCGAGCGGACGCGTGGCGGACTGACGCTCACGGAAGCGGGACGGCTGGCGCTGGAGTATGCGGAGACGATCGGTCGCGCGGGAGAAGAGCTGATGGATGTGATGCAGCATCGGCCACGCGGAGGCCGTCAGGTGTTGCGGGTCGGCGCGGTGGCGACGCTGTCGCGGAATTTCCTTTTGGAATTTTTGCGGCCGGCGCTGCACCGGGCCGAGGTGGAGGTGGTGGTGCGTTCGGGCGCGTTGCGGGAGCTGCTGGTGTCTTTGCACGCCCACCAGGTCGACCTCGTGCTTTCCAACCAGGCGGCGCGGCGCGATGCGGAGACGCCCTGGCATAGCCACCTGCTGGCGGAGCTGGCGGTGAGTCTGGTCGGCACGCCGGACTGGAAAAAGAAACGGCTGAAGTTTCCCGAGGGGTTTTCGGATGTGCCGGTGATCCTGCCGGGCGAGGACAGCAACACGCGGGCGGGCTTTGATCGGCTGCTGGCGGCGGCGGGGGCGCGCCCGCGCGTGATCGCGGAGGTCGACGACATGGCGACCTTGCGCCTGCTGGCTCGCGAAGGGGAAGGGCTGGCCTTGGTGCCCGCGGTGGTGGTGCGCGACGAGATCGAGCGCGGGGAGTTGGTGGAGACGCACCGCGTGCCGGAGCTGCGGGAGACGTTTTATGCGATCACGCCGAGCCGCAAGTTTCCCAATCCGCTGGTCGGCGAGCTGGTGCAGCGGATGGCGAAGGGGACGAAGTGACGCGGCGGCCGAATCGCAAAGGGACGCGGCCCGCGATCAGCCGGCGCGGATGTTGAGCCCCTTGACCACGTTGCGAAGGCCGGGCAGCGCCTGGATTTTTTCGAGGACGGCGGCTTGATGGAAACGCAGCTCGTTGCCGGCGACGGGCTGGTTGTAGAGGATGGTGAGCCGGCCCTTGGGATCGATGAGGGCGGCGTGCGAGTAGTGGGCGATGGCGGGGCCGACGATGGCGGGCCAATTTTCCCGGATCGTGTCCTCGGGCGTGTGGCGACCGACGTTGTGTTTGACCAGGAGCTCGTCGATCAGCGGTCCGAGCGAGAGGGTGGGGCGCTTGATCTGCCGCGCGGGGGTGCGGTCCGGCACGCCGCGCAGGTCGGCCACGAGCTGGCGGGCGATGTGGCGGAAAGTGTCGCGGCTTTCGTTCATGGGGTGCGGGGCGAAGGGCGGGCGCGAACGCGGCGCGCCCCGGTTGATCAGTCCTTGGCGGAGCGGACATCGAGGGCGTCGCGGAGGCCGTCGCCGAGCAGGTTGAGGGCGAGGAGGGTGCAGGCGAAGACGCCGCCCGGGAAGACGAGCAGCCACGGGTAGGACTCCATCTTGTCGGCGCCGTCCTTGATCAGCTTGCCCCAGCTGCTCATGGGATCGTCGATGCCGAGCCCGAGGAAGCTGAGGAAGCTCTCGAGCATCATCACCCCGGGGATGGTGAGCGTGGTGAAGACGATGACGGGGCCGAGGACGTTGGGGACGATGTGGCGAAAGATGATCCGGGCGTGGCTGTAGCCTAGGGTGCGGGCGGCCTCGATGTATTCCATTTTCTTCACGGTGAGGACCTGGCCGCGGACGATGCGGGCCATGGTCAGCCATTCGACGGCGCCGATGGCGGCGAAGAGGCCGACGATCTTGCCGATGCCCTGGAAACGAGAGAGCCACGAGAACTCGCGCAGCCAGGCGTCGAGCTGGTTCATGGGCTCCTTGAGGAAGACCATGAGAAGGATGACGAAGATGGTGAAGGGCAGGGCGTAGAGGATGTCCACCACGCGCATGAGGAAGGCGTCGACCTTGCCGCCCGCGTAGCCGGCGATGGCGCCGTAGGTGACGCCGATGATGAGGGCCACGAGCGAGGCGACCAAGCCGACCATGAGTGACACGCGGCCGCCGTAGAGGAGGCGGGCGAGCAGGTCGCGCCCGGCGTCATCGGTTCCGAGCCAATGGGCGGCGTTGGGCGAAACGGCGCCGAGCGCCAGATCCATGTCCTGATAGGAGTAGCGCAGGAAAGGCGGGACCGCGAAGCAGACGAGGGCGAGGACGGCGACAAAGACGCCTCCGATGACGGCCAGCCGGTTGCGGCGGAGGCGCAGCCAGGCGTCGCGCCACGGGGAGTGGGCGCGTTCCTCGGTCGCGGAGGCGGCGGGAGGCGTGGCTGCGGGAGCGGGAGATGAATTGACCACGGAGGGCACGGAGAGGGCGGAGGGGAGAGGTGGATTCGGCGCGGCCGGGAAATGTGCGCGTGGGCGGAAGTCCGGTCGGGGCGGGCCGAGGCGCGCGAGGGAGCCGAAGATGGGTTTATTCGAATTTTAGGCGCGGGTTGAGCCAGACCTGGACGACGTCGACGAGCAGGTTGAGCACGATGATCAGGACGGCGTAGAGAAGGACGGTGCCGATGACCAAGGTGTAGTCGCGGTTGAAGGCGGAGTTCACGAATTCGCGGCCGAGGCCGGGAATCTGGAAGATGGTCTCGATGACAAAGGATCCGGAGATGATGCCGGCGATGGCGGGTCCGAGGAAGGTGACGACGGGGAGCAGGCCGCCGCGAAGCGCGTGCTTGAGGACGATCCGCGTCTCGGAGGCGCCCTTGGCGCGGGCGGTGCGGATGTAGTCCTGGTTGAGCACCTCAAGCATGCCGCCTCGGGTCAGGCGGGCGATCGACGCGGCGTAGGCGAGGCCGAGGGTGGCGGCGGGGAGGACGCGGTCGGCGGCGAAATACCAGCCGGAGGCGTTGAACCAACCGAACTTCAAGGCGAAGAGGAGGACGAACAGCGGCCCCATGACAAAGGTCGGCACGCAGATGCCCACCATCGCGAGCGTGGACGCGGCGTAGTCGACGCCGGTGTTTTTGTTCATCGCGGCGATCACGCCGAGGGTGACGCCGAGGGCGAGGGCCACGCAGAGGGAAACCAGGCCGAGTTCGAGGGAAGCGGGAAGCTTGTCGGCGATGATCTCGTTGACCGTGCGGTTGGGGTATTTGAAGGACGGGCCGAGGTTGATGCCGAAGGCGGCCTTCAGGTCGAAGTCCGGAGCGTCGTTGCGGTCCGTGTCGGCGAAGAGGCGCCAGGGCGCGAATTTCTTCGGGGTGATGTCCCAGAGGTAGTCGCGGTATTGGACGATGAGCGGCTTATCGAGGCCGTAGTGGGCCTGAAGGTTGCGCATGATCTCCTTGGATACTGCTTTTTCCGCGGTGAACGGGCCGCCCGGCACGAGCCGCAGCATGAAGAAGGTGGCCGTGGCGATGACGAAGAGGACGGGCAGGGTCTCCAGGAAGCGGCGGAGGATGAAGCGGAACATGCGGCGAAGGACGAAAAGCGGAAGGCGAAGGGCGGAAAACGAAAACAGGGACGGTTATTCCGTGAGGTCGAGGTATTGCCAGCCGTGGTTGTCGAGAAGGTTGGGCGCCCAGTTTTGGACCCTCGGGGAGAGCGCCCGGATGGTCTTGGAGAAATTGACCGGGATGACGGGCAGGTCGCGGACGATGAAGGCGTCCAACCGCTGATAGATCTCCATGCGGGCCGCCTCGTCGGGGGCGGAGAGGGCGGAGGCGAGGAGGCGGTCGTATTCGGGATTGGAATATCCGGTGAGGTTGTTGCCGCCGCCGGTCGTCCACATGTCGAGGAAGGAGTGGGGATCGGGGTAGTCCCCGGTCCAGCCGGCGCGGCAGAGGGCGTAGTTTTGGGATTCCTGGGAGGCGAGGTAGACCTTCCACTCCTCGTTGCGGAGGGCGATGTTGATGCCGAGGGACGTGCGCCACATCTGCTGAAACACCTCGGCGAGCTGCTTGCCGGTGTTGGACGTCACGTAGAGAAACTCGACCGGCGGGAAGTTTTTGCCGTCGGGGTAGCCGGCCTCGGCGAGCAGGCGACGCGCTTCCTCGATGTCGTGCGAGAGACGCGCCCGCGGCGAGTAGCCGGGGGATTCGGGTGTGAAGTGGTAGGCCGGCTTTTGGCCGCCTTCGAGGATCTTGACGTAGGCATCCCGATCGAGGGCGAGCGCGAGGGCGCGGCGGACGCGGACATCGTCGAGCGGCTTGCGGGTGGTGTTAACGCGAATGAAGGAGCTGCTGTAGTAGTCGTCCGAGCGGAATTCCTTCGGGTGCTGGTCGCGGTAGACGGGGACCTTGGGCAGGGGCAGGGCGTTGGTGACATGCAACTGGCCGGTGCGGAACATGCGCTCCTCGGTCTCGGCGTTGTCGACCGGGAAGTATTTAACGCCGTCGAGCTTGGTGGCGGCGGTGTTCCAGTAGGTGGGCGATTTGGTGACGAGGATGTGCTGGTTGGGCTTCCACTCGGAAAGGACGAAGGGGCCGTTGCCGACGAAGTTGCCCGGGCGGGTCCAGAGCGAGCCGGGGCGGGCGAGGCCGCCGAACTTCTCGATCGTGGGGATGTGCACCGGGAACCACGCGTAGTGCTTCATCGATTCGAGCAGGAAGGGGACGGGGGCCTTCAGGCGGATGACGAGGGTGTGTTCGTCGGGGGCGGAGAAGCCGGTCTGGGAAAAGTCCTTCAAGTCGCCGCGATTGAACTCCTCCGCGCCGACGACGTGGAAAAGGAAGTAGGCGTATTGGCTGGCGATGGAAGGGCTCAGGAAGCGTTCGTAGGAACGGACGAAATCGCGGGCGGTGACGGGGTCGCCGTTGGACCACTTGGCGTTGGCGCGGAGGTGGAAGGTCCAGACCAGGCTGTCGGCGGAGGTTTCCCAGCGCTCCGCGGTGCCGGGGGAGACGCCGACACCGGACGGGTGTTCGGCGACGAGTCCCTCGAGGAGCGACATGATGATGTGATGCTCGGGCACGCCGGTCACGATCTGCGGATCGAGGTCCTGGGGTTCGGCGCCGTTGCCCACGAGGAGGATTTTTTTGTCCGAGGCGGCACCGTCGGAGGGGGCCGGAGCCTTGGAGCAGGCCGCCGAAAAAAGGAGCAGGGCGCAGGCGGCGGGGAGGAAAAGGAGGCGAAAAAAGGAGGCGGTCTGGACGGGGTGGGCGGGGGAGTGCGCTCGCATCATGGGGGCCGATTGCAGCTAAGCGCGGGCCAAGCGCAAGCGGCGGCGCGCGAGGGCGTAAACCTTCGGGAACTTCCGTCGGCGTTTGCGCGGGCCGTTCCGGGCCCTACGATGGCCGGCATGGAAAAGAGCGTTTCGGAAAAATCGGCCTGCGGGCTGCCTTCGCAAGTGATCATCGACATGGCCGGGCGTCCGGTGCAACGCACGGACGCGGAGTGGCGGGCGCTGCTCACGCCGGATCAATACCGGGTGACCCGGTTGCAAGGCACGGAACCGCCGTTCCGGAACGACTATTGGGATCATCACGAGGACGGCGTGTATTTTTCGGTCGGCAGCGACACTCCTCTCTTCGATTCGCGCGACAAGTTCGAGAGCGGGACGGGATGGCCGAGCTTCACCCGGCCGATCGAGCCGAAGTTCGTCGGCGCGCAGGTGGACGAGAGCCACGGGATGCGGCGCGTCGAGGTGCATTGCGCGGTCGACGGCGGCCACCTGGGGCATGTCTTCGAGGACGGTCCGCGGCCGACCGGGTTGCGCTTTTGCATCAACTCGGCCGCGTTGCGCTTCCTGCCCCGGGCCGACTACGAGGCGTGGACCCTGCGTCGCGGAGCGACTTGATGCGGTGTCGCGGGTCGGCGGCGTGCGCGCTTTACAGACGCCGGGCGGGCGCGGCATAACCCGCGTGCCCGTTTTTCCACGCTTCATTTTCGTCCCCTGGTTTCCGTGTCGATCAACTATCCCTTCCTGGTCTTTTCGCTGCTTCTACTTTGGTTTCCCCGTGCCTGGCTTCGTCATGGAATGCGGGTGACCCCGAAGCCGCCCCGGCGCATCAACCAACCCAAGGTCGAGCGCGATCCGTATGAGCGCGGGGTGAAGGTGCTCGTGGAGGCGACCAAGTCGCGCAACTGGGTGGATCTGTTTCGAGGCGCGGTGGGCGCCTACGGCGTGACCGCGACGGCGATCAATCCTCCCGCCGACGCCGTCGGCGCACACGCGCCGACCTTGTTCTTGCAGGCCGCCATTCTGGTGGTCGCGGCGCTGATCCAGATGGTGCGTCTCGAGGGGCGGTTCAGTCTCTTCGCCCCGATCTTTTTCCTGCAGGGCATCGCGTTTGGCGTGGGTGGTCCCTTGGTGGGCTTTCTGGCGATGATCGGGTGCTGGGGACTCTCGCCGATCCTGCCCGGACCTGGCGCGGTGCTCTTTGTGCAAGGCGGTCTCGCCCTTATCCTCGGGTTCCTGCTGCACCCCGACCGCACGCCTCATTTTTCCTTGATCATGGCCGGGGTGACTTGGCTCCCCGTCCTGATTTCCGTGCTCTTGCAAAAGCGTCTATCGGCTTCGCTCGACAAGCGGTTGAAGGTCGTGCCGCGCGGCGCCTGGGGTGAGAAAGAAGGCGGCGAAGACGACGGCGCGGATGAGGATGCCCGACGGGAGGCCTGAGCGGGCCATGGGCGACACGCTCCTCCACAAAAAACCCCGCGCCGGCGCCAGGATCTGGCTCGAGGCGACGCGGCCGAGGACCTTGCCCGCCGCGATCGCGCCGGTGATGGTCGGCACCGCGCTGGCTTGGCGGGCGGGGGAGGCCAAATGGGGTGCGGCGGCCAGTTGCCTCGGCTTTGCGCTGTTGATCCAGATCGGCACCAATTTCGCCAACGACTATTACGACTACCTGAAGGGGGCCGACACCACCGAGCGGGTGGGGCCGCGGCGCGCGGTGGCGAGCGGACTCATCTCGCCCGGGGCCATGCGCAGGGCGATGGTCGCCGTTTTTGGCGCGGCGTTCCTGCTCGGTCTTACCCTGCTCGCCTACGGGGGGTGGCCTCTTCTCTTGGTCGGCGTGGCGAGCATCGTCTGTGGCATCGCCTACACGGGCGGCCCGTATCCGCTGGCCTACCATGGCTTGGGAGACCTGTTTGTGTTTCTCTTTTTCGGGCTCGTCGCCACCGGGGCGACCGCGTTTGTCCAAACGGGAGAACTCGGCGCGGCCGCTTGGGTGGCCGGCGCGGCGATGGGGGCGCTTGCAGCCAATATATTGGTGGCAAACAACTACCGGGACGTCGAGACCGATGCCAAGGCCGGCAAGCGAACGCTTCTCGTGCGCTGGGGCCGGGGCTACGGGCGGAGACAGTTCGCGGTCGCCCACGCCATCGCGGTCACCGCGCCTCTCGGATTGGTCATGCTGGGTAAGGCGTCGGGGGTGGCGACGGCGGGGCTCGTTTTTGTCTCCGCGGCGGTCGGGATCCGGCAGGGCAATCGTCTCGCCGCGGCCAAGACACCGGCCGATTGCATCGCCTTGTTGGGCGCCTGCGGCCGTTGGCTGGCGATTTACGGTCTCCTCATGGCCGGCGCCATCGCTTGGCGTTGAGGCGGGAACGCAGTCGTCTCCTTGGGCGGGCCGGGCGTTATTTCTCCGCATCGCCGTGCGCTCGCGGCCATGTCCGGGTGGCCGGGGCGGGAGGCGTCGGATCGCCAGACTGCGCAATTTCCGCGGAAAGGCGCGGGGTTTTACATTGAAGGTCCGGGCGCGAATCCGCTTCGTGACGGACGATTTTATTTCGCCCGCTCTTCTCCGGACCATGCCCGCCGCCCTGCCTCTTTTTGCCACCGTAAACCTGATCCAGGTCTTCAGCATGACCGACATCGTCGGCCAAGCGATCACCGTGGGTCTCGCGATCTTCAGTATCGTCGCTTGGACGGTGATGTTCGGCAAGTTTTCGGAGCTGAAGCGCCTCCGCGAGCTCAACCTCGCCTTTGAGCAGCGCCTGCGCGACGAGCGCACGCTTCTCGATTTACCGGAGTCCTTCCGCACGCGCCGCTCGATTCCCTACGCCGATGTCTACGCCGACGCGGTCGAGGCCTATTGGCGCGCCGCCTCCATCCTTCAGGAAAAGGGCATCGATTCGGGCCGCGCCCGTCTCGAGCACGCGGAGAACGGCATCCAGCGCGCCATCGCGCGGCAGACCCTGCGCTATGAGAGCAGCATGATCTTTCTCGCCTCGATCGTCTCCGGCGCGCCCTTCCTCGGTCTCTTCGGCACCGTGTGGGGCGTCATGGAGGTCTTCACCGCGATCTCGCACCAGGCGCAGGCCAACCTCCAGACCCTCGCGCCCGGCGTGTCCGCGGCGCTCATGACCACGATCGCCGGCCTCGTGGTCGCGATCCCCTCCGTTTTCGGCTACAACGTCCTTCTCACCAAGACCCGCCAGCTCTCGACCGAGCTCGAGAACTACGCCTCGGCGCTCGCCGACCGCCTCGAACTGGAGTCGAAGTGACCCCGTCCGCCGCATCCAAGCGCCTCGCGTAACCACGAACCGGATACGACCATGGCCCGCACCTTCCGCCGCCACCGCCAGATGCACGCGCTCTCCGAGCTCAACGTGACCAACCTCCTGGATCTGGCCTTCGTGCTGCTGATCATCTTCATGATCGCGACCCCGCTCATCAACCAGGAGCAGACCATGCCGGTGAACCTGCCGGTCGAGTCGATGAGCCAGCAGAACCCGCCGGACAAGGACACGAAGTTCGTCGCCGTGACCGTGAAGGCCGACGGCACCTACATGATCGACGCCGACGGCAACCGGACGCTCTCCGCCCGCGACCTGCCGGCGAAACTCCAGGCGCTGGCCGCCGGCGCGACTCCGGCCAAGCAGCCGGTCATCCGCATCCGCGCCGACGCCAACGTGTCCTACCAGAAGATCATCACGCTCATGGACGAGCTCAAGAAGGCCGGTCTCGGCCGCGTGAGCTTCGACACCCAGGTGCCGTCCTGAGGTCGCCGCACGGAACCCCGCCACCGCCGTTCGGTCTTCGTCCCAGACGTCCGCGATGTCCACCTACGCCAAGCCCGTCAGCTACGGCCCGAGCAGCGCCGCCGATCCCAACGAGGGGCGGCGCTTCGGCGGCGCGTTCTGGGTTTCCGCCGTGGTGCACGGCTTTGTCCTCGGGCTTTTGATTTTCCTCACCCTCGCGGTCCGGGATCGCATCGAGGAAAAGCCGAAGATCTTCGAACTGGTCGCCGGCGAAGGCGACGACTTCATGGCCACCGAGGCGCCTTCGGGCAGCGAGGCGGGGCAGGCCGAGAGCGGGGAAATCCAGTTTACCAGCCCGACCGAGGTGCCGACCTGGACGCCTCCCGCGCCGGAGCCCGAGCCGGTCGCGCCCGTCGCGCCGCCCGAGCCTCCGCCGACTCCCGTGAGCAAGGTCGAGCCGGTCCAGGCCGAGCCGGTGAAGCACGTCGTGGAGCCGCCTCCCGTGCCGGTCCCCAACTTCACCAAGCAGATCAACCGCAAGCTTCAGAAGGAAAAGGCCAAGGTGGAGAAAGAGATCAAGAAGCAGCGCGACCAGGACGCGCGCGAAGCGAAGGCCCGCGAGTTGGAGAGCAAAAAACTCTCCTACGCGGAGTATCAAAAGAGCCTTGGGAACAAGACCTCCCCGTCGCAAAAGACGAGCGGCGGCGGCACCGGCGCGCCGGGGCCGCGCGTCGACGCTGCCGGGATCAAGAAAGGCGTGACCGGCGGCACCGGCGCGGGCTCCAAGGGCGCGGGCGGCACGGCTTTGACCGCCGCGGAGGGCGAGCGCATGGAGCGTTACGAGTCGATGTTGATCCAGCGCCTTCGCGAGGCGCACGAGAAGCCGGGCGGCCTGAGCGATCTGCTCAACGCCGACGTGCAGTTCACGATGGCGGCGAACGGATCGTTTTCCGGCGTGCGCATCGTGCGTTCCTCGGGCAACGCCGATTTCGACCAGTCCGTTCTCGAGGCGTTTGCCCGCGTGAAGATGCCGGCCCGGCCGGATGGCAAGACCGAGGTCATCCGTCTGACTTTCCGGATGAAGGAGCTGTAGGCGAGGGACGGGCCGCGGGAAATTTTGTCATGACCTTTCCCTCCAAGTCGCCCGTCGCCTCGTCCGGGGGTTTTTCCTCGTCCGCCTCGGTGGACCGGGCCGCCCCGTTCTCCGGTGCGTTTTTTCTTTCGGCCCTGTTGCACGGGATCGTGGCGGCCTTGTTGGTGGTGGCGACCTGGGCTTTGCGGCAGGAGGTTCTGCGCGAGCAGCCGTTTGTCGTCATCCCCTCGCCGGGCGGAACCGCGGGCGCGGTGCCCGGCGCGAATTCATCCGGGGTGACCGGCGCTCCACGGCTTGGCGCGTCCGCGTCGGTGGTGGATTTCCGGCAGGCGATGGCGCGGCGCCAGCGCCTCGAGGAAAGCCGCGCCGAACGCGAGATCGCGCGCATGCGCGCGCAGCGTCGGCAGGAGGAGGAGCGGGTGCGCGAGGCCGCCCCGGTTCCGGCCGCCGATCGTCCGGCTATCCGCCATGCCGCCGCGACGGCGTCCGGCCGGGAGCGGGTGCGCTTGGAGGATTTTCGGCGGAATAATCCGCCACCGGGCGACGGCGCGCGCGCCGAGATGGCGGAATCACGGCCTGGTGTCGGGCGGATCGACTTGTCCGCCGTGCTGGGCGGGACGGGAGGCGAGTCCGGCGGCGGCACGCCGAAGGGCGCCGAATCGCGTTCTCTCGAGGGCTCCGCGATGGCCGGCTACTTCGACGAGTTTCTTTCCCGTTTGCGCGGCGCGCACGAGAAGCCGGCGGGCCTGAGCGACCTGCTCAGCGCGGAGGTGGAGCTCACGCTCGCGGCGGACGGCAGCGTCTCCGGCCTGCGTTTCGCGCGCGCCTCCGGGGACGCGAATTTCGACCGTTCGGTCCTGGATGCCTTCGCGCGCGTTCGCATGCCCGCCCGGCCCGACAAAAAGACGGACCGGCTGCGGATCACGTTTCGGATGCGGGACGCCTGAGCCGGGCCGGCTCTCCGGTTAGTCGCCATCCGCCGCGTTGGTCCGGACGTCGAGCACGTAGGCGTCGAGCAGGTTTTTAACGAGATAGTCGTAGGAGACCCGGCCGTAGCCACCCTGGCCCCAGCGCGGGCCGTAGGAGTTTTTGAAAACAAAAACGCAGTCCTCGATTTTTCCGCCCGGGCATTCGTAGCCGACGAGGGTGATGGCGTGGCCCGTGCCCGGGACCGCCTGCTGGGCCTTGAGCACGCCGGCGTGGATGGCGTTTTCATTCGGCCAAAGCAGTCCGAGCGGGACGGGCAGTTCCGCATTGAGCGCGTGGATGATGCGGGGAATCACCACGGAGGGCTCGCGGCCCGGCAGCTCGGCGATGGAGACGCGGCGCTTCGCCCGCGCGCGGGCGATGATCTCCGCCGACGGCTCGGGCACGGCGGCGACGGCGAGCCCGGGTTGGTTGCGCATGTCCTCGTAGAGAGGGATGCCAAAGGTTTGGAGCCCGGCGATGACGGAGGGCAGCGTGAAGCCGCTGTCGGCGATGAATTCCCCGCTTTGCGGATCGCGCGGGGCCGAGTCGCCCGCGCCGGAAAGCCCGAGGATTCGTCGCGTCGCCCAAATGAGATATTCCTCGGAAAGTTTCTCGATCGAGCCACCTAGGCGCGCGTTCTGGAACTCCAGCGCGCTCACGACCGCGTAGACGGCGCAGCTGGGCCGGCGTCCTTGGTTTTTGACGACAAGACCGAGTCGGATGAACTCCGGCTGGAGCGTCTGGCGCGCGCGCAGCTCGGGGGCTTGGTCGAACGCGAGGAAAAGTCCGTCGAGCCTCGAATCGCTCCGGCGTGCGGGCACGGGGGCGGGCGGCTTGGGGGCGGATTCGGGCGTCGCGCGCTTCGGCTCGGACGACGAGGCGGAGGGCGGTTCGGGCGGAGCCGACGCCGGGTCATAGCCGAGGCGAGCCTGGGCCTCGGGCGGCAGGTCGCGCAGTCGCGCGGAGCCCAGGCCTTCGCGGTGCCTGAAAAACACGCTGCGGGCGTCGCGCGACGTGACGCGCACTTCGGCGTAGCTCCGCGCGCCGATGGTCAGGGCGCCAAGGTCCAGGCCGGAATAGTGGCTCGAGTCGGACGGTTTTTCCGTCGATGCGAGGGACGAGAGAGCGCTCAGCGCGAGCGCGAGGACGGCGGGGACGAATCGCACGAGGGGAGTCGGTTTGATCCGCAGCGTGTCAGGCCGTCCGGGCCGATGCAAAGATCCAAAGGCCGGTCGCGGCGGCCGCGCGGCATTACCGCGCGGCAGCGGGGCGAGGGCGGCGAAGGAGGCCTTTGCCCGGGGCGAGGCAAAGCGCGGCGATGAACAGCGCGGATTGGATCAGGACGATGCAGGCGGCGGGGGAGGCGTCGGCGAAGAAACTCACGTAGGCGCCGGCCAGCGTGGAGCAAACGGCGACGGCGACCGAGACGGCGAGCATGCGATCGAAGCGTTTGACGAGCATGAACGCGGTCGCTCCCGGAGTGATCAGCATCGCGATGACGAGGATGATGCCCACCGCCTGGAGCGCCGCGACGATGGCCAGCGCGAGCAGGACGAGAAGGATCATGTCGAAAGCGCGCAGCGAGAAACCGAGGGCGCGGGCGTGCGAGGGATCGAAGGTGACGAGCATCAAGGTGCGTCGGAGCAGGAGGACGGTCGCGAGGACGATCACGCAGAGCACGGCCGTCTCGCGGAGCTGTCCGGGCTCGATGCCGAGCAGGTTTCCAAACAGGATATGGTCGAGGTGCAGTTCGCTTGGCGTTTTGACGTGCAACACCAGTCCGAGCGCGAAAAGGCCGGTGAAGACCACGCCCATCACCGTGTCCTCCTTCACCCGGGTGTGACGCTTGATCCAGCCGGTGGCGGTGGCGCAAAGCAGGCCGCTGGCGAAGGCGCCGAGCCCGAGCGGAAGTCCCGCGATGTAGGCCAGGACGATCCCGGGCAGCACCGCGTGGGAAACCGCGTCGCCCATCAGCGACCAGCCGCGCAGCACGAGGAAGCAGGAGAGCACCGCGCAAACGGCGGCGACGAGCGCCCCGAGCGCGAAGGCCTGGAGCATGAAGCCGTGCTGGAAGGGCTGAAGGAGGGTTTCCATGCGAAAGAGGCGCGATGCGCTACGCGGATCAGGATTTCACCGCCGGCATGAGGCAGGTGGTTAGCCGGGCGCGGCGGGCGGCGAGCAGGCCGTGTTTCGGCGCGAAGACGAGGGCGAGGAGAAAGATCAGGGTTTGCAGGACCACGATGCAGCCGCCGGTGGCGCCATCGAGGAAGTAGCTGGCGTAGGCCCCGGCGAAGGCGGTGCCGGCGCCGAGTCCGGAGCCGATGAGCAGCATTTTCCCGAAGCGGTCGGTGAGCAGGTAGGCCGTCGCGCCGGGGGTCACCAGCATCGCCACCACGAGGATCGCGCCGACGGCTTGCAGCGCGGCGACGGTCGTGGCCGAAAGCAGCAGGAGCAGGGTGACGTGCAGCAGGCGAACGCGCAGACCGAGGACGCGGGCCTGATGCGGGTCGAAGCTGAAAAGGAGCAGATCGCGCCACTTGAGGGCGATGATGGCCACGCAGACCGCGGAGATGGCGACGAGTTGCGCGACGTCCTCGGGGGCGATAGCGAGGATGTTGCCAAAGATGATCACCTTCAAATCGAGGGAGGCGGGAAAGAGGGAGATAAGCAGCAATCCAAGGGCGAAGAAGGCGGTGAAGACGACGCCGATCACGGCGTCCTCGCGCACGGGCGTCTTGAGTTTGACGAAGGACATCGCGCCGGCGGCGAGCAGTCCGCTGGTGAAGGCGCCGAGCGCGAAAGGCAGGCCTGCCATGTAGGCGAGCACCACACCCGGAACCACGGCGTGCGAGAGCGCGTCGCCAAGGAGCGACCAACCTTTCAGCGTGACGAAGCCGGAGAGCAGGCCGCACACGGCGCCGATGAGCGCGCAGACCCAGAGCGCGGTGCGCATGTAGTCGTAGGAGAAGGGTTCGAGCAACGGGCTCATGGGCGCGGGACGGTGGGGAACGCGTGAAGGTGGTGGGATCTGGAGAAAAGGCGCGCGGCCTAGGATTGCGGTCCGGGCTTCGCCGCCTCGCGTTCCGCGACGAGCTTGGCGTGGGCGGCGCGATCAAGATACTCGAGGTGGCCTCCCTGCCCGAGCACGAGCGGGCGTTCGTCGTCGGTCAGCACGGTGACCTGCCGGCCGTCGTGCGCCTCCACGGTGGAGCGCGAGAGATCGAAGTGGCGCAGGGCGCCGCCGAAGGCGCGGGCGAGATTTTCGGCCGTGAAGACCTCGGCGGTCGGGCCGCAGGCGAGCACCGTGCGGTTGATGAGCACGACGCGATCGCAGAATTCGGGCACGGAACCGAGGTTGTGCGTCGAGACGAGGATGAGCCGGCCCTCGGCGCGAAGTTCGCGGAGAAGGGCGACGATGCTTTCCTCGGTTTTGACGTCCACGCCGGTGAAGGGCTCGTCGAGGAGGATGACGCGGCTTTGCTGCGCGAGGGCGCGGGCCACGAAGGCGCGTTTCTTTTGCCCGCCGGACAGTTCCCCGATCTGGCGATCGCGAAGGTCCCAAAGATTCACGCGACGGAGCGCGTCGGCGACGGCGTCGCGGTCGGCGGCGCGCGGGATGCGCAGGAAGTTCATCCGGCCGTAGCGTCCCATCATGACGACGTCGTGGACGCTCACGGGAAAGGTCCAGTCGACCTCCTCGCTTTGCGGCACGTAGGCGACCCAGCCGCGGCGTTGCGCCTGCCGGACGGGGGCGCCGCCGAGGGTGACGCGCCCGGAGGTCGGGGTGACGAAGCCCATCAGGGCCTTGAACAGCGTGGATTTGCCCGAGCCGTTGACGCCGACCAAGGCGCAGATGGTGCCGCCGGTGAGGGCGAAGGTGGCGTCGGTGAGCGCGGTGTGGCCGTTGGGGTAGGTGACCGCGACGGATTCGGCGGCGAGGGTGAGGGGCGGCTCGTTCACAAACTCGAAGCCGGCGGGCATGGCGGACGCGGAGGACGGGTTCATCTTACTTGTTTCCTTCCCCGGCGCCGAGAAAGCCCTCCACGATGGTGCGGGCGTTGGTTTCGAGCAGGGCCAGATAGGTGGGCGCCGGGCCGCTCGCGTCGGTCAGGGAGTCGACGTAGAGCACGCCGCCGTAGCGGGCGCCGGTCTCGCGGGCGACCTGGCGCGCGGGCTTCGGGCTGATCGTGCTTTCGCTGAAGACGACCGGGACGCGGCGTTCCCGCACCGCGTCGATCACGGCGCGGACCTGGCGCGGCGTGCCCTGCGCGTCGGCGTTGATCGGCCAGAGGTAGAGCTGGCCCAGTCCGTAGTCGCGACACAAATACGAGAAGGCGCCCTCGCTGGTGACGAGGGTGCGGCGGTCGGCGGGGATGCGGGCCAGCCGCGCGCGCATCGGGGCGTCGAGCGCGCGGATTTTTTCGATGTAGGCGGCGGCGTTGGCGGCGTAGGCGGCGGCGTTGGCCGGATCGGCCTTGGCGAGGGCGGCGCGGATGTTCTCGACGTAGACGAGGGCGTTGGAGGGCGACATCCAGGCGTGCGGGTTGGCTTTTCCGGAGTAGGGGCCCTCGGTGATGGACATCGGCTCGATCCCGGTCGTGAGGACGGCGGAGGGGACGCCCTTCACGTTGGCGAAGAACTTCTCGAACCAAACCTCGAGATTGAGCCCGTTCCAGAGCACGAGGTCGGCCTTGGACGCGCGGACGATGTCCTGGGGGGTCGGCTCGTAGCCGTGGATCTCGGCGCCGGGTTTGGTCAACGACGACACGTCGGCGGCGTCGCCCGCGACGTTTCGCGCCATGTCGGCCAGGATGGTGAAGGTAGTTATTACGTGGATACGATTTTGCCTCGCGGGGGCCGCGTCCGCCCTCGTCGGGGCGGGGGAGATGAGGGGGATGAGGAGGGCGAGGACGGGAAAAAGGCGTGATCGCAGGCTCATGCGGGCAAGATTGGTCAAAGTAAATTAGGGTCAACTAACATTTATAGTTTTGGCAATTCAGGCGGATTACATGGAGGGAAAAAGCGTAGCGCGGATGCACTTCGCATTTGCCAGAAGCGGGGTCTCGTCATTTAATCTTAGGTAAGTTAACCCACAAACCAAACATGGCTCGCATCTATAACAACATCACCGAGACGATTGGTAATACGCCGCTCGTGCGCCTCAACCGCACGGCCGCCGCCCATGGCGCGCAGGCGGAGATTTTGCTCAAGCTCGAGTTCTTCAACCCGCTCTCGAGCGTGAAGGACCGTATCGGCAACGCGATGATCGAGGAGGCGCTCAAGAGCGGCCGCATCAACCAGGACACGATCCTGATCGAGCCGACTTCCGGCAACACCGGTATCGCCCTCGCCTTCGTGGCCGCGGCGAAGGGGCTCAAGCTCATCCTCACCATGCCCGAGACGATGTCGCTCGAGCGCCGCAAGCTGCTGAAGATTCTCGGCGCCAAGCTCGTGCTCACCGAGGGGCCGAAGGGAATGAAGGGCGCGATCGCCAAGGCCGAGGAGCTCAACGCCAAGATCCCGAACAGCGTCATTCTGCAACAATTCGCCAATCCCGATAATCCCGCGGTGCATCGCAAGACGACCGCCGAGGAGATCTGGCGCGATACCGACGGCAACGTGGACTTCGTCGTGTCCGGCGTGGGCACCGGCGGCACGATCACCGGCGTCGGCGAGGTGCTGAAGGCCAAGAAGCCCGGCCTGAAGATCGTGGCGGTGGAGCCCGCGGGTTCGCCGGTGCTGTCCGGCGGCCAGCCCGGCCCCCACAAGTTGCAGGGCATCGGCGCGGGCTTCGTCCCGGCCGTCCTCAACACCAAGATCATCGACGAGATCATCCAGGTGAAGGAGTCCGACTCCGGCCCGATCTCGAAGCAGGTGAGCACCCAGGACGGCATCCCGGTCGGCATCTCCTCCGGCGCCGCCGTATGGGCGGCCCTCGAGCTCGCCAAGCGTCCCGAAAACAAGGGCAAGACGATCGTCGCGATCATCCCCTCCTGCGCCGAGCGTTACCTCTCGTCCTGGCTCTTCGCCGACGTCGAGGTCGAGAGCGACAACGTCGACTCGCTGTTCGCGAAGTAAGGCGCGTCGGTTTCTCTTCCGCGGTCGCTCCGCGAACAAAAAGGCCCGGACGAAAAGTCCGGGCCTTTTTTGCGGGCGTGCGTTTGTCTGCGGCGTCTGGTCTGCGCGTGTCGGGGGGCGTTCGGCGCGGCCGGGTGGGTCAAACCGGGCGAAGCGCCCCGAGGCGCTGCGCGGCGGCGGGCTTGGGGAAGGGCAGCTGGGAGTCGCCCTTGTAGCTGGCCATGCGGACCTCGAAGCGGAAGGTGGAGCCGCGGCCGGGGGCGCTGTTCACCTCGATATGGCCCTGCATGAGTTCGCAGAGGCGTTTTGAGATGATGAGGCCGAGGCCGGTGCCGCCGTGCCGTCGGGTGCTGGAGGTGTCGAGCTGGCTGAAGGCGCGGAAGAGGCGGGGCAACTGGTCCGAGGGGATGCCCACGCCGGTGTCGATCACCTCGCCGATGAGCGTGTAAGGGCGTTCCTCGCCTTGCAGCGCGCCGTCGAGGGGATCGAGGGGGCCGCCTTGGAGTCGGATGGTGACACCTCCCTGCTCGGTGAATTTGACGGCGTTGCCGACGAGGTTGGTGAGGATCTGGCGAAGACGGTTCTGGTCGCCGAGGAGGATGGGCGGCACTCCCGGCGCGATCTCCGTCGAGAGACTGAGGCCTGAGCTTCGGGCCGAGTCTTGGAAGAGCCGGGTGATGTCGTCGACGCAGTCGCGGACGGAGAAGGGACCGGGGATGATTTCGAGGCGTCCGGCCTCGATTTTGGACAGATCGAGGATGTCGGAGACCAGGGTCTCGAGCGTCTGGCCGCAGCGTTGGATGGTCTCGACGTGGCCGAGTTGATCGTGGCTGAGCGGTGTTTCGCGAAGCAGACGGGAAAAGCCGATGATGCCGTTGATCGGGGTTCGGATCTCGTGGCTCACGATGGCGAGGAACTCGCTCTTGGCGCGGTCGGCGGACTCGGCCGCCTCCTTGGCGTCGCGCAGGGCGAGCTCCGCCTGCTTGCGCACGGAGATGTCGTGGCCGACCGCCTGGTATTCGATGAGCTGGCCGTCGCGATCCTTGATCGCCCGGTGCGTCCACTGGACCACGCAGGCCCGGCCGTCTGCGTCGGTGAGCGCGGTCTCGAAGGTCGCGCTCTCGGGCCAGGCGTCGAGCACCCGCCAAGGCGTCAGGTTGGCGGCGAGCACGGACCAGGGTTGCCCGGCGAGGTCCTGGCGCTTGCGGCCGAAAAAGCGCTCGTAGGCGCCGTTGGCGAACGTGAGCCGTCCGTCGGATTTGTAGCGGCAGATCAGGTCGGCCTGGTCCTCGACGATGGCGCGATAGCTGGCCTCGGTCTGTTGGAGGCTGCGCGCCATCTGTTCGATTTTTCTCGCGAGGCCCATGATCTCGTCGGGGTCGTCGGCCGCGTGGCCGCCTTCCTTGCCTTCTGCGCCTCGGGCGGAGGCGGCCTGCTGGTTGATCTCCTTGATCTTCGCGATCAGGGTCCGGTCGAAAACATAGCCGGCGAGGACGAGCAGGATCGCGCCGATCAGGGACAGGCCGATGACCCAATACGTCGTGCCGAGGCGGTCGCGCAGATCCTCGTCGGTCGCGATCACGATGAGGGCGACGGTGAGGCTCGCCGCGAGCCCGAGGATCATGACGGTTTGCCTGCGGATGGAGACCTGCATGGGTGCAGACTGGCCCGTCGAAGGATCGGAGTCTAATGCAAAGGCGCCGTAATCCTGTGATGGGTAGGTGAAAATGGGTTGGGCGCGAAATGCGCGATGCCGAAGCCGCGGTTGTGCGCACCCGCGAGGCCACGAGGCGCGGTTCAGGCGTGGCGTCCCTGGAAGGTCAGCTCCGCGACGGCGGATTTGTCGAGTTGCCCGAGGCCCAGCGCGACGAGTCGGTCGTATTGGAGCTTGGTCGCGGCGGACAAGGGGAGATTCAATCCGTTTTCGCAGCCGAGACGCCAGGCGATGGTGGCGTCCTTGGCGGCGTGCGCCGCGGAGAAAAAGCAGTCGTGCGCGCGGTGTTGCATGTCTTCGCCGTCGGTCTTGAGCACCTGCGAATTCGCCCCGGTCTGCGTGAAGATCTCGCGCAAGACGTCCAGATCGAGCCCGAGCGCCCGGCCCAGGCCGAGCCCCTCGGCGAGCGCGGCGGTGTTGATGTTCATGACCATGTTGACCAGCGCCTTCACCTGCGCGGCGCGTCCGGCCGGGCCGACGTGGCGGAGGGCGCCCGAGAGCTGGCGGAGCAGGGGCTCGTGACGCGCGAAGACGGCGGCGTCCCCGGCGCACATCAGATAAAGCGTGCCGGCGCGGGCCTGCGGAATCGACGAGGCCATGCAGGCTTCCAACGTGTCGGCGCCGAAGGCCGCGGCGCGCCGGGCGACCTCGACATGCGTGGCGGGCGCGAGCGTGGCGCAATTGATGAAGGTCTTGCCGCGGACGCCGCCGGGCGTGGCGAGGAGCGAGTCGGTCCCGGCCTCGGGCGAGGCGAAGATTGAAAGCTGGGCCTCGTCGTCGGTGACCACGGTGAAAACGGCCTCCGCCGCGGCGGGGAGCTCCGCGAGACGGGTCGCGCGGCGGCAGCCCAGTTCCGCCGCGAGCGCCTCGGCCGCCGGCGTGTGGAGGTCGTGGACGGCGGTGATCTGGTGGCCGCACTCCGCGAGGCGACGGGCCATGTTCGCGCCCATGCGACCGACGCCGGCGAAAGCGATCCGAAGCGAGGGAATGCGGTCGAAGGGAGACGTGGCGGGCGTGGACATGGGGACGCGTGAAACGTGAGGTGCGCGAAGGTGCGGGAACGCCCCCAAAACGGAGGCGTCAGCTCAGGCGGCGCGGTCGGTCAGCGCTTGCGGCGCGAGTGAAAGCCCGAAGGGCCGCCGGGTTTGCCGCCGGCGGAGCGACGCGGGGATGCGGCTTTGCCCGGGGCGCGGGTTTGGGGCTTGGTTTTGGTCACGGGGGCCGCTTCGGCGTCGCCGGCAGGCGTGGCGGCCGCGGGAGGCGCGAGGCGGTCCGGCGCGAAGAAGGGGTTGTATTTTCGCTCGTGGGCGAGGGTGGTGAGCGGGCCGTGTCCGGGGCCTATCACGGTGTCTTTGGGAAGGCTGAAGATCCGGGCACGGGTGTTTTTCACCTGCTCGACGAAGTGGGTGGGGCTGCCGCCGACCGATGCGGAGAAAAGCGAGTCGCCGCAGAGCGCGAGGGGCCAGCTCAGGCCCTGCACGTAGAAGGTGGTCTGCCCGGGCGAGTGGCCCCAGGTGGGGAGGCATTTGATGGCGATGACGCCGAGGTGGAAGTAGGCGTAGTCGGAGAAGGTCCGGGCGCCGGGAAAATCGACCGGCTCGCGTTCGTGGGACCAGACCTCGGCCTTGGTCGCCGCGACGATACGCGCCAGCTCCGCCACGTGATCTTCATGCGTGTGGGTGAGGAGGATTTGTTTCACGCGCAGCCGGTTTGCGGTCACGATTTCCAGCAGTCCTGATGCGTCCGCCCCGGTGTCGATCACGGCGGCGTCGCGGGTCTTGTTGTCCCAGACGAGGTAGTTGTTCACCGTCATGTCCCCGTGGCGGGTGTTGAACATGGCGAAGCCGCGCGGAAAGATCGGGGCGCGCGGGTAGGCCTCCTTCTTGGCGAGTATCTCCAAGGCGTCGGGTGAAAGCTGGAGGTGCCGGGCCAGGCGGCGAATGACCGGCAGCCGGACTTCTCCGGCCTTGACCGCCGCAAGATCCTCGGCGGCGACCTCGGCGCGGGCGGCGAGGTCGGGGTCGGATATGCCGTAGCCGCGCTGGGCCTTGGCGATGACGTCGTTGAAATGGTCCTCGATCGGGATGAGCGGCATGCGGGTTAGCAGGGAGAAGGGAGGCGGGAGCGGGGAGCCAGAAAAAAGCGGGCGAAGCGGGGCGGGGTGGGGAGCGCCGCTTGGCCCGCCGACGGGCTTGCGCCCGGGGGGAGGCCCGCTTTTGTTGACCGGCTTTTCCCCATGGCTTACGACTGGCTTAAAGGTGTCGCAGACGAATATGACGTGATCGTGATCGGTTCCGGTCTCGGCGGCCTCACCGGCGCCAACGTCCTCGCCAAGGCCGGCCACAAGGTCCTCCTGCTCGAGCACCACTACCAGTTCGGCGGCCTCGCCACCTGGTTCACCCGCAAGGGCGGGCACATCTTCGACATCTCCCTGCACGGCTTCCCCAGCGGCATGATCAAGAGCTGCCGTCGCTACTGGACCAAGGAGATCGCCGACTCGATCCACCAGTTGAAGGACGTGCGCTTCGTGAATCCGCAGATGGACGTCTGGACGACCTTCACCCGCGAGGACTACACGCGCGTGCTCGTCGAGCAGTTCAAGCTGCCGCGCGAGCAGGTCGAGTCGTTCTACGACCATCTGCGCCAGATGAACTATTACGACAACAACCCCGAGACGACGGGGCAGATGTTCGCGAGGTTCTTCCCCGGCCGCCCCGACGTCTGGCGCCTGCTCATGGAGCCCATCTCCTACGCCAACGGCTCCACCTTCGACGATCCCGCCATCACCTTCGGCATCGTGTTCAGCAACTTCATGGGCGCCGGCGTCTACACCTTCCAGGGCGGCTCCGACCTGCTGATCGAGAAGATGTGCGACGAGCTGCGCAAAAACGGCGTCGAGCTGCGCAAGCGTGTATTGGTGGAGCGACTACTCGTGGAGGAACGCGACGGTCGCAAGGTCGCCTGCGGGATCGTGGCCAACAACGGCCGCGTCATCCGGGCCAAGGCCGTCCTCTCCAACGCCAACATCAAGAACACCGTCTTTCGCCTCGCCGGCGCGGAGAATTTCCCCGCCGACTTCGTCAAGCAGGCCGAGGCCGTGCGCATCAACTCCAGCTCCTGCCAGGTCTATTTCGGCATCCGCAAGGGCGAGACCATCCCGCACATCGGCGATCTGGTTTTCACGTCCGACGCCCCCGCCTACAGCCCAGAGGAGCTCAAGGGGCTCCATACCACGAGCCGGACGTTCTCGGTCTACTATCCCGACACCCGCCCGGGCTCCGACCGCTACACCGTCGTCGCCTCGCTCAACGGCCACTACGAGGACTGGGCCAAGATGGACGAGGCTACCTACGAGGAGCACAAGAAACGCCTGATCGAAGAGAGCCTCGTCGCGCTCGAGAAATACATCCCCGGGGTCCGGGCGAAGATCGACTGGATGGAGGCCGCCACGCCCCGGACCATCGAGCGTTACACCACGCACATGGCGGGCACGAGCTTCGGCACCAAGTTCGAGGGCCTGCCGGTCTCGATGAATCTCTCGGACAAGCTTCCCGGCCTTTTCCACGCCGGCAGCGTGGGCATCATCATGTCCGGCTGGTTGGGCACGATCAACTACGGCGTCATCACCGCCAACAAGATCGACAAATACCTCTTCGGTCTGAAGCAGGCCGCCGCCCCGGCTCTCGCTCCCGCGCCGGCCGCTTCCTGACCCGCCCACGGTGCCGTGCCTGCCCGGGCCGTAGCGTCCGGCGTGGCCGGCGCTCGTCTTGCGACCCTGTTGCGCGCATGAATCTCCCAATCGAGAAACTCGTCGCCGGCTCCGGCCCCGCGCCCCGAAAGGGCCGGCTGGCGACCGTCCATTACACCGGCTGGCTGACGACCGGAGAGAAGTTCGACAGCTCGGTGGATCGGAACGAGCCCTTCAGTTTCGTGCTCGGCGCCAAGCAGGTGATCGCCGGTTGGGAGCTGGGCGTGTCCCGGATGGTCGTGGGGGACAAAGTGCGTTTGACCCTTCCGCCCGCGTTGGCCTACGGCCGCGCCGGCTACCCCGATCTGATTCCGCCTGACTCGACCTTGATTTTCGAGATCGAGTTGCTCGCGGTCGAGTAGGGGTGTGGCGCGGAGCGCGTCCCGCGCTGGCACGCCAAGACGGACGGACCGGCTTGGGTAAAATTCCCGGCAGAAAGGAGGGAACACGGGACTTTGCCGTTGCGTCCCAAAGGAAGGCTTTCAACCTGCGTTCTCCCCTATGAGTTCCCCTCTCACCCACGGCGGGCGAGGCGCTGCCAAAGCGTTCACGCTCATCGAATTGATTACCGTGATCGCAATCATCGGCGTGCTGGCCGGGATCACGTTTGGGGTGGTGCGCGGAGTCGGCGAGCAAGCCAAGGTAAACCGCGCGACCAGCGAACTGGCCGTGCTCAGCGCCGCCTTGGAGGAGTATAAGCGCTATTATGGCGACTACCCGTGGGTGGGCGGCGACACCAGTCCGAATCAGATTCTGACGAAGGTTGACGATCGCAATTTTTCGCCAAACGAGAACGATCGCGCATACAACTTTTGTCGTGCGATGGGTGGCCGGGTAGGGCCGAAGCACGACATTGTTAAGCGTCAAATCGACGCGGGTGGCACGATGGTGGCAAAATACAACCGTTCTTTCGTTGATTTTGCTCTCTTCAACATGGAGCGCCCACTGAAAGACATCCCTGATCCTCTTACGGATAACGCCATGCCTGAGCCTGCGGCCTCACCCACCCAAGTGGATCCGGATTTTGCCAACGCCTTCCTCGATCCTTGGGGGCATCGTTATCTTTATTATTACAAGGACATCGGCAGCGCGGCCACGTGGAAACGCCCCGGCTACGTTCTCTATTCGGCCGGCCCCGACGGGAAGGCGACCTTTCCCACTAATGCGGGCGTGATGCCGCCGACCACCGGCGAGGATGCCGACAACATCTACGCCACGCCCTGACCCTTGCCCCGGGCCGAACAACTCTTTCCTTATCCCATGACTTCCTCGCTTTCCTCTTCGTCCGCTTCTCGCGAGCGCGGGTTCACGCTCATCGAGCTTCTTACGGTGATCGCGATCATCGGCATCTTGGCCGGCATCATCATCCCCACCGTGGGCAAGGTTCGCGAGAGCGCCAAGAAGACGAAGACCCGCGTGCAATTTACCCAATGGGCCGCGGGCGTGCGCCTTTTCAAGCAGACCTACGGCTATTACCCGCGTTTCGCCTCGAACGGCAAAGTGAACGGCGCGCTCACCTACAATGGCACCGCGCTCGGCACCAACGATTACCTGTTCCGGGAGCTTCTCGGCGGCAAAGGCGCCAAGCCGAACGGCACTAGCTTTGACTTCGATAGCGCGGAGAAAGACTCCTCCAGCAGCATCCAGAATCGCAAGCGCCAGCAATTTGTGAGCTTCGACGCCGCCGAAATCACCTCTCGCGACGGTGTGGATGCAGGCGACTCCGAAGTCATGGTCGACAACGCGCTCAAGGATGCGTTCGGCAACGTGGAGATCGTCGTGCTGGTCGATCGCAATTCGGACGGACTCATCAACACCGCCGACCTGCCCAGCGGCGCTTCCAACTACCCGGAAGTAATCGCCAAGGGTGGAAAGGGCACGCTGACCGCGGCTCGCATCAAGGCGCGCGTCGATAGCTCCGACCCGTCGGGTAACGGCGTGCGCGGCGACGTCATTTTCTACAGCCCCGGGCGCGGCACGGGCATCGCCGGTGCGCCGGCCAACGCGATCGCCGAGGGCGACGCGGTCTGGAGCTGGTAACTTTGGTTTCTCTTTTCCCATGACCGCCCCCCTGCGTCGTGCTTTCACGCTTATCGA
>CAYTLL010000010.1:21024-93277 GCA_964438755.1 uncultured Akkermansia sp. | reverse complement strand
AGCCCCTCCGCGCGCCCGCCGCCCCCACCCGGCCCGGCCCTCCCTCGTCGAAGGCGTCTTCATCCCGGGACCCGCGCCATTCCACGCTCGCCGAACCTTTCGGACTGGTTGAAACTTCGCGTTCTTGTCGCAACTCATGCGGCGCAGCGAATTCCCCCTCCTCCCCCGAGTAACATCCCCGCCCCCGTCGTCCCTTCCGCGCGAGTCGTTGAAATTCGCACGCGGCGCGACGCTCGATTCTCCACGATGAAAACCCTCTTCACCCACTCCGCCGCCGAGACCGCGGCCATGGACACTCGTCGCCTCCGCGAAGAACACCTCCTCGAGGACCTCTTCGTCCCCGGCGCCCTCCGTCTCGCCTGGTGGGAAACAGACCGCACCATCGCCGCCGGCGTCATGCCCGCCGCCACCCCGCTCGTCCTGCCCGTCCTGCCCGAGCTCCGCTCCGCCTTCTTCCTCGAGCGCCGCGAAGCCGGCGTGGTCAACATCGGCGGCCCCGGCGTGATCACCGTCGACGGCGTCGCCCATCGTCTCGAGTCGCTCGACGCCCTCTACCTCGGCCGCGGCGCCAAGGACGTCTCCTTCGCCTCCGAAACCCCCGCCGCGCCCGCGAAGTTCTGGCTCCTCAGCTACCCCGCCCACGCCGCCTACCCCACGCGCCACGTCGCCTTCGCCTCGGCCGAGACCGCCGTCCTCGGCGGACCCGCCACCGCAAACCAGCGCCGCCTGACGAAGCTCATCCACGCCGGCGCCTTCCCCACCTGCCAGATCGTGATGGGCGTGACCCGCATGGACGAGGGCGGCGTCTGGAACACCATGCCCCCGCACACCCACCTCCGCCGCTCCGAGGTGTATCTCTATTTCGACGTCCAGCCCGCCCACGCCGTCTTCCACTTCATGGGACAGCCCCAGGAAACCCGCCACCTCCTCGTGCACAACGAGCAGGCCGTCCTTTCCGCGCCGTGGTCCATCCACAGCGGCGTCGGCACCGCGCGCTACTCCTTCGTCTGGGGCATGGGCGGCGAGAACCAGGAGTTCACCGACATGGACCCCGCCCCCGTGACGTCCCTCCGCTAAGCGTCCACCGGTCCGCACCTCCGTCTTCTGGCTCCCCGCTCCATGCCTCCCACACCCGGCTCGATCCTCGATTCCTTCCGCCTCGACGGCAAAACCGCCCTCGTCACCGGCGCCTCCCGCGGTCTCGGCGCCGCCCTCGCCCGCGCCCTCGCCGAGGCCGGCGCGGACGTGATCCTCGTCGCCCGCGGCGACCTCTCCGCCACCCGCGCCCTCGTGGAGTCCGCCGGCCGCCGCGCCTACACGTTCTCCGCCGACCAGGCCAGCCGCCCCTCGCTCGACCGCCTCATGGCCGCGCTCGGCGACACGCTCCCGATGCCCGACATCCTCGTGAACAACGGCGGCACCATCAAACGCGCCCCCTTCGTCGAATCCCCGCTCGCCGACTGGGACGAGGTCATCGAGACCAACCTCACCTCCGTCTTCCGCCTCAGCCAACGCGTGGCCGCCGCCTGGGTCGCCGCCAAGCGTCCGGGCAAGATCATCCACACCGCCTCGATGCTCTCCTTCCAGGGCGGAGTCCGCGTCGCCGCCTACACCGCGTCGAAGAGCGCCCTCGCCGGCCTCACGCGTCTCATGGCCAACGAGCTCGCGTCGCACCGCATCAACGTCAACTCGATCGCCCCCGGCTACATGGCGACCGACAACACCGCCCAGCTCCGCGCCGATCCCGCGCGCAACCAGGCCATCCTCGACCGCATCCCCGCCGCCCGCTGGGGAGAGTCGTCCGACCTCGCCGGCGCCGTCGTCTTCCTCGCCTCCGCCGCCTCCGATTACGTCCACGGCCACATCCTCGCCGTCGACGGCGGCTGGCTCGCCCGCTAGCCGCCTCCGGCGGCGATCCGAGATCCCCGATTTAAAATCTCAAATTTCCCGATCCCCATGCAACTGCCCCGCCTCCTGGCCTCCGCGCTCGCGACGGCCGCGCTCCTCTCCGGATCCGCGGCCGCCCTCGCCGCGGAGACGCTCGTCATCACCGTCAGCCACGACCTCGCCCTCGCCCGCCCCTCCGAAACCATCGTCGTTCCCTGGGCCGAGGTGAACAAGGCCCTCCCCGGCGCCCTCCTCCAGAAACTCGCCGTCCGCGACGCCGCCGGCCGCAGCCTGCCCTACCAGGTCACCAACGTCGCCCCCCTCGCCAAGGACCCGAAAAACGTCGGCGCCGCCTACGGCGAGCTGATCTTCCAGCACGACTTCGCCGCCGGCGAAAAATCCGCCGTCTTCACGGTCGGGAAAAGCGAGACCGTCTCCCCGCCCTTCCCCGTCAAGGCCTACGCCCGCCAGGTGCCCGAGCGCCTCGACGACTTCGCCTGGGAAAGCGACCGCGTCGCCTACCGCACCTACGGCCCCGCCCTCGCCGCCCCCGCGCCCGCCGGCGTCGTGAAGGAGGTCCTCGTCACCAGCGGCCTCGACGTCTGGGCCAAGCGCGTCGACTACCCGGTCATCGACCGCTGGTATAACAAGGGTCACGACCACTACCACCACGACGAGGGCGAGGGCATGGACTTCTTCGGCGTCGCCGCCACCCGCGGCTGCGGCGGCACCGGCGTCTGGAGCAAGGGCCGCCTGTATGTCTCAGGCAACTACAAGACCGCCCGCGTCGTCGCCGCCGGCCCCGTCCGCGCCGTCTTCGAGCTCGCCTACGACACCTGGGCCGCCGACGGCGTCTACGTCTCCGAGGTGAAGCGCTTCACCATCGACGCCGGCCACAACCTCTTCGCCGTCGAGAGCACCTTCGCCTCCACCGGCAAGGACGCCCCGCTCGACGTCGCCGTCGGCCTCACCAAGACGCCCTTCGACAAGAAGCAGAACCCGAAGGAGACGCTCTCCCCCTCCGCCGCCGACGCCACGCTCGTCCAGTGGACCGCCACCGACTCCCTCGACTCGCTCGGCACCGCCGTCGTGATCGTCTCCCCCGACGCCTTCGCCGGCTTCGCCGAGGATGAGCGCAACCACCTCGCCCTCGCCAAGGCCAAGCCCGGCGAGCCCCTCCGCTACCTCGCCGGCGCCGGCTGGACCCGCAGCGGCCAGTTCGCCGACGAGGCCGCCTGGCGCTCCTACGTCCTCTCCGAGGCCGCCCGCGCCCGCGCCCCCGTCCGCGTCACCCTCTCCAACCGATAACCCCGCCCCACCCGCTCTTTCCCATGTCCCCGCTCGCCCGCCTTGGTCTTCTCCCCCTCGCCGCCGCCTTCGCCCTCCTCCAGGGCTGCGTGGGCGCGACCGTCTCGCCCAACCCCGCCCAATCCCCGGCCCCGGCGCCCAAGTTCGCCGACGCCGCCCCCCTCGAATGGTCGCAACGGATGACCCGCTCCGAGCAACAGCGCCAGGGCGGGCGGATGTTCTTCGACGAGAACCCCAAGGCGAAGTGGAGCTACACCGCGCCCCTCGTCGGCCTCTCCATGATGCGGCTCGCCGACTACACCGGCGACGACGCCCTCCGCGTCTACGGCGCGCGCACCGCCACCTCTTTCCTCGCCGCCGACGGCTCGATCGCCGGGTATTCCAAAGACGAATACAACATCGACCTCGTCACCCCCGGCAAGAACCTCGTCCGCGCCTGGGCCGACGGCGACCGCTCGCCCGCGATCCGCGCCGCCATCGAGCAGCTCCGCGACCAGATGCGCACCCACCCCCGCACCAGCGAGGGCGGCTTCTGGCACAAGAAACGTTACCCGAATCAAATGTGGCTGGACGGCCTCTTCATGGCCTCGCCCTTCCTCGCCCACTACGCCCAGGCCTTCGGCGAACGCGCCCTCTCCGACGATGTGGTCAAGCAGATCGTCCTGATGGACAAGCACGCCTTCGACCCGGCGACCGGCCTTTATTTCCACGCCTGGGACGAGGCCCGCCTCCAGCCCTGGGCCAACAAAGAGACCGGCGATTCCCCCGGCTTCTGGAGCCGCGCCATCGGCTGGTATGCCATGGCCATCGTAGACTCGCTCGAATATCTCCCCGCCGACCATCCCGACCTGCCCAAGATCCACGCGATCCTGAACCGCGTCGCCGCCGGCGCCGCCCGTTGGCAGGACCCCGCCACCGGTCTCTGGTGGCAGGTCACCGACCAAGGCTCGCGCAAGGGCAACTACCTCGAGGGCACCGGCTCCAGCATGCTCGTCTACGCCCTCGCCAAGGGCATCAACCAAGGCGTCCTTTCCCGCGAAAAATACCTCCCCGTCGTCCTGAAGGGCTACGAGGGCCTCCTCCGCGACCTCATCCGCACCAACCCCGACGGCACCATCAGCCTCACCCAGTGCTGCGAGGTCGCCGGCCTCGGCGGCATGGGCAAGAACGGCCACCCCCGCGACGGCTCCTTCGAGTATTACATCAGCGAGCCCGTCATCGACAACGACCACAAGGGCGTCGGCCCCTTCATCTCCGCCGGCATCGAGATCGACCGCCTCTTCGGCGGCGCCCCGCGCAAACCCCTCCCCGCCGCGCCCCGCGAGTTCACCGCCCGCGGCTGGCAGGACTACGAGGCCGCCCTCGCCCGCATCCAGGCCCCGACCTTCCCGGCCCGCGATTTCCCCATCACCGACTTCGGCGCCAAGCCCGGCGAAGACGCCGCCGCCAACGCCAACACCGGCGCCATCCGCGACGCCATCGCCGCCGCCAACCAGGCCGGCGGCGGCCGCGTCGTCGTTCCCCCCGGCGTCTGGCGCACCGGCGCCATCCACCTGAAGAGCAACGTCAACCTCCACGTCTCCGAAGGCGCCACCCTCCTCTTCTCCACCAACCCCGCCGACTACCCCATCGTCCAGACCCGCTGGGAAGGCGTCGAGTTGATGAACTACTCCGCGCTCATCTACGCCTTCGAGCAGGAGAACATCGCCGTCACCGGCAAGGGCACCCTCGACGGCGGCTCGACCACCGACGACTGGTGGAGCTGGAACAAGAAGGGCCAGGGCGCCGCCCAGAAACAGCGCGTCGCCCGCGACCGCCTCGTCGCCCTCGCCGAGACCGACACGCCCGTCTCCAAACGCGTCTTCGGCGACGGCGGCTTCCTCCGCCCCAACTTCGTCCAGCCCTACCGCTGCAAAAACGTCCTCATCGAAGGCGTGACCATCCTCCGCTCGCCCATGTGGGTCGTCCACCCGGCCTTCTGCCAAAACGTCACCGTCCGCGGCCTCACCATCACCTCCCATGGCGGCAACAACGACGGCTGCGACCCCGAATCCTCGCAGGACGTCCTGATCGAGAACTGCCTCTTTGACACCGGCGACGACTGCATCGCCATCAAGTCCGGACGCAACGGCGACGGCCGCCGCGTCCCCATCCCCTCCTCCAACATCATCGTGCGCAACTGCACCATGAAGGACGGCCACGGCGGCGTCGTCCTCGGCTCCGAGTGCAGCGCCGGCATCCGCAACGTCTTCGTCGAAAACTGCACCATGGACAGCCCCGAGCTCGACCGCGCCCTCCGCTTCAAGAGCAACGCCGTCCGCGGCGGCGTCCTCGAGAACGTCTTCATGCGCGACGTGAAGATCGGCAAGGTCGTCGAGGCCGTCGTCACCATCGACCTTCTCTACGAGGAAGGCGCCAACGGCTCCTTCCCCCCCACCGTGCGCAACGTGCAGCTCGATCGCGTCACCGCCACCGCCGCGCCCCGCCTTTTCTACATCCGCGGCTTCGAGGGCGCCGTCATCGAGGACATCCGCGTCTCTGAATCCGTTTTCAGAGGACTCACCGAGTCCGAAGTTGTTCAACATGCCGGGGCTATCAGCCTGAAGAACGTCGTCCTCGAGCCGGCCAACCTGAAGAGGCCCAAGAATTCGGTCGCCGCTCCCGTTCCCACCCCCACCCCCGCCCCCGCCAAGTAAGCCCCGCCTAAGTGATGAACAACGCGTCCACCTCCAAGATGAGCGGTTATCGCTGGTCGATCTGCAGCCTGCTGTTTTTCGCCACGACGATCAATTACCTCGACCGCCAAGTCCTCTCCCTGACCTGGAAGGACTTCATCGTCCCCGAATTCCACTGGAACGACTCCCAATACGGCGACATCGCGGGCTACTTCTCCATCTTCTACGCCGCGAGCATGCTCTTCGCCGGCCGCTTCATCGACTGGATGGGCACGAAGAAGGGCTTCCTCTGGGCCATCTTCATCTGGTCGATCGGCGCCGTCCTCCACGCCTTCTGCGGCATCGCCACCTCGGGCATCCTGACCGGCGAGTGGCTGGTCGGCTTTGAAAAGGCCCGCGAACTCATCGCCCCCGTCGCCGACGTGACCAAGGTCGCCTCCATCAGCGTGAGCCTCTTCATCGTCGCCCGCTTCGTCCTCGCCGTCGGCGAGGCCGGCAACTTCCCCGGCGCGATCAAGGCCACCGCCGAGTATTTCCCGAAAAAGGACCGCGCCTTCGCCACGAGCATCTTCAACGCCGGCGCCACCGTCGGCGCCCTCGCCGCCCCGCTCCTCATCCCGACCATCGCCGCCAGATGGGGCTGGGAAGCCGCCTTCATCATCATCGGCGCCCTTGGCTTCGTCTGGATGGGCTTCTGGGTGTTCATGTATCACAAGCCGGAGCAAAACCCGCACGTGAACGCGGCCGAGCTCGCCTACATCCAGCAGGACCAGGCCGCCGCGTCCGCGTCCCCCGCCGGCACCGAGGAAAAGAAGGTCCCCTTCCTCTCGCTGCTTCGCTACCGCCAGACCTGGGCCTTCGCGGTGGGCAAGTTCATGACCGACGGCGTGTGGTGGTTCTTCCTTTTCTGGACCCCCGCCTACCTCAGCTCGGTCTACCACATCAAGTCCTCCGACACCGCCGGCAAGCTGGCCATCTTCGTCCTCTACGCCATCACGCTCGCCTCCATCTTCGGCGGCTGGCTCCCCACCTACCTCGTCGAGAAGAAGGGCATGAGCCCCTACGAAGGCCGCATGAAGGCCATGCTCATCTTCGCCTTCATCCCGCTCCTCGCCCTCTTCGCCCAGCCGCTCGGCCACTACACCTACTGGCTCCCGGTCATCATCATCGGCATCGCCGGCGCCGCGCACCAGGCCTGGTCGGCCAACATCTTCTCCACCGTCGGAGACATGTTCCCGAAGAAGGCCATCGCGACCGTCACCGGCATCGGCGGCATGGCCGGCGGCATCGGCTCCTTCCTCATCAACAAGGGCTCCGGCCGCCTCTTCGACCACGCCGCGAACACCAACATGGTTTTCATGGGCTTCAAAGGGAAGGAGGCCGGCTACTTCATCATCTTCTCGATCTGCGCCGTGGCCTACCTCATCGGCTGGGCGATCATGAAGGCCCTCGTGCCGAAATATCAGCCCATCGAGGATCTCTGAGCCGGGCTTCGGCGTCGCCCGCAGACCACCTTCGACCGGGAGCCCTCGAGGCTCCCGGTTTTTTTGCGCTCCGCCGGATACCGCCCGGACGCGCGACGCCTTCGCGGACTGTCTGAATCTCGCCCCCGTCGCGCTCGCCGACGTCGCCGGCATGGTCGCGGCATCCCCCCCCGGTCCTTGACCGGTTTTTCGCAACCCCAGCCCCCATGCCTTCTCGCTTTGCTCACCAAGCGGCTTCGCGCGCCCTTCTCCTGGCCTTGTCCGCCCTCGCGACCACGCCGCTCCTCCACGCCGCCTCCGGCACCTACAACAACGCCGTGAGCGGCGGACTCTGGAGCGACTCCGCCAACTGGAGCGCCGCCGCCGTCGCCGACGGCTCCGCCTCCATCGCCACCTTCACCGCCACCCTCGCCGGAAACAACACCGTCAACCTCGACGGACCGCGCACGATCGGCGGCCTCGCGTTCACCGGCTCCACGTCCTTCGGCTGGACCCTCGCCGACAACGGCAGCTCGTCCAACATCCTCACCCTCGACAACGGCGCCTCCGCCCCCGTCCTGACCACCAGCATCGCCGGCGTCGTCAGCACCGTCTCCGCCCCGCTCGTCAGCACCACCGGCCTGACCAAGCTCGGCAACGGCACGCTCTCGCTCACCAACGCGACCTTGTCCGGCGCCCTCTCCGTCGGCAACACCTCGGCCAACACGAGCATCCTCCGCCTCGAGGGCGCCAGCACCGCCAACCTGACCACCCTCGACGTCAACGGCGCCAACGGCGTCCGCAACGAGCTGCGCATCGCCGGCGCGACCGTCACCGTCAGCGGCCTCGCCTCCAGCAACGGCGTCGCCACCGCCTCCCGCAGCGGCCAGATCATCATCGAGTCCGGCACCGTGAACCTCAACGGAGGCTGGCGCACCAACGCCGACGCCGGCGCCGCCCTCAAGATCCTCGGCGGCAACGTCTCCATCGCCTCCGTCGACGTGAAGCGCAACGGCGGCACCTCCGCCGACTTCACCAGCGGCTTCGTCGTCTCCGGCGGCACCGCCACCGTCGCCGGCACCGTCGGCGTCGGCACCGGCAACTCCTACGGCGCGATGTCGATCGAGGGCGGCAACACCACCGTGAACGGCGCCGTCACCGTCTCCAACATGTCCACCGCCGGCCGCGGCGGCGCCCTCCGCGTCACCGGCGGCGCCTTCACCTCCGCCGACACCGTCGACGGCATCATCCTCGGCAAGACCAACGGCGCCGTCGTCAACCAGGTCTCCTCCGCCGCCTTCTCCGGCGGCGTGAGCAACGTGGAGAAGATCACCTTCCAATACGACTCCACCCTCGCGGGCACCGGCACCCTCTCGGTCAGCGGCACCGGAGCCCTCTACCTCGGTTCCGGCGGCATCGTCAAAAAGGACGCCGCCACGACCCAGACCATCGCCGTCAACCTCACCGCCGGCACCCTCGGCGCCAAGGCCGGCTGGACCACCGCCCTGCCCATCTCCACCGGCGCCACCGCGACCAACAATCCGACCATCAAGGCCGCCGACGCCAACGACGTCGCCCACGACATCACCCTGAACGGCGCCCTCGGCGGCGCCGGCGCCTTCACCAAGACCGGCGCGGGCACCCTCACCCTCGGCGGCGTCAACACCTACACCGGCGCGACCACCGCGGTGAACGCCGGCCGGCTCCACATCGTCGGCTCGCTCGCCGCCAACACCACCGTCTCGCTCGCCAACGACGCCCTCCTCTCCGGCACCGGCGTCGTCAACGGCGCCGTCACCGTCGCCGACGCGAGCTCCCTCGCCCACGCCGGCATCCTCGTCGCCGGCGACGGCCTCGCCGCCGCGGACGACCTCGTGGTCGGCGGCAACCTGAGCCTCGGCGACAACTCCATCCTCCGCTTCACCCTCGGCGCCGCCAACGCCCACTCCTCGCTCATCCGAAGCGGCGGCACCTGGAGCTTCGACGCCGACCAAGCCTTCGACTTCGTCAACGCCCAGACCGGCGTCTACGACAACCTGATCTCCGGTCTCGGCGGCACGGAGACCGGCCTGGCCGGCATCGCCGGCTGGACCTCCCTCGCCCCCGGCCTCACCGCCAGCTTCACCTACGACGGCGCCGGCGGCATCGACCTCGTCCTCGCGACCGCCACCATCCCCGAGCCGGCCTCCCTCGCCGCCTTGGCCGGCGTCGCCGCCCTCGGCCTGGCCGCGACGCGCCGCCGTCGTCGCGCCTGAGATCGACCCGCCTCGCGCTCCCCGTCCCTCCGCCCGCCGGCCTTTTCGCCGGCGGGCTTTTTGCGGCTAGCGTCCTGTGATCGAATTAAGCTCGATAAATACGGTCGGAGGATCGCCGCAAAAAGACGCAAACACTGCGACCCGGTTCCATGGCCTGATTTTGCGACTTCCGCGCTTTTTTGCGGCCAATGTATTCATAACGGAACTTCCATGACGGAACCCCAGAGCCCGTCCTTCGACTCGTCTCCACTCGCCCCGTGACCACCGGTCTCGAAAAGCTTCGCCCCCGCGCCCCCTGGCTCGCCGGCCTCGTTCTGATTCTCGCGGTGGCGGCCGCCTACCAGAACAGTCTCTTCGGCCCCTTCGTCTTCGACGACCTGCTGTCGATCCGCGACAACCCGTCCATCCGGCATCTCTGGCCGCCCGGGGACGCCCTGCTCCCGCCCGGGGGCGACGGCCGCACCGTCGAGGGCCGTCCCCTGCTCAATCTGTCGTTCGCCCTGAACCACGCGATCAGCGGCCTCGACCCCTGGAGCTATCACCTCGGCAACCTCGCGATCCACGCCGCCGCGGCCCTCGCTCTCTTCGGACTCGCCCGGCGCCTCTGCGCACGACGCGCGCCGGACGCGGCCCCGGGCGCGACAGCCTTCGCGATCGCCCTCCTCTGGGCGCTCCACCCGCTGCAGACCGCGGCCGTCGCCTACGTCGTCCAAAGGGCCGAGTCGCTCGCGGCGCTTCTGTATTTGTTTTCCCTCTACGCCTTCGCGCGCGGCGCCGGGGATGCCGGATCGGGCGGGGAAAACCGTCCCCGCTGGCTCGCGGCCTCCGTGTTTTCCTGTGCGCTCGGCATGGCGACGAAAGAGACCATGGTCTCCGCGCCGCTCGCCATCCTCGCCTGCGACCGGGTGTTCTTCGCCGGCGGCTGGCGCGAAGCCTGGCGGCGCCGGCGCGGCTTCTACCTCGCGCTCGCAGGATCCTGGCTCGTGCTCAGCCTCGTGCTCCTGGGCACCGGCGCCACGCGCGGCGGCACCGTCGGACTCCGGACGGAGATCTCCGCCTGGCACTACGCCCTGACCCAGCTCCGGGCCCTGAGCCATTACCTGAAGCTCGTTTTCTGGCCGGAGCCGCTCGTTTTCGACCACGGCACGGCGCTCGCCACCCGCTTCTCGTCCGTGTGGCCGCAGGCCCTTCTGCTGCTCGCCCTCGCCGCAGGCTCGGTCGCCGCGCTCGTCCGCGGCGCCGTCGCGGGCTGGCTCGGTTTTTGTTTCTTCGCCCTCCTCGCCCCGAGCTCGAGCGTCGTCCCGATCGCCACCCAAACCATGGCCGAGCACCGGATGTATCTCGCCTCCGCCACGGTCGTCGCCGCCGCGATCCTCGCGCTTCGCCGGATCGCGGGCCCCCGCATTCTCACGCCCGCGCTCGTCCTCGCCCTTCCGCTCGCGTTCGCCACCCGCGCGCGCAACGACGACTACCAAAGCGCGCTGCGGCTCTACGCCCACACCGTCCGGCATCGGCCGGACAATCCGCGCGCCTTCCTCGGGCTCGCCGCCGCCTGGGAGGAAAACGGCCGCCCGGACGAGGCCCGCGAAAACTACACCCATGCCCTTCGCCTCGACCCCGGGAATCCCGACGCGCACAACAGCCTCGGCAACCTGCTCCTGAAGAGCGGCGACGCGTCTTCCGCCGTCGTCCACTACCGCGCCGCGCTTCGATCGACGCCCGATTTCTCCGCCGCGCATTACAACCTCGCCCGCGCCCTGTTCGAGGCGGGCGACGACGAGGGCGCGATCCGCCATTTTCGCGAGACCCTCCGCCGCGCGCCCGACAAGGCGCTCGCGCACAGCGGGCTCGGCGCGGCCCTGATCCGGCAAGGACGGATCGACGAGGCCGCGACCGCGCTGGATGAAGCCCTGCGCCTCGATCCCGGACTCGCCGACGCCCATAACAATCTCGGCATCCTGGATCTTCAATCAGGCCGGCTGCCCGAGGCCCGGATTCATTTCGAGAAAGCGCTCCGCCTGTCGCCCCGCCATCCCGACGCCGCCTACAATCTCGGCACCACGCTGCTTCGCGCCGGAGAAACCGACGCCGCGATCCTCTGCCTCCGGCGCCATCTCGCGCTGCGGCCCGCGGAAGCCCGGGCCCGGTCCAACCTCGCCGTGGCGCTCGCGCGGAGCGGTCGCCTCGACGAGGCGCTGCAAGAATGCGAGGCGGCCGTCCGCCTCGCTCCGGACAACGCCGAGGCGCGTGAAAACCTGGCGGCGCTGCGGGCCTTGCGAACCGAGGCCGCGCGCTGACGCGCGCGGCTCAGGGGCCGACCACAAAGGACCCGAAGTCCGCGTATCCGTCGGCCGCCGCCCCGGGTTTGGAGCCGCAGAACAGACCGACCTTAGCGCCGACCCAGCGGCTGGAGCTCGCGGTGAAGGGCTTGCCCAGGGAGGCGAAAGGCGCGGAGGCGCCGGCCTCGTCCGCGCGGAAGAAGAAGCGGCAGGACAGATCGGCCTCCACCTTCACGCGCAAGGCGACCGGCCGGCCGGCCGGCCACGGCAACGAGGCCACGACGGTCTCGGTCCCGCCCTTGTCGGCGCGCGCGCACGACACCTGGACCAACTCCTGCCCGCCGTCCGGACGCGCGCGCAACCCGATCCAGCCGTAGTCGTAGCCAAACACGAGCAGACCGGCCTGGGCGCCCGAAGCGTCGCCCGCCTTCAGCAAAAGCGTGGTCTCGGCCGAAAAACCCGGCGCGGGAAATTTCTGCATCAACAGGTTCGTCGCCATCCACAACGAGTCGGCCGAGGGAGCCGGCGCGGCGCGCAGACGCAGGCCGCGCGTGTTCGCCTCGCGACGGACGATCCAGCCCGGCTCGGGATTTCCCTGCCATTGCCACTGCAGACCGGGACGGCCGCCGGGAAACTCATCGCTCGTCGCCGGCACGGCCGCGGGCTGGGGCGGCAGGTCGGGCTTGGCATGGGTCAGCACCGGCTCGCCCGTGCCGTCGTCGTTCGCGTCGGTGCCCATCACCGGCCAGCCGTCGGCGCGCCAGCGCATGGGCTGGAGGTGCACGACGCGTCCGTGCGCGGGCAACTCTTGGAAATGGAAGAACCAGTGCTGGCCCGAGGGCGTGTCCACCCAGGCGCCTTGGTGCGGACCGTTCACCGGCGTCGCGCCTTGCTCGAGCACGACACGGCTTTCGTAGGGGCCGCGAATGTCCCGGGCGCGAAACACGGCCTGGTAACCCTCGGCCACGCCGCCCGCGGGCGCGAAGATGTAGTAGTAGCCGTCGCGCTTGTAGAGCTTGGGCCCCTCGAGCGTGCGCCAGCCGGGCATCTGGTCCGCGTCGATCACGACCAGGCCTTCGTCGAGCAGGCGCGTGCCGTCGGGACTCATCTCGTGCAGCGTAAGGCGATTGTTGATACCGGCGCGGCTCTTCGCCCAGCCGTGCACCACCCAGGCGCGGCCGTCCTCGTCCCACAAGGGACACGGGTCGATCAGGCCGCGGCCGCCCTTCAAGAGGAAGGGCTCGCTCCATTTCCCGCGCGGATCATCGGCCGTGATCACATAGATGCCGAAGTCGGGATCCGGATAAAAAATCCAGAACTTGCCTGCGTGGTGCCGGATCGCCGGCGCCCAAACGCCTTCGCCATGGCGGGGCGTCTTGAAATGCTCGACCGGCACCTGCGTCGGCAGCGCGTGGTTCACCAGCGTCCAGTTCACCAGATCGCGGGAATGCAGGATCGGCAGCCCGGGCGTGTGGTTGAAGCTCGACGACGTCATCCAGTAGTCCGCGCCCACCCGCACCACGTCCGGGTCCGAGTAGTCGGCGTGCAGGACGGGATTGCGATAGGTGCCGTCCCCTTGATCTGCGATCCAGGGCGCGGTCGTCGCGGTCGAGGTCTCGCCGCCGCCACGGACGGGCGTGTCGAGCAGGAAGGCGGATAGGGGGAGGGACATGAGCGAAAAGGGGAAGAGGGACCGAAGGGGCATGTTCAGGGTTTTGAACCGGAGCTTTTGCCGGCCCAGCGCGCCTTGAGCCAGTCAGTCAGAACCCGGCTCCATTCCGGATCGTGTTTCACCCACTCCGTGAGGCGGTGCGGCGCGGCGGGAAGGACGTGAAGATCGCAACGCACTCCGGCGGCGCGGGCCTTTTCCTGAAATTCACGCGACTGCTCGATCGGCACCGTCTTGTCCGCGTCGCCGTGCAGAAACAGCACGGGCGGGCAGCCGGGGTGGATACGCCCAAGGGGCGAGGCCGCGGCCAAGGCCTCGAGCGAGGCGGGCGCCAGGTCGGGCGCGAAATTGAAGAGATTCTGCAGGGACTTGCTGATCTCGCCACGGCGCCTCGAGTCGGAAACGAGATCCGAGACCGCCGCGCAGCCCACCACCACGTCCACCGGGGCGGCTTCGCCGGCCTCGGGCATCGCGGCCATGAGGGCGAGATGCCCGCCGGCCGAGTGGCCCATCAGCGCAAGCTGCGCCGGGTCGCCGCCGTGCTCGGCGATATGCGCGCGCACCCAGGCCACCGCCGCCCGCGTGTCGTCGAGCGGAGCCGGCCAGCGATGCGCCGGCGCGAGGCGATAGTTGATCGAGACCCAGGCGATGCCCGCGTCGGTGAGCGGCTGAAACCACGGTGTGATGTCGGCGCCGGAGCCGGGCTTCTCCGCGCCGGCCTTGTCGCCGCTGCCCCAGCCGCCGCCATGCACGAGGATGACGACGGGGAAAGGCCCCGGGCCGTCGGGCGTGCAGATGTCGAGCTTCAGCGTCTCCCCGCCGGCCTCGCCGTAGACGAGGTCGCGCTTCAGGGTGGCCGCCTCGAGCGAGGCGACGGCGAGCAGACCAAAAACCAATACGCGCCAGTTCATGTTCACGCGGAGGCCTCCTTCGTCTCCACCGCGCCGATCCGCGGCACCAGGATCTGGACGATCGCGAGCGCCACGACGTAGAGCAACGAGGCGCAGGCGAAGATCGCGGTGTAGCTGCCGGTTTTTTCCAAAACCTTGCCGATCGCCTCGGTCACGAAGGATCCGGTCATGAAGCACACGAAGCCGCCGAGACCCACGGTCGAGCTGATCGCCTGCTTGGGCATGGTGTCGGAAACGACGCTGAAAAGATTCGCCGACCAGCCCTGGTGGGCCGAGCCGGCCAGACCGACGATCAGCACCGCGACGAGCGCGGACGGCGCGTGCGGCGCGAGGAAGATCGGCAGCACCGCGCAGGCGCAGATCAGCAGCGTGGTCTTGCGGGCCTTGTTCACCGACCAGCCCTTGTTCAGGAGGCGTCCCGCCAGCCAGCCGCCCGACACGCCGCCGATCGACGCGAACAGATAAAACACCGCCGTCCACTTGCCGACCTCCGCGAGCCCGAGCTTGAAGGTCTTCTGCATGAAATCGGGAAAGTAGAACATGTAGATGCCCCACACCGGACCCGCCAGGATGCTCGCGGCCAGGTAGGCCCAGACCGCGCGATACCGCAGCAGGGAAAGCCAGGGCATCTGGACTTTTTTCTCCTCGGTCACCGGCTTGCCGGAACGGATGTAATCCAGCTCGCCCGCGGTGAGACGCGGATGCTTTTCCGGCGCCTCGTAGAGCCACCACCAGAGCCCCAGCCACACGATGCCCAGCGCGCCGGTGATGTAGAAGGTCGTGGCCCAGCCGACATGGCCGTAAAGCCAGGGCACGGCGATGGGGCAGATGACCGCGCCGACATTGCTGCCCGCGTTGAAAATGCCGGTCGCCAAGGCGCGCTCCTTCACCGGAAACCACTCGGCCACGGTCTTGATCGCCCCCGGGAAATTGCCGCCCTCGGTCAGGCCCAGCGCCACGCGCGCCGACATGAAGCCGAGCACCGTCGCCGGCACCGACCACGCCGCCGCGAAGCCCAGCCAGGACATGTCGATGGAGACCGTTTTTCCCGGCGCGATGAGGTTCACCAAGCCGTGGCCCGCCGCGGCGAGGCTCCACAGGAACACGAACCACGGCAGCCCGCGCTTCACGCCGAGCCGGTCGACGATGCGTCCGCCGAAAAGGTAGCCGCACGCGTAGGCCATCAGGAACGCCGAGGCGATGTGGGCGTAATCCGTCTCGCTCCAGCCCAGCTCGTCGCTGAGCGGTTTCTTGAGGATGCCGATGATGTTTCGGTCGATGTAGTTGAGCGCGACCGAAAGAAAAAGCAGCCCGCAGATCGTCCAACGAAAGCGGCCGGACGGCCCCGGCGCCGCGGCGGATGACGAAGACTGGGCGGAGGAGGAAACGCTGTCCTGGACTTGGGGCATCGGAATGGGAGGAGAGGGGCCTAGGAGGAAAAACCAGGCTGGCGCGCCGCGGAACACACGTCGACGACGGCGTCCTTGCCCACGAAAGAAAGACGCGGGCTCGCCTCGCCGCGCGACCGGCGCGCTGAAAGCGGGGTGAAGGGCGAAGACATCATGAAAAGGGCGGACGGACGGGGTAAGGGGTCATGACCGCGGGGCACGGTCGTGGCTGACCCGCCGCTTATCCGGCAAGCCGCGCCGTGTCACAAACGACCCGCTGCGCGCATCGTTGACGCCATTTGAGCAACGATGCGCGCAATAGCTCCGTTTACCCCTTTCCCCATCGTTCGCGAGATGCCCGCCGGCCCCCCGCGTTCCCCTTCCCGCCCGGCCCCGCCCCGCATGAAAGCCCTGTCGCTTCTCCTCGCCGCATTCGTGGCGACCGCCGCCTTCGCCGCGGACCTCGCCTCGCTCGTTCCCGCGGAGCCGCGCATCCCCGCCCGCGAGTTCTCCGCAGCGGATCTCGGCGTCTCCCCGGGACAACGCCAGCCCGTCACCGCCGCGCTGCAAAAGGCGATCGACCGCGTGACGTCCGAGGGCGGCGGAAAACTCGTCCTCGGCCCGGGCGAATATCTCGTCGGCCCGCTGCGCCTCGCCTCGCGCCTAGACCTGCACCTCGCCTCCGGCGCCGTGCTCAAGCTCCTCCCCCGCGGGCAAAACCACCCCGCCGACGCCTCCCGCTACGCCAGCCTGCTCTCCGCCTCCGGCGCGAGCGACCTGCGCATCTCCGGCCCCGGCCGCATCGACGGCCAGGGCGAGGCCTGGTGGCGGGCCTACCGCGCCAAGGAACTGACGCTGCGCCGCCCCCAGCTGATCCAGCTCGAGCAGTGCGAGCGCGTCGAGCTCTCCGGCTTCACCAGTATCAATCCGCCCAATACCCACGTCGCCCTCCGGCTCTGCCGCGAGGTGACGATCCGCGAGGTGACGATCGAGGCGCCCGACGACTCCCCCAACACCGACGGCCTCAACCTCTCGGGCAAAAACTACCTGATCGAGCGCTGCCGCGTCTCCACCGGCGACGACAACATCGTCGTCCTCACCCACTCCGCCAAGGGCTGGACGCCGCCCGTCTGCGAGAACTTCGTCATCCGCGACTGCGCGCTCGGCTTCGGCCACGGCCTCTCCATCGGCAGCTACACCGGCGGCGGCATCCGCGGCCTCCTCGCCGAACGCATCGTCTTCGACGCCACCACCTCCGGCATCCGCCTGAAGGCCGACCGCGACCGCGGCGGTCTCGTCGAGGATCTCGTCTACCGCGACATCACCATGCGCGGCGTGAAAAACCCCGTCTTCATCTCCAGCTACTACCCCAAGGAACCGAAGAGCCCCGACCTCGACCCGGCGCGCCCCGTCACGGACAAGACCCCGCGCTGGAAAAACATCCTCATCGAAAAACTGCGCGCCACCGGCTCGCAAAATTCCTTCGTCCTCTGGGGCCTCCCGGAACGCCCCCTGGAAAACGTCACGATCCGCGACGCCATCATCGCCAGCGAGCGCGGCGCGAAGTTCTACCACGCCGGCAATCTCACCGCCACCGAGGTCCTGCTCGAAAACAAAGCCTCGCCCGCGCAGGATTTCTGGCCCGCCCGCTCCCCCGCGTCGATCCTCCCCACGCGCTGACCCTTTTCACGCAACATCCCCCATGCGTTCCCCGCTCCGTCTGCTCGCCCGTCTCGCCGTCCCGCTCGGCCTCGCCCTCGCCGCGGCCGGCCCCGTCTTCGCCGCCCGCGAGGAACCGCCCCCCATCGGCCTCATCCACGCGCCCTTCGAGATGCCGCGGCTCGAACGCCCGGTCTTCCCCGACCGCCAGGTCGACATCCGCGACTACGGCGCCGCTCCCGGCGGCGAGGTGAAAAACACCGCCGCCATCGCCACCGCCATCGCCGCCTTGGACAAGCTCGGCGGCGGCCGCGTCCTCGTGCCCGCCGGCGTCTGGCTCACCGGCCCCGTCCGCCTCCGGAGCAACATCGAGCTCCACCTCGAAAAGGACGCCGTGCTCAAGTTCAGCGACGTCATGGAAGACTACCTTCCACCGGTCTTCGTGCGCGTCGGCGGCATCGAGCTCTACAACTACTCGCCCTTCATCTACGCCCGCGGCTGCGAAAACATCGGCGTCACCGGCCCCGGCCGGCTCGACGGAAATTCGCAGGCTTGGTGGGACTGGAAATCGAAGGAGACGCGCGCCTTCTTCGCCCAAGGCGCCGCCGGCGTGCCCGTCGAGCAACGCGTCTACGGCACCCGCGAGGCCGCCATCCGCCCGAGCTTCGTCAGCTTCGTGGAGTGCAAAAACATCTTGCTCGAGGACTTCACCATCGGCGGCGGCCCCAACTGGACCATCCACCCGATCTACTCGGAGAACATCATCATCCGGAAGGTGAACGTCCTCACCGAGGGCCCCAACAACGACGGCATCGACCCCGATTCCTGCCGCAACATCCTGATCGAAAGCTGCACTTTCTCGACCGGCGACGACTGCGTCGTCCTCAAGTCCGGCTACGACCAGGACGGCCGCCGCGTCGGCCGCCCCACCGAAAACGTCGTCATGCGCCACTGCACCGTGAAACGCGGCCACGGCGGCCTCGTCATCGGCAGCGAGATGTCCGGCTCCGTGCGCAACGTCTACCTCCACGACAGCTATTTCGAGGGCACCGACCGCATCCTGCGCATCAAATCCCGCCCCGGCCGCGGCGGCATCGTGGAAAAGGTCTGGGTCGAGAACGTCACCGGCGTGAACCTCAAGCGCGAGGCCGTCATCCTCAACATGGACTACACGTCCGACCCCAACGCCGTCACCGACCAAAACCCGCCGGTCTTCCGCGACATCCATGTGAAACGCCTCGCGGCCAACAGCGTCCCCGTCGCGATCCGCATCACCGGAATGGATACGTCGCCGATCCGGAACGTGACCTTCGAGGACGTGCTCATCCACGCCACGCGCGGCGTCATCGCCTCCCACGCGCGCGGCCTCGAGTTCCGCGGTCTCACCCTGGATGTCGCCGAGGGACCGCGCTTCGAGTTCGATCACGTCGCCGACGCCGTGCTCGACGGCGTCCCCCTGCCCCTGCCCCAACCGCCGCCGGCCGCGGCCCCCTGATTTTCTCGTCCCCCATGCCCCATACCCGCCTGCCCCGCCTTCTGCTCGGCCTTCTGCTCGCCCCCGCCCTGCTCCCCGGTCTCGCCCTCCCCGCCTTCGCCTCGCTCGGCGCCCCGGTCGCGCCCGCCGCCCCCGCCGCGCCGCGCATTCCGGAGACCCGCGTCAGTCTCGCCGACTTCGGCGCGAAGCCCGACGGAGAGACGCTCAACACCGACGCCTTCGCGCGCGCCTTCGCCGCCCTCGCCGAACGCGGCGGCGGCACGCTCGTCGTCCCCTCCGGCCTCTGGCTCACCGGCCCGATCCAGCTTCGCAGCCGCGTCCGGCTCCACCTCGAGCCGGGCTCGCTCATCCAGTTTTCCCGCGACCATGCCCTCTACCCGCTGCGCGTCTTCGACGCCCGCGGCGAAAAATCCGTCCACACCACCTCCCCGATCTCCGGCGAGAAACTCGAGGATGTCGCGATCACCGGTTCCGGCGTGATAGACGGCGGCGGCGACGCCTGGCGCCTCGTGAAAAAAGCCAAGGTCACCGAGCCCTTCTGGAAAGACCTCGTCGCCTCCGGCGGCATACTCAACGACAAGGGCAACGAGTGGTGGCCCAGCCGGGCAGCCATGGAGGGCGCCGCCGCCACCGACGCCCTCGAGGCCTCCGGTTCGCTCGATCCCGCCGCCTACGCGCCCTATCGCCTCTACCTTCGTCCGCGTCTGCTCCGTCTCCTCGACTGCCGCCGCGTGCTCCTCGAGGGCGTCACTTTCCGCAACTCGCCCAACTGGACCCTTCACCCCTGGCTCTGCGAGGACGTGACCCTCCGCGGGCTCAAGATCCTCAACGACCGCTGGGCGCAAAACAGCGACGCGATGGACATCGACTCCTGCCGCCGCGTCCACGTGAGCGACTGCATCGTCGACACCGGCGACGACGGCCTCTGCATCAAGTCCGGCATGAACGCCTCCGGCCGCCGCCTCGGCGTGCCCACCGAGGACGTGCTCATCGAAAACTGCGTCGTCTACGAGGGCCACGGCGGCTTCACCATCGGCAGCGAGATGTCCGGCGGCGTGCGCAACGTCCTCGTGCAAAACTGCACCTTCATCGGCACGGCCCTCGGCCTGCGCTTCAAGACCGCCCGCGGCCGCGGCGGAGTCGTGGAAAACATCCACGTCCGCGGCATCCGCATGAGCGCCATCGAGGGCAGCGCCATCGACTTCAACTTCCTCTACGCCGCCAACGGCAAGCCCGCCGAGGCCGTGATCACGCCGGACGAGGGCACCCCCACCTTCCGCAACATCCTTTTCGAGGACATCGTCTCGCGCGGCTCCAAGGCCGCCTTCACCCTGCGCGGCCTGCCCGAGCGTCCGCTGAGCGACATCACCTTCCGCGACGTCGACCTCTCCGCCGGCGCCGGAGCCGACCTCGCCTACGGCGAGCGCATCGTCTTCGAGCGCGTCCGCATCCGCGCCGACCAGGGCGACCCGGTCAAGACCACCGCGGTCAAAGACTCCCGGCTCGAGCTCGTCCCGTGAAGCACGCCCGCCTCGTCCGCCCCGGGCTGGCGCTCGCCGCGCTGGCCGGCCTCGGCCTTCTCGCCGGCTGCTCGACCACGCGCCGCGCCCCCGCGCCCGACGCCGCTCCCGGATTCCGCGACGCGCCGCTCGTCACCCACCGCTACAGCGCCGACCCCTCCGCGCACGTGGTCGACGGGCGCATCTACGTCTACGCCTCGCACGATATCGACGCCGGCGTTCCGGGCTCGAACGACGGCGACCAATACGCGATGCGCGACTGCCACGTCTACTCGATGGACCGTGTCGGCGCGCCGGTCGCCGACCACGGCGTCGCCCTCGCGCTTGAGGACGTCCCCTGGGCCGCCCGACAACTCTGGGCGCCCGACGCCGCGCGGATCGGCGGGCGCACCCACCTTTTCTTTCCCGCCAAGGACCGGGAGGGCGTTTTCCGCATCGGCGTGGCCGTCGGCGAAAATCCGGCCGGCCCCTTCCGCGCCGAACCGCGCCCCCTCGAGGGCACGTTCAGCATCGATCCCGCCGTCTTCCGCGACGACGACGGCGAGCACTACCTCTACTTCGGCGGCCTCATGGGCGGCCAGTTGCAGCGTTGGCAAGACGGCCGCTACGATCCCGACGGCAGGCTGCCCTCCGCCGAAAAACCCGCCCTCGCCCCTCGCGTGGCCCGCCTTCGGCCCGATCTGCTCGGTCTGGCCGAGCCCGCGCGCGAGATCTCCTTGCTCGATCCGTCCGGCAAGCCGCTGCTCGCCGGTGACGAGGCGCGCCGCTTCTTCGAAGGCGCCTGGGTGCACAAACACGAGGGCCGCTACCATTTCTCCTACTCCACCGGCACCACCCACCAGATCGTCTACGCCACCGGCGACTCGCCCTACGGGCCCTTCACCTACCAAGGCGTGATCCTGAAGCCCGTGAAAGGCTGGACCACGCACCCCTCGATCGTGGAACACCGCGGCACGTGGTATTTGTTTTACCACGACAACCAGCTCTCCGGGAAAAGCCACCTTCGCAACGTCAAGGCCACCCCGCTTCGCCACCGCGCCGACGGCTCCATCGAGACCGTCGATCCCCTCGTCCATCGCTGAATTCCCCGTCGCCATGCCCCTGCCACGCCTTCTCCGTCCGGCGCTCCTGCTCGCCGTCTTCCTGATCGTCCCGCTCCTTCGCGCCGCGCCGCACATCGTCCTGGTCGGCGACTCCACCGTCACCGACAACGCCGGCTGGGGCCTCGGCTTCGCGCAATTCCTCGCCGACGGCGTGAAGCTCACCAACACCGCCCGCGGCGGCCGCAGCTCGATGAGCTTCATCAAGGAGGGCTCGTGGCAAAAGGCCCTCGCGCTCAAGGGCGACTACTACCTCATCCAGTTCGGCCACAACGACGAGCCAGGCAAACCCGGCCGCTCCACCACCGAGGAGGAATACCGCGCCTACATGGAGCGCTACGTCGACGAGACCCGCGCCGCCGGCGCCACGCCCGTCCTCGTGACCTCGCTCGTGCGCCGCCAGTTCGACAAAAACGACCCGCACAAGATCAACTCCAGCCTGCAAAGCCGCGCCGAGATCGTCCGAGCCATCGCCCGCGAGAAAAAGGTGCCGCTCGTCGAGCTTCACGACCGCAGCAAGGAGCTTTGCGAGAAGCTCGGGCGCGAGGGCTGCCTCGTTTTCAGCCCGCCAAAGGAGAACGGCCAATTCGACGGCACCCACCTCAACGCCGAGGGCTACGTGCGGTTCGGGCGACTCGTCGTCGAGGAACTGCGCCGCGCCGTGCCCGCCCTCGCCCCGCTCCTCCGCGACGAACCGCGCGACCCCAAACCCGTCGCGGGCGAGAAACGCTTCGACGCCGTCGTCGCCTTCGACGGCTCGGGCACGCACGCCACCGTTCAGGAGGCGATCGACGCCGCGCCCGAATCCGCCACGGCCGCGAAACCCTGGCGCATCCTCGTCAAATCCGGCGTCTACAAGGAGCACGTCGTCGTCCCCGCCTCCAAACCCGGCCTCCGCCTCGTCGGCGAGCCCGGCGAGACGGAGCGCACCGTCATCACGCTCGACACCAACGTGAAGACGCCGCTCCCCGGCGACGCCTCGGGCAAAACCCTTCCCACCCCCGACAGCGCCACCGTGCTCGTGCGGGCCGCCGACTTCGGCGCCGAAAACATCACCTTCGAAAACACCACTCCTCGCGAGGCCCGCGTCCAGGCCCTGGCGCTCTACGTCACCGGCGACCGCGCCGTCTTCCGCCGCTGCCGCTTCCTCGGCTGGCAGGACACGCTGCGCGCCGACTCGCCCCGCGAAGGCCCCGCCGCGCGCCAATATTTCGCCGAGTGCTACATCGAGGGCCACGTCGACTTCATCTACGCCGCCGGCGTCGCCGTGTTCGATCGCTGCCACGTCCACGCCAAGGCGGACGGCTTCCTCACCGCCGCCAGCACGCCCGAAAAAGCGCCCTTCGGCTACGTTTTCCTCGACTGCAAGATCACCGCCGGTCCGGACGTGGAAAAGGGATTCTACCTCGGCCGGCCCTGGCGCCCCTATGCCGCCACGGCCTTCCTGCGCTGCGAATTGCCCGACAAGCTGATCCGCGCCGGTTGGCACAACTGGGGCAAGGCCGAGAACGAGCAGACCGCCCGCTACGCCGAGTATAAAAACACCGGCCCCGGCGCGGACATCTCCCAACGCGCGCCCTGGGCGAAACAACTCACCGACACCGAGGCCGCCGCCTACAGCGTGCGGAACGTGCTCGGCGGCGCCGACGGCTGGAACCCCTCCCGCTAACACCCACGCGCCATGAGATCGACCCGCCGCCTGCTTCGCCCGTGCCTGGCGATCTTCGTCCTGCTCGCCTCGGGCTTCGCGCGCGCGGCCGAGCCGCGCGAACTCCCGCTCTGGCCCGGCCCCCCGCCCGGCATGGTCGAGGGCGCCACGCCCGGCGCCGACGACGGCACCGGACGCTGGAGAAACGTAGGCATCCCCGGACTTCTGCTCTACCAGCCCGACGGCCCCGCGCCCGCCGGCGGCCGGCCCGTCCTCATCGCCTGCCCGGGCGGCGGCTACACCCACCTCACGCGCCTCGTCGGCGCAGACGGCGCGGTCGAGGCGCTGCTCCCCAAAGGCTTCGTCATCGTCTCGCTCAAATACCGCACGCGCGGCCCCTCGGTCGACGTGGAGGCCGACGCCCTCGCCGACGGCGAGCGCGCGGTGCGCCTCGTCCGCCACCACGCCGCGGAATGGGGCGTCGATCCCCGCCTCGTCGGCTTGGTCGGCTGGTCCGCCGGCGCCAACCTCGCGCTCAACGTCGCCTGCCACGGCGACGCCGGCCTGCCGGTCAGCGCCGACCCGGTGGAGCGCGAGAGCAGCCGGCCCGACTTTGTCGTGATGCTCTGCCCCTGGCCCGCCAGGCGAACGATCGAGGCGTATCCGATTCCTCGCGACGCACCGCCCGCCTTCATCGCGTCCGCCGAGGACGACAAGACCGCCCCGATCGATTTCGCCCGCGGCATCGCCGCCGGCTACGCCTCCGCCGGCGCGACGCATCATCTCTGGACCGTGGCCGCCGGCGGCCACGGCGCGTTCACCATCGGGGCGCCCGGCGAGGGCGGCGCCTGGATCGACCGCTTCCTGCCCTGGCTGGCTGGTCTACCGGCCAACGCCCGCTGAGTCGCTTCGTCCATGTCGATGCCGTGGCCCACGTCCATTTTTCGGCAAACGCAGGCCCTGGCCGCCTTCGCGTTCCTGGCCTGCGTCGCGTTCGCGGCGGAGCCCATCGATCGTAAAGCGCTCGTGTCGCGGAACTCGCCGGAGCTCCACGCCATCGACTACGATTCGCCTTTCACGGTCGGCAACGGCGGCTTCGCCTTCACCGCCGACGTCACCGGGCTCCAGAGCTTCCTCGCGGACTATCACGAGAACGGCCTGCCGACCGAGACGCTTTCCCGCTGGGCCTGGGTGCGGGACGAGAACCCGGCGGGATACGCGCTCGCCGACGCCGACCGCGATTTCACCCACCCCGACGGTTCCATCCACGGCTACCCCACCAACGCGGGCTCGCCGGCCGGCCAGTGGCTGCGTCGCAATCCGCGCATCCATCCGCTCGCCCAGATCGCGCTCGATTGGAAAAAGCCCGACGGTTCCCCCTTCGTTCCCGCCGACGTCCGCGACGTCGACCAGCGCCTCGACCTCTGGAGCGGCACGCTCCGCAGCCGCTACACCCTGGACGGCCACGCCGTCACGGTCGCGACCGCCTGCCTCCCCGACCGCGATACCGTGCTCGTGCGCATCGAGTCAGACCTGGTCGCCTCCGGCGCGCTCGGCGTGAAACTCGCCTTCCCCCGCGGCCACGATCTCCAGGTCAAACACACGCCCGCCTACGACTGGTCCCGATCCGAGTCGCATCGATCCCTGGCCGCCTCGCCCACGCTCATCCGACGAGAAGTCCTCGATCTCGCCTACGCCGTAGCCTTGAGCCTCCCGACGGAAAAATCGGCCGACGCTCCGCACACGTTCCTCGTTCATGGCGAGCCGGGCCGAAGCGTGCTCGAACTCGCGGTCGCCTTTTCGCGCCTCTCCAGCGACCAGCCGGTGGTCGCGCCGGCCGCGCCCGACTTCGACCGCGTCGCCCGCCACTGGTCCGCCTTTTGGCGGCAAAGCGCCGCCGCCGATTTCACCGGCAGCACCAGCCCGCTCGCGCCCAAGCTCGAGCGCCGCATCGTCCTCTCCCAATACCTCACCGCCGTGCAGATGGCCGGCGAGGTCCCTCCCGCGGAGAGCGGACTCACCTGCGCCACCTGGTATGGGAAGCACCACACCGAGATGATCTGGTGGCACGCCGCGCATTTCGCGCTCTGGGGCCATCCCGAGCTGCTTTCGCGCAACCTCGACTGGTATGTCGCCCGGCTTCCCGAAGCGCGCACCATCGCCGCCGGCCGCGGCCTGCGCGGCGCTCGCTGGGCCAAGATGGTCGGCCCCGAGTTGCGCGAGAGTCCGGGTGGCAACCCGCTCATCGTCTGGAACCAGCCGCACCCGATCTATCTCGCCGAACTGCTTTACCGGGCCGCGCCGGACCGCGAGGCCACGCTCGAGCGCTACGCCCCGCTCGTGCAGGAAAGCGCCGAGGCGCTCGCGTCCATGCTCTGGCTCGACGCCAAACAGAACCGCTACGTGCTCGGCCCCCCTCTCTGGATCGCCCAGGAAATCCACGACCAGGCCACGAGCCAAAACCCCGGCTTCGAACTCGCCTACTGGCGCTGGACCCTCCGGCTCGCCCAGACCTGGCGCGAGCGCCGCGGCCTGCCGCGCGAACCGCTTTGGGACGACATCGTCGCCCGCCTTTCCCCGCTTCCCGAAAAAGACGGCAAATACGTCGCCCTCGAATCTTCGCCCGACACCTGGGACAACATCCACAGACGCCACGACCACCCGAGCATGCTCATGTCGCTCGGCGTTCTGCCGGAGACCGACTTCGTCGACCACGACACGATGGGCCGCACCCTCGACGCCGTGCTCCGCGACTGGGATTGGGAAACGAAGATCTGGGGCTGGGACTACCCGATGATCGCCATGACCGCGGCCCGACTCGGCCGCGCGCAAGACGCGGTCGAAATTCTCCTGCGCGACGGCCCGAACAACCGCTACCTGCCCAACGGCCATTGCCCGCAACGTCCCGAAAGCCGCGCCGCGCGCGTCGCGAAACCCGGCCAACCTCGCTACGATCTCGGCGTCTATCTCCCCGCCAACGGCGCCTTCCTTTCCGCGGTCGCCCTCATGCTCGGCGGTTGGGACGGCGCCGACGGCGAACACCCGGGCCTGCCGCGCGACGGCGCCTGGACCGTGCGCGCCGAAGGCTGGCGCCCGCTGCCCTGACGCGACGCCTCCTCCCCCTTTAACCCGACCGTTTCCTCCTCCCGTTCCCATGCCCCTCCCTCGTCCCCTCCTCGCCACCCTCGTCCTCGCGTTTCTCGCCTCACCCGCCGCCTTGACCGCGAAGGAGGCTTTTCCCTTTCGCGATCCCGAGCTCCCCCTCGACAAGCGCGTCGACGACCTCCTCTCTCGGATGACCGTCGAGGAGAAAATCGGCCAGACCATGATGGCCTCGCCCGAGATCCCACGCCTCGGCATCCCGCGCTACGACTGGTGGAACGAGGCCCTGCACGGCGTCGCGCGCAACGGCGTCGCCACCGTGTTTCCGCAGGCCATCGCCCTCGCCGCCACCTGGAACCCCGAGCTCCACCATCGCGTGGCCGAAACCATCGCCACCGAGGCCCGCGCGAAAAACAACGAGGTCCTCGACGCCCCCAAGGCCGACGGCGGCACCAAACGCTACCAGGGCCTCACCATCTGGTCGCCCAACATAAACATCTTCCGCGACCCGCGCTGGGGCCGCGGCCAGGAGACCTACGGCGAGGACCCCTTTCTCACCAGCCGCTTCGCCGTCGCCTTCATCAAAGGCCTCCAAGGCGAGGACCCGCGCTACCTCAAGACCGTCGCCACCGTGAAGCACTTCGCCGTGCACAGCGGCCCCGAGCCCGACCGCCACCAGTTCGACGCCAAGGTCGGCGAGCGCGACCTCTGGGAGACCTACCTGCCCGCCTTCGAGGCCGGCATCGTCGAGGGCGGCGCCACCTCGCTCATGAGCGCCTACAACGCCGTCAACGGCGTCCCCGCCCCCGCCAACACCGACCTGCTGCAAAAGATCCTCCGCGAGAAATGGGGCTTCTCCGGCGCCGTCGTGGGCGACGTGGACAACGTCGCCGACATGTGGCGCCCCAAGGCCCACCTCTACTCGAAGGACGCCGCCGAGGCCTCCGCCGCCGCGATCAAGGCCGGCAACGACCTCTGCTCCGGCAAGACCTACGAGGCGCTGGGCGAGGCCCTGAAACGCGGCCTGGTCGCCGAGGCCGACATCGACGCCGCCCTCCGCCGCCTTTTCACCCTGCGCTTCCGCCTCGGCCAGTTCGACCCCGCCGAACGCGTGCCCTACCGCGCCATCCCCGCCTCAGCCAACGACAGCCCGGAAAACGACCAGCTCGCCCTCGAGGCCGCGCGCCAGAGCCTCGTTCTCCTCAAGAACGACGGCACTCTTCCCTTCGATTCGACGAAACTGAAGACGGTGGCCATCCTCGGCCCGACCGGCTTCGAGGAATCCATCGTGCTCGGCAACTACGCCGGCACGCCCCGCCGCATGGTCACGCTCGCCGCCGGCCTCCGCTCCCGCCTCGAGGCGCGCGGCGTGAAAGTGCTCGCCGAGCCCGGCGTGCCGCTCGCCAAGGGCTTCCGCGTCAGCGGCCAGCCTTTCCCCGACGGCGTCCTTTTCGCCGACGCCTCCCGCTCCACGCCCGGACTCCAGGGCGAGGTCTTCGCCCACGACAAACAGGACAGCAAGGCCCCGCTCGTCGAGGGCCGCCCCGTCGCGCGTCGCGCCGACGTCCAGGTCAACCTCCAGTGGGACGAGACCCAGCCGGTCGAGGGTATCCCGATCACGAATACGGGCCTGCGCTGGACCGGCGTGCTCGTCCCCAACGCCTCCGGCGAACACGTCCTCGGCGTCGTCGCCGAAGGCGCGGCCCGGCTTTACCTCGACGACAAGCCCGTCATCGACTCCTGGCGCAAGGACCCCGAGCGCCCGCTCAGCGCCACCGTCGCGCTCGAGGCCGGCCGCGCCTACGCCGTCCGCCTCGAATACGTGCAGCTCACCCGAAAGGGCCGCATCCAGTTCGGCTGGATCGCCCCCGGCCAGGACGACGCGCTCGCCAAGGCCCTCGCCGCCGCCCGCGCCGCCGACCACGTCGTGCTCACCCTCGGCATCACGCCCGACATGGAAGGCGAATCGATGAGCGTCACCGCCGAGGGCTTCAAAGGCGGCGACAAGCTCGGCCTCGACCTGCCCGCCACCCAGCGCGACCTGCTCGCGAAGGTCGCGGAGTTGAAGAAACCCGTCGCCCTCGTCCTCACGACCGGCAGCGCGCTCAACGTCGACGACGCTCAGGCCGGCGCCGTCCTCCTCGCCTGGTATCACGGCCAGCGCGGCGCCGACGCCGTGGCCGACGCCCTTCTCGGCGAGACCAACCCCGCCGGCCGCCTCCCCGTCACCTTCTACAGGAACACCGACGAGCTTCCCGCGTTCGACGACTACTCGATGCGAAACCGCACCTACCGCTATTTCACCGGCAAGCCCCTCTACGCCTTCGGCCACGGTCTGAGCTACACCACCTTCGCCTACGAGAAGCTCGCCCTCTCCGCTTCGTCCGTCGCGCCCGGCGCCGCCGTCGAGGCCTCCGTCACGGTGAAAAACACCGGCAAGCGCGACGGCGACGAGGTCGTGCAAGCCTACGCCGTCGCCGAAAAACCGCCCGTATCCATGCCCCTGCGACAACTCGTCGCCTTCCGGCGCGTCTCGCTGCGCGCCGGCGAGACCCGGGTCGTCCGACTCTCCGTGCCCGTAGACCGCCTGCGCCGCTGGGACGAAAAAAACCACCGCTACGTCGTCGAACCCGGCGCGTGGCGCATCTACGCCGGCCCCGCCTCCGACCGGCTCCCGCTCCACGCGACCCTTCGCGTAACCAATCCCTGAATACACAAAATCCCGATTCCCCGTGAAACCCTCCCTGCTCGCCCTCGTCCTCCTCGCCGCCCTCCCCGCCGCGGAGTCCCTCGCCGAACGTCTCCCCGTGCCCGCCCTGGCCGCCCTGCCGGCGCCGGCGGCCCCCGACGCCGTCGTCTCGACCGAAAAGGAGGCGCGTTTCAAAACCATCCAGGAGGCCGTCGACGCCGCCCCGGACGACTCCGCCAAACCCTACGTCATCCTGGTCAAACCCGGCCGCCACCGCTGGCAGCAGACGCTCATCCCCAAGACCAAGCGCTTCATCCACCTCGTCGGCGAGGACCCGAACACGACTTTTATCAGCTACCACCTCAACGTCTACGAGACCATCAAGGATCGCCGCCTCCTGGGCTACGAGGGCACCACGCTCATCGCCCTCGGCGACGACTTCCGCGCCGAAAACCTCACCTTTGAAAACATCTCCGGCGACCACGGCCAGGCCCTCGCCCTGCGCATCGACGGCGACCGCGCCGTCGTCCGCAACTGCCGCCTCCTCGGCTGGCAGGACACCCTGATGGTCAATTCCGGCCGCCACTACTTCCGCGACTGCTACATCGAGGGCCGTGTCGACTTCATCTACGGCTCCGCGACGGCCGTCTTTGAAAACTGCGAGGTCCGCAGCAAGGCGGGCGGCCACGTGACCGCCGCCAGCACGCCGCAGGAAAAGCCCTTCGGTTTCGTCTTTCTTCGCTGCCGCCTCACCGGCGACGACGAAGCCTGGGATCCCTACGCGCCGCCCGCCAAGCGCCGCCCGCTCGCCACCCTCGGTCGCCCCTGGCGCCCCTACGCCGCCGTCGCCTACCTCGAATGCGAGATGGGCGACCATATCCTCCCCGCCGGCTGGAACAACTGGCGCAAGGAGGAGAACGAAAAGACCGCGCGCTACTCCGAATACAAATCCACCGGTCCCGGCGCCCGGCCCGAGGCGCGCGCGCCATGGTCCAGGCAACTGACGGACACCGAGGCCTCGACCTACACCGTCGCGAACGTCCTCGGCGGCCCGGACTCCTGGAATCCGCTCCCGCCCGCCCGCTGAGGCCGCAGCCGTCCGGCGCCGTCCTTCGCTCCACCCGCGAATCCGCCCGCCAACCCCAGTTCAACAATGCGAGCATGGCCTCCATTGTCGCTGGGGACGCGGTTTGCTGGATTCCGGGCGCTTTACCCCACCCCCCTTCGGATCCCCCCACTCCGACCCCCCTTCGCATGGGCGAGGCCTTCCCGGCCTCGCTTGTGCGCGCCCGTCCCACGCAAGCCCCACCTCCCGCCGCCCCTTCTTGCACATGAACCCCCGCCACCAACGCCCCCGCCTAGTCGCCGCCGCCCTCGCGCTGGCGTCCGCCTGCCTCCCCTCCGCTTCCCTCTTCGCGGCCGACGCCAGTGTCTTTAAAAGCACCTTCAGCAACGACGTGCTGGTGATGCCGACCGCGACCGCGGCCGCGCCCAGCCCCGGCCCGATCACCTCGACCGGAACCAACTGGTATGTTCTTTCGTCCAAGGACGGACGCGCCTCCAGCCTGAGCGGCGGCTTGATCATCACCTACGCGGCCAACTCCACCGCCGCGGGCGTCCAGGCCGCAGGCCGCTTCACCACCAACCCCCTTTCCCTCGCGGCCGTCGGCGACTCCATCACGGCGAACGCCACGCTCTACACCAGCAAGGTCCAAAACATCTCCTTCGGTCTCTACAACTCGGGTGGCGTCGACCCGCTCTCCACCCTCGCGAACGGCGGTCTCTCCAGCACGATCTACTCCGGCGCCTCCACCGACGGCACCCTCGGATGGAAGGGCTACCGCGCCCGGGTCGCGACCAACTCCGCCGCCGGAACGATCTCCGCCCGCGCCGCCCAGACCGGCGCCAGCCTGGCACAGTCGAACTTTGACGTCGCCTCCGTCAACACCGGCGACTTCGCCTCCCCGGGCCCGATCAGCATCGGCGTGGTGCCCGACTCGGCCAGCACGCTGACCATCGCCGACGGCCTCGGCGCCGAATACCGCCTCGCCTACACCATCACCCGCAGCGCGGCCGACGCCCTCACGATCAGCTACACGGTCCGCGACAGCTCAAGCACCGTCCTTTACTCCGTCTCGGGCACCACCACCACCGCCGCCGCCCTACCCTCGGCGATCACCTCCACCTTCGACTCGCTGGCCCTCGGCAATCGCAACGACGCTCCCAGCGGCGGCACCATCTCCCAACTCTGGGTCACCGAGGTCTCCGTCACCGCCAAGAACGCACAGGTCGCGCTCATCAGCGACCAGCCTCTCGCCCAAAGCTGGGTCCCCGGCGTCTCCGGCTCCATTTCCGTCGCCGCCACCGGCGCGGCCCCCCTGGGCTACCAGTGGTATAAGGACGGCTCGCCCATCTCCGGCGCCACCTCCGCCACCTACACCGTCGCCGCCCCCGCCGCAGGCGACATGGGTAGCTACCATGTGGTCGTGAGCAACGCCTACGGCGCCTCGACCAGCGTGGCCGCCTACGTCAACGTCACTTCCGCCACCCCCCCGGCCATCACCGCCCAGCCCTCCAGCCTGACCGTGAACGAAGGCGAGACCCTCGCCCTCTCCGCCGAGGCCAGCGGCGCCCCCACCCCGAGCTACCAGTGGTATAAGGTCGGCACGGGCGCCATCTCCGGCGCGACCCAGCCCACCTACACCGTCACCGCGACCACCGCCGCGACCGCCGGCTCCTACTACGTCGTCGCCACCAACGGCCAGGGCAGCCCGGCCACGAGCAACACCGCCACCGTCACGATCAACTCCGCGCCTCCCGCCATCGTCACCGAACCCCTCCCCGCGACGATCAATGTCGGCCAAGGCATCGCCCTGAGCGTCACGACCAGCGGCTACCCCGCCCCTTCCTACCAGTGGTATAAGGGCGCCCAGCCGAACGGCACCCCCATCTCCGGCTCCACCGGCGCCGCCTACACCGTCCCCTCCGCCACCACCGCCGACGCCGGCACCTACTACGTCGTCGCCACCAACCTCTACGGCACCGCAACCAGCACCGACACCGCCGTCGTCGTCAACGTCGTGCCGCCCTCCATCACCACCCAGCCCTCCAGCGCCACGGTCACTCTCGGCCAGCCCGTCAGCTTCACCGTGGGCGCCGGCGGCACCGTCCCCCTGAGCTACCAATGGTATAAGGGCGCGGTCGGCAGCGGCTCGCTCATCTCCGGCGCCAACTCGTCCACCTACACGATCGCCACCACCACCGGATCCAGCGCGGGAGACTACTACGTCGTCGTGACCAACGACGCCGGCACCGCCACGAGCAACGCCGCCACCCTCAGCCTCGTCTTCACCGAGACCACCCGCGTCTTCTCGACGGACTTCTCCGCCGACTTGATGAACCCCGCCACGCCGGTGATCACCCCCACCTCCACCGCGTGGTATGTCATGTCGTCCAAGAACGCCCGCGTCAGCACGATCGGCGACAACCCCCGCACCACCGACGTCGTGGAGACCAACCGGCTTGTCGCCGCCATGGAGCTCGCGACCACGTCCGGCTTCATCGAGACCGCGGCCCGCTTCGCCAACACCCCGGTAAGCCTGAGCCAGGTCGGCTCGGAACTCCGCGCGACCGCCGTGATCGTGACCAACAACGTCCTCACCCTCGGCTTCGGCCTCTACAACTCGGGCGGCGTGCACCCCAAACAGCTCGATTTCGACGACACCACCAAAACCGCCGCGGAGCGCACCGTGCTCAGCGCCTCCGGTAGCAGCGCACTTGGCGCCGGCACCCAAAACTGGATCGGCTACCGCGCCACGCTCGGCAATCTCGCGGGCTCCGGCACCGTCAGCCAAGGCGCCGCCACCCGCCCCGCGCAGATCAACACCGTCTCCAACCGCGGCCAGGAACTTTGCGTGACCGGCTCCGGCTCGGTGTCCTACGGCGAACCCGCCGGCGTGTCCGTCTCCGTCACCAAGACCCCCTCCACCGACGCGGCCGGCACGCTCGCCCTCGGAGGCACCTACACGCTCGTCCTGTCCATCAGCAGGAGCGCCGCGGACGAATACACCTACGCCTATCAGATCTACGAAGGCGCGGGCACCACGGGCACCCTCTTCCGCGCGGCCTCCGGCAAAACCACCGCCGTCGGCACGAAACCGTCCGAGACCACCGGCGCCTTCGACGCCTTCGCCCTCGGCATCCGCAACGCCAACAACGCCTCCATCCCCTGGTTCACGATCAACGCCTTCTCCGTGGACCAGTCGGTTCCGGTCGTCGGCGTCGCCCCCGCCATCACGACCCAGCCCGTCGGCCAGACCCTCGCCAGCGGCGCCACCCTGACCCTCACCGCCGCCGCCTCCGGCAGCCCCACCCCGACCTACCAGTGGTATAAGGACGACGTCCTCATCTCCGGCGCCACCTCGGCCACCTACACCGTCGCCTCCGCCACCACGGCGAACACCGGCAGCTACAAGGTCGTCGCGACCAACGCTGTCTCCTCCGCCACCAGCGACAGCGTCACGGTCACCGTCACCGCCTCCTCGCCCTACGAGAGCTGGTCCTCCGAACAGGGTCTCACCGGCGCGAACAACGGCGCCACCCAGGATCCCGACGGCGACGGCGTTCCCAACCTCGTGGAGTTCGCGCTCGGCGGCAACCCGCTCTCCGCCGCCTCCGCGCCGCTCCCCGTCGTCGCCCGCGACGGCGCGAACATCACCTTCACCTACGACGTGAAGACCGCGGCCACCGCCCAGTTCGCCGTCACCGCCCAGTCCTCCACCGACCTCGCCACTTGGACCGCGGTCGTCCACGGCAGCGGCGGCGCCACGATCGCCAGCAGCGCGCTCGACGCCTCCACCAACCGCGTGGTCGTCACCCTGCCCGCGACCGCCCCGCGTCTCTTCGTCCGCCTCCAGGTCGCGGCCCTGCCCTGATCCCCGCCCTTCGCGGCCGGCGCGTTCTTCGCGCCGGCCGCTTTACCGCAACCCAAGCCACCCCTTCTCCCGTCCGCCATGCACCCCACCCCCTCTTGCGCGACCCGCCCCGCGCGGCGCTCCGGCTTCACCCTGATCGAGCTGCTCACCGTCATCGCGATCATCGGCATCCTCGCCGCCATCCTCGTCCCGACCGTCAGCTCCGTCCGAGGCAAGGCCCGAACCCTCCAGTGCGTCTCCAAGCTCCGCGGCTGGGGCCAGGCCGTCCGTCTCTTCGCCAACGAAAACCGCGGCAACGTCCCCCTCATCATCAACCTGTCGGGCGACGAGAACATGCGCTTCTACGACGCCTATTTCCCCAAGAACAACGACGGGACCACCAACACCATCCATCCCACGGACTTTTACTCCGTCTGCCCCGCGATCGACCGCACGGGCCAGGCGTCGAGCGACACCAACCGGCGCTATTACAACTTCCTCCGTCCCTCCGGCTACAAGACCGCCAAGAGCGGCACGAACTTCTGCCAGCGCACCCTCGGAAAGGACATCGCCTACGTCACCATCGAGTCGGTCCGCAGCCCGAGCCGTCTCTTCCTCATGATGGAGCAATTGCCCGGCAGCGACGCCCCCATCGACGGCAGCAATTACGTCACCGAGCTCACCACCAAGGTGAAGCCGATCATGATCAACACGGACGCGACGCTCATCCGTCACAACGGCGCGGTGAACGTGCTCTTCTTCGACGGCGCCGTCCGCGCCCAGCGCTTCAGCGATCTCGAGTTCAAGCCCGGCGGCGGCGCCTCCCTCACCGGCGATCCGCGCTTCAACCTCTGATCCGCGATCCGCTCTCGCCTTCCCCGGCAAGCGCCGCCGCCTTCATGCGGCGGCGCTTTTCTTTTTCTCCCTCCGTTCCCCCATGGCCGCCCTCCGACTCGTCACCGCGTTTCTCGTCCTGGCCCTTGCCCCCCTCGCCCCCGCCCGCGAACCGCCGCCCGGCCTGAGCTTCGGCGAGGACTCGCCGTTCTACGAAACCAACACCGGCGAGCTCCGCCTGTCGCGAAGTCACAGCTTCGAGCTCTGGATCACGCCCGCGGCCGATTGCCCCGCCGGCGCGCTGATCGTCGACGCCGAGGGTCCGGGCACCCGACTCGGCGCGCGACTCCGCCTCGGCGCAGGCCGCGTTCTCGAATACGACACCACGCTGCCCGAGCCCCTCGTCTCCCCGGAGCCGCTGCCGGCGGACCGCCCCTCGCACGTGGTCGGCGTCTTCGATTCCCGCGAAAAAATAGTCGCCCTCTACGTGAACGGCCGGCGCGCGGCCGCCTTCACCCCGACCAAGGACAAAGTCGCCGCGCCCTCCGAAAACATCCCGCTCCGCGTCGGCGCCGACCAGGACGGAGCCCATCGCTTCCACGGCGTCATCCACGCCTTCTCCGTCTACAAACGCGCCCTGACCGACGCCGAGGTCGCCCAGGCCTTCGCCGGCTCCGGCCCGGCCGACGCCCTCGTCGCCTCCTGGGATTTCAAGCCCGGTTCCGCCGCCGTCGGCCGCCGGCTCGACGCCTCCGCCGGCAAGACCGCCCTCGTCGTTCCGCTCCCGATCACCGGCGCGGACCGCGGCCCCTCCGGCGACCTCAACCTCTGGTATCGCCGCCCCGCCCGCGAATGGGTCGAGGCCCTGCCCTTCGGCAACGGACGCCTCGGCGGCATGGTCTTCGGCGGCGTGGAACGCGACCGCGTGCAACTCAACGACGACACCATCTGGTCCGGCGCTCCCTACGACCCCGCCAACCCCGCCGCACCCGCCGCCATCCGCGAGGCGCGCGAACTCCTCTTCGCCGGCAAACGCGAGGAGGCCGAGGCCGTCCTGACCAAAAACGCCCTCGGGCTGCCCCCGCGCATGGTCCAATACCAGACGCTCGGCAGCGTCATGCTCGACTTCGCCGTCGAAAACGACCGCGCCGTCACGAACTACCGGCGCTCCCTCGATCTCGATTCCGCGGTCGCCACCACCACCTTCACCCGCGGCGGCGTCACCTACACCCGCGAGGTATTCTCCAGCGCCCCCGATCAGATCGTCGCCATCCGCCTCAGCGCCGACCGGCCGGGCAAGCTCGACTTCGCCGCCACCTGGGCGACCCCGCATCCCGGCGCCGTCGTCGGCGTCGAGGACGGCCTGCTCACGCTCTCCGGCCAGGGGGGCGACTATGACAACAAGCCCGGCGCCATCCGTTTCAAGGCCCTCCTCCGAGCCCTTTCCGAGGGCGGCTCCGTCACGGTCGACGGCGACAAGATCACCGTCTCCCGCGCCGACGCCGTCACGCTGCTCGTCTCGAGCGGCACCAATTTCGTCAACTACCGCGACCTCTCCGCCGACCCCGCGGCCCGCTCCGCCTCCGCCCTGGCGGCCGCGGAACGACGCCCCTACGCCGACCTTCGCGCCCGCCACGTCGCCGACCACCGGGCGCTGTTCCGCCGCGTCTCCCTCGACCTCGGCCGCACGCCCGACTCCGCGCTGCCGACCGACGAACGCGTCAAAAAATTCACCGGCGCCAACGACCCCGCGCTGCCCGCGCTCCACTTCCAATACGGCCGCTACCTCCTCGTCGCCTGCTCCCGCCCCGGCACCCAGCCCGCGAACCTCCAGGGCATGTGGAACGACGCCCTCACCGCCGCGTGGGGAGGCAAATACACCATCAACATCAACACCGAGATGAACTACTGGCCGGCCGAGACGACCAATCTCCCGGAATGCGCCGAGCCGCTCTTCCAGCTCATCCGCGACATCTCCGTCACCGGCGCCCGCACCGCCCGGGTGATGTATGAGGCGCGCGGCTGGGTTACCCACCACAACACCGACCTCTGGCGCGCCACCGCCCCCGTCGACTCCGCCGGCACCGGCGTCTGGCCCACCGGCGGCGCCTGGCTCTCCACCCACCTCTGGGAGCACTATCTCTTCACCGGCGACAAAAAATTCCTCGCCGACGTCTATCCCATCCTGAAGGGCTCCGCCGAGTTCTTCCTCGATACCCTCGTGGCCGAGCCGCGCCACGGCTGGCTCGTCACCAGCCCCTCCCACTCGCCCGAGCACGAAGGCAGCGTCGCCGGCCCCACCATGGACCTCGGCATCGTGCGCGACGTGTTCACCCAGGCCGCCTCCGCGTCCGAGGCCCTCGGCGTCGACGCCGGCTTCCGCGCCCAGGCCCTCTCCGCGCGGGAAAAGATGGCTCCGTATCAAATCGGCAAATACGGACAGCTTCAGGAATGGCTCGAGGACCGCGACAAGGCGAAGGATTCGCACCGCCATTCCTCCCACCTCTACCCCCTCTTCCCTTCCGCCCAGATCACGCCCGAGACGCCGGAGCTTTTCGCCGCGGCGAAGAAATCCCTCGAGGGCCGCGGCATGCTCACCACCGGCTGGGGCATGGCCTGGAAGCTCAACCTCTGGGCCCGCGCCCTCGACGGCGAAAAGGCCCACCAGCTCCTCGTCCTGCTGCTCACCCCGCCCAAGGGCGGCTCGCAGGGCGGCGGCGCGTTCCCCAACCTCTTCGACGCCCACCCGCCCTTCCAGATCGACGGCAATTTCGGCGCGACCTCGGGCATCGCCGAGATGCTCCTCCAGTCGCACCGCCCCGGGTTCATCGATCTCCTCCCGGCGCTTCCCGCCGCCTGGCCGGAGGGCTCGGTCAAGGGTCTCCGCGCCCGCGGCGGCTTCGAGGTCGATCTCGCGTGGAAAAACGGCCGCCTCGTCTCCGCCACGCTGCGCTCCACGCTCGGCGCCCCGGTCCGGCTTCGCCACCGCGGGATCGAAAAGCCGGTCGTCCTCGCCGCCGGCGAGTCGCTGACCTGGGACGGCCGCTGAGCGGTTTCCCGGCTCCGGAGGGACCGGCGCCGTCCGGTCCCGCGACTCCCTTTTCCTCCGCCTCGGCCCAACTATTCGCTCGCGCGCAGTCGCGCGAAAAGCCGTCCCCCCGCGTAAGGAAGGGTGATTCGCACCGTCTCGCGGGCCGGGTCGGTGAGCTGCACGAGTTGAAAGCCGTTCAGGTAGGTGGCGGAGCTGAACTGCAACACGCCCGTCGCGGAGACCGTCGGCGTGAAGCGCACGTAGGCGACGCCTTCGGCGTTGGCCGCGAAGGCGTCGCGGAAGGTGTTGGCCCCCGCCTGCGCGGTGCCCTTGACGCCGCCGCCGTTCGACGCCGCGACCGTGACGGTGGACGTCTGGCTGTCGACGTCGCCGTGCGCGTAGACGTAGAGCTGGTAGACGCCGGCCGCGAGGCCGCTCACCGTGATGGTATAGGTGTTGCCGAAGAAATAATCCTGCATGAGCAACGCGGGGTTCGGCGCGCCGCTGGTCGCGCCGGTGTTGCTCCAGGCGGAGAAGCCGCCCGAGCTGGTGACGGCGACATCGACGGAGGTGACGGCGCCGCCGGAGTCCTTCACGTCGGTCAGGCTCGTGGCCGTGGTCGTGACGCCGTTCCACACCGTGCCGGAGCCGGGGGCGACCGCGAGACCGGCGTAGTTGTTCGCCGTCGCGTTGTTCACGTCGACGTTCACGCCCTGGCCGATCGAGGGGATGACCTCGATCTCCGCGTCCACGCCGTTCGTGCGGGGGGTCCACGAGGATAGATCGGCGGAGGTCTCGACCGACACCGGCACGGAGGCCGCGGCGATGGCGCGTCGATACTCGAGGACGAGCTGTTTCCCGTCGACCGTGTCGATCACGACGGCCGACGGCAGCACGCCGGCGTCGGGGGCGGCCGGGTTTCCGCCGAGGACGTATTCAAGCAGATTGGCGACGCCGTCGCCATCCGCGTCGGCGGAGGCGAAGCCCGCGGCGGAGCCGTCCAGGCCGAAGCCCTCGGCCCATAGCGCGAAGGGCGTGAGCGCGGTCAACGCGACCGCGTCGGAGGTGGCGCTCCCCGCCCCGTTGGTCACGACGCAATCATAGGAACCCGCGTGGGAGAGCTGGACGGACGCGATGGAATAACTGGAACCGGTGGCGCCGGAAATGGGCGTGGCGCCCTTGCGCCATTGGTAGGTCAGGGTCGGGCTGCCGGCCGCCTCGACGGAAAAGACCACGCCCTGGCCGATGGCCACGCGCTTGGCGAGGGGCTGGACGGTGATGCTCGGGGCGACGTCGTTGTCCACGTCGGGCATCCAGCCGGAGAGGTCGGCGGCGAAGTAGGCGTGGCCGAAGATCGCGCTCAACGTGTAGTCGGCGGGATCGATGGTAAGCACGGTGCGGTTGGTGATGCCGCCGGGGCTGACGAGCAGCGCGTCGATAGGCGACATGGCGCTCGAGGTGTAGTCGGGGTCGACGGTGTTGAGCCAATAGGCGCCCGCCGCGCGGCGCTGCGCAGGCGTGGGGGCCGCTCCTCCGCCGACGAGGGTGTTGCCGTATTCGACGGCGCGGGAGGTGTTCTCGCGTCCGTCCCACTCGGACCAGGCCTTGGTCGTGATGTGCGAGCCGAGCTGGCTGTTGATGATGGCGACGTGGCCGTCCTGGCGCCAGGGGCGGCAGAAGGTGGTCGTGTTCACCCCCACGTCGTAGGGATAGCCGTTGGCGACGAGCGCGCGCGGGAAGCGGCAGTCGAGGAAAACCTCGCCGTAGGGCTGGGCGGAAGGCGTGCTGGGCGCGCAGATCGGGCCGCCGGTGTTGCGGATCTGCACGATGTCGCATTGGTCGAACACGGCGAGGGCGTCGCCGTAGATGAAGTCGACGCTGCCCCACATCTCGCAGTTGTAGAAGTAGGCGATGCCGCTGATGCCGTAGTAGGTGTCCTGGCCGCCCCTGATGAGCACGTTGTCGAAGACGAGGCGCTTGCCCGTGGTGGCGAGGGCCTGGATCGGCCCGGCGAAGGCGGGCGCGGCGGGATTCGACCCGCCGGCGAGGTTGGCGACGGGCAGGTAGACCTCGTCGTCGATCGTGAGGTTGCGCACGGTCACGTCGTTGGAATCGATGCGCAGCGTGCCGAGGCCGCGGGCGCCGCCGGCGTAAACCTCGGCCGCGTAGTGGTAGAGTATCTTGACCGCCTGGCGGCCGGAACCGGCGCCGAGCAGGGTGACGAAATTGCGGTTCTGCGCGAAGTAGACGAGATCGCGATACACGCCGGGCAGCACGCGGATGGTGCGCGGGAGGGTGTTGTTTTGCGGAATCCAGTCGGCGGCGCCCTGGATCGTGGCGAAGTCTCCCGCGCCGTCGGCGCCCACGGTGACCTCGGTCGGTCCGGTGGACGCGGTGGGCGTGGCGGGGCCGGAGGCCTTGGTCGAGAAACGCCAGGCGGTCGGGCCGGCGATGGCGGGCACGGCGGCGTTGGTGGAGTCGAGGAGGAAACCGGCGTCCATCGTCACGTAGTAGGTTTTCCCATACTCCAGGCGGCCGGCGGCGGGGAGGGTGATCCAGACCTCGTTGCCGTAGATCGCCGCGGGCAGGTGGTAGACCGCCTTGCCCTGCAGGGTCTGGGTCTTGGCGTTGACCACGGTCGCGCTGAAGAGCGTGAAGGTGATGAACTCGGCCGGGTTCACGAGGGCCACGACGGCGTCGTTGGACGCATCGTGGATGCGGAAGGAGCCGGACTTGCCGAGCTTGGGCGGGGCGGGGAAAACGAGCCGGAACTGCTGGTCGATCGCGAGGCCGGCGGCGTTGTTGCCCGGGGCGAAGGTCACGCTCTGCGTGCTCGGCACGCCGATGTAGACGGAGGCGCTGGTGACGGAGCCGGCGGTGTTCGAGACGGTGACGGTGTAGTAGCCGGACTGCGCGGCGGTGAAGCCGGCCACGACGAGGCTGGCCGTAGTGGCGCCGGAAACCACACCCCCGTTCGCGACCACGGTCCCGTCGCGCGTCCAGACGTAGGTGATGGGTTGCGGCGAACCGGCGCCGGCGTCGGCGATCACGGAGATCGTGTAGGTCGAGCCGGCGGTCACGAGCGCGGTGGCCGGAGGCGTGGTGATGACCGGCGCTACGACGAGCGGAGCGGCCGAGCTGGTCGCGGAGCCGACCGAGTTGGTGACGACGACGCGGTAGTAGCCGGCGTCGGCGGTGGTCAGCGGAGACAGGTTGAGCGCGGCCGAGGTGGCGCCCGCGACGTCGGTGAAGTTCACGTTGTTCAGGCTCTTTTGCCACCGGTAGGAAAGCGGCGAGGTGCCGTTGGCGGAGACGGAGAACCCGGCCGAGCCGTTGACCGCGCCGGTCGTGGAAGCGGGATGGGTCACGATCGAGGGGGCGATGGCGCCCGTGGTGATGGAAAGAGTCGAGAGGTTGCTCGTCGCGGCGCCACCTGGGTTGGTGACGACGATCGTGTAGTCGCCGGCGTCGGCCGCGGTCACGCCGGAGAGCGTGAGCGAGAGCGTGGTGGCTCCGGAGTAGGTGGAGCCGGTGCCGCTGGGGCCGTCGACGATGGGGTTGCCGCCCTTGCGCCACTGATACGTGAGCGCGCCTTCGCCGGTGGCGGCGGCGGTGATGGTCACGCTGCTTCCGACGGTCGCGCTCGGGCTGGCCGCAGGCTGGGCGGTGAAGGTGGCCACCGGATAGGGCATCAGCTGATAGCCCTGGTAATACTGGCCGTTGTTGGCGTTCTTCGCGGTCTTGAAGGTGAGCGCGCCCGCCCCGTCCACGACGACATGGATGCGTCCCCAGGAGTTGTTGTCCGCCGTGGTGCTCACGACGTTGGCGGCGGCGGGCGTGGTGAGGGAGTAGTTCGTCCCGTCAAAGGCGTAGATGTTGCCCGAATTGCCGCCGCGGATCTCGAGGAACTGGGTGGAGACGCCGTTGCCGCCGGGGACGTTCGCGGCGTCGACGATGAATTTGCAGCCCTGGCCGGTGGTCGTGGTGGTGCCGTAGGCGTAGAGGAAGTAGTTCGCGTTGGCCGGGAGCCCGGTCAGCTTGTGGATCGAGCCGTTGCCACCGCGGTAGATGCGCCAGGCGGTGCCCATGAGCGCGGCCGGTCCCGCCGCGGTGGTCCCGCCGGCCGAAGTGTTCGGTTCGGTCCGGGTGGTGTTGTTCTCCAGGTCCTGGATGTCGAGGGACAGGGTGAGCCTGACCGCGGTCGCGGCGCCGCCCGAGTCGACGAGCGAGAGATTGTTGGCCGAGTTGCAGACGTATTGGCCGACGATGCTCGTGTTGTTGGAGCCGATGAGCGGATTGGGGCGCAGGACCTGGTTCCAGGTCGTGCCGGCGACGGGCGCGGCGGCCGAGAAGCTCCAGCCCGGGCCGGGCGCGGCGATCGTGGCGGCGGTGGCCGCGGTCGGCGTGGCGCCGGAGGCGACCTGGCTGGTCGACATCTTGACGAAGATGGCGGGCGCGGCCCGGACGAGGCTGGCGGCGTGCGGGGAAAGCCAGCCGACGAGCACGATGAAACCAACTTGGCGGATCAGGTTTTTCATGGGGCCAAAAAAGAAAGCGCCCGGGCCGGGCGGCGCGGGCAGGCAAGACATGGGGGCGTCGGCACGCTTGCGGCGACGCATGGCGGCGGGAACGGAAGCCCCGCGCGCATCGTTGACGGAGGCTCGTCTATTTTGCGCGCATCGTTGCGTGAAACCATCTTCGGCCACGGGCGGCACAGGCAAGGCGAGGCGAGGGCGGCGAGCTTGGCGTCCGGCTTGTTCGTATTCTCCCGCTTGCCGAAGCCGCGGGTGAAGGCCCGCGCATGGGCGGTATGGACCACCGTGAGCGGCCGGCCTGTTTGCGTGCACGCCTCGCGCGGCGCGTGGTGGAGACGCCCGGTCGTATCGCGGACCAAGTGTGCGCCCTCCGGCAGGGCTCACGCGTAGTCGGAAAAAGCCGCGGGCGTGTTGACGAGGGTGGCGGCCGTGGGACCGCGGCAGACGATCAAGTCTTGGGCAGCATCGGCGCCGACCTCGATGGGGGAGCTCGGGGAGCCTGCCCAGCCTTGTTTATGGCCGCCCCGACCTCGGCCACCCACCGGCTCCGGCTCTTCGCGGCGTCCTCGGGCGGGATTCAAACTCTCGGCGGCCGAGCCAGAAGGTTCGGCCGGACCTTCTGGCTCGGTCGCCCGTGGCCACCCCCGGCGGAACCGACTTTTCCGGGCTACTCCGCAAAGAACACCGATGCCCTGCCACATCTGGCGGGCCCGGCGGCCCCGCCCTGTCTCGTGACGGCTATACCTCTATTTGAAGCACCTCAGGGCCGGGCGACGACGCGGAGCCGCACGAAGAGCCGGGCCTGGGTGACGGGAAAACCCACGGTCACGCGTCGGGTGGCGGAGTCCAGGGTCGTCGCGACGATACTCACGCCGTCCGCCCCGTCGGAGGCCGACGACCAGCTGGCGAGGTCGGTCGAGTATTCGGCGCCGACGGCGTAATCGGCCAGCGCCGCGATCTTGAGGTCGTAGGTGAAAAGCCAGGAGGAGACGCCGCGGCCCAGGGTCGGCAGCGGCGTGGAGCCGGGCTCGGCGGGATCGCCCCCGAGCGAGAATTTGATCAGGTTGGGCACGCCGTCGCCGGCGGCGTCGGCGGTCGGGGCGCCGTTGGTCGCGAGGTCGAGGCCGTTGTCCAACACCCAAGCCTCGTAGGGGGTGAGGACGACGATCGTCGCGGTCGAGCTCGTCGCGGAACCGGCGGCGTTGGTCGCGACGAGCGTGTAGACTCCGGCGTCGGGCGGGGCGGCCGAAGCGACCGCGTAGGTTCCGGCGGTGGCGCCGGCGAGGGCCGTGTCGCCCCGATACCACTGCAGGGAGGGCGCCGGGTCGCCGCTCGCGGCGGCGGCGAGCGTGAAGGGGGCGCCGCGCACGACGCTCCGGCCGAGGGGCTGAAGCGTGATGGCGGGGGGCACGTGGACGACAAGCGTGGCGGCGCCGGAGACGACGGAGCCCGCGCTGTTGCTCGCGACGCAGGTATAGGCGCCCGCGTCGGCGGGCTGCGCGGAGGCGATGGTATAGGTGGCGGAGGCGGCGCCCGGGATCGCGACGCCGTCCTTGCGCCATTGATACACGGGCGCGGGGCTGCCGCTCGCGGCCGCGGTGAAGCTCGCGCCCGCGCCCTGGTTGACCACGAGACTCGCGGGCTGGGTCGTGATCACGGGCGCGACGGAGGACGACGGCGTGGCGTAATCGATGGAAAGCGCGCTCACCACGATGCGCGGAATCGTCGCGCTGCTGGTGGTGCGGGCGCCGAAGGCGAAGCTGTCGAACGCGGTGGCGACGGCGGAGGGCGCGGTGCCGGCCGCGGTGGTCGAGGCGGTGGAGGAAAAAAGCAAGGCGTCGGACGCGCCCGCGGCGGATCCGCCGTAGATGCGAAACGCGATCGCGTAGGCGTCGGCGCCGGAGCGGACGATTTCGTAGACGAGCGTGTAGGTGGCGTCGTCGACGAAGGCGAGGTAGCCGGCCGGGGTGTTGGCAACCGTGCCGACGGTGACGCCCGCGGGGGTTCCGTAGGACGCCGTGGTGCCGGGCACGACGAGATCCTGCGTCCGGTTGGTGGTCGGGGATGCGGTCTGGGCGAGGCGGCTGACGATCTGGGCCGTCGTGGTGTTGCCGCTGAACACGGCCGCGCGGTAGCCGAGCCAGCCCTGGACTCCGCCAATGATGTCGGCGGTGCCTCCGAGCAAGGTGTCGGTCACGCCGGGCGTGGTGCCCGTTCCGTTGATGTGGCTGGTATGGGGGAGCACGCCGCCGGAGTTGAAGAGACCGACGCCAAAGGTGGAGATGTTGCGCGGGCTGAAAGTCATCGTGGCGCGAATGGAGGAGCCGACCTGGGCGAGACTCGGCGCCTGGGTCGGCGCGAAGACCGCGGCCGCCTGATAAATGCCCGACGTGGTGCCGGCGTTGAGCGCCAGCGTGAGCGGACGCGTTTCCACCACGGCGGGCGTGGAGGGATCGTCGCCGACGCCGGATGCCGTGGCGGCCTTGCTCGACATGACATGCCAGTTGGTCCGGGTCGCGTTCACCACCGGCGTCGCCGCATGGAGCGTGTCGTTCGCGAAGTTGGTCGAGAATATCGTGCCGGTGCCCGGCTGCGTGACGACGGTGAGCGTGGCGACGTCGGACGGCGTGGAGCCGTTGGGATTGGTCACGATCACGCGGTAGTCGCCCGCCGCCGCGGCCGTGACGGACGACAGCGTGAGCGTGGCGGCGGTGGCGCCGGCGATGGCGTCGGTGCCGCGATACCATTGGTAGCTCAGGGGGGCGGCGCCCGTGGCGGAGACGGAAAAGCCGGCGCTCTGACCCTCGTCGACCGAGAGCGAGACCGGTTGCGCGGTGATGACCGGAGCCTGGGCGACGATCGTGACGGTCGCGGTCGCGGAGGAAACGGAGCCGTAGCCGTTGGAGACGGAGACGCGATAATCGCCCGCATCGACGGCCGCGGCGGCGCCGACGACGTAGCTGGCCGAGGTGGCGCCGGAAAGGGCGGAGCCGTTGCGATACCATTGGTAGCCGAGCGCGCCCGTTTCCGCGGCGCCGGTGGCGGACACGGAAAGCGTGAAGCCGCCGCCGAGGTCGACGGAACGCGTCTGCGGCTGGGTCAGGAGCATCGGGAGCGGAAAGGCGGGGGCGGCGAGCTCGTTCAGATAGAGTTCGAGCTGGGTATAGCCGGTGGCGGCGTCGACGAGGTTGCGATCGGAGGCGAGGTTCGGGTTGAGGCCCCGCGCGGTCTCCCATCCGTCCGGCATGCCGTCCTTGTCGGCGTCGGCCGGAGCCGGGGTGCTGGCGAGGGTCGGCCAGCCGCCGACGTCGGCCTGGGAGTCGATGATCCCGGCGTAGCCGTCTTTCGATCCACGGTAGGTGGCGGTGCCGGTGGAGACCTCGTTGGAGATTCGCGCATCGACGGAATCGCGGGCGGGCAGACGGCAGCCGCCGTAAGCCAGAACCAGAGGATAGGAGTTGAGGGCGGACTGGGTGACGACGGGGGCGACGGTGAACGGCACGTCCACGCGCATCGCGGTCAAGGCGGTCGCGGTCGGGCCTTGCACGCCCCCGTTCCAGTTGTTGGCCGTCACCGTGGTGCTGGCGGTGGCGTGATTGCCGGAGACGTGGAAAAGACCGTAGGCGCCGGTCGTCGCGTCCGGAGTCGGTCCGAGAATGCGGTAACGAATCGCCCCCGTGCCGGTCGCCGGCCCGTAGCGGTAATAGTTGTTCACCATGTTTTGGTGAGAGGGCAGTCCGGTTGCGGTCGGCTCACCGCCGTAGGTGCTGTTGCCCTTCCAGTTGTAGACGACATTGTTGCGCATGTCCACCAGCTCGCCGTCGGTGCCGTGCCCGCCGGCGCCGCTGAACCGCGGATTGCGGCTGTTGTGGTGGGCGAGGAGGTTGTGATGGAAGCTGGCGCCGATGCCGCCCCAGATGCCGCCGTAGCCGTGGGGGCCCTTGCTGTGGACGGAGTTGTTGAGGCTCTCCGTCACATAGCACCACTGCATCGTGAAGTTGGTGTTGATGTAGGCGGTGCCCGTCTCGTCGACCGACCAGGAAAAGCTGCAATGGTCGATGATGACGTTGCTCGCGTATCGACAGGAGAAGGCGTCGTTTTCCACCCCGGCCACGTCTCCGAGCCGCACACGCAAGAAACGGATGACGACGTTGCTCGAATTGCTGGGATCGAGCGGGTAACGGGCTAGGCAGATGCCGTCACCGGGCGCGGTCTGGCCGGCGATGGTGAGATTGCCCTGCGTGATCCGAAGCGTGGAGTTGAGGTCGATGGTGCCGGAGACCGCGAAAACGACGGTGCGAGGGGTGGACGCCGTGCGGTTGGCGACGGCGTCACGCAGCGAGCCGGGACCGCTGTCGTTCAAATTCGTGACGACATACACCTCGCCGCCGCGGCCGCCGCTGGTGAACCGGCCAAAGCCCTCCGCCCCGGGAAAGGCCAGGGTCTGGGCGGAGGCGGAAACGAGCGGCCAAAAACAGGCGAACATGGCCGCCGCGAGCGCAGGCGCGGTATCGCGACGCATGCGGCGGCCGACGGAGAAGCCAAACGACACGACGCGCGAAACCGCGCAGAAAAACGGCGCCATAGGAAAAGGGGGATGGGGTCGGGGTAAGAGCGGCCGGCAGGAAAGCCGGCCGAACGGACCGCCAAAGCTTCGCGACGACCGGTGCGAATGGAAAAACCCGAGGCGCGCGCATCGTTGACCGCGAAACCCCCGCGGCGGCCAAGGGCGGAAGGCGCAACCTCGGAAAAATCTCAAGCTCCTCCTCCGTAAGGAGAAACTGGATTTCCTTTATGAATACATCGGCCGCAACGAAGCGCAAAAGCCTCAAAATCAAACCGAGACTATCTCGGCCATGATCTCTTCTTTGCGTCTTTTGCGCCTTTTTACGGCCATCCCCCGACTGCGTTAATTTAACTTACTTAGAAGCCGGGACCCTAACGCTTGGCGCAGAGGATCATCAAGACGCTGATATCCGCCGGATTGACACCGCTGATGCGACTGGCCTGGCCCAAGGTCACAGGCCGGGCGGCGGCCAGCTTGGCGCGGCTCTCGGCGCGTAGTCCTCGCACCGTCGTGTAATCGAGGTCGGCGGGAAGCTTGATTTTCTCGACGTCGGCGAGCCGTGCGATCTGACGCTCCTCGCGCGCCAAATAACCGGCGTATGTCACCCGGTAGTGGACTTCGGCACGATCCGCGACGGACAAAAGACCGAGCTCCGGCAGGTGGGCGCCCACTTTGGTCCAAGGATCCGACTCGCACGAAAGAGCCCCCTCCCCCACCCCCGTGGACGGCCCGCCCTGAGGAATCGCACAGGCGGAAACACCCTCGCCGGCTTCCACCGGCTTGGGCTGCGCGCTATGCACGCGGCGGAGATAATCAGCCCAGGTGCCGACGCCCAGGCCTGCGGCGGTGGGAAGTCGGGTCTGCTCGAGACGGCCGATCCACTCTCCGATTCGGGAGGCCTTGGCCTCGATCCGGGCGATACGCGAGGCCGACAAAAGCCCGCATGCCCGGGCATGCGGGAGAAGACGAAGCTCCGCGCTGCCATGGTTGAAGAGCAAACGATGCTCGGCCCGGCTGGTGAACATGCGGTAGGGCTCACGCGTGCCCTTGGTGACGAGATCATCGATGAGGACGCCGATATACCCCTCGTGCCGGCCGATCACGAGAGGAGCCTCTCCCCTGCCCTTTCGCGCCGCGTTCACCCCGGCGATCAAGCCCTGGCAGGCCGCCTCCTCGTAGCCGGATGTGCCGTTGATCTGGCCGGCGAAGAAGAGGTTTTCCACCTTCCGGGATTCGAGAGACGGAAGCAGCTGGGTCGGCGGCGCGAAGTCATATTCGACCGCATAGGCCGGCCGTAGCAACTCGGCCCGCTCCAGCCCCGGGATGCTCCGCACCAACTCCACTTGCACGGCGAAAGGCAGGGACGTGGAGAGGCCGTTGATATAATACTCGTTGGTCGCCCTGCCCTCCGGCTCAAGAAAGAGCTGATGGCGGGGCTTGTCGGCGAAACGGACGAATTTATCCTCGATCGAGGGACAATAACGAGGCCCCACCCCCTCGATTTCCCCCGAATACATCGCGGACAGATGGAGATTATCGCGAACGAGGCGGGCGGTGTGCTCGGTGGTATAAGTGATCCAGCAGGGCACTTGGTCCCGGCCCGGATTCCAGCCGAGCCGATCTTCCCGCAAAGCCGCAGGACGCCCTCGCCCATCCCCCACCCCGCTCCCGGTATCGAAGCCGGCCGCGGCCAAAGGATGTTCCACGTGGAACAGCGGCTCGGGGTCGCGGGTATCATGGAAAGCAAACAGGGTCGGCGCGGCATCTCCGTGCTGCGGCTCCATCTTCGAAAAATCGATGCTTCGCCCCAAAATCCGAGGCGGCGTGCCGGTCTTCAGACGCTGGAGCTCGATCCCCGCCTCCAGAAAGCTGGCGGAAAGGGTCTTGGCGGAAAAGTCCCCCAAACGGCCGCCCTCGTTCTTGTTCTGCCCGATATGCATCAGGCCGCGCAAAAAGGTGCCCGTCGTGACAACCACGGTCCGGCCGCGAAACTCCAAATCCAAGTTGGTCCGCACTCCCGCCACCCGCCGAGCTCCGTCTTCCCCACTCTCGAAGATCAAGCCGGTGACGGTGGCCTGGAAAAGCCGCAGATCGGGCTGCAATTCCAAGGTGTGCTTTAGCCGGAATTGATAGGCCTTCTTGTCGCACTGCGCTCGCGGAGACTGAACCGCCGGGCCCTTCGACTCATTGAGGAGTCGAAACTGGATGCCCGTGAGGTCCGTGTTGATTCCCATCTCTCCGCCCAACGCGTCGATTTCGCGGACGATCTGCCCCTTCGCCTGGCCTCCGATGGCCGGGTTGCAGGACATCTGGGCAACGGTGTCCAGATTGCCGGTCAACAGAAGCGTGCGCGCGCCGATGCGGGCGGCGGCCAACGCGGCTTCGCATCCGGCATGGCCGGCACCGCAAACGATAACGTCGTAAAGTTCCCCGAGAGGCATGAGCACCCCACAGGCCAAAGGCAAAAGCCGCCGAGGCAAGAGCCGCGCGGAGGAAAATCCACGCCGAAACAGTCAGCCAACGGCGACGGTCGACCCGGTTACTTGCCGATGCAGAAGGTGGAAAAAAGGGCATCGAGCATTCGCTCATTGTCGATGCGCCCCGCGATCTCACCCAGAGCGTCGAGCGCGCCCCGAAGATCGGCCGACACCAACTCGATGGCCCGGGGCGGCGAGGATCGAAGCCCCTCCAACGCGGCGCGCAAACCACCCTCCGCACGACGAAGCGCATCGGCGTGACGGGCATTGACCGCCAGGTGCTCTTCCTGCGCCAAAGCCGGCGCAAGCGAATCGGCATGCGCGACGACGGCCGCGCGCAGTTCCTCCAAACCCGCCCCCGTGCGAGCCGAAACATAGACCTGCGGCAAAAGCGAGGCCACCAAGGGAGGATCGGGAAGCAGATCCACCTTGTTCAGCACCAGCAACGTATTGTCCGGGCGCAGGAGCGCCTTCGTATCGGGGGACAGGGCAGGGAGCGGCTGGGTGGAATCGGCCACCCACAACACGAGATCAGCCTCCGCGAGACACTCCAAGGTCTTGGCCATGCCCATGCGCTCGATCTCTCCCGGCGCGGGATTCAGCCCGGCGGTATCGATAAGGCGCAGGAGATGCGGACCGATTTGCAGCGGCTCCTCAAGGAAATCCCGGGTCGTGCCCGGCTCGGCGCTGACCAAGGCCCGATCGCGACCCACCAACGCATTGAGCAGGCTGCTCTTGCCGGCATTGGGCGCACCCAAAAGCACGGTCTTCAAACCCTCCCGCAACAAGTCGCCATAGCGGTGGGTGGCCAGCAGGCGATTTGTTCCACGTAGAACATCGGCGAGGCCTGAGGCCACGAGCTGCCGGTCTTCGACGGGGAGATCCTCGTCGGGGAAATCGATATAGGCTTCGATGCGGGCAAGGGTGGCCAAAAGCTGCTGGATGAGGCCGTCCAAGTGTCGCCCCAGGGCTCCCGCGAGCTGTCGTTGCGCCGCCACCAAGGCGCGCTCGCTCCGGGCATGGATGAGATCCATCACCGCCTCGGCTTGGGTAAGTTCGATCCGCCCCGCCAGAAAGGCGCGCCGCGTGAACTCTCCCGGCTCGGCGGCCCGGCAGCCCCGCTCGAAGAGATCCCCCAGGATAAGCTGCACCAAGAAGGGGTTTCCATGCGGAGTGAGCTCGAGCACGTCATCCCCCGTGGCGGTCTTGGGACCAGGGAAAAAGGTCCAGACCAAGTCATCCAAGATACGCCCGTCGCGCGCCCGGTAGGCGGAATGAATCGGGCGGCGCTCGGGGAGAGCAGGGGACCGCGGCTGAAAAATCGCCTGGGCCAATTCCCGGCAGGCGGGGCCGCTGACTCGAACCAGCGCCAGCGCCGAGGTGCCCGCGGGCGTGGCCAGCGCGGCGATCGTATCGGAAACAAGGTCGGACATGAACAGGGAAGGGGAGGGCAGGGGATGCGAGACGCGGGTTCAGCGAAGGCTCGCGAGCGCGCGCTCGATGGGAATGGGCCGCCGACGGCGATCCAGAAAGACGTTCACCTCCGTATAGCCCACGGCCTGAAGCATCTTGAGCGCTTCGGCATAACGATCCGCCACCCGTTCCGGGCGATGGGCATCAGCGCCCAAGACCACCGGGATATTTCGTTCACGCATGAGGCGCAACTGCTTCTCCCCGGGATTCATCTCCCGCAGAGCCTTGAGCATGCCGCTCGTGTTCAATTCCATGGCCATGCCGGTCGCGGCGATCCGATCCAGCGCCTTCTCGATGAAAGGCTGGATCCGAGGGAAATACCAATCAAGCGGCGCCTCGTTTTTGATCAGATCGGGGTGGGAAAGCGTATCGAAAAGACCGGATTCAGCCGCTTGCGCAAGATGTTCGTAATAAGTCTGTTGATAAGCGAAAACATCTCCGGTGAAGAAACGCTCGCGATAAAAACCCATCTGATAATGCACGCTTCCGAGCACGTGGTGCAGGGGGGCGCGCCGATGCAGGGCCTCGAGCCACGGCTCCACCCCCGGGAAATAGTCGCTCTCCAAACCCAGCCGCACGTCGAGCCGGCCGGCATAGGCTTCGCGGGCGCGGTCCACCCTCGCCACGTAGGTGTCGAACTCGCTCTCGCTCATACGAACGTCGGCGGACCAGCCGTTGGGAAGCGGCGCATGGCAGGTGAAGATGATCCCGCGCAAACCGCGCAGCAGCGCCATCGCGCAATAATCCTCCGGCTCCCCCACCGCGTGTTTGCAGAGCGGGGTGTGGCAGTGGGACTCGTATAGGACTGGCTCGGTCGCGTCGGGCATGGGCGAACGGCAAGATGGGCCCGTCTGCCGGGCCGGCGCAAACCGAAGCTCCGGCCAGGAGGCGGGCCTGGACCGGTCGTGATCAGGCCGCCGCCGGTCGCCCGCGCTACCTCGCCCGGATCAGCAGCAGCGCCCGGTCGTCGTGCCGCGGCGCGAGCGTGCAGAACTGGCGGAGGTAACGGTCCACCCGGCGCAGGATCTCGGCGAGCGGCTCCTTTTGGTGGCGGCGCAGGCTGTCCGCCAGGCGATCGCGCCCGAACTCCTCGCCCGCCGCGTTGCAGGCCTCGTTCACGCCGTCGGTGTAGAGCGCGAGCAGGTCGCCGGCGGAAAGCACCACGCGCCCCTCGTCCAGCGTCGCCTCGAAAAGCTCGTCGGGCGCCATGCCGAGCGCCATGCCGCCGTCGCCGAGGAGCAGCGGCGGGCCGCCCGCCTCGCGCAGCAGCAGCGCGGGCTCGTGGCCGGCGCGGCAGAAGCGCAACGCCAGGGTATCCAAGTTAAGGATACCGTAGAAAAGCGTGATATACATGCCCGGGGGCATGTCGGGCTGGAGCGCGCGGTTCACCCGCCGGAGCACCGCGGCGGGCGAAAGCTCGTCGGGGGCGCACAGCCGCAGGCTCGCGCGGCAGGCGGCCATCATTAGCGCGGCGGGGGCGCCCTTGCCGGAGACGTCCGCGATCACGAAACCGTGGTGCCTGTCGTCGACCGGCAGCACGTCGTAGTAGTCTCCGCCCAGCTGCTGCGAGGGCTGGGAAAGCACCTCCACGTCCACGCGGCCGAGCGGGGGGAAGCGGCTCGGGAGCAGGTGCTGCTGCACGTCGCGGGCGAGCGCGAGCTCACGCTCCTGCGCCTCGCGGGCGCCGGCCTCGGCGGCCTTGCGCGCCGTGACGTCGGTGATGAGCCCCTCGTGGTGCGTCACATGGCCTCGCTCGTCCATGCGCACGATGGTATGGTCGTCGACCCAGCGGACCGATCCGTCGGCACACTGGATGCGATACTCCTGGTTGTATTCCCGGTGTCCGGCGGAAGCGTGCGCATCGACCTCGGCGCCCACGCGTTCGCGATCGTCGGGGTGGGTTATGTCGCGGAAACTGAGGCGCCGGGTGGTGAGGTCCTCGGGCGTGTAACCGAACTGGCGGACGCTGGCCGAGACGAACTCCACCGGCCAGCTGCCGCCCTCGGCGCGCCAGAGCACCACGACGGAGGGAGAGCGGTCGACGATGCGCGCCATCTCCTCGAGGCGCGCGAGGGCGGTGCGGAGCTCCTGCTGCGCCTGGCGGCGGATGGAGATGTCGCGCCCCACGCCGAAGAACGCGCGGCGCTTGTCGCGATCGGTGTAGGCGGAGCCGGTCGAGGCGTGCCAGATCCAGCGGCCTTCGCGGTGGCGCGTGCGATATTCGATGCCCTCGCCATCGCCTCCGGTCGCGAGCGTGCGGGCGAAAAACGCGTCCCACAGGCCGACGTCGTCCGGGTGGATGAAATCGCGAAACGGCGTGCCGATGACCTCGTCCACCGGGTGTCCGAGTTTGGCGGTCCAGGCTTGGGAGACGAACTTCACGTGCCCCTCCGGCGTGAGCGCGTAGAGGATCTCGCTCGCCGTCTGGATGTAGGTGCGCCAGCGCGCCTCGGTGCGGCGCAACTCGTCCTCGGCGAAACGCCGCGCGGTGATGTCCTCCAACATCGCGAAATGATGCGTGACGCGCCCGCTGCCCGGCGCGCGCACCACCACCACGGTGAGGATGCCCCAGATAATGCGACCATCGGGGTGCACGTAGCGTTTCTCCAAGACGAAGGAGTCGCGTTTGCCGGCGTAGACCTCGTTGTTGAGCTCGTCCTGGCGCCTCCAGTCGTCGGGGTGGGTCACGCGCTGGACGTTGCGGATGTCCGCGGCCTCCTCGGGATTCAGGCCGATGAGCTCGCAGAAGCGGCGGTTGACGTGGTTGACGCCGGCGTTGCCGTGCTCGTCGACCTCGCGCCAGCTCAGGCCGATCGGGGAGTGGTCGAAAAGCAGCTGCAGTTCGCGCGTCTTCTGGGTGAGCTGCCGCTCGACGCTGATCAGCCGGGTGACATCGGTGCGAACGGACAGGAAGCCGAGGCGCCGGCCTCCGAGGCCGAGCAGCGGGATGATCGTGGAGTGGACCCAATACAGGCCGCCGTCCTTGGCCCGGTTGCAGATCGTGCCCTTCCAAATCTCGCCGGAGAGGATCGTCTGCCAGAGACCGACGTAGAACGCGTCGGGATGCTGCCCCGACTTCAGGATGCGGTGGGTCTGCCCGACGAGCTCGGCCTCGGTGTAGCCGGAGATCTCGCAGAAGCTGCGGTTGACGTAACGGATGACGCCCTCCGGGTCGGTGAGCGCGACGATCGCATGGTCGTCGAGCCCTTGGCGAAGCCAGGCGAGCAACATGGGCTCGTAGGCGTCGAGGGTGCTGTCCAGCGACATCGCGGTGGCGTCGGGCATGGTGATGGGACCGGTTAGGAAACACGCCGCCGGCGCGGGCTCAACCCTTGAGCGCGCCCGCCGCGATGCCGCCGACCAGCTGTTTTTGCAGCAAGGCGTAGATGGCCAGGATCGGCAGCGTCACCACGACGAGCCCCGCGAAAAGCCGGGCCTGGTCGCCGCCGTATTGCGCGGTGATGGCGAGGTTCGCGAGCCCCAGAGGCAGGGTGCGCGCGTCGCCCGCCCCGCCACCCACGAGCATGAACGCGAAGAAGTATTCCTTCCAGATGCCGATGAACTGGAAGATGGCCACCGTGACCAGGCCGGGCCGCGCCAAGGGCAGCATGACGCGATAAAACGCCGCGAACTCGCCGCAGCCGTCCACCACCGCCGCCTCGTAAAGCGCGCGAGGCAGGCCCCGGAAGAAGCCGGCGAGGATGAACACCGCGAAGGGCAGGCCGTTGGCGGCGTAGACCAAAACCAGCCCGGTGCGGGAATCCAGCAGCCCCAGCGCGCGCAACTCGAAAAAAAGCGGCACCATCGCGAGCTGAGCGGGGATCATCAGTCCGGCGAGAAACAGCGCGTAGGCCGCGCGCCCGAGCGGCAGGCGAAAACGCGCGAGCGCGTAGGCCGCCGGCGCGGCCAAGGCGAGGATGAGGGCCACCGCCGCGACGGTGACCACGACGGAGTTGAGAAAATAATCCCCGAGGCGGGCGCCTTCCCACGCCCGGACATAGGCGCCTGCGTCCGCCTCCGCCCAGGCCGGCGGCATCAGCGGATCGCGCAGGATGGCGGTGTCGGATTTGAAGGAGGAGTAGGCGACCCACACCATCGGCAGCACGGTCCAGGCCGCGTAGCCGAGCAGCACGACGCCGAGAAGCAGGCCGGAAACGGTGAACCGGCCGCGGGCCGGGGAAGGGGAGGGGAGCGCCTCGTTCACAGCTCCACCGTCTCCTTCCGCGTCGCGCGCAAGACCGCTAGGCTCGCGATCAGGACCATGAGAAAAAGCAGCACCGCGATCGCCGCCGCGCGTCCGACCTGAAACTCGGTGAAGAGCGTGCCGACCATGAAGGTGCCCAGCGTATGCACGCCCGCCGAGGGATCCTGCGAGGTGAGCAGCCACACGAGCTCGAACGCGTTCAACCCGCCGATCACGAGAAACACGGCCGAGATCACGAGCACCTCCCGGATGAGCGGCAGGGTGATGAGGAAAAACTGGCGCGTCTTCGAGGCGCCGTCCAACTCGGCGGCCTCGTAGAGCTCGTTCGGCACGGCCTGCATCGCCGCCAGGTAGAGCACGAGGTTGAAGCCGCAGGCCATCCAGAGGTAGATCGGCACCAGCGACCAGTAGAGGTTGGACTGCGCGAGCCAGGCGTGGCCGTGAAACGAGTGGAACCAGTTCTCCAGGACGCGCGGCCCGTGGAGCAGCTCGACCAGGTCCCCGCAGGCCACGAACAACGCGTTCACCAGGCCGCTGGTCGGCTCGTAGGCCGCCAGCCAGATCAACGCCGCGGCGATGCCGCCGAGGAGATTTGGGAAAAGCAACAGGACCCTCAGGGCGCCCGCGCCCATGCCGCCGCGGTGGACGTAGGCGGCGAGCCCGAGCGCGACGGGCACGACGACGAGGGGCGGCACGAGCATGAGAAAGAGGTTGTTTCGCAGCGCGGACCAGAACACGTCGCTCTCGAGGAGCAGCCAGCGGAAGTTGAATCGCCCGGCCCAGGACATCTCCCCGAAGCCGTCCCAATGCGTGAACGCCCAGGCGAAGGCGGCGAGACCGGGCAGGAGCACGAAGCCCGCGTAGAGGCCGAACGCGGGCCCCACGAAGCCCGCGCCTTTCCCGGCGCCGAGCGCGCCCAGTTCACCGGGGGCGAGGGGAACCGCCTCGTCGTCGCCTCGTCGACCCCGGACGCCGTTCCGGCCGCGCGACCAGCCCAGCCAGACGACGAGGCCGAGCAGCACCGCGGCCAGCGCGACCGCCTCGGGAAAATGCCGAGTCCGCACGAAGTCCGGCCGCGCCGCCCGCGCGCGTTCCACGCCCGCCGCGGCCTCGAGCCTGTCGCCGAACTCCTTCGCGTCGATCCGGCCGGTCATGAGCAGGTAGCGCGCGTCGGTGAAGGCCTGCGCGAGCGTGGCCTGAGCGGCCGAGGACGGCGCGGGCGCGGCGTCGAAGGCCGCGCCCGCGCCGGAAAGGATGGCGGCGGTGTCCGCCATGCGCGGGGAATAGTCGCCCGGTCCGGCCGCGGTCAGCGCCGTGGGGGCGTCGGCCAGCGCGGCGAAACGTCGCACCCGCTCGCGGGAGGTGAGAAAGCGGAAGAAATCGACGGTGGCGCGCTCGCGCTCCGGGTCGCCGGTGCGGAAGAGGAAGTAATAGCCGCTCTGCGCCTGCACCGTATCAGCGGCCGTGATACCGTCGGCGAACACGGGGAGGTTCATCGCGCCCAGCTCGAACCGCTCCGGCAGGCGCCCCCGCATCTCGTTGGCGAACCAGGAGGCGGACAGCGTCATCGCGCAACGGCCCTCGAGGAAGGCGAGCTGGGCGGCGGTGTGGGTCATGCCCTCCCAGCCGCGCACGAGGTGCCGCGTCGCCGCGCGCCGGAGCACCTCGGCGGCGCGGACGAAACGCGGATCGCTTCGCGAGCCGGGCTCGAGCGCCTGGTAGGCGGCGTAGCCTTCCGGGCCGACCAGATTGTAGTGCGCGGCGCGCAGGATGGCGTCGCCGTAGCGCATCGTCACGCCCGGCAGGGAAAGCGGGGCCAGGCCGGCGGCCTCGATCTTGTCGCAGAGCGCGAAGAACTCGTCCCAGGTGCGCGGGGCCTCCCAGCCGTTCTTCCGGAAGAGCGCCTTGTCGTAGAAGATCGTCCAGATCGCGTGGGCGAAGGGCACGCCATGCACGCGTCCCCCGGCGTCGCTCCAGCGCGCGAGCACGCCGGGACGAAAGGAATCGCGCCAGCGGCCGTCGCCTTCCCAGTTCGGGCCGTCGAGCGCGGGGCCGAGATCGAGGATGCGACCGGCCTCGATCAAACGCGGATACAGAAGCACGGCGTCGGTCGCGTCGGGCTGGTCGCCCGCCATGACGCGGGTCCTGACCTTGTCGTTGATCCGCGGGTCGCCATGCAGATTCACCCGGATCCCGGGGCGGAGTTTTTCGAATTCACGCGCCGTCTCCTCGAAAAATTCCGCGCCGTAGCCGGCCACCAACACGGGGATATCGAGGGTTTTCACCTCGGGCTTGCCGCCGGCGGGCGTCTCCATCGCGCGCAAACCGCCTGCGAAAAACAGGCAGAGGACAAGGAGAAGACGAAGCGTTGGCATGGGCGCGCGGGGCGGGCGAAGCGCAAAGTGGGGCGCTCTCCGAGCGGGCCGCAATGCGCAAACCGCGGTTTCGACAAGGGACGCGGCCCGCCAAGCGCCTTGCCTTGGGGCCCGCCGCCGGGTTGCTTGGCGGGCCATGTTCCAGGTCACCTTCTCCGCCCAGGCGCTCGGCGAGCTGAAGAAGCTCGATCCGCTCGCCCAGCTCTCCGCGATCGAGCCGGTGGGCAAACTCCGGCCCGAGGAGCTCGCGCATCCGCGCGAACCGCTCAGCCGCTTCGTCCGCGCCGGCAAGACCCTGTATCGTCTTCGCGACGGCGAGCTGCGCTACTACTTCGAGGTCCAGGGCGAGAGCGTGCTGCACGTGCTCTACATCCTCCATCACCACTCGCTGGAGGACTTCCTGCTGCGCAACCGGCTGCCCGTGTCGGAAAGCCAGCTGGTCGAGCAGGACTCGAAGTTCTGGAAATATCTCGAGTCGCTCACGAAGTAGCCCGTCCCCGTCCGCCTTTCCGCCATGCCCTCCCCCCGTCCCCCGCTTATCGACGAGGATTACGAGCCGCCGCTCGATCCCGCCGAGGCCAGCCGCATTTATTTTCTGCCCAATCTGATGACGGCGGGGAATCTCTTCTGCGGTTTCGTCTCCGCCATCATGTGCATCCAGGCGCACTACGCCATGCGCGGTTCCGATGTGATCACCCCGGAGGCCTCGCACCTCTTCAAGCGCGCGGTCTGGCTGATCTTCGGCGCGATGGCCTTCGACGCCCTCGACGGACGTCTCGCGCGGATGGGCGGCAAGGAATCCTTCTTCGGCGCCGAGTTCGACTCGCTGGCCGACGTGGTGTCCTTCGGCCTCGCCCCGGCCCTGATGGTGTTTTTCCTCATCCTCTCGCCGACGCAGGGTTACCCGCACTTTCGCGAGATCGGCTGGCTCCTGGGCTTCATCTACCTGCTTTGCGCGGCGATCCGCCTGGCGCGGTTCAACGTCATCACGCACCCGCTGCTGCAAAAGCCTGGCCGCTCCGCGAACAAGGACTTCGTCGGGCTTCCTGTTCCCGCCGCGGCCGGCACCGTCGCCGCGCTCGTGCTCTTCCTGCTCAATCTCGCCGCCCATGAGCGCGAATTGCAGCGCTGGGCCCTGATCCTTCCGGTCCTGATGCTGCTCATCGCGGTGCTGATGGTCAGCACGGTCCGCTATCCCAGCGGGAAACAGATCGATTTTCAGACCAAGACGAAGGTCACCACGCTCATCGTCTACGTCGCGGTGGCCGCGGGCGTCGTGGTCTACAAGGAATACGGCATGCTGGCCGTCTGTCTCGGCTACATCTTCTTCGGCCTGATCCGGCATCTTCGCAATCCGCCGGCGCCTTCCGCGGACTCCAATCCGCCGATGTGAGCGACCCTGCGAACAACTTTGCGAACAAGGCCCAACAACCCGTCCGCTGCGGATAAGCCCGGGTTTGCCGGCGGGAACCAAGGCCTTGCTCGCAACGTGCGGCGAGCGGGTTTTCAGAGGTAAACCGAAGGGTTGTTGGAGTTGTTCGCAGACATGAAGAAGAGGTCTGACTTATATATAGAAAGAAGAGAATAACACCGCTTGTGTGCAAAAGCTCCGCGCCTCCCGTCCAAGGGCCGGACTTCCCTCGCGAGCCTTCGTCGTTTTTCCCCTTCCCACCGCCCCCGCGCCTTGCCTTTCTAGCGCTGTCTTTTTCCCTCCCTCGCACTCTACCGGCCGACCCGCCCAGCCCTTCGACTCCGCCCCCATGAAATTCAAGATCAACCGCGACCACTTCAGCAACGGACTTGCCCAGGTGCTCAACGTCGTCGGCTCCAAGGCCACGATGCCCATCCTCAGCAACGTGCTGATCGAAGCGGAGAAGGACGGAATCACGCTCACCACCACCAATCTCGACCTCGGCATCCGCGCCAAGATCAAGGCCGAGGTGAAGGAGACCGGCTCCGTCACCCTCCCGGTCAAGCGCCTCGCCGGCATCGTTCGCGAGCTGCCCCAGCTCGACGTCGCCTTCGACGCCGCGCCCAACCACCAGGTCAAGCTCTCCTCCGGCGGCTCCGTGTTCCGCATCATGGGCATCGGCAAGGAGGAGTTTCCCCCGCTGCCCGACTTCGGCGACGACAAGACCTTCACCCTCGAGCAGGGCGAGCTCCTCGGCATGCTCAAGAGCGTCGCCTACGCGCAGTCGACCGACGAGACGCGCTACATCCTCAACGGCGTGTATTTCAATTTCCGCGACGCCAAGCTCTCGCTCGTCGCGACCGACGGCCGTCGTCTCGCCCTGATCTCGAAGGAACTCGAGGTGCCCGCCGAGAAGGCCGGAGCGATCATCCTGCCCGCCAAGACCGTCTCCGAGCTCCTCCGCATGCTCGACAAGGGCGAGAAGCTGAAGGTCTCCTTCAACGACCGCCGCGCCGCCTTCCAGATCAACGCCGACAATCCCGACAGCGGCCTGGTCGACTCGATCTACCTCTACAGCAAGGTCGTCGAGGGCAACTATCCGAACTACCAGCAGGTCATCCCCAAGGAGACCCACCAGCGCGTGAAGCTCGAGCGCGAGCTCTTCACCGAGTGCGTGCATCGCGCCGCCCTCGTCTGCTCCGACAAGAGCAACTCCGTGAAGCTCAAGCTCACCAGCAACCTGCTCGAGATCAGCGCCAGCAGCCCCGACTTCGGCGAGGCGCACGAGAGCATGGCGATCGCCTACAGCGGCCCCGACCTCCAGGTCGCCTTCAACCCCCAGTTCCTCATCGATCCGCTTCGAGCCCTCTCGAAGGACGAGGTTTATTTCGAGCTGAAGGACGAGGTCAGCCCCGGCGTGATCAAAACCCTCGAAAACTTCGTGTGCGTCGTGATGCCGGTGCGCATCAGCTAAGCACCTTGCTCGGCGCGCATCCGCTTCGCGTTCTTTTTCGGACGCTAGGCGAACGAGGTTTTGCGGCCCCGGCGGCGGAGTCGCTCCTGGTCGTGAGCAGACCGGCGCGGGAGCGTTTCCAGGAAACGCTCTTCTCCCGCGTCCCGCGCTTGTCGTTGTCGCGGGATTTCCGCACCGTCTGACGTTTTCCCTCTCTTGGACGACTCTCTTCTCACGCCCATCCTGTTCCTCGTTCCCACGATGCTCGTGTCGCTGGTGCTGATGCGCGTGAACCAGCATCTTGCCTCGCCTTCGTTGGCGATCGTGAACCGCTGGCTGCGCTGGATCGTGCTGGCGGGCGGTTCCGCCCAAGTGTCCCTGCACTTCGGCTGGAGCGAACGCTCCTTCTGGGTCTTGTTCGCCGCCTACCTGATCCTCTGGTTCCTGCTGGAGAGCATCTACCAGTGGCTGGCCATCCACGCCATGAGCGTGAGCCCGCTTCCGCTTTTTCCACGCTTCACGCTCAACCGCGGCGGGGACGAATGGCCCGTTCAGCGCCGTTTCATGCGGCTGCGCGAGCAGATCCGCGCCGCGGGTTTCAAGCATGTGCAGGCGCTTCGCGCCGAGGTCGCGACCGGGTTCTATGTGCGGGCCTCGTTTTACCACAGCGCGGATGGGAACACGCGGCTTCAGGTCACCTTCCTCCCGCAACCCATGGGCAACCTCACCGTGTGCCTGCATTTCGCCACCCACACGGCGGACGGGCTGCGTGTGGTGACGGACAACCACCATCTGCCGTTCGCGGGTTTTTATCCCGAAAACTGGCTGGTCGAGCGGCGTCCCTGGTGTCGGTCCCTGCCCGGCCTGCTGACCTTGCACCGTGAGCGCGTGGCGCGCGCCGCCACGACCCTCGTTCCGTGGACGAGCGAACCGCTCGAGGACGTGAACGCTCAACAGTCCGAACTCGAGCGCTTGAACACGCAGCTGGGATTCCTGCTTCCCGGTCCGGAACACGAGGAGCACGGGCGCATCAGCTCCGAAGGACGCTACCGCGTCTGGAAGGAAATGCTCACGCTCAACTACCTCGGCCGGCCGGCGCGCTACGAATAGCACGAAGGGGCGGCGCGCCGCGGAAGACGTGGCGCGGACACGCGTTCAGTAACGGCGCGTGTAGAGCGCGCCCGCCGCGTCGGTGAAGTGCAGCTGGCCGTCGGCGATGCCCGCAAAAGTCAGCCCGCCGTCGATGGTTTGCCCGGCGCGGATCACGCGGCCTCCCAACACGATTTTCGCCGGATCGCCCGGCGTCACCGCGCTGATCGCGAGATTGGCCACGGCCTGCACGAGCTCGGGGCGCGGAGCCGCGACCTTGGGCGGGCTGGTCGTTTCGGACGAATTCGACGACGCTTCCGACTGCGGATGCGTTCCGGCTGGCGCGGCGAGCGACGAGGAAGAAGCGGCGGATGGGGCCGCCAAGCCGCGCACTTGGGTCCACACCACGAAACCGGTGAGCGGCAGGGCGACCAAGCCCACGATCAGCCAGAGACGCTGGCGATTCCTGGCCTGACGGAGCGCCGATTGGGATGTGATCGAACGACCTTGGCCGACGGGGGAGGCGGACGCCCCCGAAGAGAGAAAGGGTGCGTTTGTCTGGCCGGTGCGCTCTTTGGCTTTGGCCAAGGCCTGGGCTATCTGGCTCATGATTAAAGCACCGTGAATTTGGAAGCGGGCAAAGGCAAGAACCGGTAGGGTGTAGGGCCTAGCAGAAATATACATAGGGGGATGCACGCAGCGTCCCCCCCGAGGGACTTCCCTTAAAGGCCCGCACCGAGGCGGCACTTCGCCCGCTCCCACCGCATGATTCCGGCTAAACGCGTTCGCGCCCCTGTCGGACGGGGCGCGCCTGCCGCGGAGAAGCCAACGAGCGGAGGCGACTCAGCGCAGCCACTCCTTGCCGTGCAGGACGAACTGCCAGTTGCCGCGGTATTGGCCCAGTTCGCCGTAGAAGCGTTTCAGTTCCTTGGCCCGGGCTTTTTCGCGCATTTCGTCGCGCAGCTCCTTCTGATGGCTGTAGACGTCGAATTCCTGGTCGCCGAGACGCACCTTCACGAATCCCTTCTCGTTCACGTAGCAGGGCGCCTCGACGAGAAAGATACGGCCGGTGTAGGAGCCGTCGCGGATGTCGGATCCGGCGGGCAGGTCGGCGTATTTGACCGCGTTGGCGAAGAGATCGACGGGGGAATTGTCGACGTGAACGGCGGCCGCGGGGCCGATGTCGGTCTCGCTGGGGCGGACGAGCGGCATCCACTTGTCCTTGTCGTGCGTCTCGACGGTGCGGAAGCGGGCGTAGACGGGAAAATGGTCCGAGAAGCCGCCGGGCGTCTTGCCGCGGGACCAGCGGTTCGGGAGGCCGAGGCCGTTGGCGTTGAGGCCGGTGAATTTCATGACGGCGAAGGAGCCGTCCTCGTATTGCACGCCGTTCTGATCGTAGAGACCGCGCGAAACGATGAGGTTCATGAGCGTGCCCCACTCGCCTTGGTAGGTGTCGGAGCCGCGCTGGTCGGAAGGCAGCTCGAACCAGAGATTGTAGAGGTCGCGGTCCTTGCCGCGCAGGGCGAGTTCGTTGCCCTGCGAGCCGAGCACGTCGTTGATCCCGGTGGTGCGCATCTGACGGTAGCGCTGCTTCTGGTTGTAGTGGGAATTCAGGTCGCCGGCGATGATCAGGTCGGCGTTGGGGTCGGCCTTGAGGATTTCGTCGAGACGGGCGCGGAGCACCTTGGCGTTGTCGCGGCGCGCCTCCTCGGTGGCGACGTCGCCGGCGCCGGACTTCCAGTGGTTGACGAAGACGGTGAGCGGCGAGCCGTCGACGTCCAACGTCGCCTCGAGGATGCCGCGCGCGGAGCCGAGGGGATGCGTCTTCACCGCGGTGACGGGGAAGCGGGAGAAGAGGACGTTGCGCACGGCGGCGCCGCGGCCGTCCTCGTGTTTCGAAGGACGTTCGTCGGTGACCGCGACGTGGTAGCCGACGAGACCGGCGTCGACGCAGGCCTTGAGCAGCCAGGCCTCGGCGGGCAGGCCGGCGAGCCCGGGCGGGAGCGGGGTTTTCGCCAGCATCGCGGCCGCGGTGGTGTCGGCGACGGAGGCGAGCCAGGCGTCGTAGTCGCCGTCCTTGATCGTGGAGGCGGGGGTTTGATCGAGCTCGATTTCGTTGAACGCGACGATGTCGGGGCCGGCGCCCTTGTTCACCTTGGCGAGGACCGCGACGGTGTTGGCGAGCTTCACGCGCAGGTGCTCGGGCGTCCAGGTGGCGGGCTGGTAGTCCTCGTAGATGGCGACGTCGTCGACGTCGTGGAGATTCTCCACGTTGTAGGCGACGACGGAAAAGGGTCGGGCGAGGCCGGGCGCGGCGGCGGCGAGCGCTATAGCGGCCGACAAGGCGGCGCGTCGGAAAAGGCGTGGGGACATGGGCGGCAGGCTAGGCTTGGAAACGGAGACGCCAAGCCAAGGGCGCGGGTTGCGCGGTGACGATGCGGTTAATAACGCAAAAACACCCATGCCGGAGCGGGCGTTGACGCGGAGGCGGGACGGGGCAGCTTCGCGCCGCATGAAAACTACGCGCATGCGCGACGAGGTGTTGCGGGTGGACGGACTGCGGGTGCAACGCGGCGAGACGACGGTGCTCTCCGGCGTCGATTGGTCCGTGCGGCGCGGCGAGCACTGGGTGATCCTCGGCGCCAACGGCTGCGGGAAGACCTCCTTGCTCAAGGTGTTGCTGGGCTATCTGACGCCTTCGGAAGGATCGATCCGCGTGCTGGGCCGCGAGTATGGCGCCTATGATTGGCGTGAGCTGCGCTGCCACGTCGGGCTCGTTTCGAGCGCGTTGCAGGCTTCGGTTCCCGATCATGAGCCGGCTTTGGACACCGTGGTGAGCGGGCGCACGGCGCAGCTCGATCTTTGGGCGGAGCCCACGCCGGCCGAGGCGCGGCAGGCGCGGCGGCATCTTCGACGCGCGGGGGCCCTGCATCTGGCGGGGCGGCCCTGGGGCGTGCTTTCGCAGGGCGAGCGGCAGCGCGTCCTGATCGCCCGGGCGCTGATGGCGCGGCCGCGTCTCCTCATCCTCGACGAGCCTTGCGCGGGCATGGATCCGGTGGCGCGGGAAGCCTTTCTCGGGCGCATGGAGACGATCGCGCGGGAGCCGCGCGGGCCGCGGCTGGTGCTGGTCACGCACCACGTCGAGGAGATCACGCCGGCCTTTTCGCACGCGCTGCTGCTGCGCCGGGGCGGGGTCGTGGCGGCGGGGCCGCGCGGGCGGACGCTGACCGCGGAGCGGCTGGGGGAGACCTTCGGCGCCCGGCTCGCGTTGCGCAAGCGGGGCGGGCGCCTGGAGCTGCGCGTGTCGCGCGGGGCCCGGGCGGCGGGCGCAGGCGTATCTATTTGACCACTACAGGATGCGCGGTCCGGCCCTTCCGCGGCGGCGACGCGATCACGTCGGGAAGGGGCGTCCCCCAGAGGACGGGCGTCTCTTCCGGCTCCGGCGGCACGCCGGGCGCGAGCCGCGCGAGCACGTCCTCGTAGCGCAGGCTGCACTGGAGCCGGCGCTGGCCCTTGGCGTCGATCTTCGGGTTCAGGACGAAGATCGCCTCCGAAAACGGGGGGCTCGACTTCATGTCCCGCGCGAGGCGGGCGGCCTCGGCGGGAGGGAGGGAGCGGTCCTTGACGAGCGCGTCGAGACGCTCGAGGTCGGCGCGCGTCACCGGGCCCCAGAGGGAGCGCCAGGTCGACGGCTCCACGCGGGGCGCGAGGATTTTCACGAAGCGTTTTTCCCCGGGCGAGGTCTGCGTCCAGTAGCCGACGACCAGGATGAAGGGCTCGTCGACGTCGTGCTGGCGAAGCGCGTCGCCGAGGCCGACCGGCGAGCGGAGGCGGGCGGCCTTGGGGTTGACGGGCAGGCCGGCGAGCGCGGGGTCGGGCAGATGGTTGACGGCGCCCGGGACGTCCCACTTCTGCGTGTAGTCGTTTGGTCGATACCCGGCGAAAAACGTGTCGCAGATCCAGTGCTCGAAAACGAGGCCGTGGGCCTGTTCCTCCTCCGCGGCGGCGGGCCCGGCCGGCGCGGCGAGCAGGAGGGCGAGCGCGACGAGGAGGCGGCGGACCGGGGCGTGGCGGGGCGTCACGCGGGAAAGGGTTGGCCTCGGCGGACGATCCGGGCAAGATCGGGACGTGGATCCGGAAACGGAAAAAACAGTCGCGGCGGGTTTCGCCAAGATGGGCCTGGAAGAGGCGCGTCGGCACGCGTTTTTGTGCACCGGCCCGGAGTGCTGCACGCGCGAGCAGGGGATGGCCTCGTGGGAGGCGCTGAAGGCGGCGTGCAAGGCGTCGCGTGCGCCGGCCCTGCGCACGAAGGCGGACTGCCTGCGGGTGTGCGCGGGCGGCCCGTGGCTGGTGGTCTATCCCGAGGGCGCGTGGTATGGCGGGGCGACGCCGGAACGGGTGGACCGGATCGTGCGGGAGCACGTGACGGGCGGGCGGCCGATCACGGAGTGGATCGCGCGCGAGCGCCCGTTGTGCGGCTGAGCCGGGGGTCGCGAGCGCCCGTGTTTGCCCGCCGGCGCCGCGGAGATCCGGGCGGCGTCAGCGCTGGGCGCTGAAGTCGAGGTCGAGCGTGCCGGGACCGGCGCCGCTGGCGGCGTAGCGGCCGCCCTTGAACTCGATCTGCACGCCGTCGCGCGAGGTCACGGACACCAGCATGCCGACATTGGGCAGGGCGTAGCGTTCGCCGGTGGCGAGGGAAGCGGGGAGGGGGCCGGAGGCGAGGTCGCGGCCGTCGGCCTTGCCTTTGACGGCGGTGATTTGCACGGGGCGAAGCGCGACGATGTAGACGCGCTCCGCGACGACGGCGACGGGAGCCTCCGGGCGCGTCGTCTCGGAGCGTCCGCCGAGGAGCGCCACGACGCCCCAGATGACGAGGACGAGGAGCGCGACGGCGCCGACGCCGAGCCAAAGGCCGTTTTTGGAGAGAAGGGCGCGATCAAGGCCGCCGAGCGGCATGCGCGGCTGGAAAGGGGCGCGTTGCGGGGAGGCGACGGGCGCGTCCGCCTCGGGGGTAAGCGCCGCGGCGGCGGAGGAGGGAGCGGTGCCGACGGAGCCGCCCTTTTTCGCGGAGGCGGCGCCGCCGCCGGAGGCGTGGCTGATCTCCATCTTGCCGTAGATCTCGCGGTTGAGTCCGCGTCCGGCGGGGCGGCCGCCTTCGCCGAGCCCGAGGGCGAGGTAGTCGGCGTTGATCTTTTCCGGCGGCAATTTCAGGAAGCTGGCGTAGATGCGAAGGAAGCCGCGGATGTAGATGTCGGGCAGCTTGATGTCGAACTGGTTGCTCTCGAACTTGTGCAGGTAGTCGCCGCGGATCTTGGTGGCTTCGGCGGCTTCACGGATGGAAATACCCTTCCGTTTGCGGGCTTCTTCGAGGCGTTCGCCGATCGTCTGCATGGGGTCGAGGTATGGGGCGGACCGCGCGGGAATAAAGGCAGAAGTGTAAAGACCGCGCCGGGAGACGGCGCCGCGTCAGAAGCTTTTTTGCTCCGGCACCACGCCGACGACCTTCACCTCGACCCGACCGGCGGCCCCGGGCAGGCCGAGGTTCTGGCGGTAGATGTCGCCGATCTCCTGCTCGAGGTAGCCTTGGATGGCGTCGAGCTTGGCGTAGGGGCGCACCTTGAGGTGAAGCGTGGTGTGGAATTTGCCTCCGCGTTTGCGCACGTGGGCCCGGGCGTGGGCGACGCCCTTGAGCTGTTCGGCGCAGGCTTCGAGGAGCCGGTGCAGCGCGTGTCGGGAGATGGCGAGGCTGCCGCCCTCGGATCGGCGAAGGACCAGGCTGGCGGCCGGTCGGGCGAGCACGAGCAGCACCCAGAGGGCGAGCGCGAGCCAGAGGAGTCCGATTTCGCGCGGAGCGTCGGCCCAGAGGACTTCCATCCACGTGGCGAAGTCGGGGGAGACGGAGGATGCCGGGGCCGACGCAGGCTCGGCGGCTTCCACCAAGGTGGCGAGAAGGGCGCTCATGGGGACGACGGGATTCAATCGGTCGCCGGAATCTCGGGCCAGGCCTCGTCGTCGTCGCGGCCTTGCTCCGTCTGGCCGGCGGGGAGGCGGACGCCCTCGATGATGACGTCGACCTTGCGCACGGGTTTGCCGGTCATGGCTGCGACCTGCCTGGCGACGGCGACCTGGACCTCGTAGGCGGTCTTGCCGATCTCGGCGCCGAAGATGACGACGAGGCGGATCTCGATGTAGTAGTTGTCCTCCGCGTCCTCGGTGACTTTTACGCCGCGGTGGTCGGCTTCGCGCCGCTTGGCGAAGAGTTCGCTGATGCCGTCGACGATGCCGCCGCCGACACCCGCGACGCCGGGCACGCGAAGGGCGGCGAGGCGGACGATGCCGGCGACGACGTTGTGGTTGATCTTGATGTCGCCGAGGGTCGGTTGGTCGTCGTAGCGGGTCGTGGGCGTCGGGTTGTCGGACGGCGTCATGATAATCCTAGGCAACAAGCCCTTGCGCGGACGGCAAACCTCAATCGCGGCGCGGCGTGCGTCCGGCCCCGGTTTCACCATCGGTGAACGGGAGCGCGGAGCGTCAACCGGAGCGGGCGATGCGAGACTCAGCGGGCGCCGGCCAGGCCGGGGGCGCAGAGCAACGGACCGAAGACCGTCTCCTTGCCGTCGCGGCCGATCGCGCCGAGCCAATACCAATAGACGCCGTCCGCCTTCGGGAGTTGATCGACGAAGCCTTTCACCTGCGAGGGCGAGCGCAGCAAGGCGACTTCGGTCCGACCCTCGGAGGAGGCCTTGTCGTTGCGGTAAATCACGAGACGGCGCAGCGACTGGGTGGGAATCGTCCAGTTCAACATCACCGCGCGACCACTGCGGGCCGCCTGCAACTCGGGGATGGCCGCGGCGGGAGCGGGGGCGGCGATTTGGGCGGGCTCCGCGGCGTGGCTAACGGACGAGGCGGAGACGACCGGCGCGACCGGGGCGGCGGTAGCGGCGGGGGCGGCGGGGGCGGTCGCGACCGCCTGGACGGGCGCGTGCAGGAAACGCGAGGGAGGCAGCGCGCCCTCGGTGAAACGGATGTCGTCGAGGCAGCCCTGAATCTGGTCGACGAAGCGGCCGTCATACCAGCCGCGGCCGAAGGTCCAGAGGCCGCCTTGGGTGGCGAGGGCGTTGTTCGCGCCGGGACGGGTGGAGAGCGCGGTCGCGGCGGCGAGGGCGTAGCCCTTGCCGTCGTTTTGGTCGATATACATCGAGACGGTCTTCCCGTCGCCGACGAGGGCGACGTGATACCAGGTGCCGGCGCGCGCGGCGAAGGGAGACTCGATCTGGTAACGCGAGCCGTCGGCCGTGGCGAAATCGAGGCGGAAGCGGTCGCCTTCGCCGTCGTTTTGGAAGTAGAAATCGGACTTGGGCACGCCGGGGAAGCTGCTGCCGTCGCGGCCGATGATCGTGTTCCAGCCGTCGATACTATCGAGACGGACCGAGACCTCTATGGTCCATGCCTTGGGCGACCAGGCGTTCAAGACGGGGTCGGTGGTGTAGCCGTCCTGCGGCGCGTAAAAGCGGGCGCAAAGACCGGAGCCGGTGAGGGTGTCGCCGGAATAGGAGGGGCCGACGATGTCGTCGTAGCCGTGGAGGGCGCGATCGTTGCCGGAGAGATCCGCGGCGGGATTGGCGGCGAAGGTGGTCGCGGCGGAACCCGCGTCGAAGTTCCAATGCGCCACGGTGCTTTGGGCCGAGGCGGAGGCGGTGAAGGTCAGGAGCGCGAAGGCGCAGGGTGCGATGAACGGGCGCGGAAAGAAGAAACGTGGAAGCATGGGGAGGGCGGGTGGGCCGGCCATTCCGCAAGAAGGCTGCGGGGAAGGCCGGAAGGCGCGAGGGCTGCGGAGGCCTGGTCTTGCCGCAATCGGAAAGCGTTAGGGTCGGAGGATAGGGCTAGAGATAGGGCGCAGGGGCGGATTTTACGTCATGCGTCCGGCCGCCGGGCCCGGTTCGCGAAGGAAGGCGGCCAATAAAAAACCCGCCGCGGGAAACGCGGCGGGCGGGGGTGGGGGAGAGGTCAGGGCGCGGATTGGCCTTGTATCCGATAAAACTGGGTGGACGCCTCCGACGGAGGCAGCTCGACCCGTAATTTGCCCGTTGGATAGCTTAGCATCGGTGCGGACAGGGTGCGATTGGTCCAAGTGTTGAGATCGAGGGATTCTTGGAGCGTGATATCCAATAGGAAATTTCCATTCGCCGACCGTTGGATCACCGGGTTGCCGAGCGCCAGCGCACGCATTTGATCCGCCGTATAGTAGGGACCGATCTGGGTGATCACAGTCTTGAGGCGATTTATCAGGGCGCTTGAACCGACTGCGGGATCAAAACCCAAAACCGAAAGGTAACGCTCCAAAGAGTCCGAGAAGCCGTCTCCGTCAGAATCCAGAGAATTGACGCTAACGGCCACCTGAATAAGGGCGGGCAAGCTGGTTGTAGTGCCGCCAGCATTGGTCGCGCGTAACGTATAGGCTCCCTCACTCGTAAAGTTTGCTCCCACGATGGAATACGATGCGGCGGTTGCCCCCTGGATGGATTGGCCGTTAAGCTGCCACTGGTAGGTGATGGACGTGGAGCTCGTGACCGTTGCGGACAGGATGTAATTTTCACCAGGTGAGAGCACGGCTCCGGCGGGGGCGACAGTGATGACCGGAGGCAAATTCACCGTTAACGTGGCGGCGTTGGAGGTCACGGAGCCGGCGGGATTGGTGACGACGCAGGTATAGCTGCCCGCGTTGGAAGACTGTGCCGAATCGACGGTATAGGTGGCGGAGGTGGCGCCGGAGATCGGAGTGCCATTCAAGCGCCACTGATAGGTCGGGGCTGGTGTTCCGGTCGCGGTAACACTGAAAGAGGCCGAGGCGTTCTGGGCAACGGTCAGCGATGTCGGCTGGGCAGTGATGGCAGGGGCGATCTGGACTGTCAGGGTCGCGGCATCGGACGTGGCGGAGCCGGCGGCGTTGGTGACGACACAAGTATAGCTGCCCGCGTTGGCGGATTGCGCAGAAGCGATGGTATAGGTGGATGATGTGGCGCCGGAGATCACAGTGCCGTTGCGGCGCCATTGATAGGTGGGTGCGGGGTTGCCGGTGGCAGTGATGCTGAAAGAAGCGGAGCCGTTTTGGTTAACGGTCAGCGATGCCGGCTGGGCGGTGATAGCCGGGGGAATCTGGACCGTCAGGGTGGCGGCATTGGAGGTCACGGAGCCGGCGGCGTTGGTGACGACACAAGTATAGCTGCCCGCGTTGGAGGCTTGCGCGGAAGCGATGCTATAGGTGGCGGAGGTGGCGCCGGAGATCGGAGTGCTATTCAAGCGCCACTGATAGGTGGGTGCGGGTGTTCCAGTCGCGGTAACGCTGAAGGAGGCGGAGGCGTTTTGCGTAACGGTCAACGATGTCGGCTGGGCGGTGATGGCAGGGGCGATCTGGACCGTCAGGGTGGCGGCGTTGGAGGTCACGGAGCCGGCGGCGTTGGTGACGACACAAGTATAGCTGCCCGCGTTGGAGGCTTGCGCGGAAGCGATGCTATAGGTGGCGGAGGTGGCGCCGGAGATCGGAGTGCTATTCAAGCGCCACTGATAGGTGGGTGCGGGGTTGCCCGTGGCGGTGACGCTGAAAGAAGCGGAGGCGTTTTGGTTAACGGTCAGAGACGCCGGCTGGGCGGTGATAGCCGGGGGAATCTGGACCGTCAGGGTAGCGGCATCGGAGGTGACGGAGCCGGCGGGATTGGTAACGACGCAGGTATAGCTGCCGGCGCTGGAGGCCTGCGCAGAAGCGATCGCATAGGTTGCGGAGGTGGCACCGGAGATCGCGGTGCCGTTGAGCTGCCACTGATACGTCGGTGCAGGGGTGCCTGTAACGGTAACGCTGAAGGAGGCGGAGGCGTTTTGCGTAACGGTCAACGATGTGGGCTGGGCGGTGATGGCGGGAGGGATCTGAACCGTGAGCGTGGCGGCTGTGGTCAAGATCAGCTCATCGAGATCGCTCACGATACACGTGTAGTTCCCCGCATCTGCGCTGGACACCGCAGTTATGGTGTAGGTGGCGGAAGTGGCACCCGAAATCGCCACGCCGTTTTTGCGCCATTGATAGCCGATCTGCTCAAGGCTGGTGGCTAGCACGCTGAAGGTGACGCCATTGCTGATTTTGATGGCTTGCGAAAGGGGCTGGGTGCGGATGGTCAGGTTTGTTTCCGGATATACGGTCACGGATATCGCGGAAGAAGTCACGGAACCTGCCGAATTCGTAGCCACGCAGGTGTAGCTTCCCGCGTCGGCAAGAGACGCCGACGGAACCACGAAAACGGATGCCGTGGCGCCAGATACATCCACGCCATTTTTGCGCCATTGATAGGTTGGCGCAGGGAATCCGTCAGCGGTGACCGAAAGGCTCAGTTCGGCGCCCACCACGATGAATTGATTGCCTGTTTGATATGAAATCGACGGGGTGGATGCGGCGCTTTCAATAAATGTCGGGGTTAAATATAAGGCGCTAATATTTTGCTGGCCCAACTGGCCATTCCCATTTGTTCCGCATCCCCAAACGGTCGCGTCGGTTTTTATGAATAAACTATGATTGGTCCCTTGGGGAGAGGGATATCCGCCAGCGGAAAGGGTGGATATCTCGTCTAACAACTTCGTCACTTGCGGTTGGGTGGAGCCACTGGTCACGATGCCCAATTGGCCCGAATAATTTGATCCGCACCCCCAAGCTGATCCGTCGTTTTTAAGGAAAAGGCTATGGCTCGTCCCTGCTGAAACATCGGCCACATCCGTCAAAACCTGGGTGGCGGTTTGCGAGTTGTCGTGGCCAAGCTGGCCGTATGAGTTGGTGCCGAATGTCCAAGCGGTTGAATCT
>CAYTLL010000010.1:343-20924 GCA_964438755.1 uncultured Akkermansia sp. | reverse complement strand
GTTATTACTCCCGCAAGTCCAAGCTGTCCCATCGTTTTTAAGGAAGACACTGTGGTAGTAGCCCGCCGAAACAGCTTTCACGTTTGTCATCACTTGGACGGGGGTATTGCTGGCGCTATCGGCCCCAGGGCCGAGTTGGCCAACCATATTGGCACCAAATGACCATGCGGTGCCGTCGTTCTTCAGAATAAGGCTATGCTGCCCACCCGCGGATATGGCTTGTGCGTTCTCAAATATTTTAACCGGCGTGGATCGGTCGATATTCGAACCGTCGCCTAGTTGCCCGTAGAAGTTATTTCCAAACGCCCAGACGGTGCCGTCAGCCTTGAGCAAAAGACTATGTTGACTGCCGGCGGCCACTTGCGGAGTCACCGCGTAGGCGGGACGGACGATGAACTGCAGGAGGACGAGCGAAACAATCCGGCACCAAAGCCGGATTTCTAAACCGAAGAGACGGGGAGTTGAGCGCATGAGGGCGGGGGTAGGGGAAGGGTTCGTCCCGAAGTTTTTTAAGGACGATTTAGGCGTTTTTGACGGCAACGAGGCGCGTCGGCGGAAGTCTAAAGGCGCATAGATCGTGACGTAAAAAGTCAATGAAAATACGCCAAGATCATGGCGTATGTCTTTGATACCGTTAATCGCCGACCGCCTGCGGGCGTTGCGATTACGGCATGGGCTGACTCAGGAGGAGGCCGCCGATCTGATGGATCTCAGCTTGCGGTTTTATCAAGTGTTAGAGTCGGGGCGGAAAAAGCAGATCTGGCTGGAGACCGTCGAGCGAGCCGCCGCGGCCTATGGGTTGGATGCCTGCCAGTTGATCGGTCCGCAGTTGCCGGACGCGTCGTATCTGCGGCGCGCGCTGGCCGAGAGCAGCATGCACTACAAGCGCCGCAGGCGGGGTCCTTACGGCGGGGCCGCGTCCGAATAGACACGAAAAAACCCGCCGCGGGAAATGCGGCGGGCTTGAAAGGGGAACGCTCGGATTTGCCCGACGCGTTTACTGGATGAACAAGTCGGTCGGGGTGCGGGCGAAGAACTCTTCCATGTAGGCGGTGGTCGCCTTGCCTTCCATGAAGGTCGGGTCGCTCATGATCGCCTTTTGGAGCGGGATGGTGGTCTTGATGCCGCGGATGAGGTATTCGCTGAGGGCGCGGTAGCTGCGCTCAAGGGCGATCTTACGGGTCGAGCCGTAGCAGATCAGCTTGCCGATCATGGAATCGTAGTAGGGCGGGATCTGGTAGCCCGAGTAGGCGTGCGAGTCGACGCGGACTCCGTGGCCGCCGGGGGCGTAGTAGAGGCCGATGGTGCCGGGGCTGGGCGCGAAGTTGCGCGCGGGGTCCTCGGCGTTGATACGGCACTCGATGGCGTGCTTGGTGAAGGTGATGTCGCCCTGGTCCATCGCGAGCTTCTCGCCGTTGGCGACGAGGATCTGCTGCTTGATCAGGTCGATGCCGGTAACTTCTTCGGTGACGGGATGTTCCACCTGGATGCGGGTGTTCATCTCGATGAAGTAGTAGTTGCCCTTCGCATCGACGAGGAACTCGATCGTGCCGGCGTTCTCGTATTCGGCGGCCTCGGCGGCACGAATGGCGGCCTTGCCCATTTCCTTGCGGAGGCCGGGAGTGAGGAAGGGGGAGGGGGACTCCTCGATCAGCTTCTGGTGGCGGCGCTGCACGGAGCAGTCTCGCTCGCCGAGGTGGAGGGTCTTGCCGTGCGAGTCGGCGAGGATCTGGAACTCGATGTGGCGGGGTTTCTCGATGTATTTTTCGAGATAAACCGAGCCGTTGCCGAAGGCCTTTTCGGCCTCGTTCTTGGCGACGTTGTATTCCTTGGCGAGGGAGACGTCGTTGTGCGCGATGCGCATGCCGCGACCGCCGCCGCCGGCGACGGCCTTGATGATGACGGGATAGCCGATCTTGCGGGCGATCTTGATCGCCTCGGACTCGGTGGTGACGGGGCCGTCCGAGCCGGGGACGGTGGGGACCTTGGCCTTCTTGACGGTGTCCTTGGCGACGGCCTTGTCGCCCATCATCTCGATGGACTTCGACTTGGGGCCGATGAACTTGATGTTACAGGCCTCGCACTGGGCGGCGAACTTGGCGTTTTCGGAGAGGAAGCCGTAGCCGGGGTGGATGGCGTCGACGTCGGCGATCTCGGCGGCGGCGATGATGCGGTCGGCGCGGAGGTAGGAGTCGGCGCCCTTGGGGCCGCCGATGCAAATGGCCTCATCGGCGAGCTGGACGTGGAGCGACTGGGCGTCGGCCTCGGAGTAGACGGCGAGGGTTTTGATGCCGAGCTCGCGACAGGCGCGGACGATGCGGAGGGCGATTTCGCCGCGGTTGGCGATGAGGACCTTTTGGATCACGGGAGGAAAGAGGGTCGGAAATGATGAACCGCTAAAGCCCGCTAAAGATCGCTAAATCAAACCGCTGGAAACGGATTGGCCGAGGATCGGCTTTAGCGTAATTTAGCGAACTTTAGCGGTTTAGGCCGGGCAGGGCTTAGCCTTGTTTAACTTTGAATAGCTTCTGGCCGTATTCGACGGGCTGGCCGTTCTCGACGAGGACCTCGACGACGGTGCCTTTCACCTCGGACTGGATCTCGTTCATGATCTTCATGGCCTCGATGATGCAGACCACGCTGGTCTCGGTGATCTTGGTGCCGACTTCGGCGAAGGCCTTCGACTCCGGGGAGGCGGCCTTGTAGAAGGTGCCGACCATCGGGCTCTTCACGTAGACCACGCCGGCTTCGTCGCCGGCCGGGGCGGCCGCGGGAGCCGAGGCGGGGGCGGAGGGCGCCGCGGAGGCGGCGGCCGGGGCCGGCGCGGAAGCGACGGCGGGAATGGCGGCAACAGGCGCGGCCACCACGACGGGAGCGGCGCCGGCGCTGGAAGCGCGGGCGATCTTGATCTTGAAGCCTTCCTCCTCGACCGCGAATTCGGTCAGGTCGGAACGCTGCATCAGATCGATGAGTTGCTTGATTTGTTTGAGGTCCAAGGGAGGGCCTGGGTTGTGGTGAATAAGCGACGAACGGGGGTTTAGACCGTGTCGGGTTGAGCTGCGTTCAATGATTGGGCCGGATGGGAAGGCAAACCCCAATTTTTGCCCCGATTTCACGAAAAATCGGGCAAAATCCCGAAAAAATGCCCCGAAATCGCGTAAAAAAACGCGATTTTCGCCTTAACCACTTTCTGCTGTTTGGCCGTCTTCGCGATTTTCGTTCCTCCTCGTTTCGCCCGAAAAAGGCGGCGGAGACCCGCAAAAAGGCCGGTCGGAGCCGGGTTTTGGCCTTCCCTGCGCCAGTCCCGCCAAACCGGCGTGGGGCGTGGCTTGGGAGTCGCGGCGGCGGGGGTCGATGGAGTGGCCGATGGCCGCAGATGGACAGCTCCTAGAGCCGGATCGTTTGCCCGGTCGCGTCGGATTCGACGCAGGCGTCGAGCACGCGTTGGATTTCATGGCCGCGGGCGAAGTCGGGTTGCTCCGGTTCGCCGCTGCGGATGGCGCGGATAAAGCGGGCGAGGTTGTTTGGCGTGGGCGCGGCCTTCTGGTCCTGCCAGCCGGCGGTGGCGACGTCGGGGCCGAGGCAGGCGCGGTAGGTGTCGGTGCCGAGATCGGAGTCGAAGGCGAAGGCGCCTTGGGTGCCGTGAAGTTTCAAGGCGACCCGGTTGGCGTGGCCGGTGGCCCAGCGCGTGGCGTGGATGACGCCCAGGGCGCCGTTGGCGAATTCGACTTGGAGGAGGGCGCTGTCGTTGGCGTCGAGAACGTAGTCGCCGATGCGGTTTTTGGGGGCCTTGGGAAAGGCTTTGAGGCGGGCGTGAACCCTTTTGATCGGGCCGGCGGGGTAGGTGGCGAAGTCGACGATGTGGACGCCGACGTCGCCGAGCACGCCTTTGGATCCGTGTTTGGTCGAAAGACGCCAGAGCCAGGCCGGGGTGGTGGACCATTCTCCCCAGATCGGGGAACTGAGCCAGGTCTGGAGGTAACTGGCCTCGACGTGGCGGAGTTCGCCGATCTCGCCGGCATGGACCCGGGTGGCGATCGCCTGGATGGCCGGCCAGTCGCGGTAGGAGAAGTTGACCATCGCCACCTTGCCGGCGCGGCGGGCGGCGAGGAGCATGCGGCGGGTCTCGGCGTGGTCGAGGCCGAGCGGTTTTTCGCAAAGGATGTGTTTGCCGGCCTTGAGCGCCTTGATAGAGAGGGGGGCGTGAAAGGCGTCGGGGGTGACGTTGGAGACGGCGTCGACCGGGCAGGCCCTCAGGAGGGTGTCGAAGTCGGTGAAGATACCGGATGCCGGGATGCCGTGCTTGGCGGCGAACTCCGCGACGCGGGTGGCGTTGACGTCGCAACCGGCGACCAGCTCGACGCCGGGGATCTGCTTGTAGAGCTCGGCGTGGCGGTTGGCCATGCCGCCGGTGCCGAGAATGGCGACGCGGACGGGGCGGGGCTTCTTGGCGCGGGCGGATTTCGGCGAAGGGGCGGGCATGAACGAGGGGGATCGAAAGGAAGCGGGAAGTCCGGGGGGGCTTGGTGAGGCGCGGCGGGGGCGGGGCGGGGTCGCAGCCTAACCCTTATTTATGGCCTTCGGTGGAACGTTCGGCGGCCTCGGGGTCGGGTGGGAGCGGTTCGAGCGGCTTCATGTTGGGGGCCTGGTCCGGGATGCGCAGTCCGGAGTAGGCCCAGCGGACGCCGTTGGCTATCACCTGCTGCACCCGGGCGTCATGGTAGGTGGGGTAGGTCTCGTGTCCGGGGCGGAAGTAGAAGATTTTCCCGTTGCCGCGGCGCCAGGTCGCGCCGGAGCGGAAAACCTCTCCGCCGGTGAACCAGCTGATGAAGATCAACTCGTCCGGCGTCGGTATGCCAAAGGGTTCGCCATACATCTCCTCAGCGGGGAGCTCGATATAAGGCGGCAGGCCTTGGGCGATGGGGTGGGAGGGACAGACGACCCAGAGGCGCTCCTTGTCGGTGGCCTCGCGCCACGTGAGCGAGCAGGTGTCGCCCATGAGGGCCTTGAATAGCTTCGAGTAGTGGCCGCTGTGGAGGACGATGAGGCCCATGCCCTCGAGCACGCGGCGGCGGACTTTGGCCACGACGGCGTCGGAAACCTCACCGTGCGCCATGTGGCCCCACCAAGTGAGGACATCGGTCTGATCGAGCACCGCGTCGCTCAGGCCGTGCTCCGGTTCGTCCAACGTGGCGGTGCGGATCGCGAAATCGGTCCCGCCGAGCTTGGCGAGGGCGTCGGCGATCGTCTGGTGCATGCCCTGCGGATAGATGCGGGCGACCTTGGGGTTGTGTTTTTCGTGACGATATTCGCTCCAGACGGTGACGCGGATGACGGGTTTAACGGGTATCATGGCGGCGGGCGGGGTGGGACTGGCGCGCGGCAGGCGCGCCGCGGGGCGCTTACGGAGCTAACAGACTATCGCCCCGCGACGAGCGTGGAAACCCGGCGTCGGTGATGACGCGAGGGTAGGGGAAAGGCGCGCCTCAGGCGCCGACCTCGGCGATCGTCTCGAGCCGCAGCACGACGCGCCCGGCGGAGCGCGTGGCGGGGAGATCGAGCACGAAGCGGGCTTCCCAGTCGTTGGCGTCGGCCGGATCGATGAGAACCTGCGCGATGCGCCATTCGGCGGCGGCGGGTTCGGCTTCGTCGAAGTGGGTGTGCTCGGCGGCGCGGCCGGCGGGATCGAGACGGAAGCGATCGCGCGCGTCGGCGTGGGCGGCGAAGAGTTTTTCGAGGCGCTTGGCCTCGGCGGCGACGCCTTCGTCGGGCGAGGCGTCGGGGAGGACGCGCAGCGCGGCGGCATCCCAATCGCGGGCGGCGGCGTCTTGAAGGAAAAGGTGGATCGCGATGCGCGCGGCGCGGCGGAGGGCGGCGGGGTCGCGGGTGAGTTCGCGCGGGCCGGAGCCGAATTTTTTCGCGCCGGCGTCGGTGCCGGCCGTCTCGGCGGCGGGCGTGGCGGTGAGGTCGCCGGCCTGGAGGCGCTCCCACTCGTCGATCAGGCTGCTGTCGATGCCGCGGACCAGTTCCTCGAGGTGCGCCTCGAGTTCGAGGACGGGCTCGGTTTTGGCCGATTGCGGAACGGTCTGCGCGAGCACCTTCCAGACCTGCATGAGGTGGCGGAGGAGCAGGCCCTCGGCGCGTTCGAGACCGTAGTCGCGGATGTAGTCGGCGAAGCTCAGGAAGCGCTCGTGCATCTCGCGGGCGATGCTCTTGGGGCGGACGTTCTCGTTGCCGACCCACGGGTGCGCGGCGGCGAAGGCGTTGAAGGTGTCGTAGAGGAACTCGCGGAGCGGCTTCGGGTGCTCGATGTTTTCGACCTTCTCCATGCGTTCCTCGTAGGGGACGCCCTCGGCCTTGAGGCGGTTGATCTCGTCGCCCTTGGCGCGGCTGACCTGGGCGCGGAGGATCTGTTCGGGGTCCTCGACGATGGATTCGCAGAGCGTGAGCACGTCGAGCGCGTAGTCGGGCGACTCGCGGTCGAGCTTTTGCAGGGTGTCGATCAGGTAGATCGAGAGCGCCTGGTGGAGGGAGAAATCGTCCTGGAGCGCGACGTTGACCTGGAGGCGGCGGCCGGAGGCCTGTCGGGGAACGATGGATACGATGCCGCGTTCAAGGAGGGCGCGGAAGAGCTGCCAGGCGCGGCGGCGGTGGGTTTTCTTCTTCGCGTCGGTCTCGTGGCTGTCGTTGATCAGGCGGCGCATCTCGCGGCAGCCGTCGGCGTCGCGCGCGAGGACCTGGAGCAACATGCCGTGGCCGACCTGGAAACGCGACACGAGCGGCTCGGGCGACGCGGTCTGGAGGCGTTCGAGGGTTTTCTTGTCCCAGCCGATCGCGCCCTCGGGGGCGGTTTGTTTGACGAGCTTCTTTTTCTTCGAGGGATCGGCGGCGGCTTTTTGCTCGGCACGGAGGTTCTCGATCACCCATTCGGGGGCCTGGACGACGACGTGGCCGACGTCGTCGTAGCCCTTGCGGCCGGCGCGGCCGGCGATCTGCCGGAAGTCGCGAACGGAGAGGGTGGAGGCCTTGGTGCCGCCGTATTTCCAGAGCTGGGTGAAGACGACGGTGCGGAGCGGGACGTTGATGCCGACGCCGAGCGTGTCGGTGCCGCAGATGACCTTGAGCAGGCCCTTTTGCGCGAGCTGCTCGACGAGGATGCGGTAGCGCGGGAGGAGGCCGGCGTGGTGGACGCCGATGCCGTGGCGGAGCCAGCGCTTGAGCTCCTTGCCGTAGGGGCTGGTGAAGCGCGCGCCTTCGAGGGCGGCGGCGAGCGTGGCTTTTTCCTCCTTGGTGCAGATGGCGAGGCTGGTGAGGTTTTGCGCGGTCTCGGCGGCGGCGCGCTGCGTGAAGTGGACGAGGTAGGCGGGGACGCGGCGCTCGAGAAGGAGTTGCTCGACGCGCTCGGCGAGCGGGGTCTCGGACCACTCGAAATTAAGCGGCACGGGGCGTCGGTCGCTGCGGACGACGGCGACGGGCACGCCGGTGCGGCGTTCGACCTCGCGCTCGATGGCCTTCGTGTCGCCGAGCGTGGCGGACATGAGGAGGAAGCGGCTGCGCGCGAGGGCGACGAGCGGGACCTGCCACGCGACGCCGCGCTCCTGGTCGGAGTAGTAGTGGAACTCGTCCATGATGATCACGGACAGGCCGGCCTCGTCGCCGCGGGCGAGGGCCTGGTTGGCGAGGATCTCGGCGGTGCAGCAGAGGATGGGGGCGTCGGCGTTGACGGTGGCGTCGCCGGTCATCATGCCGACGCGCTCGGGGCCGAAGTCGCGGCAGAGGGAGAGAAATTTCTCGTTCACCAGCGCCTTGATCGGGCAGGTGTAGATGGAGCGCTTGCCGCGGGAGAGGGCGAAAAAGTGGGCGGCGGCGGCGACGAGGGATTTGCCGGAGCCGGTTGGCGTATTCAGGATTACATTACGACCGGCGAGGAGCTCGAGCACGGCCTCCTCCTGCTCGGCGTAGAGCTCGAGGCCCTTGGCCGCCATGGCGTCGAGGAAGCGCGAGAGCAGGGCGTCGTCGTTCGCGGCCTCGGCGAAGGAAAGCGGGGCGAGGGGCGGGGCGGGCGGAGGCGTGGGGGCGGCGGTGGACAAGGCGTCTAAAAATTCTCCGATGCGCGCCGCAGGCAAGGCCCGCGTCGAGCGACGTGCTGTTTTCAGCGCGCGCCGCCCCAGGCGGGGAAGAGGGCCGTCACCGAGCTGCGATAGCCGCCGGTGCCGCGTTCGAGGGCGAACTTGGTGAGGAAGAGGGCCACCGGCAGCGAGAGGCCCGCGCAAGCCAGGCACAAGGAGACCTGCTGACGAAGCGCGAAGCCAAAGACGAGAGGGATGGTCTGAAGTGCCACCATCAGGATGATCAGCAGCAGGTAGTTGCCGCGCCCGAAACCGCGCCAGACCGAGAGCGGAACGATCAGCGCAAGCGAGCAGATGATGACCACGTTTCTCACGCTGACGAGTTGAGCGGCTTCCGCTCCGGACACGGCTCCGACGACCCCTGCGTTGATCGCGGCCAGCGCGAGACAGGGAATGAGAAATGCGGATAGGAGCGTGAGGGCGAGCCGGGCGGAGGAGATCGGCAGCGAGCGTAGAAAACGTAGCTGCGTCAGCACCGGAAGGATCGCGAACATGAGAACAAACCAGAAGGGCATCACGCCCGTCTCCACGCTCGACCGCAGCGCGGCGCGCCAGTCCTTCGTGCCGCCGAGCAGCATCATGAGCGGCGAGACAAGAATCATCAGAAGCCCGAACGCGATCGCTCGAAGCGAGGTGCGAACGAGCAGATAGCTCACGCCGCCATAGCCGCGGAAGGAGTCGGGATATGCGGGCGCGGCGGCGGCTTTTTCCGCGGCGGGAGCGGTCACCCGCAAGGTTGCGCGCCTCAACACCAGTTGCTCGGCGCGAATCCAGCCGAAGGCGGTGAGAAAGAATCCGACGGTCAGAAACACGACCTGCGCGCCGACGTGCTTCTCGATCCAGCGGGTGAAGACGATGCAACCGCCGGCGAGCAATCCCCACGCGACGCCCATGAGAACGTTTTTGGTCTGCTGTCGCCAATCGAGGGCCGCGCCCGTGCCGAGGTGGAAGAGCAGCGTGAACGCGGAGCCGAGCCAGAGCCAGACGGAGAGGACTTGGACGCCGAAATCCGCCCAGGGAAACGCAGCTTCGGGATGCGCGAGCAACCGGATGATCACACCGAAAAGGAGCAACACGGAGACGAGTGTCGCGGGCGCCCCGACGCCGGCCCACCACCAGGCGCGGCCAAGTGCTCGCGAACCAATCGGAAGGATGGAGGTGACGCGCAGCACACCGCGCTGGAGCTCGAGGGAGAGCGGCAGCGCGGCCATGAAAAAGGACAACTGATACACGAAGCCGGCGAGGCCGAGCTCTCCACCGCGGGGCTTCGACAGCGACTGGCCCACGGTCAAGGTCAGGATCAGGGCGCCGCAGAGCGCGAAGATCCAGGCCTTGCGGCGCAGATAGTCGAAAAGCACGCGGTTCATGCGACGGCCTCCGCGGGTGCGGACGAGGGGTCTTTCACCAGCGCGACGAACAAGTCCTCGAGCGTGAGGCGGGTGAGCGTGAGCTCGCGCGCGCCGCGGCTTTGCAGCCATTCGGCGGCGCGGCTCTGTTGATCAAGCAGCGCGTGGTGGCGCGCGCCGGCGCGGCGGAGAAACACGAGGCCGGCGGGAGGGGTCGCGGGCGGAGGCGCGTCGAGGAAGAACTCCGCGAGGCGGTAGCGGTCGACGATCTCGTCGGTGCGGCCTTCGAGGAGGAGTTTGCCGCCTTTGAGCAGGCCGACGTGGTCGGCGAAGCGCTCGATGTCGGCGAGGCCGTGCGAGGAAATCAGCACGCTGCGTTCGCCGCCCTCGACGGCGCGGAGGAGTTCTCCGAAGGCCTGTTGCTTAGAGACCGGATCGAGGCCGGTGGTGGGCTCGTCGAGCACCAGGAGCTCGGGGCGGCGGGCGAGGGCGAGGAGGAGAGCGAGCTTGGTCCGCGAGCCGAAGGAGAGCGTGGCGATCTTGTCGTTCGCCCCGAGGCCGAAGACGCGCATGAGCTCGGCGCAGTAGGCGTCGTCCCAGTCGGGGTAGAAACCGCGCACGAAGCGGACGGCTTTGCCGACCTTGCCCCAGGCGGCGAAATTGAGCTCGGGGCTGACGTAGGCCGCGCGGCGCTTCAGCTCCACGTCGTCGTCGCGGTGGTCGAGGCCGAGCGCGCGGATCGTGCCGGCGTCGTTGCGGCCGAGGCCGAAGAGGAGGTCGATCGCGGTGGTCTTGCCCGCGCCGTTGGGGCCGATGAGGCCGTAGATCGCGCCGCGGGGCACGGTGAGGTCGAGCGGTCCGAGCGTGAAGCCGGAGTAGCGTTTCACGACGCCGCGGAGTTCGATGGCGGGGGCGGTGGGGTTCATTTTTTCTCCTTTAGAATTTCCTGCGCGAGGGCGGCGATTTCCGAGGGCTTGAGGCCGGCCTCGGCGGCCTCGCGAAACGCCTCGCGCAGCAAGTCGCGGGCGGTGGTGAGCTTGGCCTCGCGGCTGCGGTCGCGGCCGTTTTCGGCGACGAAGGTGCCGAGGCCCTGGCGGCGGAAGATGATGCCCTCGCGCTCCAGCTCCTCGTAGGCGCGTTTCACGGTGATGACGCTGACCAGCAGGTCTTCCGCAAGCTGGCGGAAGGAGGGGAGCGGCGCGCCGGGGGCGAGGCGGCCCTCGCCGATCTCGCGCTTCAGGCGGTCGACGATCTGCTGATAAAGCGCGCCGTCGGCGGCGGGGGAGATCGGGCCGAGCAGGAGCGATATTTTCCGTTCGGGAGGCATCGGCGTCGGGCTGTGTTTTACTGTGTATGTTGAATAGTTACAGTTTGGCGAGAAAAAACGCCGGCCCGGGCGGAGCCGACGGTTTTCGCTCGGGATGCGGTAAGCGCTAGTAGCCGGCGGTCGTCGCGGCGGCGGGGGCGGAGCCGGTGAACTCGGCGAGGATGGCGGCGGCGTTGCTCGTGCCGAGGCGGGTGGCGCCGGCCTCGATGAGGGCGCGGGCGTCGGCGAGGGTCTTGATGCCGCCGGAGGCTTTGAGCCGGATCGCGCCGCGGCGGGCGGCGGCCCAGGCGGCGATGTGCTCGACCTTGGCTCCGGCGGCCCCGAAGCCGGTGGAGGTCTTGATGAACTCCACGCCCGCGTCTTCGCAGAGGCGGAGCGAGGCGAGGCGTTGCTCGGCGTCGAGGTAGCAGGTCTCGACGATGACTTTCACGAGCTGGCCGTGGTCATGGGCGCGGCGGGAGAGCGTCCGGAGTTCGGCGTCGACGAGGCCCAGATCGCCGTCGCGGAGGGCGGCGTAGTTCATGACGATGTCTACCTCGTGGGCGCCGGCGGCGTGCATGGCGTCGATTTCGGCTGCCTTCGCGGCGGTGGAAAAGCGTCCGCTGGGGAAGCCGATCACGGTGCCGATCTTGATGCCCGTGCCGGCGAGAACCTCGGCCGCGAGGGGCACGCTCGTCGGGTAGATCATCACGCAGGCGAAGCGATGTTTCGCGGCCTCGTGGCAGAGCGCGGTGATATCGGCGGCGCTCGCGTCGAGGCGGAGGTTGGTCGAGTCGAGGTGGGCGGCGAGCTGCGCGGGCGTGAGGTTCATGGGTGCGGGGAGCTGGTGGCGAGGAGCCGGGAGTCGGAGGAGGGAAGCAGGTGGTGGAAAATCCGCGCGACCCTGCGCGGCGTCGCGCCGGGAGGCAAACGCCGTGCGCGGGAGGAACGGCGTTTACCAGGTGTCGGTGCGGAAGGGGACGGCGGGGAGGCCTTCCTTGTTGAAGAGACCGGCCACGGGGGCGTTGCGCCAAGCGTAGCGGACGGCGACGGGTTCGTCGACCTCGGCGCTGCCGACGACCACGGTGTCGCGTTCGATCTTGGCGTCGGCGGGGTGGAAAATCCGATCGGCGCCGGCGAGCTCGAAGCCGGCGAGGGTGTTGAGCGGCGCGATGAGGCCGCCGTGGGCCTGGCCGAAGGTGACGCGAATGGCGGGACGGGGCGCGGGGGCGCCTTCGACGGCGGGCGGCGTGAAGGGCTCGGCTTTCTCGAAGACGGGACCGCTGTCGACGATCGAGAGGCCGTAGTCGCGGGCGAGGGCGAGGCGGGCGAGGCGGCGGCCGACGTCCTTTTTGTTGCGCGGGTGGATGTCGCGCACGTCGCCGATGTCGAGGATGACGGCCTGGCCGGTGGCGGGCAGGGCGAGGGTCTTGGTCTGCGCCTCGCGAAGGAAGGCCCAGGTGGTGCCGGCGGACTCGCGGTTGCCGAAGTTGGCGAGCTGGACCCAGTGGAAGGGAAAGTCGCCCTGGCCGAACTTCGCGCGCCAGCCGCCGATCATGGCGGAGAAGAGTTCGTGATACCGGGCGGCTTGGTCGGCGTTGGATTCGCCCTGATACCAGATCGCGCCGCGGATCCCGTAGGGAACGAGGGGGGCGATCATGGCGTTGTAGAGGCCGGAGGGTGTGGCGTGGTGTCCGGGGCCGGGAGGCGCGGCGGGGGCGCGTTCGGTGAAGCGTTGACCGGCGGTCTCGGCGACGGTCTTGCGCTGCTGCCACGCGGCGAGGTCGGCCTCGTGCTTCGCTTTCTTCCCGGGGTAATCGGCGAGCGTTTTGGCCCACTCTTCGCCGACGTAGGAGAGCGCGGGCGTGGCGGCGACGGTGTCGGAATCGGTCCAGGACTCGGCGCGGGTGCCGCCCCAGGTGCTGTTGATGATGCCGACGGGCACGCCGACGAGGGCGCGGATGTCGCGGGCGAAGTAGTAGCCGACGGCGGTGAAATCGCCGGTGGTGGCGGGCGAGGCGGGTTGCCAGGAGCCTCCCGCCTCGGCGAGGGGTGTGTCGGAGACCTTGCGCGTGATCTTGATGTGGCGGAGGAGCGGATCGGCCGAGGCGGGGACGTCGAGGGCGCGGTCGTAGGTGTCCTTGACGGACCACTCCATGTTGGACTGGCCGGAGGCGATCCAGACCTCGCCGACCAGGATGTCGGACAGGACGACCGTGTTGTGGCCCGCGATGGTGAGCGTGGCGGGGGCGGCGTTGGCGGGGAGCGGATCGAGGGTGACGCTCCAGCGGCCCTGGGCGTCGGCGACGGTCGATTTCGTCTGGCCGGCGAAGGTGACGGCGACTTTTTCCCCGGCGTCGGCGCGGCCCCAGACGGGGACGGCTTTGTCGCGCTGGAGGACGGCGTGGTCCTGGAACAAGGGCGCGGGCCGGACATCGGCGAAGAGGGCGGGCGCGGCGAGCGCGGCGGCGAAAGACGAAACGAGGAGGCGGCGGGGCAGGGCGGGGCTCATGTGGGCGGAAGAGGGAGGCGAATGAAGGGATACGGAAGAGGCGCGCGGCCGATCAGCCACGTGCGGAGGCGGAGCGCGTGCGCTTCAGGAACGCGGCCAGTTCCTTCGCGGTCGGCATGCTGGGCGCGGTGCCGGGCTTGGTGACGGACAGGGCGGCGACGGCCTGTCCCTGGCGGGCGGCGGCGAGGATGTCGCCGTCGTGTTTCACGAAGCCGGCGGCGAAACCGCCGACGAAGGCATCGCCCGCGCCGGTGGTGTCGACCACCTTCACGGTGTGCGCGGGGATCTCCGCGCCGCCCTCGGGCAGGGAGACGAAACAACCGCGTTTGCCGAGCGTGATGACGACGGCGCGCGGACCGAGGCGGCGGCAGAGCGTTTGAAGGGAGTCCGGCGTTTCGGCGGCGAGATCGGCCTCTGAGTAGGGCGCGGCCGCGGCGGGGCGACGTTTTTCACCGACGGTGGCGGCGGTCTTTCGCGGGGCGGGCGCGAGGCCGAGCCGGTTCACGAGCGCGACGAATTCGGTCTCGTTGGGCACGAGGATGTCGACGTGCGCGAGCAACGCGGGGTCGAAGTCGGGCCGCATGGGCGCGGGGTTGAGCAGGGTCGCGGCGCCGGCGCGGCGGGCCGCGCGCAGGACGTGGGCGACGGTGCCGAGGTCGCTCTCGAATTGCGCCACGACGATGCGGGCTCCCTTGAAGAGCGATGCCGGCAGGTCGCGCGGGGCGAGGGCGGCGTTGGCGCCGAGCGCGACGACGATCTCGTTCTGGCCGCCGTCGTCGACGAGGATGGCGGCGGTGCCGGTGGCGTGTTTCGGCTTCGGGACGAAGCGCGCGGCGATCTTGTTCGCGGCGTAGAAGCGCCGGGCGACCTCGGCGAAGGCGTCCTCGCCCACCGCGCCGACGAAAAGGGTGGCGGCTCCGGCGCGGCCGGCGGCGACGGCCTGGTTGGAACCTTTGCCGCCGGGCCCGGTGGCGAAACGGCCGAGGATGGTCTCGCCCGCCTTGGGAAAGGCGGCGCAGCGCCAGGTGAGGTCTTGCACGTAACTGCCGACGACGACGACGGCCGGGGCGGGGCGGGTGGGCATGGCGTGGCAGCCAACACGCCGGCGCGCGTCGCCGCAAGTTCCTCCGCCGTCGTGCAAATGTGACCTATGCGGCGCCCTTTTACCGCTGTAACAATTGTGAAACGCGCCGCCTTTGCCCTAGGCGGCCCGCCGGAGGCGCGGTAGCTTTCGGCACATTCGTTTCAATTTCCGCAACCGCCTCCTCGCTTCCGCGCCATGTCGGACACCTCCGCCACCTCCGCCAAGAAAATCCTCGTCGTCGACGACGAGACCGACGTCACCGAGCTGCTCGCCTACACGCTCAAGGCGAAAGGCTTCGTGGTGGAGACGCTCAACGACCCCAATCGCAGCATCGGCGTGGCCCGGACCTTCCTGCCCGACCTCGTGGTGCTCGACGTGATGATGCCCGACCTGAACGGCATCCAGATCTGCCGCATGATCCGCGCCGACGCGAAGCTCCGGAAGGTGCCGGTGATCTTCCTCACCGCCAAGGCCGAGGAGGGGGATCGTATCCAAGGATTGGAGACGGGAGCGGACGACTATCTCTGCAAGCCTTTCAGCACGAAGGAGCTCGTCCTGCGCATCCAGACCATCCTGCGCCGGGTGGGCGACGGCGCGCCCGAGGCTCCGAAGCTGCTGGGCGCGGGCGCCATCCTGCTCGATGGCGAGCGCCACGTGGTGACGGTCGCCGGGCAGCCGGTCGAGCTGACCGCGACCGAGTTCAAGCTGCTCCGCCTCCTGATGGAGCGCCGCGGTCGCGTGCAGACTCGCGAGCACCTGCTCATCAACGTCTGGAACTACGAGACCGAGATCGAGACGCGCACGGTCGACACGCACGTCCGCCGCCTGCGCGAAAAGCTCGGCACCGAGGCGGACTGGATCGAGACGATCCGCGGCGTTGGCTACCGTTTCGCCGAGCGTCGCTCCACCGAGGCCGCGAACACCTGAGCCGCCGGGCCGTCTCGCGCCGGGAGTCCGCCGCCGGGGCGGCGCGCGGCGCGCGCTCGCGTTCGGGCGGGCTTTCCCCGAGCGTCGGTTTTCCGCCGGCACCATCGAACCGCCCATGCTTCTCTTCGCCCTCGTCGTCACCCTGATCGCGCTCGGTCTCGCCCTGCGACGTCTGGCGAACCATCGGCGCGCCGTGGCCGCGCTCCTCGCCTCCTTGCGAGCCCGCCGGCCGCTTTTGCGGGAGGATCTGCCGGGCGCCTTGGTGCCGGGCTGGGACGAGCTTTGCGCCGCCGCCGGCGAGCTCAGCGCCGAGCTGGGCCGGCTGACGCAGCGGCACAGCGGACAGCTCGCGCAACTGGAGGCCACGCTCGGCTCGGTGCAGGAGGCGGTGCTCATCATCGATTCGAGCAACTACGTCCTGCTCGCGAACCAGGCCTTCCACGCGATCTTTCCCAAGTCAGGCAGGATCCTCGGCGAGCGGCTCGAGCTCGCGCTGCGCAACGACGCCTTTCTGCGCCTGGTGGAAGACGTGCGCGCGGGCCGCGCCCGGCCGCGCCAGGAGATCGAGTTCGTCGACGCGAAGGGATCCACCTGGGTCGAGGTCACCGCCTCGGCGGTCGCCCCCTTCGAGGACCGCTCCGGGCCCTGCCTGCTCTTCGTGTTGCACGACATCACGCGTCAGAAGCGCCTCGAGAACGTGCGAAAGGACTTTGTCGCCAACGTCTCCCATGAGCTGCGCACGCCGCTCTCCGTCATCAAGGGCTACGTCGAGACCCTCGTCGACGCGGAGGACGGCATGCCGCCCGCGGACCGCGCGCGTTTTCTCAAGACCATCCAGCGCCACGCCGAGCGATTGAACTCCCTGCTCGAGGATCTGCTCGCGCTCTCTCGTCTCGAGTCCTCCCAGCCCGGGCTGGTGCGCGAGCGCGTCGACCTCGGCCAGCTGCTCGCCTCGTCGCTGGAGGATTTTCGTTCCCGTCCAGCCGCCGAGGGCCACCGCTTCGGCCTCGCGATCGACCCCAACACCCCGGCCGTCCTCGCCGATCCGCTCAAGCTCGGGCAGGTTTTGGACAACCTCGTCTCCAACGCGCTCAAATACACCCCGCGCGGCTCCCGCATCGAGATCGGCGCCCGTATGAGCTCGGCGGATACGGTGGAGATCTTCGTCCGCGACGACGGCCCCGGCATCCCGGCCGAGGACCTGCCCCACATCTTCGAGCGCTTCTACCGGGTGGACAAGGGCCGCTCCCGCGAGACGGGCGGCACCGGGCTCGGGTTGAGCATCGTGAAACACATCGTGCAGCTCCATGGCGGGAAGGTCTGGGCCGAGAGCAAGGTCGCGGCGGGCACGACGTTTTTCCTCACGCTTCCGCTTCGTCCGGCCTCGTCCGCGGGCGCCGCGGCCTGAGGAGGGCGCCGGGGCCGCCCTAGACGTCGGCGCGTCCGCGACGCCCCGCGTTGACCTTCGTCCCCGCCTTTGCGTGCGTGACGGCCACGTCCCGCGTTTCCGTGCCGCTCGATCTCTATTCCAACATCCGCGACCAGCGACTCGCCGCCCTGCGCGGGGAGTTTTTTCCGCGTCTCCCCTTGTCGGAGGGGCGACCCCTCACGCTCGAGATCGGCTGCGGACACGGCCATTATCTCAACGCCTTTGCGGCGGCCCATCCGGACGAGTTTTGCGTCGGCATCGATCTGCTCGCCGACCGGATTGAGCGCGCCGAGCGCAAGGCGACGCGCGCTAAGCTCGCCAACCTGGCCTTCGTCCAGGCCGAGGCCTCGCTTTTTCTTTCGGCCCTGGCCGCGTTGTCCGGCCCGGCCGCTGGTTCCGCCGCGCCGGCGCCGCGCCTCGGTCGCGTCTTCGTGCTGTTTTCCGACCCGTGGCCCAAGCGCCGCCATTGGAAACACCGCGTCCTGCAGGCGGGGCTGCTCGACACCTTGGCGGATCTGGCGGCGCCCGGCGCCCGGCTGCATTTCCGCACCGATCACCCGGAGTATTATGATTACGCCCGTGACGTTGTGGTGAATCACCCGCGTTGGAATCTCGCGTCCGCCGAGGCGGAACCGTGGCCCTTCGAATATGTCTCCGTGTTTGAGGAGCGCGCGCTAGCCGGTGCGCCTCAGTCGCTTACCGCGGTTTTAAACTAGACCGTTTGTTTGGCCATAAGAGAAGGGCCGTCCCTGTCTTGGCCGCCCTAATGACCCCAGTGCTGGTAGATATCTACCACTTCCAAGATTGACGCACCCTCTTGCGGCTACCTAGTTCGTGCTCTTTTCCCCTCTTTCCATGGCCTCCCGCGTTTCCGCTTCCGTCCTCAAAACCCTCGTCGCGCTGCCGCTTTTCGCGGTCTTCGCCGCGACGGCGCACGCGAGTGGCGGCCATGAGGCGGCCAGCTCGCTGAAGGATTTCATCGGCCTGCCCGTCACCAACACGATCCTCACCAGCTGGATCATCACGATCGCCATCATCGTCGCCGTTCGCGCCGCCGTCGGCACGCCGAGGCTCGTTCCCGGCCGTGGCCAAGCCGTGCTGGAGACCGTGGTCGGAGGTCTGCGCGATCTCTACGAGCCCATCGTCGGCAAGAAGGCCATGCCCGGCTCCTTCCCGATTCTCGTCACGCTTTTCATCTTCATCGTCCTCCACAACTGGTCCGGTTTGCTGCCTTTTGTCGGCACCGTGGGCTGGGGTCACACCGACGCCGAGGGACATTTCCAGCTCACCGCCCCCCTGATCCGTCCCCACACCTCCGAGATCAACGGCACGGTCGCCCTCGCGCTCGTCTCCTTCGGCGGCTGGTTCATCCTTTGCATGAAGTATGCAGGCCCCGGCCTGCTGATCAAAGACCTCTTCGGCAACAAGGCCGACAAGAAGGAGCTCCATCCCGCGATGTATTGGGGCCTCTCGCTCGTCTTTCTCGTGGTCGGCGTGATCGAGGTCGTGTCGATCTTCATCCGCCCGGTGACGCTCTCGATGCGTCTTTTCGGCAACGTGTTCGGCGGCGAGAGCCTCCTGCACGCCATGTATTTCCTCCCGCCCTTCTACTTCCTGGAACTGCTCGTCGGTCTCGTGCAGGGCCTCGTCTTCACCCTCCTCACCTCCGTCTACATCGGCCTGATCTGCAATCACGGCGACGACCACCACGACGACGAGCACGGTCACGACGACCACCACTGAGATTTTTCGCTTTCGTCGAGCGCCAAACGCGGGCCCACGCGCCACACCAAACGCGGGCGACCGGCAAAACCAAAACAACCAACCCAACATCCACACATGATCATCGCTGAAATCACTGGTAACATCGCTTCCGCCGCCGGTCTCATCGCCGCCGCCGCCGCCGTCGGCGCCATCGGCACCAAGGCCGCCGAGTCTGTCGGTCGCAATCCCGCCGCTTCGGGCAAGATCCTCGTCCAGTCCATCCTCGGTATGGCGCTCGCCGAAGGTCTCGGCCTCCTCGCCCTCTTCCTCGCGAAGTAAGGTCGGGCCCGTTCGCGTTTAGTTTTTCGGGCCCCGATCACCCCGCGCCGTCCTTACCCGGCGCGGATCCGGGGCCCGCTTCCTTTTTCCTTTCGTCCGTTTTCGTATTTCCCCTCCGTTCGTCGGTTCGATCCACCCTTCGTCATGATCTCGCTCCTTCTGGCCACCACCACTCCCGCCCTCGAAGCCGCCCACGGCCACGAGGCCTCGGGCCCCGCCGCGCTTCTCGAGAAGTTCGGTTTCCAGTGGGGCTATGTCGCGATGCAGCTGCTCAGCTTCGCGATCCTGGCCTACGTGCTCTATCGCTTCGCGATCAAGCCCACGCTCGCCCAGATGGACGAGCGCAACCGCCAGATCGAGTCCGGCCTGAAGAACGCCGAGGCCACCGCCGCCAAGCTCGCCGAGGCCAGCCAGCAGGCCGCCGCCCAGCTCAAGACCGCCCAGGTCGAGGCCAACAAGATCGTCGACGAGGCCCGCAAGGCCGCCAAGGAGCTCTCCGAGCGCGAGACCGCCGCCGCCACCGAGCGCGCCAACGGTCTGCTCAAGAAGGCCAACGAGGCCGCCGAGCTCGAGCGCAAGAAGATCATGGCCGAGGCCCAGCAGGAGATCGCCCGCCTCGTCGTCGCCACGACCGAGCGCGTCCTCGCCAAGAAGCTCACCGACGCCGACCGCGCCTCCTACAACGAGGCCGCCGCCCGCGAGCTCACCAACGTCTAAAGCCTGATCGCACGTAGCGGAACGGCGGAGCCGTTTCGCCTCCGATTCACCCTCCCCTCTCCCAGCTCCCTGCTCCAATCATGGCCGCCGTCTCCGCCCAAACCCGCGCCTACGCCAAACAGCTTCTCCAGATCTCCCTGGAGAACGGCGTGGTCTCCGCCGAGCGCGTCGCCGGCGTCCTCGAGTATCTCGAGAAAAACCCGCCCGCGCGCCCGCAGGCCGTCCTCGCCGCCTACCACAAGCTGGTCGCCGCCGAGCTCGCCAAGGGCGAGGCCCGCGTCGAGCACGCCGGCCCGGTTTCCGCCGAGGCCCTCGCCTCCGTCGCCGCCGCCCTCGGCAAGCGCTACAACCGCCCGGTCACCGCGATCTCCGCGCCCAACCCGAAGCTGCTCGCCGGTCTTCGCGTCCGCATCGGCGACGACGTCTTCGAGTCCTCCGTCTCCGGCCAGCTCGCCGCCCTCGCCGGCGCCGCCTGATCCATCCGCCCCAGTATCCAGTTTCCAATTACTCTCCCCAGACCCTTTCACAAAATGAGCACCGTCCTCGCCCAAATCGAATCGCAGATCGCCAAGCTCTCCGCCAAGGCCGTCCGCAAGAACACCGGCGTCATCACGACCGTCGCCGACGGCGTCGCCAAGGTTTCCGGCCTCTCCGAGGTGATGTATAACGAGATGGTCGCCTTCCCCGGCGGCGTCATCGGCATCGCGCTGAACCTCGCCGAAGACGAGGTCGGCTGCGTCGTCCTCGGCGACGTCTCCAAGCTCAAGCAGGGCGACGAGGTCCAGACCACCGGCAAGCTCCTCTCCGTCCCCGTCGGCAAGGGCCTCCTCGGCCGCGCGGTCGACGCTCTCGGCAACCCCGTCGACGGCAAGGGCCCCATCGCCGCCACCGAATCCTATCCCGTCGAGAAGATCGCCCCCGGCATCATGGCGCGTAAGTCGGTTTCCCAACCGCTCTTCACCGGCATCCAGGCCATCGACTCCATGACCCCGATCGGCCGCGTCCAGCGCGAGCGCATCATCGGCGACCGCGGAACCGGCAAGTCCACGGCGGTGCGCGGCCTGGCCGCCTTGCTGCCCAAGATGAAG
>CAYTLL010000010.1:0-333 GCA_964438755.1 uncultured Akkermansia sp. | reverse complement strand
CCGCGGCACCGGCAAGACCACCATCGCGATCGACACGATCATCAACCAGGCGAACATCAACCGCGTCGGCCTCGCGTCCGGCGACCCGAAGTTCCGCCCCGTCTACTCCATCTACGTCGCGATCGGCCAGAAGAACTCCAACATCGTCCGCACGATGGCCGCCCTCGAGGCCGCCGGCGCGCTCGAGTTCACCTGCATCGTCGCCGCCCCCGCCGCCGACAACCCCGCCAACCAATACCTCGCCCCCTACTCCGGCGCGGCCATCGGCGAGTGGTTCATGGAAAACGGCATGGACGCGCTGATCGTGTACGACGCTCTCTCCAAGCACGCCGT
>CAYTLL010000009.1:0-93774 GCA_964438755.1 uncultured Akkermansia sp. | reverse complement strand
CCGTCCCCGCCGCAGTCGTGTCCACTATCTGCACCGCGGCTATGCCTCCGGCGTTGGAATTAAGCGTCTGGTCGATGGCCGAGATCGTCAGATCGGAACCGGTCACGCCGGTAAAACGCACGAACGTCGCGGGCGGGGCGGTCAGGGCGCCGGCGCGATCCGCCGCGTCGCCGATCATGGCGGACACCGAATACGGAGCCACGGCCGTGGGCGTGGAGGCGGGCACGTAGGCGTCGTGCTGGAGCACGCGGTAGTAGTAGGTCGGAGAACCCGCGCGGTCGAGGCTGACCGAGCCCACGTTGGCGCTGCCGCCGCCGGCGACGTAGACATAGACGTCGTAGCTTCCGTAGGGGATGTTGGATACGGTCACGGTGGCGCCGGTCGCGGCGCGCGACTCGATGTAGCCGTGCAGGAGCATCGCGTCGGAGGTCTTCACCGCCGGATCCGTGGCGATATCGCCGGTGGCGCTGCGCGCGGACCAGGTGTTGGCCGAGGCCCAGGTCGCGGACGCGCCGAACGTGGTCGAGCCGTTGTTCTCGGCAAGAGCGAGCGGGGTAGCCTGGGTGGCGACGTAATTGGTCGTCGCGGAGTTGTTCCAGTTGCTCGTGGCGTAGAAGCCGGCGGAGACGCCCGAGGCGATGGGGCCGAGGGCGGTCGAGTAGTTGCCGCCGGTGCTGGAGCCGACGAAGTTCAGACCGATGGCGCGGGCGCCCGCGGCCGGGAGGCTGATGACGCGGATCACCGAATTCGCGGTGGCGGCGATCGCGAAGCCGGCCGCGGTGCTGTTGGAGTCCGTGGCCACGACAGAGTAGGAGCCGGAGTCGTTGACGCTCAGGGTCGAGCCGGTCTGGCCGGAGATCGGAGAGCCGTCCTTATACCACTGGTAGCTCACCGTGCCGCTCATGTTCGAGCTGCCGGTGGCCGTCAGCGTGGTCGAACCGCCGGTGGCGATCGTCTGGGCCGACGGAGAGAGCGACAGGGTCGGATTCACGACCACGAGGCCATTGGCGGTGTTGAGGAACTGGCTGGCCGGGAGCGCGGCGCGCGAGAAGCGCACCTCGTCGACGTCGCCACGGAAGAAGTCGACGTCGGCCGCGCCGTAGTCGCCGCGACCGATGGTCCAGGGGGCGTCGGCGCCCGAGGCGGGGGCCATCAGGCCGGTGAAGCCGCTGGTGGAACCGACCTCGGCGCCGTTCACGTAGAGCTTGAGGGTGCCGTTGGAGGAGTTGCCGACCGCGGCCACGTGATACCAGGTGCCGATGACCGGCACGAAGGTGCTGTTCACCTGGAGGCTCACATTATCCTTGGTGATGAGCTCGATGCGGAAGCCGTTGTTCGCGCCCGAACCGACGGCGGCGCCGGCCTTCGAGAGGTAGAACAGGGCGGTGGCGCCGGCGCCGGTGCCGGGGTTGCCGGTGTCGTCGCGACCGACGATGGTCTGCCAGCCGCTCAGGCTACTGAGACGGACGAAGGCCTCGACGGTGAAGTCGGTGAAGGCCGCGTCGGCGAGGGTGCCGCTGGTGGGGGCCACGAGACCATTGCTGCCGGAGGCGGGGAAGTTGGCGCCGAGGGCGTTGCTCGCTCCGGTCGCCGGAATGGTGGTGTAGGGAACGCTGGCCGAGGTGTAGGTCGTCGCGCCCACGGCGGTGAGGTTGTTGGTGCCGGCCGAGTCGGTCGCGGAGCTGACGGCGCCGCCGTTGGTGCCCTCTTCAAATCGATAGTAGGCGACGGCGAAGCTGCTGCCGGGGAGGACCGAGATCGTCGAGAAGGTGACGGTGCTGGTCTTGGCCGTCTGGCCGGAGGCCTCGGCGGCATGGTCGGTCACGACGACCGAATACACGCCGTCGTTGGCGTTCGTGACGCCGGAGATGGTCAGCGTGGAGCCGGTGGCGCCGGAGATCGGGCTGCCGTCCTTATACCACTGGTAGGTGAGGTCGCCGAGACCGCTGGCGGAGACGCTCAGGACGATGTCGGAGCCGACCGGGTAGGACGTGTTGTAAGAACCGGCCGAGGCGGTGGGCGTGGGATAGGAGATGCCGGGATCGGCGATCACGCGAAGGACGCCGGTGGCGGAGTCGAACTCGTAGAAGGTGCCGTTGGCGGGCTTGACCCACTTGGCGCCGCTGGCGGTGAAGCCGGTGACGGTGAAGGTCGAGCCGAAGGTCTCGGTCAGCGTGGAGATGTCCACGACCTGCCAGGAGTTGCCGGAAGCGGTGCCGGCGGCGGTCAGATCGAAGTCGAAGTCGCCGTCCACGGTCAGGGTGCCGCCTCCGGTGATCTTGTTATTCACGCCGTTGGCGCCGATGACGAACTTCAGCGAAGCGTTGTCGGAGAGGGCCAAGGTGCCGGCGTTCACCGTGGTGTTGCCGGTGTAGGTGTTGACCCCGGAGAGGGTCAGGGTGCCGCCACCGAGCTTGGAGAGGCCGCCGCCGGTCGAGGTGGCGTCGGCGGTGAGCGCCTTGGCGATGGTGACGTTGAAGCCGCTGGTGTCGATGATCGCGCCGCCGGCCTTCACGTTGGCCGCGCTGGCCGCGGTGGCGCCGATGAAGGTGGCGCTGTCGACGGCGGCCTTCAGGGTGCCGCCATTGAAGTTGATGACGCGGGCGCCGGTGGCCTTGCCGCTCACGATCGAGGCGGCGGTGAGAACGCCACCGTTGAGGTTGAGCGTGTTGGCGACCGCGCGATCGGCGTTGTTGTTCAGGTTAACGACCGAGCCGGCGCCCATGGTGATCGAACCCGCGTTCAGGTTGATCGTGCTGGGGCCGTTGGAGGCGCCGGGTCCCCAGGAGCCGGTGCTGAACTGGATGTCCGTGTTGGCGTTTAGGTTGAGGGCGCCGCTGACGTTCAGGGTGCCGCTCGTGCCATCCCACATGTTCATGATCAGCCAACGCTTCACGGTGGTGGCCACGTTGATCGTGCCGCCCGCGGCGATGTTGACCGTGCCGGTGGTGGTGCTGGCTCCGGCGAACGCGAGAAGAAGGTCGCCCTCGGAGTTGACCGTGCCGCCGGCGTCCACGTTGAGCGTGCCGACCGCGGAGTCGTCGCCGCTGTCGCCATCGCCGAGCACCACGGCGCCCGCGGCGTTGATCACGCCGGTGCCGCTCACCGTCACGGTGCCGGTGCCGGAGTTGGCGGTGCGGCCGATGTGGAGATCCTGGACGTTAAAACTACCGCCGGAAACATTGAGGCTGCCGGTGCCGCCGTTGGCGCCCAGAATCAGCCAATTGCCGGTGCCGGTGCGAGCGGTGCCCGCGGTCACGTCCAGACGGCCGGTTTGACCGGCTCCCGTGCCGATGATGATGTCCGAAGGCGTGAAGGCCGAGTCGGCGCTGACGATCGGATAAAGTCCGGTTCCGGTGTTGATGGTGGCGACGCCATCGGGCCACGCGCCGGTCGGGAACACATCACCGCTCCAGTTGGCGGCGGTATTCCAATCTTGGGTGCCGGCTCCGGCGTCCCAGGTGGCCACCGCGGCGTGCGCGGACGAGGCCAGCGCCAAGAGCGCCAGGAGCGAACCGCCGAGCGTGGCGGAGGCCTTTTGCGATCGGGCGCTCAAGCCTTTGCGGCGAGAGGCCCCGATACGATTCGGATGACTTAGGGGGGTAGGTTTCATGGTCTGGATAACAACAAAAAGGGGGTGGCGCGGAGAGGGGTGTCCACGCGGGCGCGAGAGGGGCTTGAACAGATAGGAACGAGAAAGCGCGGCGACTTGCGCCAAGAAGTTCGGATTATTTTTCCACGAATCTAAAATCGCGGGCGGCGCCCACTTCCGCATGAGCATCCCGGGAGATCGAACACGGATGACATTGCGGGAAATAAAGTTGCGCGGCCAAAAGGGCAGGCAACACGCGACCGAATGAGGAAAAACTCCAAAACGGCCGAAACGAATTTCCTGTCGCGACGCGGCCGAGCACCGAAACGAACGATCACCCCGGCGTCACTCGTCGCCTCCGACGCCAATCCGCGGCGAAAATCGCTTAGTCTCGGTTTCACAAATAGATCAGTCTGCTCATCGGCGCGCCGAACGGAGGCGGGCAGGACAATCCCAAGCGCAACAAAGAGAAATCGAAGCCCTTGGCCTATAAGCTCCTTCGTTGACTTAACATCCAGCCGGGAAAGCGACGTCCGCTCATTTCAGGCAGCTTCTTTTCCCTGCGGCGGCGCGAGAACGCACTCGACCGCCACGCCCCTGCCCTCCCGCGGAAACAAGCCGGAGCGTTCTTTGCTCGAGGCAAGGCCAAGGCGTTCAAGCGCCAAGACCTTGCCCCAAAAGATCGCCGACCTCGCGCTCAGGGCACGGAGAGGCGCAGACGGAAGAAGCGGCGGGCGGTGACGGCGTCAGGCGCGGCGGAGCTGAGCGAGATCGTGGTGGCGCTGGCGCGCGGCACGCCATCGGCGCCGGCGGGAGTCCACGGGGCCCAGTTGGCCAGATCGGTGGAGGTCTCCAGCGCCCAGGCGCGGTCGGGCGGCAACACGAAGGACACGGTGATCGTGGCGCTTTCGCCGACGCCGGCGCCCGAGATCGTGGTGCGCAATGCGCTGGAAGGATCCAGGGGATCGGTGAAGGAGATGAACTCCGAGAGGTTGTCCTGGCCGTCGCCGTCGGGGTCGGCGTTTTCGGCGCCGTTCGCGGAGGATGCGCTTCCGAAGGTGGCAAGGCGCCAGGCGGGGTAGTCGGCGCGGGCGCCGAGCGCGGAGATCCACTCCGTCAGGAGCGCGATGGCCGTCTGGTCGAGCTCGGTGCTGCCCAGCGGCGGCATGCGGGTGAAGCCGTTTTGGACGGCGACGCGGTTGTAGACGATCGAGTGCGAGAGATCGCCCGGCACCACGAGGCGGTTGGCGGCGCTGCCCCCGTTGTTGAGCGCGGGACCGTTGATCAGATTGGTCTGCGTCAGGCTCAGATGGGCGCGGCCATCCCAGAAGGCGCCGGCGACCGTGCCGTCGGCGCGATGGCAATAGGAGCAGTTGACCGCGAGGTAGGAACGGGCGCGCGCCTCGACGGAGTAGAGCGTCTCGTCGGGTCGCACATGGCGGGGCAGCGCGACGGGGTCGCCGAGGGAGGTGGAGAAGTAGCCGGCGTTCTCCAACGTCGCGAGCTGGTTGCCGAGATATCCGTGAATCGAACCGTCGCGATTGAGCTGGCGGGTGTTGAAGGAAAGCGCGCCGCCGGCCTGCGGCGTATGGCAGGTGAGGCAACTAGAGCGGCTGGGAATGCCCCAACGCTGGGTGCGAAGGACGCCGCCGTCGTTGATCGCGAGGTCGAACTCGACGCCTTCGTCGGGCACGAGCGTGGCGTCGGTCTGCGCGTCGTTCCAACGGTAGCTCACGCCGTAGAAGCCGGCGTCGTTCTTCACGAGGACGCGCGTCTCGATGCGACGGCGGGTGGAGGAATCACCGCGGGTGAGATCGAGGTCGAAATGCTTCACCAGAACCAGTCCGGAGGGATAGCTCCAGTTGGCGTCGCGCTGGGGCGAGACCTTGGCCGCGCCCGGGATGCCGAACCAGCGGCGTTTGACGGCGTGGTCGCTCCAGAAGGGCAGATTGACCTGATAAGGAACCAAACCCGGGCTGGGCGAGAGGTCGGCGAGATCGGCGAAAAGGCCGGTGGCGCCCAGGGTCGCGGGGAAGCTGCTCGTCGAGGTGCCGGTGACGAGGCGGATGATACGGCTGTTCAGGTAGTCGGCGAAGAGCAGGTCCTGGTTGGAGGGATCGACGCCCATGCTGACGAGGCCGCCGTAGACGCCGGGCACGCCGGTGAGACGCGAGACGGCCTTGGTCGCGGGATCGAGTTTCCAAATGTGGCCGGAAACGGAGTCGCAGAAGACATACTGGCCGTAGAGGGCGGGGAAACGGGCGCCGCGATAAACCACGCCGCCCACGACCGAGTTGCCGGCAAACTGGGGATCGGCGCCGGCGACGGAGGTATGCGGGTAGGCCCAGACCGGATCGATCGAGGTGAAGTTGGCGGGCTTGGTCGGATTGGTGGCGAAGGTCGTGTCGGTGAAACCCTCGCGCCAGACCCAGCCGTAGTTGCCGCCCTTCACGACGCGGTTGATCTCCTCGTAGGTGTTCTGGCCCACGTCGCCCGCCCAGAGATCGCCGGTGAGCGAATCGAAGGAGAAGCGCCAGGCGTGGCGGAGTCCGACCGCCCAGTATTCCATGCGCAGCTTGGTCATGTCGGTGACCGCGAGGCCGGTGAAGGTGCCGTCCCAGGCGCCGCCGCGCGCGACGGGGACGAAGGGATTGTCGACGGGCACGGAGAAGCGGGCGACGCCGTTGTCGGTGGGGATGGCGGCGTGCGCGGTGGGCTCGAGGTTGCCCGGGCGCTTGTCCACATCGAGGCGGAAGATTCCGGCGAAGAAATCCTTGTCGAGACGCTGGCTGTTGGCGCGGAAGTCGTTCGGGTTCTCCTCGTCGCCGGCGGCGTAGTAGAGGTAGCCGTCCGCACCGAAATGGAGGTCGCCGCCGTTGTGGTTGGCGCCCTCGTCGAGCTGTTGGAGAAGCACGAGCTCCGAGGCGGGGTCGGCGGCGTCGGGGTTGGCCGAGGCGACCTTGAAACGCGAGATGCGCTCGTAGACGACGCCGTTGATCTGCACGGAGTAGGCGACAAAGAAGTATCCGTTGCTCGAATACTGGGGGTGGAAGGCGAGGCCGAGGAGGCCGAACTCGTAGTTGGCGCCGTTGACCAGGGTCTCGGCGGGGGTGCGGCCGGCGACGACCTGCGCGAGATCGAGGAAGAGCTGCTTGGCCGGCGCGGCGGCGGTGATGTCGGGGACGAGCTGGATCTTGGCCATGCGCTCGCAGACGTAGACGCGGCGGGTGTCGCCGGGCTGCGTGGCGATGGCGACGGGTTCGCTGAAGCTGACGCCGGGGATGGCGTCGACCGTCTGGTAGAAGGTCGGCGGCGGCGAGGCGGGCATGGCGATGGCCGGGTTGTCGATGCGAAGCCCGGCGGCGAGCCGGATGGTCACGACAGCGTCGGCGCTGGCGCCGCTGACGTTGGCGACGCGGTAGGTGAAGGTGACGGGTCCGGGGGCGGAGCCGGCGTGGGAGTAGAGGATCTTGCCGTCGCGGATCACGGCCGTGCCGGCCTGGGGCGGAGACACGATTTGCAGGGAGGCCGGGATGGGGCCGCCGGAATCGTTGGCGAGGACGTCGAGCAGGACCTTTTGCCCCGGCTGGATGGTCGCGGAGTCGGCGACGAGCGTGGGCGCGGGGAAAACGACGGACGGGCCGGCCTGGTAGCTACTGATCACCTCGGCGGGCGAGATGGCGCGATCATAGACGCGGAGCTCGTTGAGCGAGAGGTTGGAGTTGTTGTCGGCGGCCCAGTTGGAGCGGCCGATCCAGTTGTTCGCGTCGCTGAGGTCGGCGAGGCGATAGGAAAGATCGGCGGAGCCCTGCTGCTCGCCGTTGCGGAACCAGCGGACACGGCAGCCGGCGGCGCCGTAGACGCCCGCGCCGTCCTCCACGGTGAGGACGTAGTGGTATTCGGTGCCGGCGACGGTGATGGAGGAGAGGTCGGTGTTGAGGCCGGTCTCGGTGCCGCCGTCGACCTTGGCGGCGAGACGGTGGCTGCCGAGAACGGTGCCGACGTTCAGGGAGAGGAAGAGGTTGTCGTTGGCGACAAAGCCCCCGGGGGCGGCGGCGCCGTCGACGATCTCGCCCGCGGCCGCACCGGTGCCGCTGGTGATCGAGCAGTTGCCGAAATCGAAGAGGCGCTGCCAGTTCTTCGAGGAGACCGGCGTGACCCAGGCCTCGAAGGTGAGGCTGGAGCGGGACGACACGAAACCGTTGCGGAGGTCGAGGTAGGCGGAGATGGCGGCGGCGGTCTGGTTGCCGTTGGTGGTGCCGGGAAGGACGACGGACGAACCGTTGAACGTCGCGCCGACGCCGCGGACGGTGAGCGTCTCGCGACCGGAACTGTCGACGAGCGCGGTGCCGGAAGCGGCGGCGCCGGAGGCGTTGTCAAACGACCAGCGATTGACCGGGAGCGGGGCGGGAGGGAGCGGTTCGGGCGGTCCCGAGGCCGGATCGGCGCCGGCGGTGTAGCTGGCGAGGACCTCGGCGGGCGTGATGGCGCGGTTGTAGATCCGCAGCTCGTTCAGATCCAAGTTGGAGTTGGAGTCACCGGTATACAGCGAGCGGCCGATCCAGTTGTTCACATCCTCCATGTCGCCCGAGAGGAAGGCGAAATCCATGGAGTTCTGGAGGACGCCGTTGCGATACCAGCGGGCGCGGCAACCGGTGGCGCCGTAGGTGCCGACGCCGTCCTCGATGACGAAAACGTAGTGATACTCGGTGCCGGCCGTGGTGGCGGCGGTGGTGCTGGAGTAGACAGGAGCGTTGCCGTCGTATTGGCCCTCGAGCTGCTGGCTGTTGAGGTTGGTGCCGGTGTTAAGGGTGAGGCCGAGGTTGTCGTAGCCGGCGGTGGCCCCGGGGATGGCGGGGCCGTCGACGATCTCGCCCGTCGCCGCGCCGGCGCCCGACGTGGTCGCGCAGCGGCCGAAGTCGAAGAGGCGCTGCCAGTTCTTGGACGAGCGCGGGGTGGCCCAGGCCTCGAAGGTGATGGCGGAGCGCGCGGAGATGATGCCGTTCGGCAGGTCGAGATAGGCGGAGATCGAGGCGGCGGTCTGGTTGCCGTCGGTCGTGCCCGGGAGGCGAAGCGCGGTGCCGGTGAGCGTGGCCCCGTTGCCGCGCACGGTGGCGGCCATGCCGCCGACGGAATCGGTGAAGACGAGCCCGGAATCGACGGTGGAATCGGCCTGGACGTTGAACGTCCAGAGGTGGTTGGGCGTCGGCGCGGGAACCGGCGCGGGAGGCGTGACGATCTGGTCGGGGCCGCCGTCGCGATTGGCGGAGACCTCCGTCGCGCCGAGGGCGTGGTCGTAGAGCCGGAGCTCGTCGATGTTGATGCGCGAGAGCGGGTCGGCGGAGAACTGGGAGCGGCCGATCCAGTTGTTGACGTCGTTGATCGTCGAAAGCGCGTAGGGCAGGTCCAACGTGGCGACGAGGGCGCCGTCGCGATACCATTTCTGCTGGCCGCCGCCGGTCGCGGCGTAAGCGCCGACGCCCTTGGCGTAGGTGACGACGTAGTGGTAGCGCTGGCCGAGCGTGGTGGTCAGCGCGCTGTCCGCGTAGAGATTGAGCGCGCCGGCCTGGTCGTAGTTGAGGCGGCCATACAAGCGCTGGGTGTTGATGTTCGTCCCGACGTTGGTGGTGAGGCCGAACTCGTCGGAGGCGGTGACGTTGTTGGGGGCGACCGTGCCGCCGCCGGTCCACTCGCCCGCGGCGCCGAGGCCGTCGCCGGCGCTGGAGGCGCCGAAATCGAAGATCCGCTGGAAATTGAGCGAGGCCACGGGCGTGACCCAGAGCTCGATGGAGACGTTTTCCCGGCTCGAAAGGACGCCGTTGGGGAGGTCCAGGTAGGCGGAGATGGTCGCCGGGGTGACGTTGCCCGTGGTCGTGCCGGGCAGGACGAGGGCGGAACCGTTGAACGTGGCGCCCACGCCGCGGACCGTCGCCGTCATGCCGCCCACCGAGTCGGAGAGCGCGGTCCCGTTCGCGGCCGAGCCGGAAGCGGAATTGAAGGACCAACGCTGGGTCAGGGCGGCGTTTGCGGAGGGAAGGCAGGCGACTACGCAAAGCGAAGCCGCGCGGACGAGGAAGGGGCGCCGGAACATGGGGTGGGGTGATTAGAAAACGACCACGCACCCTGAAGACGTCCTTAACTCGCGGCAAACGGCTTCCTCGCCCGACAAGCAAAATGGGTATTTACCGTAAAGATTCGCCACCACGCCCCAAGCGGAGAAGAAATCACCCCTCAAAACCGATAAAATGGAATTGTCGCCTCCCGACGCGGGCGCTCATTCCTCCACCGCGTTTGCCCCGCGCAGCCCGACACCCCACCTTCCGCGAACCCCTTCATGAGCGAGATCACCCAACTCCTGCGCGCCGCGGAACAAGGGGATCCCGGAGCTCCGGAAAAGTTGCTGCCGCTCGTTTACGACGAATTGCGCCGGCTCGCCGCCCGGCGCCTGCGACGCGAGGACGGGCCCGTCACCCTGCAACCCACCGCCCTCGTCCACGAGGCCTGGCTTCGCCTCGCCCACCAAGGCGAGCGCAACTGGAACGATCGCCAGCACTTCTTTCGCGCCGCCGCCCTGGCGATGCGCCACATCCTCGTCGACCTCGCGCGCAAAAAGGCCACGCGCAAACGCGGCCGCATGATGGAGCCGGTCGACATCGCCGACCTTAATCTCAGCAGCCCGCAGCCCGACGAGCGGGTGCTTCTGGTCAACGAAGCCCTCACCCGGCTCGAGGCCGAGGACCCCGAGAGCGCGCGTCTCGTGACCTACAAGTTCTTCGGCGGCTTCACCAACGAGGAGATCGCCGAAATCCTCGGCGTCAGCGAACGCACCCTCAATCGCCAGTGGGCCTACGCCCGCGCCTCCCTTTACCGGCTCGTCCGCCAGGATCCGGGCGCGAATCCGCCCGAAAAGGGCGCGACGCCACCGCGCAAATGACCGAGGCGCGCAAACGGGAACGGCTCCTCTTCGAGGAACTGGTCGGGCTCGCCGGCGAGACCGAGCGACGCGCCTTCCTGGACCACCACTGCCAGGACGACGCCACGATGCGCCGGCGGCTCGAGGAACTGCTCGCGTTGCAGGAACCGGCGGAGACCCTCCTGAGCCCCCTGCCCACCGGCAGCGCCGACGAGTTCGAATCCTATTCCGGCGACCGCGGCGGACGGGGCGTAGCGAAGATCGGGCGCTACAAGATCCTCCGCAAACTCGGCACCGGCGGCTGCGGCGTGGTCTACCTCGCCGAGCAGGAGGAACCGGTTCGCCGGCAGGTGGCGCTCAAGGTCATCCGCCTCGGCATGGACACCGAGAGCGTCATCACGCGTTTCGAGCGCGAGCGGCAGGCGCTCGCCATCATGGACCACCCGAACATCGCCCGCGTGCTCGACGCCGGCACGACGGACTCCGGGCGGCCCTACTTCGTGATGGAGTTGGTGCACGGCATCAAAATCACCGACTACTGCGCGCAACATTTCCTCACCACCGAGGAGCGGCTGCGACTCTTCATCCGCGTCTGCCACGCCCTCCAGCACGCCCACCAGAAGGGCATCATCCACCGCGACATCAAGCCGTCCAACATCCTTGTCACCACGCAGGACGGCCAGCCCATGCCGAAGATCATCGACTTCGGCATCGCCAAGGCCGTCGAGGGCCGCCACGGCGAGCCCGGGCTCACCTTCCAGCTGCACCTCATCGGCACGCCGGCCTACATGAGCCCCGAGCAGGCCGATCTCGGCAACCCCGACCTCGATACCCGCGGCGACATCTACAGCCTCGGCGTGCTCCTGCACGAACTCCTCACCGGCCGCACCCCCTTCGACTCCAAGGAACTCGAGGCCGGCGGCCTGGAAAGCATGCGCCGCATCATCTGCGAACGCGAGGTCCCCCGCCCTTCCGCGGTCCTCGCCGCCCTCCCGCCGGGAGACCTTCTCGCGATCGCCCGGCAGCAGCGCGCCGACCCCTCGCGCCTCATCGCCGCCGTCCGCGGCGACCTCGACTGGATCATCGCCACCGCGCTGGAAAAAGACCGGCGCAGGCGCTACGAGACCGCCTACGGCCTCGCGATGGACATCCGCCGTTATCTCGCGAACGAGCTCGTCGCCGCGCGCCCGCCCAGCCGCCTTTACCGCTTTGAAAAGCTCGTCCGGCGCAACCGCGTGGTCTTCGTCGCCGGCGCGCTCGTCCTGGTCACGCTCCTCGCCGGCCTGGGCCTCTCGACCTGGCTGCTCCACCGCGAGCGCATCGCCCGCCGCGAGCAGACCCGGCTCCTCGCCCAGGCGGAGGCCGGCGAAAAGATCGCGCAGGCCGCCGTGTTCCTGACCTACGGCCGGATCGCCGAGGCCGACGCCCTCGTCGCCCAGATCGACGACGGCCTCTTCCGCCCCTCGCTGGAATGCGCGCAGGTGCTCCGCGCCCTCGGCGAATGGCACGCCATCGGCGGCCGTTGGGCCGAGTCGGCCAAACGCCACTTCGCCCTCTCCCTCGTCATCACCCGCGTCGACCCCTCCGACTCCGACAAGGTGTCCTTCAGCCTCATGCCCGCCGCCTCCGCGATCTGCGAGAACGGCGACGACGCTCAATACGACGCGTTCCGACGCAACGCCGTCGCCCGCTTCGCGCGCACCACCAACCCGATGCCCGCCGAGCAGGTCCTGAAAGCCAGCCTGCTGACCCCGGCCCCCCCGGAGTTTCTCGACTCGCTCGCCCCCCTCGCGGACGTCGTGCTCACCACCTTCGAGGGCGCCGACCGCCAGGCCAGCGCCGACCCTTACCTCGACGCGTGGCGCTCCTTCGCGCTCGGCCTCCTCGCTCAGCGCCGCGGCGATCTCGAAGGCGCGATCCGCTGGAGCAAACGCTGCCTGTCCTACCAAAACCCCAACCTCCCCCGCGAGATCTCCGCCCGCATGGTCATGGCCATGTCCTACGCCCAGCTCGGCCGGCACGACGAGGCCGCGCGACTGGTCGAGGAAGACCGCGCGCGCCTGGACGAGCGTTTCCGGAGCGCGCTCGAGCCCTGGGAACCCGCCACCCAGATCCTTTGGTTCGACTGGATCAACGCCCGCATCCTCGTGCGCGAAGCCGCCGGCATGCTCGACCGCCGCGACCAGATCCCCGCCCCGCGGGCGCCGCTCCGAACCCGCTAGCGACAGGCCGCTTGGCCGGCGCGGAAGGAAAAGTTTGGAAAAAAGGCGCCGCCCTCTGGCGCAACTCCCCCGCGAAACGCGTTCCTCACTGTCGACGCCCCCCTCGACCCCGGGCCGCCCATCCACATGGCCTCGCCCCTTTTCACCCGTTGGTTCCAATCCCAGGTCTTCACCCCGGGCTTCCGCATGCATCTCATCGCGGAGGGCGAAAACACGCCGTGGAACGGTCCCGCCCCGTCCCAGAAGGTGCTGGTCGACTTCATCCGTCTGCGCCGTCGCCTCGCCCCCTACGTCGACTCCACCGACGAGGCGCTTCCCCTTTCCAAAAAAGACGCCGCCGCCCGCGGCGCCCCCGCCACGCTCAACGACTACCTGCGCTCGGGGGAACACCTTCACGCCCTGACCTTCGGCCCCGCCTTCTGGGTGCAGCCCCCTCCCGCCGCCGAAACCCACCTGCTGCGCCTCGCGCTCCCCCCCGGCGCCGCATGGATCGATTTCTGGTCGGGCGCCTCCTACGCCGGCGGCGACACCCTCCAGACCCCGGTCCCGCTGGAAATCATCCCGGCCTTCGTGAAAGCCGGCTCGATCATCCCCCTCGCCAGCCTCCCCGAACAAGCCGGCGACTCCGCCGCGCCCTTGGAAATACGCGTCTACCCCGGCGCCGATGGCGAATTCACGCTCCGGGATCCCGCCGGTCCCGTCTCCTTTTCCTGGGACGACCGCGCCGGCGCGCTTCGCATCCGCCCTCCCGCCGGACGCCCCGCGGGCCCGGCCCTCTCCCGGCGCTTCGACATCGTGGTCGTGCGCCCGGGCCGCGGCGTCGGCCTCCACCGCCCCGCCCGCCCCGACGTCGAGGCCGACTACCGCGGCGCGGAGCTCCGCCTGACGCCCCCGCCCCCGCCGTCCCGCCCGCTCGCGCCCAAGGGATTTTCCGCGACGATCGACGGCGCCCACGTCGTCTTCACCTGGCAGGCCCCCTGTTCCAGCGCGATCTACCGCCTCAAGCGCGTGACCGGCCCCGGCGCCGCGCCCGAAGATCTCGCCTCGGCGCTTCAGACCACCCGCTTCAGCCTTCCCCTTTCCGCCTGCGAACACCCGCTCGAGTGCGTCGTCACCGCCATGAACGCCGGCGGCGAAGGCCCCGCGTCCCCTTCCGTCAAAGTATCCCTCCCCGTCGACGAGCGAAAGACCGCCCCTCGCCCCGCTTCCGCGCCGCCTTCGCGCGTTGTCGCCCGGCCCGAAGCCGGCGGCGAACAAGTCGCGACCGCGCAGCCCGACACCCGGCGCGGAGCCGGCAAGCCGCCCTGGCCCGCCCCCTCGCCTCGCGCGGCGGCCTCCGCCCTCTACCCGCTCGCGAAAGCCAGCTGAAAACCCGCGAGGCAAGACGCCCTCCCGGCCGTTTCCCGGTCACCGGCGCGGTCCGCGGCCCGAAGCCGCGCGAGGCTCGGGCTCGGCGATTCGCGAGTGCCTTGGCGGGATGACCGGTCCACTTTCGCTCCTTCGCTTGCGCCCCCTCCCCGCGCGCTCCCCGTCCCATGCCCCGTTTCAGCCTCCCTTTTTCCCGCCACCTGCGTCGCGCCGCTTTTCGCGCCTGCGCCCTGCCCCTCGCCCTTCTGGCCGCGACCGGAGGCGACCGCGCCTCGGCCCAGGACCGCACCGTGCTCTTCGGCACCACCGACGCGGGTGTTTCCAAGGCGATCACCGAATGGGGCCTGGATACCGCCTGGCCCAGCTACGACAACATGCGCCGCGGCGTCATCTACATGGGCGCCGACCAGGTCGACCTCGTCCGCGTCACCTTCCCGATGAACGCGCCCGTGGTGAACGGCCAGCTCACCACCGCCCAGCTCGCCGACGTCGCCTATCGCGTCGGCCTCGCCAATCTCGCCGGCGCGAACAAGCCCCTCGCCATGACCGCCGACACCGGCGCCGGCGTCGACGCGTGGTTCAAGAACGGCTCCGAGGTCGTCCCCTCCCGCTGGGTCGAGACCATGGCCGCCGCCGCCCGCGCCTTCAAGGCGCAGGGCAGGACCATCGCCGTCGCCTCGCCCTTCAACGAGCCCGACTACGGCTGGAACCAGGGCACCCTCGCCAACCTCTACGACATCCTCGGCCTGCTTCAGACCCACGCCGACTTCGCCGGCGTCGCCTTCGCCGGCGGCAGCACGCTCAACTGCGACTCCGCCGCGACCTGGTATAACGCCATCAACGCCCGCGTCGGCGAAGGCACCACCCACCAGCTCGCCGGCGGTTTCGACGCCTACGCCGCCTTCTACCAGTCCGTGCGCGCCAACGGCGACAAGGCCGTGAACGAGGAGCTGCACAATGTCGTCGAGGCCATCGTCGGCGCCGAATACGGCGTGCAAAGCGGCACCTGGTGGGCCTCCGCCGAGCTCGCCCGCGCCAGCTTCGTCAAAGCCTGCCAGGGCGTGCGCCTCGGCTACGCCGAGCACCGCCCCTTCTGGACCGCCGCCGCCGTCTACCGCGCGCCCGCCGGCAACGTCCAGGCCTTCGTCGGCGCCTCCGAACGCCAGGCCACGACCACCCGCTACCGCTTCTTCAACCGCGACCGGAAGGTCTTCTACGACGGCCAGGGCCCTCGTCACGACCACACCGTCGTCATCCCCGGAGGCACCGGCTACGGCGCGAACCAGCCCAACGCCGAGAAGGTGGTCAACATCGCCTGGGGCGTCGACGTGCAGCCCGCGATCAACGGCCGCTACATCCTCGTCAACCGCGCCAGCGGCAAGGTCATGGAGGTCGCCTCCGGCGGCACCGCCGACGGCGCCAACATCCGCCAGGGATCCTACAACGGCTCGACCTACCAGCAGTGGGACGTCGCGCCGCTAGATTCCCGCACCGGCGGCGACTACAGCTACTTCACCGTCCGCGCCGCGCATTCCGGCAAGGGCGCGGACCTCCTCAACTGGTCCTACGACGACGGCGGCAACGTCCACCAGTGGCCCGCCGGCGTCGGCGCCAACCAGTGCTGGTTTTTTGAATACGCCGGAAACGGCTGGTTCCAGATCCGCAACCGCTGGAGCGGAAAATACCTCGAGGTCGCGGGCGCCTCCACCGCCGACGGCGCCAACATCGCCCAGTGGTCCGGCAACGGCGGCTTCAACCAGCAGTGGCGCCTCCTCCCCGCCGACGCCTCCGTCGAATTCGTCGCGCCCCCCGCCCCCACCGGCCTCGTCGCCACCGCCGCCGCCGTGTCCGTGCGCCTCTCCTGGAACGCCAGCGCCGCCGCCGACCTCGCCGGCTACGCCGTCTTTCGCTCGGAAAATTCCGCGACCGGCTACGAGACGATCGCTCGCGACGTCTCCGCCACCACCTACGTCGACGAGTCCGCCAAGCCCGGCCGCACCTACTACTACCGCGTCCTCGCCGCCGACCGCTCCCTCAACCGCTCCGCCCCCGCCCCCGCGGCCTCCGCCACGCCCACCGGCGCGCCGACCCTCGTAGCCCTCTACGCCTTCGAAGGCGACGCCCGCGACGCCTCCGAAAACGCCAACCACGCCGAGCTCTCCGACACCGCCGCCTACGGCGCCGGCCGCGTCGGCTCCGCCGCCCTAATCCTCGATGGCACCGGCAAACACGCCAACCTGCCTCCCGGCGTCGCCCGGCACGACCGGCTCACCGTCGCAGCCTGGGTTTTCTGGAACGGCGGCGCGTCCTGGCAGCGCGTCTTCGACTTCGGCAACGGCACCGACCAATACCTTTTCCTCACCCCCGCCGCCTCCGGCGCCGGCCTCCGCTTCGCGATCAAGAACGGCGGCGCCGAACAGCAGCTCAACGCCCCCGCCCTCTCGATCGGCCGCTGGGTCCATGTCGCCGTCACGCTCGCCGGCGCCGAGGCCCGCCTCTACGTCGACGGCGCGCAGGTCGCCGCCTCCTCCGCCTTCACGATCAAGCCCTCGGATTTCAACCCCGTCCTGAACTACGTCGGCGACAGCCAATTCGACGGCGACCCCGGCCTCAACGGGCTCGTCGACGAGTTCCGCGTCTACAATTACGCCCTCGCCTCCGGCGAGATCTCCGCGCTCGCCGCCGGCCTCCCGCCCGCCCCCTCCGGCCTCGCCGCCACCCCGGGCCCGCTCCAGATCCAGCTCGCGTGGAACGCCGTAGCCAACGCCACCGGCTACACCCTCCGCTGCGCCACCTCCGGCGGAGGCCCCTACTCGATCCTTTCCTCCGGTTCCGCGAACACCGCCTTCACCCACGCCTCGCTCGCTTACGGCCAGACCTACACCTACACCGTCGACGCCACCACGCTCGCCGGCACCGGCCCGGTTTCCTCCGCCGTCTCCGCCACGCCGCAATCCGCCCTCATCACCAACGAAGAGACCGCCGCGGTGAAACTCGCGCTCGCCGTCGCCGCCGACCAAAGCTCGACCGCCACGCTCACCATCCCCGCGTCCGTGCGCGGTCATGTTTACCAGGCGCAATTCACCGCCGATCTTCTCGCGCCGTGGACCAATATAGGCGCCGCGCAAGCCGGCACCGGTGCCGATCTCCTGCTCACGCTGCCTCCGATGCCGCCCGGCCCGCGCGCCTTCTACCGCGTGGTGATCCAGCGCTGAGCGACGCCTTCGCCTCGGGGCACGCGGGGCGGGGATTCATGCAAAAAGCGTAAAGACGCGCGCCCGTGGCGCGCGCGGCCGCGAGACCGCGTTCGTATCATTGGCTCCGCTTCCTCACCGTCCCCGAGAGCGGCTCGCCCCCACCCTTACCCCTCCGCCCGGCCGGCACGAGCCGCCGCCAAGGGCGCAGCCTACCCTTTGCCCGCGCCGACGATCCCCTGCGCCTCGACGGGCGATTCCCAACCCCAAAAACAAAATGACCCGCACAACTCCCGCCGCGGCCCGCGCCGCCCGCCTCCGCCCCACCTCGCCCAAGCGCCGCGCCCGCCCGCCCCTCGGCGCCACGCTCGCCCTCGCGCTCGCATCCTCCGCCTTCGCGCAGGATCGCACCCTCGCTTTCGGCGTCGCCGACGCCGGCATCTCGAAGTCCATCACCGAGTGGGGCCTCGATACCGCCTGGCCGAGCTACGACAACATGCGCCGCGGCATCCTCTACATGGGCGCCGACCAGGTCGACGTCGTGCGCGTGGCCTTCCCGGTCAACGCCGCCCCCGTCAACGGCGCCCTCGCCGCCACCCAGCTCGCGGACCTCACCAACCGCGTCAACCTCGCCAACCTCGCCGGCGCGGGCAAACCCGTCACCATCACCCCCGACAACGGCGCCGGCATCGACGCCTGGTTCCGCAACGGCAGCACCACCGAGGTCGTCCCCTCCCGCTGGGTGCAAAACATGGAGGCCTCGGTCCGCGCCCTCGCCGCCCAGGGCAAGACCGTCGTCTCCGCCTCCCCCTTCAACGAACCCGACTACACCGCCTCGCCCGTCGGCCAGGGCACCGTCACCAACCTCTACGACATCCTCGGCCTCCTCGCGACCAGCGCCGACTTCTCCGGCGTGCCCCTCGCCGGCGCCAGCACCCTCAATTGCGACCAGGCCAACCCTTGGTATAACGTCGTCAAAAGCCGCGTGCAGGAAGGCACCACCCACCAGCTCGCCGGCTCCTTCGACAACTACGCCGCCTTCTACCAGAACGTCCTCGCCAGCGGCGACCGCGCCATGAACGAGGAGGTCCACAACGTCGCCGAGGTGATCGTCGGCGCCGAATACGGCCTCCAAACCGGCATCTGGTGGGGCACCGCCGAGCTCGCCCGCGCCAGCTTCATCCAGGCCTGCCAGGGCGTCCGCCTCGCCTACGCCGAGCACCGTCCCAACTGGACCGCCGCCGCCGTCTATCGCGCCCCGTCCGGCGCCGTGCAGGCCTTTCTCGGCTCCTCCGAACGCCAGGCCGTCACCACCACCTACCGTCTCGTGTCCAAGGATCGCGACGTCTTCTTCGACGGCCAGGGCCCGCAGCGCGATTTCACCGTCACCGTCCCCGGCGGCAACGGCTACCAGGTCAATCAGCCCAACTCGGAAAAGGTCGTCGACATCACCTGGGGCGCCGACGTCCGGCCCGTCGTCAACGGCCGCTACATCCTCGTGAACCGCAACAGCGGCAAGGTCATGGAGGTCGCCTCCGCGAGCACCGCCGACGGCGCCAATATCCAGCAGGCGACCTACACCGGCGCCACCCATCAGCAGTGGGACATCGTCCCGCTCGATTCCCGCGCCGGCGGCGACTACAGCTACTTCACCGTCCGCGCCGCCCACTCCGGCAAGGGCGCCGACCTCTACAACTGGTCCTACGACGACGGCGGCAACATCAACCAGTGGACCGTCGGCGGCGCCAACCAGCACTACTTCCTCGAATACGTCGCCGACGGCTGGTTCCGCATCCGCAACCGTTGGAGCGGCAAATGCCTCGACGTCGACAACGGCTCCACCGCCGACGGCGCCAACATCTTCCAGTGGACCGCCAACGCCGGCCTCAACCAGCAGTGGCGCCTCCTCCCCGTCGGCTCCGCCATCGAGTTCACCGCGCCCGCCGCGCCCTCCGGCCTCGTCGCCGTCGCCAACCCGGTCTCCGTGCGCCTCACCTGGAACGCCAACGCCGAGGCCGACCTCGCCGGCTACAACGTCCTCCGCGCCGACAGCTCCGGCGGCCCCTGGTCCCTCGTGGCGCGCGGTCTGACCACGACCACGTTCACCGACAAGTCCGCCAACCAGGCCCGCGCCTACTACTACGTCGTGCAGGCCGCCGACCGCTCCCTCAACCGCTCCGGCTACTCCGCGCAGGTCGCCGCCACCCCGAGCGGCGCCGCCACCCTCGTCGCGCGCTACAACTTCGACGGCAACACCGACGATGTTTCCGGCAACGCCAACCATGCCTCCGTCAACGGCGCCGCCACCTACGGCGCCGCGCGCGTCGGCGCCAACGCCTTCGCCTTCGACGGATCCACCCGGCACGTGAACCTCCCCGGCGACGTCGCGAACTTCAACCAGCTCACCGTCGCCGCCTGGGTCTACTGGAACGGCGGCGCCGCCTGGCAGCGCATCTTCGACTTCGGCACCGGCACCGACCAGTATCTGTTCCTCACCCCCGCCGCCTCCGGCGCCGGCCTGCGGTTCGCGATCAAAAACGGCGGCGCCGAGCAGACGCTCAACGCCTCCGCCCTCGCCAGCGGCCAGTGGGTCCACGTCGCCGTCACCCTCGGAACCGGCAGCGCCCAGCTCTACGTCAACGGCGTCCAGGTCGCCACCTCCACCGCCATCACGATCAAGCCCTCCGACTTCAAACCGATGCTCAACTACGTCGGCAAATCACAGTGGGCCGACCCGCTCTTCAACGGCCGCATCGACGACTTCCGCGTCTACAACTCCGCCCTCTCCGCCACCGCCGTAGCCGAACTCGCCACCGGCGTCCCGTCGGGCACCTTCCGCCTGCAAAATCGCGCCAACGGCAAGATGGTCGACAACTACGGCGCCACCACCGACGGCGCCTCGGTGCTGCAATACGACAGCGGCCCCAGCGCCAACCAGAAGTGGGTCGTGTCCACCGTCGCCGGCGGCTACCGCAAGCTCCAGTGCGTCACCGGCGGCAAGTTCCTCGACACGCTCGGCAACACCGCCAACGGCTCCGTCATCGGCCAGTGGAGCGACGGCGCCAGCAACAACCAGCAGTGGACCTTCACCTACACCGACAGCGGCTACTACAAGGTGATCAACCGCGCCAACGGCAAGTGCCTCGACACCGGCGGCTCCACCACGAACGGCACCGCGATGCAAAACTGGGCCAGCGGCTCCAGCAACAACCAGCAATGGCGCCTCGTGGATTGACCGCGCTCAGGTAAATCTCCTCCGCGGGCGGGCGATATCCCATCGCCCGCCCTTTCTCGTTTCCGGAGCGCGGCGGCAGGAGGCCGCCACCACCGACGATCTCGGGCGCGCCGCCCCCGAGCGTGATGCGATGCCGGATTCCGGTCGCCCGCGGACCGCCATCCTTCGCTCGTCACCCGCGCCAAATCCCGATTCGCTCTCGCCCCATGAAACCGGCTCCCGAGCGTTCGCCCCGTCCGCCCCGGCGGGGCAAAAAAACCTGGAGGGAGAAGCTCGCCGACGACAAGGACCTGCCAAAGGTCGTGATCCTCGGAAAAGACCAGGCCGCGCGTCTCGGCGGCAAAACCTGCGCCCTCCCCGCTCCGCGCGAGATCGACGCCCTCATGCGCCGCGTGCCGCGCGGAAAGCTCACGACGATCCACGAGCTCCGTCAGGCGGTGGCGCGCGACCAAGGAGCCGAAATCGGATGTCCGATCACCACGGGGATTTTTTCCTGGATCGCCGCCCAGGCCGCCGCGGAGGCCGAGGCCGCGGGCGCGACCGACGCCACCCCCTACTGGCGCACGCTCAAGGCGAAGGGGGAACTGAACCCCAAATACCCCGGCGGCATCCCCGACCTCGCCGCGCGCCTCGAAGCCGAAGGACACGTGATCGTCCAAAAACGAAACCGTTATTTCGTGCAGAACTTCGAACGCAGCCTCGCCCGTCCCTGATGCGGCTCGAGCACGCGTATCGCCCCCTCAGCACGACTCCGTCAAGATTCCCTGAGAAGGATGCGGTCCGATGGAGGGCGGACCGCCGTGTCCGCCTTTCGTGATCCGCAGGTTTATCGCGGCGAGGACGGCGCCCCGCCCTCCACAAGAAGCGTGAGGATCTGTCTTCAAAACAAAGCGGCGTGGCGCTGGGCGGCGCAGCTGATCAAGGGGGCATACCGCCCAGCGTCCTCCGCGGCTTCAGCGGCTTCCGTCACCGCGTGTTCACCCGGATGCGCGCGTGCAGCTTCCGGTATTCGCGCGGGCTCACGCCCTGCGCCTCGGTGAAGAGCTTTCGGAAATAGCGCGGCTCGCGAAAACCGCAGGCCAGCGCCACCTCCTCGATGCTGTGCCCTCCCTCGCGGAGCCGCCAGCGCGCCTCCTGAAGCTGCCGCCGATGGATCGCCTCGCTCACCGTGCACCCCTGCGAGCGACGAAACACCCGCCCGAGGTAGTCCGGGTGGCAACCCATCGCCTTCGCCACGTCGCCCGCGTGCAGACCCTGGGGAAAGCGCGTCGCGATAAACTGCTCCGCCCGCGCCGCCAACGCCTCGCCCGCGTTCGGGTTCGTCGGCGCCTGCACCCGGGCAAGCTCCCGCCAAAGCAGGAGCAGCAGCAGACTGCCCTCGTCGGCCTCCGGCACGCCCGACTCCAACAGCTCCACCAGACGGTGGAACCACTCCCCCACCCGCTCCGGCCGCGCCGGCCGGGAATATTGCTCGATGCCCGCGCCTCCTCTTTTCCGCGCGCCCTTCGGAAGATAAAAATGCGCCCAATAAAAAGACAGGTCCGCCTCGTGCGGCCGGGTGCCGCGGTGCCGGACCCCCGGCCGCATCCATAACGCCTCGCCCGCCCCCACCTCGTAATCCTGATCGCCCTCCGCGATTCGCAGCCGCCCCGAACGCACGAAGATGATCTCATACGAGTCCATCACGCGGTCCGGATGAATGCCGTAGCCGGGACTGACAAACAGCCCCGCGCTCAGCACCCGCAACCCGGAAGAAAGAGGAATATGCAGACGTTCCATTACGGTCGGATTTGTTCCTTTTTTGTCGGACAATGTCCTTTTGAAAGGAGAAACGTCCGCGCCGACGCTCGCGACTATGTTCCCTTCCGCCCCTTCGCCCTCTCGCGGCGCCGCCGGCCGGCTGCGCTGCTACGCCGTGTCCGCGATGGCCGGCGCCCTCGCCGCCGCGCCCGCCTTCGCCGCCGGCTCCGACTACCCGATCCAGCCCGTCCCCTTCACCGCGGTGAGCTTCACCGAGGGCCTCTGGCATGACCGTCAGGAGACCAACAACCGCGTCACCCTGCCCTTCGCCCTCGGCCAGCTCGAGACCTCGAAGCGTCTGCAAAATTTCGACCTCGCGGCCGACATCCTCAAGCGCCGCGCCGCCGGCGAGGCCGGCGCCCAGCACAAGCCCGTCACCGAATACCCCTTCGACGATTCCGACGTCTACAAGGTCCTCGAAGGCGCCGCCTTCTGCCTCAGCGTCCGCCCCGATCCCAAGCTGCAAGCCCAGCTCGAGACGATCATCGCCCGCGTCGCCGCCGCGCAGGAGCCCGACGGCTATCTCTACACCTGGCGCACGATGCACCCCGACTCGCCCGCGCACGAGTGGATCGGCCAAAACCGCTGGGAAAAGGATCCGGGCCTCAGCCACGAGCTCTACAACCTCGGCCACCTCTACGAGGCCGGCGTCGCCCACGAGCAGGCCACCGGCTCCCGCAGCCTTCTCGACATCTGCCTGAAGACCGCCGAGCTCCTGCAACGCGACTTCGGCGACGGCGAGCCGCGCATCGCCCCCGGCCACGAGGTCGTCGAGATGGGCCTGGCCAAGCTGTATCGGGAAACCGGCGACAAACGCTGGCTCGCGCTCGCGCGCTTCTTCCTCGAGGCCCGCGGCCACGGCGGCGGCGAATACAGCCAGGACCACGCCCCCGTGGTCGATCAGCGCAAGGCCGTCGGCCACGCCGTGCGCGCCAACTACCTCTACAGCGGCATGGCCGACGTCGCCGCCCTCCAGGGCGACCCGCGTTACCTCGAGGCGATCAACGCGATCTGGGGCAACGTCGTCGGCAAAAAGCTCCACCTCACCGGCGGCGTGGGCGCCCGCGCCGCGGGCGAGGCCTACGGCGACGATTACGAGCTACCCAACCGCTGTTACAACGAGACCTGCGCCGCCATCGGCTTCCTCTTCTGGAACCACCGCATGTTCCTCATGAGCGGCGACGCCAAATACATGGATGTCTTCGAGCGCACGCTCTACAACGGCTTCCTCAGCGGCGTCTCCCTCTCGGGCGACCGGTTCTTCTACCCCAACCCGCTCGAATACGACGGAAAGACGAAGAACAACCACGGTCACGCCGGCCGCGCCCCCTGGTTCGGCTGCGCCTGCTGCCCGCCCAACGTCCTCCGCGTCCTCGCCTCGCTCGGCGGCTACGCCTACGCCGTCCGCGACCAGGATTTGTTCGTGAATCTCTACGCCGCCGGCGAGGCCCGCGCCGAGCTCGGCGGGCAAACGCTGCGCCTCACGCAGGAGACCGCCTACCCGTGGAACGGCGCGATCCGCCTCGGGGTGAACCCGCAAAAGCCCGCCACCTTCGCCCTGCGCCTGCGCATCCCCGGCTGGACGCGCGGCGCGCCCGTGCCGAGCGATCTCTACACCTACGAGGACGCGACCCCCGCCGCCTGGACGCTCAAGGTCAACGGCAAGCCCGTGTCCGCCGCGCTCGAGTCCGGCTTCGCCGTCGTCCGCCGCGAGTGGCGCGAAGGCGACCGCGTGGAGCTCGACCTCGCGATGCCCGTCCGCCGCGTGGCGGGTCACGCCAAGATCAAGGACGTCGCCGGCCTCGTCGCGCTCGAGCGCGGCCCGGTCGTCTACACCTTCGAGGGCCTGGACAACGACGGATCGCTGCAAGGTCTCGTGCTCCCCGCCGGCGCCGACACGCGTCCCGTTTACCAGGCCGCGCTGCTCGGCGGCGTGACCACGCTCGAGGTCGACGGCGCGAAACGCGTCTCGCGCCGCGAGGACGGTTCGCTCGCCGAGACGCCCGCGCGCCTCGTAGCCATCCCCTACGCCGCCTGGAACAACCGCGGCCTCTCGCCGATGGCCGTCTGGCTCGCCCGTTCGGCGGACAAGGTTCGCCTGCCCTTGCCGCCCACGATCGCCTCCACCGCCAAGCTCGGCGTCTCCTTCGCCCGCGGCGGCATGGACCCCGCCGTGGTCAAGGACGGCCAGATGCCGCAAAACGCCACCGACGGCTTCCCGCGCAACTTCGATTTCTGGCCGCACAAGGGCGGCACCGAGTGGCTGAGCTACGAGTTCGCCAAGCCCGAGCGCGTGAGCGGCGCGACCGTCTCCTGGTTCTCCGACGAGGGCCAGGGCGAGTGCCGCCTGCCCAAGGCGTGGCGCCTGCTCTACAAGAACGAGGCCGGCGAGTGGCTGCCCGTGCCCGGCGTCTCCGCCTACGCGATCCGCAAATCCGAGCCCGTGAAAGTGACGTTCCCCCCGGTCGTCGCCCGCGCCCTGAAGCTCGAGCTCGACCTCGCGGACAACTTCTCCGCCGGCCTCTACGAGTGGTCGGTGGAAAGCGCCAAGTAAGACGCCGACCTTGGACCGCGACGACGCGGCCATGCTTCGAACCTGCCCATGAGTCCAAGCATCCCGCGCACGACCTCGTCCTCCCGCACCACCATCGCCCTGCTGGGCGCCGCGATCATGCTCTGGTCCGCGGGGGCACTCGCCCACGCGACCGACAAGACCACGCCCCGGATCGGGAAGCCCGAGGTTCGCCCCGAGGAATCGGACCCGACGCACCGCCGCGACGAAGCCGGCAGGCCGCTCCCTTGGCCCGGCGGCGTCATTCCCTACGACGTGTCGAAATTGACGGAGGCCCAACGTGTGAAGGTGTTGTCCGCGATGAAGCGTTGGGAAGACACCGGCGCGGCGATCCGTTTCGTGCCGCGCACCGACGAGACGGCCTACGTGTTCTTCACCGGCCGCACCGACGCGGGCAACAACACCAGCCAGGTGGGCTACCGGCCCGGCGTGCGGGTGAACATCAACATCACCTCCTTCTGGTGGAACGGCGAGTGGATGCAGGCGCACGAGCTGGGACACGTGCTGGGCTTTTTCCACGAACACCAGCGCTGGGATCGCGACTGGTTCGTCGCCATCCGCTACGAGAACATCAAGGAAGGTCGCGCGCACGACTACGACTGGATACCCCGCGCCGACTGGATCACCGACGCCACGCCTTACGACTATCGTTCGATCATGCACTACCGCGTGTGCTGGGCGGGACGTTGCGAGGCCCAGTGCGAGGACGGCCGGGGTGACAGCGCCTGCGCGGTGATCGACCCGCTCGAGACGGAATACGACGCCGTGATCGGCCAGTGGCAGGACAACCGCATCAGCGCCGGAGACGCCGCCAAGGTGCGCGCCGTCTACGGTGTGAAGCAGCCCTAGCCGGCCGAGCCCGAAACGAAAAAAGCGGGCGCGAAAAAGGCGACGAGCCGGGGCTCGTCGCCTTGAAGCGGCTTCAGGCCGCCAAGCGATCCAGGCTCACTTGCCCGCGTCGGGCGAGAGCTGCACGCGGATGAACTGAAGCGACATCGGCGGCACCTCGTGCGTGAAGCGCGGGCCGACGGCCAGGGAGCTCTCGACCGGCTTCACCACGTCCGGATTCGCGACCGAGTTGGTGGCGTCGCGCTCGCCCGCGAGCGTGACGAGGCGGGCGGAGCTCGCGAGGCGGAGCTTGCCTTGCAAATCGATGTTGGCGTCGACCGGAGCCGCGGTGGGATTGACCAGCTTCACCACGATCTCGCGCGCGGCGCGGTCGTAGGTCGTCGACGCGCTCAGGCCGACGGGGCGGATCGTGTAGTCGTGGACGAGCGCACCGTCGAGCGAGCAGCGGATACGGCCGGGCGAGAGCTCGACCTTCATCTCGTGCCAAGCGCCGGTGCGCACCGAACCGGGCGCGTCGGCGAGGACGACGCCGCTGTGCACGCCGTTGTCGAGGCGCTGGAGCGCATGGCGGCTGTTGCCCCAACCTCCGACGTTCCACCAGTAGTAGCCCTTGCCGTCGACCGAGCCGAAGCGGATCAGGAAACCCTCGGCGCCGCCGGTCTTCCGGGCGCGCACCGTGTAGGTGACGGTGTCGCCGGAGACGCTTTCGGACGAAAAGCTCATCGCGCCCTCGGCCTCGACCGAGCCTTGGCGCAGCACGTTGTTGGCGAAGCGGAAATCGCCGCCCTCGGAGGCCCAGCCCGAGGGATCGAGCTTGCGACCGTTCACGCGGACTTCGTCCACCTCGATGGCGGTGCGCCAGCTGCCCACACCCACGGGACCGGACAGGGTCGGAGCGGGCGCGGCGGCGGGGAACTCGACCGTCGTGGGCAGATAGGCGTCGCCCTTGTGGCGGGCGAAGAGCTGCTGGACGTAGTAGTTGGGCGGAAGGACGACCTTGCGCTGATCGAAGAAGATCAGATCGGGCGTCCACTGCGTCCGGCCGATGCGGGCGAAGAGCGGCGCGTAGCAGGCCATGTCGACGACATCGCCGTTTCGCTCGATGCCGGTGAGGTAGACCGCCTCGGAGAGCGCGTTAAAGAGCGTGTTGCCCTGCGAAGCGTATTCGCCGACGAAGATCTTGGGCTTCTTGCGATCGAAGGAATCGAAGCGGCTCTGGTGGGCGACGAACCAGTCCGGGCGTTCGTAGTAGTGCTCGTCCGAGCTGTGGATGCCGAGCTCGGTCATGAGATCGTAGATCGGGATCTCGGCGCCGAGGCCGGACGTGCCGATGATCTTGATGTCGGGATAACGGGCTCGGATGGCGCGGACGAAATGGGGGAAACGCTCGCGCACGGCGGCGTTGTCGTGCTCCTCGTTGCCGAGACAGATGAACTGGAGGTTGAAGGGCTCGGGCTGGCCCATGCGCGCGCGCACGGCGCCCCACTTCGAGGTGACGGGGCCGTTGGCGAACTCGATCAGGTCGAGCGCGTCGTCGATCCACGTTTGCAACTGGTCCATCGGCACGACCTCGAGGCCGCGGAAGCCGCAGGAGACGCCGACCGGCATGACCGGCAGGGGCTGCATGCCGAGGTCCTTGCAGAGCTGGAAATACTCGAAGTAGCCGAGGCCGTAGGTCTGGTGGTAACCCCAGAGATTCCAGTTGGGCTTTCGCTCGGCGACGTCGCCGACCGTGTCCTTCCACGTGTAGGCGTTGGCGAGGCCGTCGCCGTGGGCGATGCAGCCGCCGGGGAAGCGGAGAAACTTCGGGTGCAGGTCGCGCAACGCCTCGACGAGATCGCGGCGCAGGCCGCCTTTGCGACCGAGCCAGGTGTCCTGCGGGAAGAGCGACACCATATCGAGCGCGAGCGTGCCGCGACCGGCGACGCTCACGACGAGGCGGGCCTTGTCGGCGGTGGCGGAGGAGACGAGCACACCCTCGAACTTCTTCCACTCGCGACCGACGCCGCGAATTTCGGCCGAGCCGGCACGCGTGCCGTCGGGCAGCTCGACCGCGATCGTGACCGTGTCGTCGCCGCTCCAGTCGGCGGCGCGGGCGTAAAAAGAAAAGTCGTAGCGCGCGCCCGCGTCGACGCGGATGCCGTCGAAGCCGGAGTTGGCGACGGCGAAACCCTGGCCGGGCTCCTCGACGCGCAGGGCGAGGTAGTGCCGGTTTTTGGCGTTCAACGGCGTGGCGTCGGAGACGGAGATCTCGCCCTTCGCGCCACCGCGTTCGATCTTTTCCCAGGCGAAGAGCGGATGGAAGCCGCGGCCGCGCGGGTCGTTGCCGTTGACCGAGTAGTATTCGAAGGAACGGTTTTGGACCAACTCGGCGTAGAGACCGCCGTCGGCGGCGTAGTTGATGTCCTCGAAAAAGAGGCCGTAAAGGTGCGGGCTGAGCGGCGTGCCCGGCTTGGTGCAATCGACGCGGACGTCGACGGCGGCGCCAAACAGGGTGAACGCGGGCAGGGTGGCCCAGAGGGCCAGCGAACAAGGGAGAAGCTTCATGGGCGGGGGTAAGGGCGGGCGCGAGACGGCGCCCAAACCTAGAAGCGCCATTTCCGGGGAAATCACGACAGGCGCCGTCGGAGATTTTTCCGGAAGGCGCCTCGTCGCCGCGCTCCAAACTCGCGAAGCCTACTCCAAGACCACCCGGAGGCGCATGAAGGCGGAGCGCGTGGGACTGTCCTCGATCGGCGTGGTGAAGACGTAGGTCATCAGGTCGAAATCGCCGTCGGCGATTGGAGCCCCGAGGGGCACGACCGCCGCGGCGGCCTCGGGCAAGCCGAGGCCGTCGAGGGCGACGGCTCCCTCGGGGATGAGCGTGACGCCGGGGCGCTCGCGGCGAACGCGGGCGCCGAGCGTGAGATAGGTGCGACCTTCGACCGCGGCGGGATACTCGGCGGCGGCGAGCGAACGAATCGCCACCTGCGGACGCCGCGCGGCGGAATCGGGCGCCAGCGGGTCGCCGCCGAGGAGCCATTCGAAGGCGTTGGCCAGGCCGTCGGCGTCGGCGTCGTCCGTGGCGGACGAGGCGCCGCCGGGCAGGGATTGTTGCGCGGCCCAGGCGGCGAAATCGGGAATCGCGACCGCGACGACGCGCAAGACGCCGTCGGTCGCGAGCGTGGAACCGTCCCAGCCGCGTCCGGGCGGAAGCGCGGGGAACGAGGACGAGGAGAAGGCGCCGGAGCGGGTGCCGGCGGTGAAGATCGGGAAGCTGTCGCCCACGGCGACGGATCCGCCGACAAGGGAGACCTCCAGCGCGCCGCCGAGACCGAGCGCGCCGGTGACGTTCACCTGATCGCGGGTGGCCGAGACGGGATCGATCTCGATGCGGGTGATCGAGCCCGCGGCGAGCGTGAGGTTGCCGGAGAAGCGCAACGTGCCGACGCCGCCGGAGCCGGGGGCGAGGATGCCGCCCGAGAGCACGGTCGTCGGGCCGCCAAGCGTGCCGGTTCCGGCGAGGGTCGCGCCGGATTGGACGCTGACCGCGCCCGCGGCGGTGGACCCTTCGACGCGGAGCGTGCCCGCCTGGACGTTGGTGGCGCCGGTGTAGGTGTTGGCCTGGGTGAGCGTCCAAACGCCCGCGCCGGTTTTGATCAAGCCGCCGGCGCCGGGGAGAACCTTGTCCCAGATGCCGGAGCCGGTTCCCGTCAGGGTAAGCGCGCCGCCGGCGGAGCTGACGATGTTGCCGCTGCCGCGGGAGTCGTTCTTCACCGTCCAGGTGTCGTCGGCCTTGGCGGCCTCGAGCGTGGCGCCGGACGCGCCGATGGTGAAGCCGGGGCCGTAGGGCGCCTCGGCGGGATTTTGCGGGGCGCCGGCGGCGCCGCCGGTGAAGCGCACGGTGCCGCCGTTGATGATGAAACGGGCGGGATTATACGAGAGGCCGCCGAGCGCCTGCGTGCGATAGGTCGGGTCGGCGATGCCGTAACCCCAGCGGTCGAGCTCGAGCACGGCCCCGGAGTTGACGGTAAGCACGGCGGTGTTGTTCCAGGCCCCGGCGTAGAGGGCGGCGGGCTCGAGGACGGAAAGCGTGCCGCCGCCGAGGGTGATGTTGCCGGTGAAGGTGTTGGCGGCGCCGAGAACGAGGCGGCCGGCGCCGGTCTTGGTCAGGGAGACGCCGGTGCTGGCGTTGCCGTTGGCGATGACGCCTCCGACGGAGATGTCGCCCGCGCCCGCGAAGGTCAGCGCGCGCGCGCCGGTGGCGTTGGAGGTGACGCCGCCAAGCGCGAGGATGCCGGCGTCGGATTGGAAGAGGTAGTTGGAGCCGCCGATCTGGATCGTGACCGGACCCAGGGTGTTGAAACCGGAGAGATTTCGGATGGCGGGGACGGTGGCGTTGCGACCGGCGAGGGAAACGGCGGCGGCGGTGGCCATGTCGCCGAGGGCGCCGCTGAGCTCGAGGGTGGAGGAGCCGGAGTTGTTGTTGCGTATTTGAATCGCGGTTACGTCGGAGATCGCATCGGGGTGGGCGACACGGACGACGCCCTGCGCGACGGAAGTGCTTTCGGAGTCGATGTTGAGCGTGCCGGCGAGGGTGCCGCCGCCGGCGAGGACGAGGGTGCCGTTTCCGCCCTTGGTCAGGCCTCGCTCGCCCTCGAGCGGGAGCGCGAGGACGGCGGTGTTCTGGTTGACGGTGACGGTGGTGGCGGTGGTCGTGCCGGTGTCGAGGATGAGCGAGGCGCCGTCGGTGGAGACGAGGGTCCAGTTTTGCGCGCCGGACACGTCCCCGAAAGCGAGCGATCCGATGGCGCGGGTGCGGTCGAGCGTGATGGTGCGGTCGGCGGTGATGTTGACGGTGGAGAAATTGGCGGAGGCGCCGACGCCGTTGGCGGGGAAGGCGCCGCTCCAGTTGACGACATCGCCCCAGGAGCCGTCGGCGTCGGGCAGCCAGGTGCCGTTGCCGATCACGACGGGCATGGTGATGGTGAGCACGGCGGAATCGCTGGCGCCGGTGGAGTCGGTGACGGAGACGACGAACTCCTGGAGACCGTCGTTCGCGTAGCCGGGGGTGCCGGAAAGGGTGCCGTCGGCGGCGACCTGGAGCCAGGCGGGGCCGGAGACCTTGGCGAAGGTGAGCGTGTCGCCCGCGTCGGCGTCGGTCGCGGCGGCGGCGAGGGTGCCGGCGTAGGGCTGGTTCTGGGTGGCGGAGCCGCCGTTGATCGTGGTGGCGGAGAATTGCGGGACGCCGTTGGCGCCCTGCATGGCGCTGATCTGCGCCGCGCTGAAGGCGTAGTCGGCGATGCGAACGTCGTCGATCGTGCCGGCGAAAAGCGGGTCGGAGGTGAAGCGGCTCTTGCCGATGTAGTTCAGATCGGCGGAGAGCTGGGAAGGCGTGATCGAGATGGCGCCGGAGGCGACCTGGGCACCGTTGAGATAGAGGCGTCCGGTGCCGCCGGAGAGCGTGAACGCGACGTGGCACCACTGTCCGACGGGCAACGCCGAGTTCATCTGGAGCGTCTGCTCGGAGCCGTTGTTGCGGGTGGCGAAGCGGAGATAGCCGCCGGTGGCGCTCGCGGTGAGGAAGGCGTAGCGCGAGGTGTCCCGGCCGAAGTCGAAGATGCGCTGCCAGTTGGCGCCGCCGTCCCAATAAACCCAGGCGGCGAAGCTGAAGGCGGACGAGCCCGCGACGTCGGACGGGAGCTGGAGGTATTGGGAATCGCCGTCGAGACGCAGGGCCTGGCCGCCGGAGCGGCCGGGGACCAGGGCGGGGCGGCCGACGGGGGCGGCGTTGTTGCCCTGGCCGGAGGCGTCGAGCGTGTCGCCCTCGAAGGAGAGCTGGGCGAGGGCGCGGGCGCCGGTGCGCGGAAGTCGTTGCACGTAGGCCATGGGCGATGCGTTGTCGCGGTAGGCGACGCCGGCGGGGGTGAGGCCTCCCGTGTCGTAGGTCATCTGGCGCATGTATTCGACGCGGCTGTAGACGGCGTAGCGCTCGATCCAGGGGGCCTTGTCCATCATGTCGGTGAACTCGGCGATGCGGGTGGCGTTTTGCGCGTAGGTGGGATCGGTGCAGGAGGTCCAGTCGGCGCCGTTGTTGAACTCGGTGATCCAGATGGGCCGGCCGGTCTGCACGTGGATGGCGTAGAGCCAGTCGTAGAGCTGCTGGGCGGTGAATCCGCAGCGGTAGAAGTGGATGGTGACGTAGTCGACGCGGAGCTTGGCGGCGTCGGCCTTGGTCATGAAGTCGTAGAGCCAGGAGAGGCCGCCGTCGGTGACGGCGGGGGAACCGACGCGCAGGCCGGTGGCGAGGAGCTCGGGCCAGACGGCGATGGCCGTATCCACCGATCCGTTACCGAGCGAGGTGTAGGAGTCCTCGACGGGGTTGTCGGGCTCGTTGAAACCGGAGAGGTGCGTGGAGTCGGGCTTGTTCGTCGGGTAGGCGGGCCACCAGCGCTGCTGGCGGATCGGCACGTATTCCCAGTCGAGCGGAGAGCTCTGGTTGTTGTCCCAGTTGTAGTGCCAGGAGGCGTTGAGCGTGGTGGGGCCGACGTCGCAGGACCCCTTCTTGGCGACCCAGCGCCAGGGGAAGACGCGCACGAAGCGGATCGCGTTGTCCAGGGAGGCGGGGAGCCGGCCGATCTCGAGGTCGGCGTCCTGCGCGATATAGACCTGGCTGGGGCCGGTGCCGTTGGTCTGGGTCGAGAAGGTGGCCATGTAGCCGCGCTTGAGCTTGAAGGAGCTGATGTCGCGGTTGAAGGCGCCGAGCGCGGTCGTGGTGTTGTAGTAGGTGTAGGTGCCGAAGGTGCGAGACGCGCCGCTGAAATCGCGGCCGGTGAAAACCTCGAGCGGCTGGAAGGACGGCGCGTGGGGGATGACGACGGCGCCGAGCTCGTATTGCACGACCCGGACGTTGGAGCCGGAGACGGCGGCGGCGCCGTTGACGCGGAGCTGCGAGAGATAGGTCGAGACGACGACGGAGGGTTTGACCGAGGTGAACAGCACCCAGGCGTCGGGCGAGTTCAGGTTGATCGTGCTGCCGGAGAGCGCGGCCGAGGAGGCGGTGAGGCGCAGCTCGGATTTGCCCGTCATCGTGACCGTCGCGCCGGAGAGCGTGGCGTAGGTCTGCACGCCGGCGGAGAGCTCGATGAGCTGCGCGCGGACGGGAAACGCGACGACGAGGGACACGAGCAGGACAAGGCAAGGCAGCAGCCAGGAGGGAAGCAGGCGGGGCATGGGGAGGTGGGGCGGGAAACACCCTACCCCACGGCGACTCCAGCGCAGCCCGCCTGTGCCTTTAACGTAAAACCTCTTCGGATACGGCTCGCCGCAAGCGAGGGCGAGAGCCGCGCTCCCGAACAAAGTCGACCAGGATCAGGGCTGCGTGATCTTGAGACGCAGGAAGATGCGCGCGTCGGAAGAGATCGGGCGCGTGTGGCGGAGCACCTGGTAATCGGCGTTGTCTTCGACGACCGTGGCGGAGCCGGCGGCCGCGGTCCACGTGGCGAGGTCGGTGCTCTCCTCGACGGTGAAGACGAGGTCGACGGCGGCCTTGGCGCGGCGATAGACGAGACTCAAGGCGGGCGATGCGGCGTCGAGGGAGGGCGCGAGGGAGACGTCGGACGCGAGCGGGTCGGTGGCGAAGGCGCGTTCGAGGAGGTTGCCCAGACCGTCGCCGTCGGGGTCGGCGGAGTCGGCGGCGGAGCCGAGGTTGTCGGTCGTGCCGAACTTCGCCTGGCGCCACGACTGCGCGGGCGTCAACGGAGCGAGGGGCGTGGCGCTTTGCTGCACGGAGCGGGCGCTCTCGGCGACGGTCTTCAGCGCGGTGACGACGTAGTAGTAGGCGGTGCCGGCGGAGACGGCGGTGTCGGGGTGGCTCGTGCCGGAGAGGTTCGAGGCGATCGTCACGTAAGGACCACCGTTCACGGTGGCGCGTTTCACATTGTAACCCGTGGCGCCCGCGACGGCGCTCCACGAGAGCGCGACCTGCGAGGCTCCGGCGGTGGCGGTGAAGCCGGACGGAGCGGCGGGCGGCGTGGCGAGTGCGGCGACCTCGGTCGCGGTGAGGGCGCAGCCAAGGATACGGAACTCGTCGAGTTGACCGTTGAGGTAGGGGTCGGGCCACTGCGAGCGGCCAAGATAGTTCAGCGTGGTGTTTCCGAGGCCGGAAGGCTTGAGCGACATCGCGCCGTTCGCGCCGGACGCCACGCCATTGACGTAGAGCGTGCCGACGTTGCCGGAGACGGTCACGGCGAGGTGCGTCCAGACGTTGGCGGTCAGCGTCGACGAACCGTAGATGTCCTGCTGGGCGACGCCGGGGGCTCGAATCCCGAAGGTCGGACGACCGTTGGAGCCTTGGACGGACAGGAAGAGGTAGTTGTCGGTGCCGGTGCCGAAATCAAAAACGCGCGACCAGGTGCTCAGCGCGCCCGGACGCACCCAGACGGAGAAGGTGCAATCGCCGAGCGTGCTCACGACGCCGGCGGGCAGCGTCACGTGGTCGTCGGCGCCATCGAAGCCGAGGGCGCGGTCAAGGCGGCCGGTGACGCGGGTGGGGCCGTTGACGAGCGTGCCGGTCCAGCCGTTGCCGGACTCGTCGGCGGTCGTGGCGCCGGAGGCCTCGTCCATCTTCAGCCAGGCGGCGGACGTCGCGGACACGGGCGCGGCGACGGCCTGCGGAGAGTTCGCGCTTTCGCCGGAAGCCCCCACGGCCGAGACGACGTAGTAATAGGTGACGCCCGGCGCGGCGGAGGCGTCGGTGTAATTGGTGATCGCGCCGAGGGTGGCGAGGGTCGCGTAGGGGCCTCCGCTGGTGGTGGAGCGCTTCAGCTTGTAGCCGGTGGCGGAGGCGGAAGCGGTCCAGAGCAGCTTCACCTGGCCGCCGACCTCGGACGGGACGATGGCGGAGGGCGGCGCGGGAGGCATCGGCGCCGGAGTGGCGCTTCGCTCGACGGACGGAATGCCCTCGCCAGCGGCGTTGAGCGCGGAGACGACGTAATAATAGGCGGTGCCGTTGGAGAGACCGGTGTCCGCATAGGTGGCGGCGGCGACGGTCGCGACGGTCGTGTAAGGCCCGCCGGATACGGTCGCGCGTTGCACCTTGTAGCCGGTAGCGCCGAGCGCGGCGGACCAGGCCAAGGCGATGCGGCCGTCGCCCGCCTGCGCGGCGAGCACGGGCGCGGCGGCGGGGGCGGATAGGCCGCGAAGGCGGGCGATCTCGGTGGTGTTGAGCGCCCGGTTGTAGATGCGGAAGTCGTCGACCTTGCCGTTGAGGTAGGGATCGGCGAATTGGGCGCGGCCGATCCAGTTGTTGGTCGTGTTGCCGAGAGAGGAGGGGCGAAGGGTCACCGCGGTGTTGGTCGCGACGGAGACGCCGTTGACGTAGAGGGTGGCGGTGTTGCCGGAGAGCGTGACGGCGACATGCGACCAGACGCCGGCCGGGAGGGGCGAGGCGCTGAGCTGCTGCTCGCCGACGGAAGGCGTGCGGATGGCGAAGCGCAGGACCGAGCCGTTGGTCGGCGCGAGGAACATGTAGTTATCGGTTCCCGTGCCGAAGTCGAAGAGGCGGGCCCAGTTGCCGTTCACGTCGGGATTGACCCAGGCGGCGACGGTGAAGTCGTTGAGGCCGGAGACGATGCCGGCGGGCAAGGCGACGTAGTCGTCGGCGCCGTCGAGATCGATCGCGTTGGCGAAGTTGCCGGAGGCCCAGACGGGGCCGTTGATCAGCGCGCCGGCGCGGCCGAGACCGCTGGCGTCGGCGGCGACGGCGCCGGAGGTCTCGTTGAAGGGCAGCCAGGCGCGCAGCTCGGCGCCGGCCGCGGCGACGACGGGGGCGGAATCCGCGCTGACGCCGGAGGAGCCGGTCGCGGAGACGACGTAATAGTAAGGCACGCCAAGCTGCACGGTGGTGTCCGTGTAGGCCGGGCCGGCGGGCGTGCCGAGGGTCGCGTAAGGGCCGCCCGCCGAGAGCGCCCGCTTTACCTCATAGGTCGTCGCGCCGGGCACGGAGAGCCAGGAAAGCTGGATCTGCGAGGAGGTCGCGGTGGCGGCGAGACCGGCGGGGGCGGAGGCGGGCTGCGGGCCGACCGCGCCGTAGATCTGGGCGTCGTAGAGGCTGGGATAGCTGGAGGAGCCGCCGGTGATGTTGATGCGCACGTAGCGGGCGACGCCGGAGAAGGTGTCGGTGGTGACGGAGGGCGTGGTGTTGTCCGTGCGATCAAGCAGCGTGGTGAAATTCACGCCGTCGGTGCTGCCCTCGATGCGGTATTTGTAGGAGCGGCCCTCGTCGTCGAACCACTGGATGACGGCTTTGTTGACCTGCCTGGCGGAGCCGAGGTCGACCTGCCACCAGGCGGGGTAGCCGGACGAGTTGGAGCACCAGCGGGTGAGAATGGGGTCCACGTCGTTGGCGTTCACGGCAAGGTTGCCGGCCTGCTCGCTGCTCGCGGTGGTCGGACGAAAGAGGGAGAGCAGCTGCATGGGCTGCACCTCGTTGTAGACGCGGCACTCGAAAAACGCGGCCCAGTAGCCGCCGCCGGTCACGCCCGTGGCGACGACGCGCACGTAGCGGCCCGACGAGAGGAAGCGGTCGACGGTGGTGCCGGTGACGGTGTTGCCAGTGCGATCGGCGGCGACGGTGAAGTTGGCTCCGTCGTCGCTGACCTCGATGCGATACTGGAAGACGGGCGCGCCGTCCCGGAACCAGTCGACCTCGACCTTGGTGATCGGCTGCACCGAACCGAGATCGACCTGCCACCACTGCGGATAGGAGCCGCTGGAGGCGGTCCAGCGGTCGCCGGCGACGCCGTTGTTGCCCTTGGTGTCGTAGTTGCCGCCGTCGGTCGAGCTGGAGGAGACCCAGCGGCCTTGGGAAACCACGCCCGCGGGGGGCGCGCTTTGCACGAGCGGGTGGAGAAAAGTCCACTGCTGGTTCCAGCTGTTGTTGCCGGCGGCGGCCCACTGCTTGATCCCGCCGCCGTCCGCGGTCTGGCCCTCGTTGTCGAGGGCGCGGCCGTTGGCCTTGTTGATGATTTTGAAGAAAAACGAGTCTGTCGGAACGATTTCCCAAAGCTGGTTGTCGGTGGGCGCGCCGCCGACGAGCGAGGTGAGAACGACGGGGGAGCCGTCGGAGGCGGCGCCGAGCGAGTCGAGATACTTGCCGGTCGCGACGTTGCGGATGGTGAAGTGGCGCGTGCCGAGGACGAGATTCACGTCCCACTCCTGGGCGGTGGTCGTCGTGTTTTCGGCCTGCTTGAGCGCGGCGCCCTCGGCGGAGGAGCCGAGACTGTCGAGCACCTTGACCGCGGCGCGGTTGCGCAGGCGGTAGGTATCCGGCGCGACGCCGATGGTCTGGTCGCGGACATCGAGCTCCATGTCGCGCCGGAAGGCGCCGATGATGCCGACCATCTGGGGCGCCTGCACGCCCTCTGAGTCGTAGTTGGCGCCCTGCGGGCCGTAATGGACGCCGTAGATGAACTGGCGCTCGCCGGGTCCGTCATAGGCGCGACGCAGGTTGGTGACATAGGCGCCGTTCCAGATGCTCCAGCGCTGGTGCTGGTCCCACTGCCAGGTCGTGCCGGTGCCGAACCAGTGGCTGGATTCGTGCATGGCCGTGCGGTAGTTGCCCGAGCCGCCGAAGCGGATCTGGCCGAAGTAACCGGCGTCGGCGGTCGGCGTGCCCGAGCTGTAGACGACGGGAATGTTGTAATTGTAGGACGCGTAGGTGTTCCAAGTCGCGACGCAGTCGTTCATCGGGCCGGGTCCCCACGGGCCCGCGTCGCCGCTCCACGTCACCGCGGCCGGCGAGCAGGGAACGGCGCCGGCCAGCGCAAGGACGCATAACATCGGCGCGCGGCAGGCGCCGAAAAAGGACGCGAGCCAGGCGCGCGGAAGGAATCGGGGGAGCAGTCGGCGGTGAACCATGGAAAAACGAGGGTCAGGGTAAGATGGGGCCAAGGAAGTAACGCGATTTCTCGGCGCGATCCGCCGAAAAGCGGAAAAACAACCCCGATTCGAGCGAAGGAGAACACGTATGCCGGGAATCGGCTTACGACGATCCATCTCGACCGGGTTCGCACCGCCGCAAGCGACCGCGGAAGGCGAAAAAGCCGGGCTATTCGCGCGTCGCCTACGTCGGACAATGGAACCTTTCATCGGCAATCGGTTTAGGTTGCGGCTGGAAAAACGCATCGGCGCACGCGAATACGCGAACCAGGCCGGCTCCGGACAAGTGGCGCTCCATCGCTCCATTCGTCGTTATATTTCGGATACAGATACTTTCAAAAAATGCGATTCGCGCGAATTACCCCGAGGGAGCCGCCGCGACGGGGCGCTGTCAAACGCCCGCCCCTCCTGCGAGCTTGTCCGTTTTCCGGACAACCTCTTCCCGTTCACGCGGCGGGCGCGAATGAGATCGACGCGCCGCCTTCGAGCTCCGGAATCAGAGCGACCCCGTCGTGCTCGCCCGGTCCACGCGCGATACGCCGAAACAAAAGCCGGAGGATTCTTCGGGCCATGTCGATGCCGTCCACGCGGTAGCTCGTCAGCGCGGGCTCGGTGTGGCGCATGAAACCTTCGGACCAAAGCGAAACCAGGGAGGCATCGCGCGGGACCAGAAGCCCTCCGCCCTGCAGGTGGCAGAGCAGATTCAGGGCGACATAGGAACCGCAGCACAGGATCCCGGTGGGACGAGGGCGCAGGGCCAGCAGCGGCTGCCAGGGCGAGCGCCAGACGCGCCCGGAAGGATCGAAGTGGATGGTGCATGCGCTCATGCCGAGGCGGAGGGATTCATCGAGGAAAGCCCGCTCCGCGCGTTTTACCCCCAGGGTCGGCTCCAGGGCCTGCGCGTAGGCGACGCGACGATGTCCGCGCGCGTGAAAAAGCCCCGCCGCATGACGCGCGGCGGCAACGCTGTCGGGCCAGACCGCGGACAGTCGCACCCCTGGATAAGCGGGCCCCACAAGAACGGCGGGAATGGCGCGCTCCATCAACACGCGCTGGATCGCCTCCGTGGAAAAAAGAACGACCCAGCCGGCGGTGTCGGGCAAAGCGTGCAGCCGCGCGAGCTCGCGCGGTTCGCGCAGACGATAAACCCGCGGACGATATTCGATCTCCACCCGATATCCCGCCCGCTCTGCGCGCTCCCGCAGGTTGTCGCAGATCGCCAGATGGGTCTCGCCCAGTTGCCTGGGCGGCAGCGGCGTGAGCACGCGTATGACCCGGCCCGGCTCGGCATTCGATGCGACAGGGGCTGACGCCAGGACGCCATGCCGCCGGCCTCGGCCTCCCGACCTCAGTGATTTTTCGGCGACAAGGAGCGCGATAGCCTGACGGAGGGACGCACGGCCGATTCGCAGCTCGCGGCAAAGTTCCCGCTCGCTCGGAAGCCGCTCGCCCCAGCGTCCCGCGGCGATGCCCTCGCGCAGACGGAGGGCGGCAAGCTCCGGCAAAGACACGCGCTCGACGACGGTGGCGGCATGGGAGGCGCGCGGCTTCGCCACATGCGAGGGAAAAGATGCAGGGGCGGGCATGGCGGGGGGTCATGAGGAAAAACGCGGGCACGGCCCGGTTTGCGCCAAGCATCGGAGGCGCTGCAGGGCCCGGCGTGATCCGCGGACACGTCGCCTCGCCATCAAGCGCCCCGGCAGAAGTATGCTCCGCGAAAAAAACGGCTCAAATCGCGTGTCGGAAAACGCGGGTTTATTCCGCTGGGAAAGGTGCCGCGCACGCGTCGCTTCCCCGTGCCGGCCAATCCCCTTCTTACGCATGAATCCGAAACCCTTCGTCTCTTCGCTCGCCCTCGTCGCCTGCTTCGGCGCCGCCCTCCACGCGGCGAATCCCGTCATCACCGACGTCTTCACCGCCGACCCCGCGGCCATCGTCCACGGGGACACGGTCTATCTCTACACCGGCCACGACGAGGCGAACCCCAACCAGCATTACACCATGCGGGACTGGCTCTGCTACTCGTCGAAGGACATGAAGACCTGGACGCCGCACGGCGCGCCCTTGTCGGTCAAGGACTTCGCCTGGGCCAAGTCCGATGCCTACGCCGCCCACGTCGTCGAAAAGGACGGCAAATTCTACTGGTATGTCTCCATCGAGCACAATGCGACCAAGCCGGGCAAAGCGCTCGGCGTCGCGGTCGCCGACTCGCCCACCGGACCCTTCAAGGACGCACGCGGCTCCGCGCTCGTGACCGCCGACATGACGCCGAAGGGCAAGCACGGCTGGGAGGACATCGACCCCGCCGTGTTCATCGACCGCGACGGCGACGCCTGGCTCTTCTGGGGCAACGTCAACTGCTACTACGCCAAGCTGAAACCCAACATGATCGAGCTCGACGGCCCCATCATGGAGATCAACGGCCTCTCCGACTTCACCGAGGCGCCCTGGGTCCACAAACACGGCGACACCTACTACCTGTCCTACGCGAGCGGCTTCCCGGAAAAGATCTCCTACGCCACCGCGCCCTCGATCCAGGGTCCCTGGACCTCGCGCGGCCTCGTCTCGGAGGGCGCGTTCAACAGCAACACGATCCACCAGGCCATCCTCGAGTTCAAAGGCCAGTGGTATTTCATCTACCACAACGGCGCCATCCAGCGGCCCAACACCGGCGGCAGCTACCGCCGCTCGGTCTGCATCGACTACCTCTATCACGAGGCCGACGGCTCCATCCGCCGCGTCGCGCAGACGACCGAGGGCGTATCCCTCCCGCCCAAGCCCTGAACCCGGGCCCCAGGCCCTCCCTCATTCCATGCTTAGTCGCATCCCGCTCCTTCTTCCGCTGCTCGCCTCGATCGCGCTGGCCAACCCCCGCCGCGACACCCCGTCGCCAGCCGCCGCGGTCCCGATCGCGCCCGAGGCGCCGAGCGCGTATCTGTTCGCCCACTTCACCGGGGAATCCCCGCGCGGCGAGCAGATCTACTTCGCGGTCAGCGAGGACGGCCTGCGCTGGACCGATCTCAACGACTCCGAGCCCGTGCTCGTCTCCGACATCGGCGAAAAGGGCGTGCGCGATCCCTCGCTCATCCGCCTCGAGGGCGGGAAAAAATTCATCCTCCTCGCCACCGATCTCCGCATCGCGAGCGGCAAGGGCTGGGGCGCCTCGATGAAAAACGGCAGCCCCTCGCTCGTGTTCTGGGAGTCGACCGACCTCGTGAACTGGTCGCGGCCCTGGATGGTCGACGTCGCCTCCGCGATCCCCGAGGCCGGCTGCGCCTGGGCGCCCGAGGCGATCTTCGACGAGACCCGCGGCGACTACTTCGTCTACTGGGCGACGATCTCGCCCCGCGACGGCGCGCGCCGCGCCCGCATCTACGGTGCGCACACGAAGGATTTTCGCACCTTCACCCCGCCCGCGCTCTACATCGACCGCCCCGGCGAAAAGGGAAAGGGCCAGGACATCATCGACACCCAGATCATCGAGGTGAGCGGCGCCCGGCGCCGTTTCTACCGCGCGTCCGGCGACGGGCAGATCACGATCGAGGGCGCCGACCGTCTCGCCGGCCCCTGGGAACGCATCGGCGATCTCTCCCGCATCGGCTACACCGGCAAGCAGGTCGAGGGGCCGATTCTCTTCAAATTCAACGGCCGGCAACGCTGGGGCCTGTTCGCCGATCAATACGCCTCCGGCCGCGGCTACCTTCCCTTCGAGATCTCCAACCTCGACGACCCCGCCTCCTTCCGCGTGCTCCCCGCCGACGCCTACGCGTTCGGCGAAAGCCGCAAGCGGCACGGCGGCGTCCTCAACATCACCCGCTCGGAGCTCACCGCCCTCCGCGCCAAGTGGCCGAGCCGGCCGCAGGCGAGCCTCGTGCCGCTCGCCGCGCCCGATCTCCGGGTCCGCCACTCCAGCTTCCGACTGCGGCTCGACGCCGACGTGCGCCCCGCCGCGGACGGCCGCTGGCGACTCGCACCCGGTCTCTCCGGCGCGGGCGAGGACCTCGTCTCGATCCGTTCCGTCAACTTCCCCGACCGCTATATCACCGCGACCGCGACGGGGGTCGCGATGGAGGCGAACGACGGCGGCCCCGCCTTCGCCGCCCGCGCCACCTTTGTCCGTGTCCCCGGCCTGGCCGATCCCTCCGGCGCCTCCTTCCGCCTGTCCGGCTCGAAAAACGTCTATCTCCGCGCGGACGACGCGGGGCTCGGGACCGGCCCGGCGACCACCGACGCGGAGCGGCGCCGCGCGACATTCCTGGTGAAGCCGTGAGCGCGACGCTCGTCGCGGACAAACCGTTCGCCACGGTCAGATCGCGCCGCGCGCCGGTTGCCAAGCGCGCGTCGGCCCGACACGGTGGCCGCGGCCCCGGGCTCGGCCCGCGCCCTGCCCGCACCGCCGCGATGTCCGCTCCCGACTCCCTCTCCGACCTCACGCTCCTCCTCAACACGCCGACCGAACCCGGCCTCGGGGACGACGAGTTGCTGCCCCTGGTCTACGACGAGCTGCGCCGCATCGCCGCCCGCCAGATGCGGGGCGAGTCCGTCGCGCACACGATCCAGCCGACCGCGCTTGTCCACGAGGCCTGGCTGCGCCTCGCCTCGAGCCCCGGCCGGCGCTGGCGGGACCGCATGCACTTCTTTCGCACCGCCGTCCGCACCATGCGCCGCATTCTCGTGGACCGCGCCCGCCGGCGCTCCGCGCTTCGCAACGAGGATCCGCGGCGGCGCCTGGACGTGGACGACCTGAATCTCGCCGCCGAGGCCCCGGACGCCTGCCTGCTGCGCGTGGACGCGGCCTTGCGCGAGCTCGAGCGCAGCGACCCGGCGAGCGCGCGGCTGGTCGACCTCAAGTTCTTCGGCGGCTTCAGCAACCGCGAGATCGCGTGGATGAACGGCGTCGCCGAGCGCACCGTGGACCGTCGCTGGGTCTACGCCCGCGCCTGCCTCTACGAGCTGATGAAAGCCGACGCGGACTGAGCCGTTCCAGTCGATTAATCCCCGATGCCCGCCCCCGCTCCCTCCCGTCGCGAACGCGCGCTCTTCGACCAGGCCTTCGCGCTGGCCGAGCCCGCCGAGCGCACCGCCTTTCTAGACCGCGTCTGCGCCGGCGACCCTGCCCTGCGCACGCGCCTCGACGCCCTGCTGGCCGCCGCCGCGCCGTCCGAGGCGTTTTTCGCGCGTCTCTCCCCCACCGTCGCATCCCTCGGGTCCTGCGCCGGCACGGGGTCGGGCCCCGCCGCCGATTGCATCACCCAGATCGGCCGCTACCGGCTGCTGGAGCGCATCGGCGAGGGCGGGCACGGCATCGTCTATCGCGCGGAACAACACGAGCCCGTGCGCCGGCAGGTGGCCTTGAAAATCATCCGCCCGGGCATGGACACCGAGGCCGTGATCGCGCGCTTCGAGGCGGAGCGCCAGGCCCTCGCCTTGATGGAGCATCCCTACATCGCGCGTGTGCTGGACGCCGGCGCCACCGCCTCCGGCCGTCCCTTTTTCGTGATGGAGTGGGTGCAGGGCGAACGGATCACCGCCTACTGCGACCGTCATAGGCTCCCGCTCGAACGCCGGATCGAATTGCTCGCGCAGGTCTGCCAAGCCGTGCAGCACGCGCATCAAAAGGGCGTCATCCACCGCGACCTCAAGCCGTCCAACCTGCTCGTCGTGGACATCGACGGGCAACCCGCGCCCAAGGTCATCGACTTCGGCATCGCCAAGGCCGCCGGCGCCGGGCCGCGCCTGTCCGGGCGCACCCTGCACACCACCGAGCTCGGCGCTTTCATCGGCACGCCGGCCTACATGAGCCCCGAGCACGCGGACGAGATGAGCGCGGGCGTGGATACGCGCGGAGACGTTTTCAGCCTCGGTGTGGTCCTCTGCGAACTGATCGCGGGCAGCCCGCCCTTTCCCGCGCCCGACTGGGCCCGGCTGCCCCCCGACGAGATCCGCCGCTTCGTGCGCGCGCGCGAGCCGCGCCGTCCCTCCGCCGTGTTCGTCGAACTCGCCCCCGCGACGGCCGCGGAAACGGCCGCCCTGCGCGGGCTGGCCCCGGCCCGTCTCGCCGAGGCGCTCCGCGGCGACCTGGACTGGATCGCGCTCAAGGCCCTGGCCCCGGATCGCGAGCGGCGCTACGAGTCGGTCGCCGCCTTCGCCGCCGATCTGCGTGCCCACCTCGGCCACGCGGTCGTCTCCGCGCGCCCGCCCAGCCGTGTCTACCAGGTCCGCCGCTTCGTGCGCCGCCATCGCGGTCCCGTGCTCGCGACCAGCCTCGTCCTCGCCTCGGTGCTCGGCGGCCTCGTCGCCACCACGCGGCTCTATCTGCGGGAACAACACGCGTTGCGCGCGCAGCTCGAGTTTTCCCGCCAGGCGGAGGAGGCGCGGGCAAACGAGGCGCTGCTGCGCCGTCGCGCGGAGGCGGGGGAACGCGTCGCCCGCGCCGCGGTGCAGATCTCCTACAAGCAGCCGGAGGAGGCGGACGCTCTCGTCGCCGGCCTCGATCTCTCCCTCGTCCAGCCCAGCCTCGAATCCTCGCTCGTTTTCCGCACGCTGGCCTTTTGGCACGCGCAAGCGGACCACTGGCCCGAGGCGGCGCGGTTCTACGCGGCGCTCGCCGAATCCATCACCTCGATCGATCCCAGCGACACCCAGGGCGTCTCCAACCAGCTCATGCCCGCGGCGACCACGATCCTGCGCGCGGGGGACCGCGAGGGCTACGACCGTTTCCGCGCGGTGTTGCTACGCCGATTCGGGGCGACGGAACAGGTGGTCGTGGCGGAGCAGGTGCTCAAATGCACCTTGCTCGCGCCCGCCGATGCGGAATCCCTGCGGCGCCTCGAGCCGCTGTATGCCCAGGTGCGGGAGGCGGTGATCGGCCCCGACGCGGATCGCGACGCCTACATGAAAGCCTGGCGAGCCTTCGCCCTGGCCCTGATGGACTACCGGCGCGGTCGGCCGGCCGACACCCTTTCGTGGGCGGACATCTGCCTCGCCAGCCCGAACAAAAACGAGGCGCGCTCGGCGTCCGCGCATTTGTTGCGGGCCCTCGCCCTGCGCGCGCTGGGCCGGGCCCCGGAGGGCGCGGACGCCTTGCGCGAGGCGGAGCAGCTGATCGAGCGCCACCGCGCGTCCACTCCGGCCGAACGCACGCAGCAGGGCGGCTTCTGGTTCGACTGGGTGAACGTGGAGCTGCTCCGCGTGGAATTCGCCGGCGGCCCGAAAGCCTGAGGCGCTCAGCGCGCCTGCACCGGGCTCACGCGGAAGAGGCGCGCGCCGTGGGTGGCGACCTCGGCGGAGAGCTCGCCCTTGGCGTTGGCCAGATCGGCGCGGGTCCAGAGATCGCGAACCTTCGCCTCGCCGGAGAAACCGAGATCGGCGAGCGGGACGCGCACGGTCGCGGGCGTGTCGCCGGCGCGGTCGCCGGCGTAGACAGAGAAACGCACGGTCGCCCCGGTGGCGTGGCCGACGGCGACGTCGTCGAGCGCGGCGAAGGCCTGGAAACGGGTGTAGCCCTCGGGCACGGCGAAGGAGAGATGCGCGCGGGCATGGGCGCCGATGCCGTCGGCCACGGGCTTGCCGTTCAGGCGAAGGGGCTTGCCGGCGGCGCCGAGGCCGACCGCGACCTTGCCCCAGCCGGTGGAGGCGGAGAGCCAGCCCTGCTTGGTGAGGCGAAGCTCTCCGGCGGGACCGACGAGACGCGGCTCGGACCAGACGACGTGGTCGCCCATGATCGCGCCGTCGGCCTCGTCGGCGACGAGGTGGAGGACCTTCGCGCCGGAGACATCGACGTCGAGGGCGACGCCGTGGCCGGGGGTGTTCCGGGTGACGATCGACGTCTCCTGAAGCTTGCGCGCGGATTGGTAGGCTTCGCCGATGTTGAAGAGCGCGACGTATTTGTCGGCGGAGCCGGGGACGTCGGCGACCCAGGCGACATGACCGTCGTCGGTGCGGAAGAGCTGGCGGTTGTTCTCGCTGCGCTGGTTGACGGCGAGGACCTCGTCGTTGGTGAGAAGCGAGAGGGTGAAGTCGTCGGTCTTGGTCATGTCGCCGCCGTGCATGAGCGGGGAGCGCGCGATGGACCAGAGGGTCATGAGGGTGAACTGCTCGTCGCGGGTGAACTTGGTCTGGCGGCCGAACTCGATGGTGCCCAGCGGGAGCATGTCGGCGTCGGGCCAGGCGCCCGTGCGACGGTGCGGGGTCCAGTCGTGGAGGCGCTTGAACTGCGAGCGAAGGGCGGGCCAGTTGTCCCAGAAGTCGTCGCTGATGCGCCACATGTTGGCGTGGTCGGCCACGTGCTCGCCTCGGGCGAGCGGGGTCTCGCCGGGCGAGAGGCTGAAGACGATGGGGCGGCCGGTCTTGGCGATGGCGCGGCGGATGGCCTCGATCTCGAGCTTCTGCACCTCGTCGTAGGGGCGGGCGATGTCGTCGACCTTGATGAAGTCGACGCCCCAGCCGGCATACATCGCCATGAGGGAGTCGTAGTATTCCTGGCCGCCGGGGCGGCGGATATCGACGCCATACATATCCGGATTCCAACTACAGACGCTGGAGGTGTCGGCGATGTCGGCGGCGCGCTTGTCGGTGCCGAGGATGGCGGTGTTCTGCTTCACGGCCTGGCGCGGGATGCCGCGCATGAGGTGGATGCCGAACTTGAGGCCGAGCCCGTGGACGTAACCGGCGAGGGACTTGAAGCCGGCGCCGTTCGCGGCGGAGGGGAACTTCTCCACCGCGGGCTGGAGACGGCTGTATTCGTCCATCACGAGCTTGGCGCCGGGGACGTAGTCGTGGCCGGTCGCGGTGGGCTGATACCACTGGATGTCGACGACGACGTATTGCCAGCCATGGGACTTGAGCTTGGCGGCCATGAAGTCGGCGTTGGCCTTGGTCTGCGCCTCGGTGACGGTGGTGCCGAAGCAGTCCCAGCTGTTCCAACCCATGGGAGGCGTGGCCGCCCAGGCGTGGAAGTCGGCTTCGGCCGCGGACGCGGCGGAGGAGAGGGCGGTCATGGCGGCAAGGAGGAGGGCGGCGGGGCGGAGCATGGTCACGGGATACGGAAGAGTTGAGAAAAGGCGAAGATTACGAGGAGCGAGGGCGTGTCACAATGCCCGCAAACGGGGGGAGGATACGGAGGGCGGAAGAGGCTCGTTTTCAGGTGCGAACGCCGAACGGCGGCCACAGAGGACCGCCCTCCAGGCCAGAAGGCCGGCCTAAAAGCGCTCGAGCTTCCAGTGGTCGGCGAGGCGGCGGGCCTCGACGGCGGTGAGGTGGATGACGGCGCCGTGCTTGGGCGACTCGATGTTCACCGTCTTCATCACGCCCTCGTTGAAGCGACCGACGGGCTTGAAGGTCTCGAAGTCGGTGGTCTCGCAGAAGCCGAAGTTGTGCTTCGCGATGCCGTAGGTGTCATACATGAGCACCCACTTGTCCTCGCCGATGCGCTTCCAGACGTTGGGCGCCTCGCAGGCCTTGGGCTCGGGATCGAGGTAACGCGGATCGTAGGCGTAGCCGGAGGTGAGCTTGTCGGAGACGGCCTGCTTGATGCCGGGCGTGCCGTCGTGCGGGACGTAGAAGAGGCGATACTTGTCGCCGACATGGATGAGGTCGCTGTCGATGCAGGTCTTGTCGCCGGGATAGGCCTCGAAGAGTCGCTTGGGCTCGCTTTCGAGGCGGGTGAAGTCGGGGCTGAGGTGCGACCAGTAGAGGGCGTTGCGGCCGTTGCCGAAGCGCATCGTGAGGGTCATGAGCATGCGCTTCGTCTCCTGGTCGTAGATGAGCGAAGGAGCCCAGGCGCAGCCGATGTCGGCAAGCGCGGGGAAAGCCTGGTCGACGCGAAGGTTAGTGCGATCCCAGTGAAGGAGATCCTTCGACTTCATGAGCACGAGGGAACGGTTGTTGCCCCAGCCGTAGGCGCGGCCGTCGCGCTGCCACTCGGTGTCGCGATAGCCGGCCTTCTGCGCGAAGATGTGCAGATCCGTCATCGCCATGTAGAACACGTTATCCGGGCCGCGCGTGAGGTAGGGATCGCGGATGCCCTTCTGCTCGGCGAGGTCCTCGCCGCGGAAGATCGGCTTGCCGCCGTTGACGTCGGTGAAGGTGTAGCCGTCGGAGCTGAGGGCGAAATAGAGGCCGTGGGTGTCGTCCTTGAAATAGACGAGCAGGTAGGCGGCCATCTCGCGCTCGGAAGGAACCTTCGCGGCGGCGGACTCGGCGCGATGGACGCAGCCCGGCGCGAGCGCGAGGGCGGCGAAGCCGAGGAGGGTGGCGAGGAAACGGCGATGCATGGAGCGCGGGAGGGTTTATTCGCGGACGAGGAAGGTGGCGCGGCGGCGCTCGGAGTCCGACGCGGCGACGCCGTGGATCAACGCGCCGTCCTGGAGCAGAAGATAGCGCTCGGTTTCGCCGAGAAGGCGGAAGGAGACGCCGGCCGGATCGGCGAGCCCGGGGACGCGGCGGAAAGTCGCGCGGGCGGCGTAGTCGGCCCGGCCGTCGTCGGGCGCGAGCCCGAGGCCGCCGGCGGAGAGCACGAGGTGATGGCCGGGGAAGTTGACCGCGCGGAAAGAGACCGCGTCGGCGCCGCCGGCGAGGCCGGGAACGAGGCGCCAGCGCGCGTCGTCGAGAGGACGCACGTCGCGGTCGGCGCGGATACGAAACTCGGCGTGGCGGACGGAGCGGTCGGGCTGCGCGAGGGGCGCGATGCGGACGACGGGCTGGCTGGGCCACTTGGCGCGGAGGGCGGCGAGTTCGCTCCGGGTGATGTTGAGGATGCCGCCGTGGCGCTTGCGGCTGGCGCCGAGCGAGTAGCTGTTGGCGGGCATGACGTGGAAGCCGCGGGCGTCGTCCAGATCGGTGGAGACGAGCGGCAGGTAACCGCGGCCGGCGGCGTATTGGTCGACGAGGAGGCCCCACTGATGGGCCTGGTTAAACGGGAAGAGGATCGGTCCCTCGACCTGCTTGCCGGTGTAACCGAGATGGGCGAGATCGCCGATGCGCTCCCAGACGCCCGAGATCGAGTCGGCGCCCTCGAGCGTGATCTGGGTGTCGCGCGAGGCGCGGTAGTAACGGTGCTTCTGGCCCTTCACCTCGATGATCTGCGTGTCGATGATGTCGCCGCCGTCCACTCCCGAGCCGGCGCGCTCGATGTAGAGCTCGGGCGGGGTGAAGATGCGAAAATCCTTCGTGCGGGCGCCGTAGATGCGGGCCTCGCGCACGCCGTTGAGCGGCGAGATGGTGGCCCAGTAGACGAAGTAGTCGCCGCGGGTCTCGTCGAAGATCGCCTCGGGCGCCCAGGCGCAGCCGGCCTCGGGGATCGCGGAGGCGACGTCGACCATCCAGGGCCGCGACCAGTTCACGAGGTCGGTCGACTCCCAGAACACGAGCGAGGGGCTGCCGTGGAACCGGGCGGCGTCCCAGCCCTTGCCGTTGGCGATGCGAAGATCGGTGGCGAGCAGGTAGAACTTTTTCCCGTCGGCGGAACGGATGATCGACGGATCGCGCACGCCCTTGTCGCCGAGGTCGGAGAGAAGGACCGGCTCGGAGTTGTTGAGGTCGGTCCAGTTCAGCCCGTCCTCGCTCACCGCGAAGTAGATCTGCTCGCCGCGCGGCGACTCGCCGGTGAAGTGGGCGAACAAATACGCGCTCGTCGGTTCGGGCGGCGGAGGCGGCGCGACCGGGGCGGACGAAGCGGACGAGGTTTCGACACGGCTCGCGCAGCCGGACACGAAGGCGAGGCCGGCGAGCGCGAGAAGCGAGGCGAAGGGACGGAAGGAAGGCATGGAGAGAATCAGCGGGTCTGGATCGTGAGAACGGTGATTGAATGCGCGGGGAGCACGCAGGGGACCGAGTCGCCCTTCGCGCGGACCGCCGAGGCGACGGGGGACACGGCGAGCGGCGCGTCGATCGTGTTGGTGGCGTCGGGCGCGCCGGAGAGCGTCTCGACCCGGACCTTGCGGGCGAGGCCGCGAACGCCGCGGACCTCGATGTCGAGCGGACGCGGGGAGTCCTCGGCGTTGACCAGCTTCACGTAGAGCTTGCCGTCGCGGGAGTCGCGCGTGGCGGAGGCGTGGAGCTTCGACTCGCCGGAGAAGACGGGGCGGATGATCTGGTCGCCGAGCCGGGTGCTGAAGAGCTTGAAGGCGTGGTAGCTCGGGGCGCCGTAGCTGCGCAGCGCGTCGTAGCCGATGAGGTCGGGGCGCCACTGGTAGTCGTTGAGATTGGCGAAGAGCGGCGCGTAGCACTGCATCGTGACGAGATCGGAGGCGCGCTCCATCGCGGTCATGAAGGCGGCGTCGCCGAGGGCGGCGTAGAAATTGGGCGTGGCGGCGAGACCCTTGGAACGCTTGTCCCAGGGCGGGAAGGCGGTCTCGTGCGCGGCCCATTCGCCGACGAAGATCTCCGGACCGGAGCGATCGTAATTGTCGAAGAAGGCCGGGGAGCGGGCGAGGAACTCGGCGGTCTTGAGGTAGTAATGCTCGTCGAGCACGTCGGGACGACGGCTCTTCACGCGCTTGGCGGCGGGCTGCTCGTTGCCGGTGCTGGAGATGCACTTGAGCTGGGGATAACGGGCCTTGATCGCGTCGAAGAACTGGGCGAAGCGGGCGTCGTAGCTGCCGGATTTGTCGAACCAGTCCTCGTTGCCGATCTCGACGTAGCGGAGCGGGAAGGGCTCGGGGTGGCCGTCGGCGGCGCGGCGCGCGCCCCACTTGGAGGTCACGGGACCCATGACGTATTCGATTTCGTCGAGCGCCTCGCGGATGAAGGGCTCGAGGTCGGGGCCGGGCTTCACGTAGTCGCCCTTGAGCGAGTAGCCGGCGTAGAGACCGAGCACGGGCTCGGCGCCCATGTCCTTGGTCCAGAGGAGAAACTCGAGCAGGCCCATGCCGTCGCTGGAACGGTAGCCCCAGGTGCCCTGGTGGCCGGGGCGCTCGTGGACGGGGCCGAGGGTTTCCCACCACTTGAAACGCGTGTCGATGGTGTCGCCCTCGAGGAAGTTGCCGCCGGGGAAACGAAGGAACTTCGGCTTCAGGTCGACGAGCATCTGCATGATGTCGCGGCGGAGGCCGTTGGGGCGGTCGTTCCAGGTCGGCGGGAAGAGCGAGACGAAGCCGAGCCAGACCGCGCCGGGCTTGCTTGAGGTGACGACGAGGCGGGCGTCGCTGGTGGGCTTCACGCCGCGCTTGGTTTTCAGCGTGAGCTCGTAGGCCTGCCACGAGGACGAAAGCGCCGGGACGGTGGCGCTGGCGTAGGTGGTGGCGCCGTCGGTGCTCTGGAGCGCGACGGTGAGCGAGCCGGCGAACCCGGCGCCGGCCTGCGCGTGGAGAGTCGCGCGGTAGGCGGTGGCCGGCGTGACGGGAAAGCCCCAGTAGCCGGCGTTGGCGAGACCGGCGCCGGGCTTGGCGAACTCGACGCGGAGGCTGGAGGGATGCGCGGCGTTGAAGGGCTTCGCCGTGTCGAGCGCGAGCGTGGCGTCGCCGACGGCGCTCCAGTGCACGGGACGCGTGGCGTCGTCGCGGAAGGAGCGGTTGCGCACGAGCTCGGCGTAGAGGCCGCCGTCGTAGCTGTAGTTGATCTCCTCGGTCATGAGACCGTAGTGCGTGGGGCTGACGCGGCCGGCGGGAGCGGCGGCGTCGAGGGTGAGCGTGAGGTCGGACGCCCGGAGGAGGACGGCCGACGCGAGGGCGAGCAGAACGTGGCGGAGCATGGGGTGTTTTAGAAAAGGAAGGAGAACGTGACGGGGCGCGGATGGAGCGTGTTCAACCGCGGGCGCTCAGCGGGCGCCGTTGCGCCACTGGGCCTCGGTGACGGAGCCGGTTTCGAGGATGCGGAAGCCGAAGGCGCCGGAGCGGACCTTGGTAGCGACGAGGCGGACGGTGACGTGGGTCTTGCCGCGGGTGAGCTGCGGCGGGAGCGCGTAGGCGGCGTCGAAAAAGCCCTCACGGTCACCGGCGGGCAGACGGACCGCGATGCGGTGGTCGTCGACCCAGAGCTCGTATTCGCGGCCGCGGTCGCCGCCCCAGTGGGTGGTGACGAGAGCGACGGGTTTGTCCGGGCTGACCGCCAGGCGGTAGGAGAACCAGCCGCCGCCGGGGAGCGCGTCGCGCCACTTGCGGTCGCGGAAGTCGCCGGTCTCGCTGCGGTCGGAGGCGAACTGGTGCTCGACCTCGGACTGCTGGAAGCCGGGCTCGACGCGATCGAGGGTCGCGGCCTCGAGCGCGGCGCGCGCGGCCTCCTTGGCGCGGATCTCGTCCTGGCGGGCGGCCCAGGCCTCGGGCGTGTAGAGGGGGAAGTAGGCGGCGTAGTGCTCCTGGTAGACGCGGTGGAAGGGGACGAGCGCGAGGTCGGCGGGCTGCATCACGGAACCGGAGACGCGGAAGGCGCCGAAGCCGGCGGCAGCGTCGGTGCCGATGGACGCGAGCAGCTTGGCGGTGTCGGCGGCGATGAGCACGGGCGGCGTGGTGGAAACGCGACCGGGAGACTTCAGGTGGTCGCCGTAACGTTGCTTGGCGGGATCGGCGACGCCGGGCGCGGACGGCACCACGGCGACGAGCTGGTGGGGGCCATACATGAGCGCGACGATCTTGCCGTCGGAGTGGGGCAGCGGCTCGGTGCGCAGGCTCATCGGCAGGCGAAGCTCGATCACGTCGCCGTCGCGCCACTCGCGCTCGACGGCGAGGTAGGAACTCGGCGTGGAGGCGACAGGCTGCGGGCGACCGTTCACCTTCAGCTCGGGGAGGGCGCACCAGGCGGGGTGGCGCAGGCGAAGCGTGAAGCGCGCGGGCTTGGCGGCCTCCACGACGAAGCGCACGGCGTCGGAATCGGGGAAGGCGGTTTCCTGGCGAAGGGCGACGCCGCGTTCGCGCCAGTCGAGACGCGAGGCGAGGTAGAGGTTCACCCACAGGTCGTCGTCGTGATGGAAGTAGACCTGCTCGCCGTAGCGGGCGGGGTTTTCCATGCCGGTGCCGACGCAGCACCACCAGGAGTCGCCCGTGGTGGAGAAGGTCTTGTAGGCGACGTCGCCGAAGGGAAGGAAGTAGCCGAACTCGCCGGGCTGGCGGCCGAGGTTGGCGAGGACGTGGTTGATCAGGCCGCGCTCGACGAAATCCATGTCGGCGGCCTTCGGCTCCCAGCTGAACTTCAGCCCGGCGAGCTTGATCATGTTGTAGGTGTTGCAGGTCTCGGCGTTTTGCGGGCCGAGCTTCTGCGGGAACTGCGCGGGCGGGAAAAAGTGCTCGTGGTCGCCGTGGCCGCCGTTGGCGAAAGAGCGGCGGTTGACGACGCTGTCCCAGAAGGTCTCGACGCCGCGGAGGGCGGCCTGGTCGCCGGTGAGCTGATACTCGCGGGCGAGGCCGACGAGCTTCGGGACCTGGGTGTTGCCATGCTTGCCGTCGAGCTCGTCGCGTCCGGCCTCGAGCGGGTCGAGGATGGCGTCGTGGTGAAACACGGTGCGGGCGAGCTGGAGATAGCGCGGATCGCCGGTGTCGACGGTGAGATCGGCGAAGACCTCGTTCATGCCGCCGAACTCGGACCTGAGGATCTCCTGCGCCTGGGCGGGCGAGAGCTTCTCGTAGACGCCGGCGAGGTAGTCGGCGAGGCGGCGCTCGACTTCGAGCGCCTGCTTGTTCCCGGTCAGGCGATAGGCGTCGCGCAGGCCGGCGAAGACCTTGTGCAGGGTGTAGTTGGGCACCCACTCGTCGTTGAGCGAGAAGCCCGAGGCCTTGATGCGGCCGGCGCGGAGGTCCTCGTAGACGCGCTTGTTGACCGGGAGCACGTAGCCGTCGCCGTTGGCCTGCTGGCAGACGGCGAGCTCGGCTACGATGTAGTTCACGCGTTCGAGGGCGCGGGGCTCGCCGGTGGCGGCGTGCAAGGCGGACAAGGCCGACAGGTAGTGGCCGAGACTGTGACCGTTGATCCCGCGGGCCTCCCAGCCGCCGTAGCGCTCGGCCTTTTTCGGCAACTTGGCCTGCGCGCGAAAGCCGGCGAGCAAGCGGTCGGGCTCCACGACCTCGAGCAAGTAGCGGGCGTCGACCCGCTGGCCGTCGAGGAAGGGTCCGGGCAGCAGGCGGACGCGATCGAGCGGAAAGGGTTCGGCCAAAACCGGGACGGGGGCCGCCTTCGCAAAAGGAGCGGCAAAACCAAAGGCGGCGACGGCGAGGAGAGCGGAACGGGAGAGCATACGGATAGCGGGGAAAGGGGCGGGGCTGGACGAAAAGAAAGAGCGCCGGGGGAAACAAAACTCGGCGCGAAAGAGGCGTCGACCGCCATGCCAATCTCGCCAGGCGAAAAATATGAGCCGAGGAGGCATCAACTTGGGATAAAACAGCGAAGGAAACTCGGGAAAAAGAAGGACGCGGGCGGGATTGGCGGAACGATGGGGGCCGACATCTCATCCAGCGCGAAAAACGGGTGGTTCCCGCCAGAAATTTTCCGCCGGTTTATTTTGAAGACAGCCCCCAAGGCGGCGGACGCGATTTCGCCACGCGCCTTCGGAGGATAGACAAATCCCCACGAATACGGCGCCCCGCTCCCGCCTCGCCACCCTCATCCGCCTCCGGCGACGTCTCGCCTCCCTATCCGGCCGCTTCCTGGCCGCCGAGGCCCTTGCAGGCGGCATGCAAAATCTCGATCGGATGGCGGGCGTCGCGGCCGGTGCCGTCCTTGATCTGGTGACGGCAACTGGTGCCGGGCGCGACGATCTCCACTTCCTCCGGCGTGGCGCGCACGGTCGGAAAGAGCACGAGTTCGCCCACGCGTTGCGACACCTCGTAGTGCTCGCGCTCATACCCGAAGGACCCCGCCATGCCGCAGCAACCGGAGGGGATCAGGCGCACGGAGTGGCCGCGCGGCAGCTCGAGCATCTTAACCGTCGGAGTGAGCGAGGAGAGCGCCTTCTGGTGGCAGTGGCCGTGGAGCTTGATCACGAGCTCGCGCGCCGCGAAGGAATCCGCGCGGATGCGGCCGGCGTCGGCCTCGCGGGCGATGAACTCGTCGATCAGGAGCGCGCGCCTGGCCAACGCGCGCGCCGGTTCACGCAGCGAGGCGGGCACGAGGTCGGGATACTCGTCGCGGAAACCGAGCAGCGCGGAGGGCTCGATGCCGATGAGCGGGGACGCGTCGGTCACCACGGACGAGAGCAACTCGACGTTGCGGATCGCGAACGCCTTCGCGTCGCGCACGAGGCCCTTGGACAAATGCGCGCGTCCGCTCTCTACGTGCTCCGGGATCACGACCTCGTAGCCGAGGCGGTTGAGGAGCTCGACCGCCTTTATGCCGACGGGCGTGTCGTTGTAGTTCGTGAACTCGTCGCAGAAGAGAAACACGCGTCCGTTCGGGTAGCCGAGATGCGCGGGGTTCGCGTGACGGCGATGCCAGGCGGCGAGCGTCGTCGCGTGCAAGGCCGGCAGGCTGCGCTCGGTAGCGAAGCCGGCGAAGCGCTTGATCGCGCGAGCGAACACGGGCGTGCCGACGACGCGGTTGTAGAGCGAGGGCGCGAGCGCGGCGAGGCGCATGGACTTCGCGAAACCGGCCACGAGCCGCGAACGCAGCGGCACGCCGTGCGCGTCGTGGTAATGCTGGAGCCACTCGGCCTTGAGGCGCGCGAGGTCGACGCTCGAGGGGCACTCGGATTTGCAGGCCTTGCAGGAAAGACACAGGTCCATCACGGCGGCGACCGATTCGTCGTCCCACGGGTTGGCCTTCGCGTCGGCGCCGGTGCGGCTCAGCGCCTGGCGGAGAAGGTTGGCCCGGGCGCGGGTGCTGTCCTTCTCGTCGCGGGTGGCCATGTAGCTCGGGCACATCGTGCCGCCGGAGAGATGCGTTTTCCGGCACTCCCCCACCCCGGTGCATTTCTCGGCGGCGCGGAGAACGCCTTGGTCGGCGTCGAAATTGAAAACCGTCTCGTGCGCGGGTTCGTGCGCGACGGTGGCGGCGCCACCCGGTCCCGGACCATGGACGGCGGCGTGGCGCAGCGAGCTGTCCATCGGCGGAGTGTCGATGATCTTGCCGGGATTGAAGATCCCGAGCGGATCGAAGAGCGCCTTCACGCGGCGCATCATCGCGTAGCATTCGGGACCGACCATGAAGGGGATGAACTCGCCGCGCAGGCGGCCGTCACCGTGTTCGCCGGAGAGCGAGCCGCGGTATTTTTTCACCAGCGCGGCGACGTCGGTGGCGATGTCGCGAAACATCTTCCGGCCCTCGGCGCGCTTCAGGTCGAAGAGCGGACGCGTGTGCAACTCGCCGGCGCCGGCGTGGGCGTAGTAGATGCACTCGATGCCGTATTTGCCGCGCATCAGCGCGTCGAACTCGTCGATGTAGGCCGGCAGGTCCTCGATCGCGACGGCGGTGTCCTCGACGATTTCGCGCGGCTTGGCGTCGCCGACGACGTTGTTGACCAGACCCTGCCCGGCGCGGCGCAGCTCCCAGACGCGGTCGCAGTCGGCGCCGTGGAGAACCGGAAACGCGTAGCCGAGGCCGGCGGCGCGGAAGTCGGCGGCGATGCGGGCGAGCGCGGCGTCGCGCTCCGCCGGATCGGCGTCGCGGCGCTCGACCACGAGCACGGCGCCGGGATCGCCCTCGACGAAGAAGCGATTCTTCGCGTGCTCGAGGTTGGCCTTGGTGCATTCGAGGATGGTGCGGTCGATCAGCTCGCAACCGAAGGGCCGGTGGCGCATCGCGATCACGGCGGCGCGCAGGGACTCGGGCACGCTCGCAAAATGCGCGCAGAGCAGCGCGCCCGGAGGCGGCAGCGGCTCGACGTTGAGCTCGAACTCGACGCCGAGGAAAAGCGTGCCCTCGGAGCCGGCGAGCAGGCGGCAAAGGTTGAAGGGTTTGTCCGATGCCGGATCGAAGACGCCGCACTCGATCAACTGATCGAGCGCGTAGCCGGTGTTGCGGCGCGTGACGGTCGGCTTCGGGAAATTATCGCGGATGAGCGCGCGGTTTTCAGCCGAGCCGAGCAGGTCGCGGATCTCGCGGTAGAGACGCGTTTCAAGCATGTCGGGACCGGCGCACTTGGCGGCGAATTCCTCACGCGTGAGCGGACCGAAGGACACGAGCGAACCGTCGCCGAGGAAGCCGCGCGCGACGACGAGGTGGTCGCGGGTGGAGCCGTAGACGATGGAGTTGGCACCGCAGGAATTGTTGCCGACCATGCCGCCGATCATGGCGCGGTTGGCGGTGGAGGTCTCGGGCGCGAAGAAGAGGCCGTGGGGCTTGAGCGCGAGGTTGAGCTCGTTGCGGATCACGCCCGGCTGCACGCGCACGCGGCGCGCGGTCGGGTCGATGGCGAGAACGCGGTTCAGGTGGCGGCCGAGGTCGACGACGACGCCAGAGCCCACGACCTGGCCGGCGAGCGAGGTGCCGGCGGCGCGCGGGATGAGCGGCACGCGCTCGCGGCAGGCGAAGGCGACGAGCTCGCCCAAGGCGGCCTCCGAGCGGGGGAACGCGACGGCGAGGGGCATCTCCTGGTATTCGGAGGCGTCGGTCGCGTAGATCGCGCGCACGGTGTCGTCCAAGTGCAGCTCGCCGTCGAAGCGGGGCGCGAGCGAGCGCAGGCCGGACAAAGCCGCGGGCGAAGGGGTGTTCATGCAGCCCTCTCGAAAACCCCGCGCGGGCGGGAAAGTCAAAGTCTCCGCCTGCGAGCTATCTCAGCTGGGCGCGGCGACGGGACGGGAACCTTTGAGCGAGAGCTCGGCCTCGCATTCCGGCGAGCCGCGGGCGAGGTCCCGGCACACCTGAGGACGACGTTCGTAGATCGTGCAAAAATGCTCGGTGGCGCCGTCCGCCGTCGAACGCGTCTCCAACGCGGCGCAACGCCCCTCGCGCATGCGCAGGTAGGCGCGATGGCCGATGAAATGCGCCATGCGCTCCGCGTCCGGACCGAGCCGATCCCAATCGGCGCCGCTCACGCGCACGTAGGTGTCGAGCCGGGAAAAACAACAGACTCCGCAGCGCAAACAGGCGGCGGAGTCCGGGGTGTCGCTCACGGCTGGCGAGGCTTCGGTAGCGGCTCAGAGCAGCGAGACGACGAGCTTCTCGTAGTCCGCCGCCTCCATCAGACCGAGCTTGTAGTGGCGTATCTTGCCCTCGCGATCGATCAGGAAGCTCGTCGGAATCCCCTCGATGTCCCCGAAGGCGGAGACCACCTCGGGCGTGGCGATCGCGAGGGGGTAGTTGATTTTCATTCGCTGGGCGAAGGGACGCACCGCCTCCTCTCCTTTCGAGTCGAGGGAAAGACCGGCGATCACCAAGCCCCGGTCGGCATACTTTTTCTGCAACTCCACAAAATCGGAGATCTCCTTCACGCAAGGGGCGCACCAGGTGGCCCAAAAATCGACCACCACGACCTTGCCCTTCAGGACATCGGAGCCGAGGGGCTTGCCGTCGAGGTCGACCAAGCTCCAGGCGGGCGCGGCGCGTAGCACCGGGAGCGCGGGCTCCGTCTTTTCGGCGGCCGGGGAGACGGGCGCGGCGTCGGCGAGGAGCCCGGGGGCAAAGCCGAGCAACCCGGCGACGAGCAGGGCGGCGGCGGGGAGACGGACGGGCGAGAGGCGGAAGGATTGCATGGAGATCATACGCGGAAGACACCGACAACCCTGCAACAAAACGAGGCCGGCCCGTTTTTCAAAGCGCCTGACGTCAAACCGGCAAAACCGGCGCGGACGCGGAGCGGCGCGGAAGAAGATCCCGCGTGGAGAGCAGCGCGATGAGAAAAAACCCGGCGGCCTTCAGGCCGAGGACCCCGGCGAGGTAGTCGGCGTCACGACGCGCCCAATACACCGATCCCCACAGAAGCAGTCCGCCGAGAAAGAGTTCCACGAGCGTGACGCCGGCGAAGAGCGTGCGGCTGCGCAAACGCTTGAGCAGACCGCGGGCGTCGGCCGCCCGTCCGCCCTTGGGCGTGCGGACAAACTCGCCGCCCCGCGTGAGCAGTCCCTCGATCACCGCGCCGGCGCAGGTGACGCTCATCGCCAGCCCGAAGGTCATCACGATAGGCGCGAACACCAGCCAGAGCAGGCCCTCGCGCCACTCGCGCTGGCGGAAGTATTGGCCCGTGACGTAGAAGGCGACGGAGCCGCCGCCCAGCAGGAGCATGTTGACCGGGTTGAAAAACATCCAGAACCCGCCCTGCGGCGTCGGCCCGACGACGGCGAGGTAGGGCACGAAAAGGAAGCTGAAGACGACGAGCAGCGGATGCACGAAGCCGACGAGGAGGTGCCAGCTCGCCTCGCGCTTCACCCGCGCGGGCTGGTCGCTCGAGAGAATGACGCCCAGCTGCTTGCGGGCGACCTGGATGCCGCCCTTCGTCCAGCGGCGCTGCTGACTCTTGAACGCGGTGACGCTCTCCGGAAGTTCCGAGGGCACGGCGTAATCGCTCCGGTAGACGAAGCGCCAGCCGCGCAGCTGGGCGCGGTAGCTGAGGTCGAGGTCCTCGGTCACGGTGTCGTCGCTCCAGCCGCCGGCGTCCTCGAGGGCGGCGCGGCGCCAGATGCCGGCGGTGCCGTTGAAATTGAAAAAAAGCCCCGCGCCATGGCGGGCCGCCTGCTCGACGATGAAGTGCGCGTCGAGAAACACGCCCTGGAAACGCGTCAGCAGGCTGGCGCGGCGGTTGGAAAACTCCCATCGCGCCTGCACCACGCCCACGCGCGGATCGGCGAAGTGGGGCATGAGTTTTTCGAGAAAATCGGGCTCGGGCAGGAAGTCGGCGTCGAAGATGGCGAAAAACGCCGCGTCGGTGAGCGTGTTGCCATGGCTGAGCGCGCCGGCCTTGTAGCCTCGGCGGTCGGCGCGGCGAACGTGACGGACGCGCGCCGCGGCGCCGGGGTGCGCGGCCAGCCAGCGCGCGGCCACCTCGGGCGTGGAATCGGTCGAGTCGTCGAGCAGCTGGATCTCGAGCCGGCCGGCCGGCCAGCGGAGGGCGGCGACCTTGTCCAACAAGGCCTCGATCACGAGCGGCTCGTTGAAGACCGGAAGCTGGACGCAGACCTTCGGCGCCGGTCCGGCGAGCGGCGGAGGCTCGGGGGCGCGACGGACATGCCGCGCGTAGAGCCACATCAGCTTCACGCGATGGAACGCGAAAAGCATCAGTCCGCCCAGGGTCGCCACATACAGTGCAAGCAAGGTTTCGCGCATGGTTTAAGCCGAAGCAAAAACCATGAAAGCGTCCCGCGCACGCGGTTCCCTCGCCGACGGCGAAGGACCGGGGATTCCCCGGGACGGAGCCCGGCGGTTTTACCGGGGCTTCACGGGCGGGGACGCCTCAGCAGGAGACGGCGCCCAGCTCGAGGCCGAGCGTGTCGACGAACTTGCGCATCGCGGGCGTGAGCACGCGGCCCTTGCGGTGAAGGATCGCGAGGGGACGGGTGAACTCCTTGCCCTTGAGGGTGAGCATGGCGAGGGAGCCGGCCTTGATCTCCTGCTGCACGGTGGCCTGCGGGACGATCGCGATGCCGTGGTCGATCTCGACCGCGCGCTTCACCGTCTCGATGTTGTCGAACTCCATGACCGGTTCGCTCTCGAGCTTGTGCTCGCGGAAGATCTGGTCGACGGCCTTGCGCGTGGGGATGTCGGGATCGAAGCCGATGAACTTCTGTCCCGAGAGTTCGGCGACCGCGACCTCGCCCTTCTTCGCCAGCGGATGGCCCGGCGGGGTGATGAGCACGAGGCGGTCGTTGCGGAAAGGGATGATCTCGATCTGGCGTTGCTTGATCGGGAAGGCGACGAGGCCGAAGTCGACCGAGTTGTGCAGGATGTCCTCGTAGACTAGATTCGAGCGGCGATACTCCACGCGCACGTTCACCGAAGGATAGTCGTGGAGGAACTTCTTGATGTAGGGCGGCAACTCGTGGAGGCCGATCGAGTAGATCGTCGAGATGCGGATGGTGCCGCTGATCACCTTCTTCAATTCCTGCAGGTCGGAATCGAGCTTGTCGTAGGTGTGCAGGATCTCCTTCGCCGACTCGTAGACCTGGTAGCCTTCGCGCGTGAGCTGGAACTGTTTCTGGCTGCGGTCGATAAGCAGCGCTTTAAAATGCTTCTCCATCGCGCGCGCCTGCTGGCTCACGGCGGACTGGGTGATTCCGTTGATTTTGGCCGCCTTCGAAAAGCTCTTGGTCTCGACTAGATCGGCGAAGATTTTGAAATTCTCGATTTGCATGGGGTGCGATGGAGCGACGTTTCCCAAGGCATAAATCCATCTAATCCCCGGGCAACCGAGAAAACCTCTCACATCATGGTCACTTATGACGCATTTCTTGCTCGCCTCTCGGCGGTGAACGCGCGCCTGGCGGCCGCCTGCGCCGCCGCCGGCCGCCCCGCGGCGGAGGTCCGATTGCTGGCCGTGACGAAGACCCATCCCGCCGAGGCGGCCGCGTTCGCCGCGCGCGCCGGCCTCGCCGCGGTGGGCGAAAACCGCGTCCAGGAGGCCGCCGCCAAGCGGCCCGAGACGGCGGCGCTGCTCGCCGCGCACGGAACCGCCGTCGCCGCGCCGCGCTGGGAGCTCATCGGCCACCTCCAGAGCAACAAGGCGCGCCTCGCCGCGGAGACCTTCGACCGCATCCAAAGCGTGGATACGGAAAAGCTCGTCCGCCAGCTCGACCGCGCGGCGGGCGAGACCGGCCGGCCCCTGTCCGTTCTGCTCCAGGTGAACGCCGGCCGCGACCCCGCGAAGTTCGGCTGCGAGCCGGAGGACGCGCCCCGACTCCTCGAGTCCGCCCTCGCCGCGCCCAACCTTCGCGTGGAGGGGTTGATGACCATCGCCCCGCTCGGCGCGACCGAGGACGAGACCGCCGAGCACGCGCGTCGAACCTTCGCCGCCTTGCGCGAGCTCCGCGACGAGTTCGCCGCCCGCTTCGGCCGCCCGTTGCCCGAACTGTCCATGGGCATGAGCGGCGATCTCGAACTCGCCGTCGCCGCGGGCTCCACCTGCGTGCGGGTCGGCACCGCGCTCTACGGCGCGCGCTGACCGTCCGCCAAGCCCTCCGCACCGGTTCACTGGGTGGCCGTCCCCTGGGGAGGCGCCGGCCCGGACCCCGTTGAACGGGAAAGGGTTCGCGCCTATTGCCTACGCAGCATCCCGACCCTCTCGCAAACACTTGTCCATTGCGAGCGGCATGGAAGTTTTCATGTTCGAGGCATCGTGAAACCCCCGATTTTCAACCACAGGGAACGAGAGGCCTTCTCAGCCCTGCTCGACGACGCCAGCCCGACCGTGCGCGCCGGGCTTGTCCGCTTTTTCGGCACCCGGCCCGAAGCCGCGCGCGAGTTCCTGGTCTCCCTCGCGGGCGGCTCCGACCGCGTGCTTGGATGGCATGCGCGGCGCGTGCTTGCCGAACTTCGCTTCACCGACCCGGTCTCGGACTTCCGAGGCTTCATCCGATCACTCGACCACGAGCTGGAGACGGGAGCCGTCCTGCTGGCCCGGACCGCGCTGCCGGAGGCGGACGCCGGCGCGTTGGCGGAGGAGCTGGACCGGCTCGCCGCGCGCTGCCGGGAGCTCATCGCCGAGCCGGCGACCGTGCGGGAGCGCTGTCGTGTCATCAATCGCGTGCTGTTTCACGAGGCCGGCTTCCACGGGAACACGGACCATTACGAGGATCCGCTGAACAGCTTTCTCCCCTCCGTCATCGAGCGCCGCATCGGCCTGCCGATCACGCTCGCGATGGTCTACCTGCTCGTCGCGCGGCGAATCGGCGTGGAGCTCGAGCCGGTCGGGCTGCCGGGGCATTTCCTCGTGGGCTGCTTCACCGAGGGAACGCCCTTCTTCATCGACGCCTTCGAGCGCGGGGCCTTCCGCACCCAAGGCGAACTGATGCTCTACCTGCGCGCCCGCGGCTTCGACCCGACCCCGGCCGACCTGTCCCCCACGCCGGTGCGCGAAGTGCTGGCCCGCTGCTGCCGCAACCTGGTCGCCCACTACTCCGCGGTCGGACACACCCACCGGGTGCGGATGTTCGAGGCCTTCCTGGGCGAGTTCGACGCCAGCTACGAGCGCAACACCGCCTGATCCACACCGGTCCCGATAAGAGCGGAGACGGAAACCCGCGCCCGTTCCCAAACCCGCAGAGAGCGTTTGCGCTTTCGCGGGCTTCTTGTCGCCATGCCGGGCTCGCATGGACGACGCCGCCCGCACCTACACGCTCGCCGATCTTGAAACCTGGTCACGCCCCGGCGTTTCACTCGCCGTCCTCGGGCACCCGATCAAGCACTCGATCAGCCCCGCCATGCACAACGCCGCGCTCGCCGAGCTGGCGCGGGGCGCGGGACGCTTCGCCGACTGGCGTTACTTTCGCTTCGATGTCCCGCCCGACGAACTGCCCCGCGCGCTCGAGCTCCTGCACGAGAAAAATTTCCGCGGGGTGAATCTCACCGTTCCGCACAAGGTGCTCGCGCTCTCGTCTCCGCGGGTGGTCGCCGTCGACCCCGCCGCGCGCGCCGCCGGCGCGATCAACACGCTTCGCCGGCGCGACGACGGCTGGGAAGGCTTCAATACCGACGGCCACGGCCTGGCCGCGGGTCTCGAGGAAGATCTGGGCATCCCCCTTTCCGGAGCCCACGTCGTGCTCCTCGGCGCCGGCGGCGCGGCGCGCGGCGCCGCCACGGAATGCCTGCAACGCAGGGTCGCATCCCTCTGGATCGCCAACCGCACCCGGGAGAACCTCGACGCCCTGCGCGCCCAGCTCGCGCCGATCGCCGGTCCTGTTCCCGTGCGGGGTTTCGATCCCGCCCGGCCGCCCGCCGAACTGCCGGCCTCGGCCCTCGTGGTCAACGCCACCAGCGCCGGCCTGAAGGCCGAGGATCCCCTGCCCATCGATCTCGCCGCCCTCCCCACCCCGCGGGCGGTCTACGACATGATCTACAATCCCGCCGAGACCGCGCTTTTGGCCGTCGCGCGCGGACGCGGGATTCCGGCCGCGAACGGCCTCTCGATGCTCGTGCACCAAGGAGCCCGGGCCCTGGAGCTCTGGACGGGCGGCCCCGTGCCCGTGGCGGCGATGGATCAGGCCGCGCGAGCCGCCATGGGGCGGTCCCGCTAAGCGTCGCCCGTTCGCCGCACGGCCTAAACGGCCGGGGACGCGGAGACCGGCCGCATTCCCGACGGATCACGCCGCGAGCCGACGCGGCCTTCAGGATCGCCATGCATCCGCAACAAGCCTTTACAGGCTTAGCCCTTTAGGGCCTATTAAGTATAAAACCCTAAGCAAAGACTCGTGACACGGCCCGCCACCTGCTTGCACCTTCCCGCCATGCCCCACTAATGCAAATCAGCATCCCGTGGCACATGGATCCACTTACCCCTCCATAATAAATTAACCATGCATTACTTATATTACATCCTAGGGGTATGCCTGCTCGTCATTCCCGCCGGTCTGCTCAGCCGCCGCCAACTCAGGGTGATTTCCCTGCCCGAATTGGCTGATCGATCCCGCCACCGATTGGGCTGGTTGCACTGGGTAAACTTCATCGATCTTTTGCGCGCTTGGGCCGGTCTGCATCTGATCCGTCACGCCTTCGCGATCATCGATCCCGGCTCGGCCTCCGCGCTGTTTCCCTTGGTCACGACCGCCATCGCCGCGCTGGCCGGCCTGGGGCTGCAACAGGTCTTCCACGACGCCGACGAGGATGATTTGGTGGCGCCCGTCGCCTACGCGGTGGGCCTGACTTTTGCGTTCCTCCCGCCGCTGGTGGCGTTGCTCACGCTCCCCATCGGATTGATCGCCGCCTTGGGATTGCGCAGCCTGGGCTCCGGCTTCGTGCTCGCGGCCGCCGCCACGGCCGGCCTGGGCCTGCTCCTCCGCCTGCCCACCCTGGTGGTGGCGACCACGAGCTTTCTGCTCTTCGCCCCCGCCCTGATCGCCTCGATGTTCCAGCGCCGGTTGGTGCTCACGGTGCGCAACCGCAAGGACACGCGTTCCTCGCCGCTGCGCGAAGTTCCGATCAAAAGCGCCCGCTGACGTTCGCTCGCGATCGCCCTCCCCTCCTCCGCCCGTGGCCGCTAACGCGCCACGGGCGCGTCTTTGTAAGGGATCTTGGAGGGCAGATAGTGGGCCAGGACGTTGAAGAGCGGCGAGAGCACCTTCGGCTCGGTGCGCTCATAGGTCCAATAAAGCACGACGGAGCCGCCCACCATGAAAAGGGTGATCCACGGGGCGAATTCGTTTAGCTCACGCAGGGCCCTCCACACCCGCACGAGCAGAATAACCACGATGACCGCGATCAGCAGGCTGATCCATGTGGACATCGGGACGGCCTGGACTTTTTCCCAGACGGTGAGCTTGGAGGCGGCGGCGAAAAGCGGCATGGCGCAGACCGCACACCATGGCCCGACCGCCCGGGAAGTCGAGACGCCGCCCCGTGCTCCCCCGTGCAAAAGCCGGTGAAAATGCGGGTTGGCGTCCGCCATCGCCCCCGCGTATCTGTCCTGCCTTCGCATGAAGTCCGTCCTCGAGTTTCGCGCGCGCAAAGGGCAGGCCCCGATCAGCATGGTCGCGGCCCACACGCACTGGGAGGCGCGCCTGATCGCCGATTCCCCGGTGGACTGCGTTCTCGTGGGAGACTCGCTCGCCACCGTGATCGACGGCGAGCCCACGACCTTCTCCGCCACCCCGGAAATCGTCGCCCGGCATGTCGCCGCCGTGGCCCGTGGATTGGGTGATTTCTCCCGGCGCAAGCTGTTGATCGCGGATTTCCCCTTCCTCGCCGCACGCAAAGGCCTCGTTTCCGCGGTCGAGACCGCGACCCTGCTCCTCCGCTCCGGAGCCCACGCGGTGAAGATCGAGGGCGTCGACGGTCACGCCGACGTCATCACGCACCTCGTGCAGTCCGGCGTGCCGGTGATCGGTCATCTCGGCCTCACCCCCCAGGCCGTCCACGCGCTCGGCGGCTACAAGGTGCAAGGGCGTGACGCCGCCACGGCCGCCGAGCTCCTTCGCCAAGCCCGCGCCCTCGAAGCCGCCGGCGCCTTCGGCATCGTGCTCGAATGCGTGCCCGACCCGCTCGCCCGCGAGATCGGCTCCGCGGTCCGCATACCCGTGATCGGCATCGGCGCCGGATCCGGCTGCGACGGCCAGGTCCTGGTCATGGCCGATCTGCTCGGCCTCACGCCGGGGCACCAGCCTCGCTTTGTCAGGCACTTCGCCGCCTGCGGCGACGCCGCCCGCGCCGGCCTCGCCGCCTATCATACCGCCGTCGGCGAACGCAGCTTCCCCTCCGCGAAGGAAAGCTACGGGCTGGAAAGCTAAACCGGCGGTCCCTTCACGCCCCGCGTCCCCCCAGCCCCCGCCGCCCATGCCCCGTCTGCTCTTCGCGCTCTCCGGCTCCATCGCCTGCTACAAGGCCTGCCATGCGATCTCGCGCCTCGCCCAGGCCGGGGTGGAAATCCAGACCGTCGTCACGCCCTCCGCGCTCAAATTCATCGGCCCCGCCACACTCGAAGGACTCACCGGCCGCGCGCCGTTCTGCGATCTCTGGGAGCCCGGCCGCGCGATGGAACACATCGACCTCGCGCGCTGGGCCGACCTCGCCCTGGTCTGCCCCGCCACCGCCAACACCCTCGCGCGTTTCGCCAACGGCCTCGCCGACGACCTTCTCGGGTCCCTCTTCATCGCCTGGGAATTGAAGAAAAAGCCTTGGTGGGTCGCCCCGGCGATGAACCACGCCATGCTCGCCCACCCCGCCACGCAGGCCAACGTGCAAAAACTCGCCGCCATGGGCGTGCGCCTGCTTCCCACCGGCCAGGGCAACCAGGCCTGCGGCGAACAAGGCGCCGGCCGCCTGATGGAGCCGGATGATCTCGTGCTCCACGTGCTCGCCCAGCTCGGCCCGAAAAATCCGGAAACGCGCCCGCTCGCCTGAGCGGGAAACGCGTCCGCCGCCCGCCTCGCCCGACCGCCCCCCCCCCGCTAGCACCGCATGAAAGTCCTCGTCACCGCCGGCGCCACCCGAGAACCGATCGACGCCGTCCGCTTCATCTCAAACGTCAGCAGCGGCGCGACCGGCGCCGCCATCGCCGAGTTCCTCGCCACCGCCGGCCACGAGGTCACCCTGCTCCACGGCGAGGGCTCTCTCCGCAGCGCCGCGACGGGCGTCACCTGCGGCGCCTTCGGCTCCACCGAGCAGCTCGGCGCCCGTCTCGAGTCCGCGCTCTGCCACGGCGGCTTCGACGCCGTCGTCCACGCCGCCGCCGTCGCCGACTACCGCCCCGCCGCCGCCCACGACGGCAAACTCAGCTCCTACGCCGACGAACTCTCCCTGCGCCTCGTCCCCACGCCCAAACTCCTTCCAAAGCTGAAGGCCTGGTCCCCCACCCCGCTCCGCGTGCTCGGCTTCAAGCTCACCGCCGGGGCCGACGCCGCCACGCGCGCCGCGGCCGTGGGCAGGCTTTTCGCCGCCGGCGGAGTCGACGCCGTGGCGCACAACGACATGGACGAGCTCGGCGCCGCCGGCGCGGGCCGCACCTTCCGCCTTTATCGCCCCGGCGAAAGCGCCGCCGCCGCCCACGCCCTAGGCGTCCCCGCCCTCTGCGCCTGGGTCGAGGGATGGGTGCGCCACGGCTGAAACCGCCCGGGGCGCCGCCGCACCGGATCGCCCGCCCGCAAAACCCTCCCCGGTTGCGCGCTTGCCCGCCCGGGGCCCGGGCCTTGAAAGTCCACCTTTTCCCGTGTTCCGCACCTTCCTCAAAGCCAAGCTGCACCGCGCCACGATCACCGCGGCCGATCCCGACTACGAGGGCTCGATCTCGCTGGATCGCGCCTTCTGCCGCGCGGCCGGCCTCCTCGAGTTCGAGCAGGTCGACGTCCTCGACATCGACAACGGCGCGCGCTTCACGACCTACGTGATCTACGGCGAGCCCGGACAGGTCCAGGTCAACGGCGCCGCCGCCCGCCTCGTGCGTCCCGGCGACCTCGTGATCGTCCTCGCCTACTGCCGCCTCGCCCCCGAGCAGGTGGATAAACACGCCGCCCGCGTCGTGCTCATGGGCCCCGGCAACGTCGTCGTCTCCATCGAGGACAAGCCGGTCCAGGCACCCTGACGCCGTCTGCCGGCGTCCGACAAAAAAATCGGCCCCCACGGAGCCCGCGCCCCCACATCGCGGGCAGGCGGCGTCAAAACTTCGCGCGCCGCGGTGTTTTGCGTTTCCGCCCGACGCCATTCCCGCTTTCGATGCGCGCGTCGCCCGCCGCCGCGCGACAAAAAACGAGAGCCCGCCGACCTCACGATGCCCACCGCGAAACGCCGACGCCCCTCCGAACCCGAGCGCATCCCGAAAAAGGCCTACGAGGCCCGAATCGGCCAGCTCCGCGAGCGCCTCGTCCAGCTCCAGGTCGAGCTGAAGCAGCAACCCTTCAACATGCTACTCATCGTCGCCGGAGTCGCCGGCGCCGGCCGCGGCGACCTGCTCAACGCCCTCGGCGGCTGGCTCGATCCCCGCGGCGTGGAGACCTTCTCCTTCGAGGAGCCGACCGACGACGAACGCCGCCGTCCCTTTCTCTGGCGCTTCTGGCGCAGCCTCCCGCCCGCCGGCAAGATCGGCGTCTACGCCGGCTCCTGGTATACCGAGACCCTCAACGAGGAGGCGCGCAGCAAGAAGGACCTCGAGGCCCTCGACCACGAACTCGCGCGCATCCGCGACTTCGAGAAGACCCTCGCCGACAACGACACGCTCATCCTCAAGGTCTGGCTGAACCTCGACAAGGACGCCCAGCGCGCCCGCTTCAAGCGCCTCGAGGCCGACGAACGCACCGCCTGGCGCGTCACCGAGGAGGACTGGCGCCACCACCGCATCTACGACCGGCTCGAGCGCACCGCGGTCCACATCCTCAAGGACACCCACCGTCCCCACGCGCCCTGGATCGTCGTCGATTCCGAGGACGAGCGCGCGCGCAACCTCGCCGTCGGCGAACTCCTGCTCGAGCGATTCTCCGAGCACCTCCGCAAACTCGCGCGCCTCGCCAAGACGCGACCGCCCGCCAAGCCCGACCCGAAGCCCAGGCCCCTGCGGGCCTTCGGCCGGCGCCGTCTGCTCGGCCTCCCGCTCGACCAGCAACTCTCCTCCGCCGAATACGAGGAGAAGCGCGACAAGTGGCTCGGCCGCCTCCACGCCGCCGTGCGCGCCGCCAAGGAGGCGGGCCGCGCCGTCACCTTCGTCTTCGAGGGCTGGGACGCCGCCGGCAAGGGCGGCGCCATCCGCCGCCTCACCAGCGCGATCGATATGCGCGACTACCGCGTCTATCCCGTGGCCAAGCCGACCGAGGAGGAAAAGTCGCACCACTACCTATGGCGCTTCTGGCGCCACGTGCCGCGCGACGGCACCATCGCGATCTTCGACCGCAGCTGGTATGGCCGCGTCCTCGTCGAACGCCTCGAGGGGTTTTGCCGACCCGACGAATGGACGCGCGCCTTCGAGGAGCTGAACGACTTCGAGCGCGACCTCGCCGAGCACGGCCAGATCGTGGTCAAGTTCTGGCTCCACGTCAGTCGCGAGGAACAGCTCGCCCGCTTCCGCGCCCGCGAGACCACCGCCTTCAAGCAGCACAAGATCAACGAGGAAGACTGGCGCAACCGCCGCAAATGGGACGCCTACGAGGTGGCCGTCGGCGACATGCTCGCCCTCACCGACACGCCGCACGCGCCCTGGCACCTCATCCCCGCCAACGACAAGCGCTACGCCCGCCTCCAGGTGCTCCGCACCGCCTGCCGCAGCATCCAGGCAGCCCTCGGCGAGGAAGCGTGAGGCGGGTTCGCGTTCGAACCCGCAAAGACGTCGCTCCGTCGCAGGCCCCACGGTCCGGCCCGCGGGCGGCCATCGTCGGAGCGGGCTTACACATTGGAATGCGACGGCGCAGGGCCCGCCTGGAGAGCGCGGCGCCGTCCGCGCCTTTGGAAACCGAGCCGCGACGGCCCGCCCGCCAAAGAAAAAGGGGCGCCGCTTCCGGCGCCCCCTTTTTCATTCGCCCCGACGTATCCGCCGGAGCGCTACGCATGAGCCGGCTTATTGGCCGAGCACCCAGGCGAAGATGAGCGGGGCTACGATGGTCGCGTCGCTCTCGACGATGAACTTCGGGGTCTTCTGGCCGAGCTTGCCCCAGGTGATCTTCTCGTTCGGCACGGCGCCGGAATAGCTGCCATAGCTCGTGGTGGAGTCGCTGATCTGGGAGAAGTAGCCCCAGAGCGGAACGTCGGGCTTGTCGAGGTCCTGGTGAAGCATGGGCACGACGCAGATCGGGAAGTCGCCGGCGATGCCGCCACCGATCTGGAAGAAGCCGATGGAGCCCTCGCCGTTCTTGAGGGTCTTGGCGGTCTTCATATACCACTGGGCGAAGACGGTCATGTATTCGATGCCGCCGCGCACGGTGTGGACGTTCTTGATCTCGCCGGTCAGGCAACGGCCGGCATACATGTTGCCGAGGGTGGAGTCCTCCCAGCCGGGGACGACGATGGGGAGGTTCTTTTCGCAGGCGGCGAGCATCCAGGAGTTCTTCGGGTCGATCATGAAGCTCTTGGAGAGCTTACCGGAGCGGATGACCTTATACATGAACTCGTGGGGGAAGTAGGCCTCGCCGGCCTTGTCGGCGGCGAGCCACTCCTCGGCGACGGCCGCCTCGATGCGGCGCATGGCCTCGCCCTCGGGGATGCAGGTGTCGGTCACGCGGTTCATGTGGCGATCGAGCAGGGCCTGCTCGTCGGCGGCGGTGAGATCGCGGTAGTGCGGCACGCGCTCGTAGTAGTCGTGGGCGACGAGATTGAAGATGTCCTCCTCGAGGTTGGCGCCGGTGCAGACGATGGCGTGGATCTTGTCCTGGCGGATCATCTCGGCGAGGGTGATGCCGAGCTCGGCGGTCGACATGGCGCCGGCGAGGGTGACGAGCATCTTGCCGCCGGCCTTGAGGTGGTTCTCGTAGCCCTTGGCGGAGTCGATGAGCGCGGCGGCGTTGAAGTGCCGGTAGTTGTTCGCGAGGAACTGCGAGATCGGGCCCTTTTTGGCGGCGATCTTGGCGTTGATGATCTCGGTGAGCTGGGTCTGGCGCTTGGCGGCTTTTACTTTGTGGGCCATGGATGGGAAATAGTTGGGCCGAGTGAGGGGGGGGCCGCCGGGCGCGGGCAACAAAAAAGCCGACGCGAAACCGCGTCGGCGAAGAAGGGGCGTGGCCGGGGAAAGCAGGCCGCGAGTCTAGCGAAGAAGGACTCAGGCCTTCTTCTGGTCGTCGGACTTCTGCTCGGTGGGTTGCTTGTCGGCGGACTTGTCGCCGGAGCAGCCGCCGCTGGAGCAGGAACCATTGGCGTAGGTGGCGGAGGCGAGGGAGACGGCGACGAGGGCGAGGACGAGTTTCTTCATGGATCGTGAGGTTTGGATGTTTTGGGAAATGCGACCAAAGGAGGGAGACCCCTCCCGGGGGCGCGCGATACCCTACGACGTTACCCGACGACGCAAGGTTTCGGCAGTGGAAAATGAGGGTGGATTTTCGAAGGGGAGGCAGCAGTGCCTCCTTCGTGCGTGAGCCTGCTCACCCGGGGGCGCTCCATTGGCATGCCCCTCATGTCTAAGCGCGCCGCCGTCCTCGCTTCCGCCTGGCCCGCATCCATCCTGAAAATTAAGCACGATCCGAAGGGACACATCTGGAGCCCCTTGCGCGGCATATACTCGATGGAGCTATCCTCTCCCTCAAATCCAGCGATATCGGCCTCTTCATCCTCCCTTCTTCCCTTCACCGCATCGGCTACAACTCCATTTAAAATCCTCTAATAGCGCCGCTGCACGATCGTGCCGTCCTTGTGACGGAAAAGCAGCATGCGCGTCGTTTCATCGACGCCCGCGAACACCAGCCCGAGCCGCCAATCGACCACGTCGTTCACGTTGATCAGCAACCCGTTCACCACGATCCGCGGACTCGCCCCGCCCATCACGCCGTTGACCGGCAGCTCGCTCAAAAACCGATTCGCGGCCTTCAAGTTGATCTTCACCTCCGGCTCCTTCGACGGAGGCGGCGCAGCGGGGACGGGCTCCGCCGGCGCGGCCGGCTTGACCGGGTCGGGACCCGCCAGACCGTCGACGATCGCGTTCACCTGATCCACATGCGCGTCATGCTTCGCCACCACGTCGCGCGTCTGCCGGATCATTTGCACGCCCACCGCCGCATCCTTCGCCTCCACCTTCACCGCGCCCGGCTTCGCCAACTCGATCAACACGGGCAAGGCCTGCTTCGTGAAAAGATACGCGCTCGCCAGCAACACGACGGCGCCGATGCACAGCTTGAGCAGGCGCGTCAGGGCGGCCCCGCCGACCAGCGCCGAGGAACGCGAACGCGTGCTCTTTTCCGCTTCCGTGGCCGGAACCATCGGCGGGCGGGACACCGAGCCCGGAACGACGGGCAAAGGCACGACGCCTGGCGGCGCAACGATCACACCTTCCTTCGATCCGGTTCCCACCGAGATCACGGACGCCTCCACCTTGCCGCCTCCAACGGTCGAAGCCTGATCCGGAGGGAGCGGGGGCGTTCGTTCCAAGGGCATGCGGCAAAGGAGGCTAAAGGCCTTATCGGGCCTATTAGAAGATAACTTTTCTAATGCCGTGCCGACTTGTAAATATATTTAAATAATCCCTCCAAAAATTTCTCGCCGAACCAAAACCGAAATCCAGTCGGCCGCCCCAATCCGATGCCTCCCGATCACCGCGACGGCACATACCCCGGGCGGAACGAGCATCCCCGGGAGCCGCGCCCCGTGATCACTCGCTCATCATCATACCCGTCTCGGCGGGCTTTTCGGGCGCTTCCGCCGCGGCCGCGGCTTTTTCCTTTTCCGCCGATTCCCGCTCGGCCTTCGCCTTCGCGGCGCGCTCCTTCATTTTTTCCGCCTCTTTCTCGGAACGCTCTTTCTGCCAGCCGATCTTGGCCGAGGCCTTCTCCTCCTCGCTCAGCTTTCCATCCTTGTCCAAGTCATATTTTTCAAGGATCGCCGCGCGCTCCGCGCGATCCTTCTCCCGACGAGCCAGCTTGTCGGCCTCCCACTTGAGTTGCTCGTCCAGCTCCAGAACGCCGTTTTTGTTTTTGTCGTAACGCTTCAGGATGCTCGGCGGCACTTCCACCGTCTGGATGCCGGGCTCCGCGCCCGACGCCGCCGCTCCGGCGACGAAAAAGGAAACGAGGATCAAACAAGAACGCGGAACGAGGGGTTTCATGGGGAGGCGAATAGGCTTGGGGACCGCTCCGGAGTGGCAAAGTTTCACCGCGGGCGCAGCACCAATCGCTGGCGCCGGCCGGAGGCCAGCCACCCGCGCGCGAAGGCGACCACCGCGCGGGCGTCGACCGCCGCCAGACGGGCGTCCGTGGCCTCCAGGGTCTCGAGCGGCAGACCCAGCAAGGTCCGCACCGCCGCCTCGCCCGCGCGCGCCGCGTTGGTCTGCAGGCGCATGCGCCGCGAAGCCTGCAACCGCGCGATCGCCCGGGCAAGCTCGGCGGGCTCGATCTCGCCGGCCGCGATCCGCGCCAGCTCGGCGTCGAACTCCGCCAACACCTCGGTCTCCTTCCCCGGCTGGGTGCCGGCATAGAGGTAAAACATCCCGTCATCGACGCCCACCACGCGGCTCGCGCTCACGAAATACGCGAGCCCCTTCTCCTCGCGCACCCGTTCGAAAAGCCGCGCGGCCATGCCGCTGAGGATCTCGTGCAACACCGTCGCGACCGTGTCGTCGCGGTCCAGCGCGCCGGGCCCGGGGAACGCGTCGAACACGAGCGCCTGCTGGCACTCGCGCGCCTGCGCGTGCTCCGCGGCGGCCGCGGGGGCGTGCCGCGCCGGACGCGCGGGCGCGGCGCCGCGCGGCAGCTTCGCGAGCCAGCGCGAGAGCGCGGGCACGAGCGTCTTCTCGTCGAAGTCGCCGGCGACCGCGACCACCGTGTTCGCGCCGACGGCGAGCCTCTTCCACAGAGCGCGAAGATCGGCCGGCTTGAGCGCCTTCAGGCCCTCCGGCTTGCCATGCGCGTCGAGCGCGAGCGGATGCGCGCCGAAGAATTTCTCCCGGGCGAGGCGGTGGCCCGCGCTGACCACGTCGTCCTCGTCCTGCTGCAGCTGCGCCAGCTCGGCGTCCCGCTCCACCTCGAAGGTCCGCGGGGCGAAGGCGGGGGCCAGCACGGCTTCGCGCAAAAGCTCGTTGGCCAGCGCGGCGTCGCCCGGCAGCACCTCGACCGCCACGCCCAGGGTGTTGTTGCCCGAAAGCGGGGAAAAGCTTCCGCCGACGGCCTCGATCGCGGCGGCGACCTGCTCGGCGTCGCGCTTGCCGGCGTCCTTGGTGAGCAGGGTCGCCAGCAGCGCGGTGGCGCCGCGTTTGCCGGCGGGCTCGTGCAAGGGTCCGCCCTCGCACACGAGGTGGATGTGCAGGTTCGGCTGCCGCTCGTCGCGGCGCAAAAGCAGGCGCGTGCCGTTGGGCAGCGTCCGAAAGGTCCAGTCGGCGGCGGGCGCCGCCTTGGCGGGCTTCGCCGCGCCGGAGGCTCCGGCCTTGGGCACCGGATCGAGAGACACCACGTTTTCCCGCGAGGCGCGGAGATGCTCGCGCAGCACGCGACGCAGATCGGCCGGGGTCGCGGAAGCCACCCGGGCGAACCAGGTGCGGCTGAAATCGAGATCGCCCGCGACCACCTCGGCGGAACCCAGGCGAGAGGCGCGGCGCGACACGGTCTTGCGACCGCCGATCTCCCCGACGACGAGCTGGCGCACGGCGCGCTTCAGCTCCGCGGGCTTGAAGCCGGCGGTCACGAGGCGCGCGAGTTCGCGGCGCACGGCGCGTTCGGCGGCCTCGCGCTTGTCGGGATCGGCCGAGAAAAAGATCGCGAAGAGCCCCGCCTCGCCCGGCGACCAGTGGTGCGCGTCGATGCTGTGCACGAGGCGCTGCTTATCGCGGAGCGAGCGCCAGAGAGGCGAGCTGTCGCCGTAGCCGATCACCACCGCCAGCAGATCGAGCAAAGGCGCGTCGGGATGCGTGAGCGCGACGCTCGGCCAGGCGATGGCGCCGCGCGAAAGCTCGACGTCCGCGGTCTCGCGCGTCTCGCGCGGGGCGAGCTGCGCGGCCTCGGCGGGCTGGTAGACCGGCGCCAGGCGGCGGCGCGGCGCGGCCCCGAAATATTTCTCCACCGCGGCCCGCGCGGCGGCGGCGGAAACGTCGCCGGCGATCACGACCACGAGGTTGTTGGGCGCGTATCGCTCCCGGTAATACGCCAGCAGCTCGTCGCGCGTCACGGCGGAGAACACGTCCCGGTGGCCGATGACCGGCTCGCGCAACGGGTGGGTCTTGAAAACGGTGCGGGCGAGCGCGTCCCAGTGGCGGCGGTCGTGGTCGTCGTCGCCCATCGCGATCTCGCGCAGGATGACGTCGCGTTCCCTCGCCACCTCGTCGGCGGGCAGGGTGCTGCGCAGCGCCATGTCGGCGAGCAGGTCGACCGCGACCTCGAGGTGGGGGGCGGGCAGGTCGATATGATAGACGGTGCGATCGTAGGTCGTGTAGGCGTTGATCTGGCCGCCGTGGGCCTGGACGGTCGCGGAGATCTCCCGGCCCGCGCGGCTCTCGGTGCCTTTGAAAAGCAGGTGCTCGAGATAATGTGAAAGACCGGCGCCCAGGAGCGCCCCCTCGTGTTGACTGCCGGTCTTCACCCAAACCTGCACCGAAACCACCGGGGCGGCGTCATCCGGCTGGACCAGCAGCACCAGCCCGTTGGGCAACTCCGTGCGGTGCACCGGTTGGGACCAAAGACGTTCGAGCAGACGGCGGTCGGCGGGAGCGAGCAGGGAAGGCATCGCAGGCACCCTGCGATGCGTAACAAGAATGACAAACGGCGAATGCGGAGCGGCAAAACTCGCGCAGACCGTTTCAGGGGATTTGCGATAAGCTATCCATCGTCCCGACTTCGCTCGCTTCCCATGAAACGCTCATCCCTTCACCAGTCCTCCGCCGGCTCAGTCGGTCTCGGCCACGCTCGGCAGGCGCAAACGGCGCGACTGGGGGCGGAAAGGACGTTCAAAGGCTTCGTCGAAATCGTAAACCTCGGCGAAATCCTCCCTCCGGTCCGACTCCGTCTTACTGAAAATGTTATATTCGATGAAATTGTAAACGATGTCGCCGAAGTGGATCGTCTCGTGAACGCCCCAGGTGTTGAGCACGGTCTTGGCCAAGGGACCAAATTGCTCGAGGGCGTAGTCCCGCAAACCTTCGGCGAGCTCGCGTCCGGTGACGTGACGGGAAACCCGGGCGCGGGCGGCATCGCGCTTCTTCAGCTCCTTGACCGCGTGCTCCAACCCGTCGCGCACAAACGTGTAAGCTTGCCGGTCGAAGCGGGGGTCCTCCTTGCGGATGAGAGCGATGATTTCGTTCACTTCAGTTTCGGGCATCTGAGCCGAAAAAAAGGCCTCCGCTCCAACTCCGCAACCCCGTGGTGACGAAGTCTCAGGAACGGCCATTTCTCCCGTAAAACTACCCACCATAGTAAACCTTTTACAGTTTGTGTTTCAGGTCTGTGACAGCAGCTTCGCCAAAACGCCCCCTTTTCAGAAAGCCACCATGATTGCCTCCACTCAAACGAATCACCCGCTGGCTGCCGGCGGCGAAACTCTCGACCCGCATGCCCGGGTTGAGACCGCTTGCGCCCGTCTGCGTGAAGCGGGTCTTCGCATCACCCAACCCCGAATCGCCATCCTGGGCGTTCTTATCGCTCGCGGTCATCCGATGAGCATCGAGCAGATCCATGGCGAGCTTCGCATCCGCTCCTGCGATCTGGTCACCGTTTACCGCTGCCTCGCCGCCTTCGAAGAGATCGGCCTCGTCCGCCGTTCCTTTTTCCACAACGGCACCAGCCTCTACCAGCTCAGCGACCGCAAGGATTCCGTCTATCACGTCGTCGCCAAGGACGGCAGCGAGATCCGTCCGCTCGACGTCGAGACCAGCTCGCGTCTCGCCGCCGTGATCAAGCAGGTCGAGGAGCAGCTCAAGGCCGAGGGCTTCACCGACGTGAGCCACATCCTCGAGTTCTTCGCCAAGGCCCCCGAGGGCGCCGCCGCCCGCGCCGGCCAGGCCAAGATCCCCGCCGCCCAATAAAGTTTTTCGCGGTTTTTCCGCGCAAATCACGCCGCCCCGGCCTTGGCGCCCGGGCGGCTTTTTCATGCAAAAATCGCGGAGCCCGGCGATCCCCTCGCATCCCGGCCCCGTCCGCGCCACCGGGGCGCATGCCTGCCGGCCGCCGGGGCTCAGGCCACCTCGCGAAACGCCGCCTCGGCCGCGTCCCAGTTGAGCACTTTCCAAAAGGCCTGCACGTAGTCGGCCCGCTTGTTTTGATAGGACAGGTAGTAGGCGTGCTCCCACACATCGAGGCCGATGATGGGCTGCGCGCCCTGAAGAAGCGGCGAATCCTGATTCGCGGTCGAAACCACCTTGAGGGCGCCTTCCTGCCAGACGAGCCAGGCCCAGCCGCTGCCGAAGCGGCTCATCGCGGCCTGCCCGAACTCCTTTTGGAAATCGTCCAGGGAGCCGAACTCCTTGGCGATCGCGGCGTGGAGCGGCCCGGCGCGGTAGTCGGCCGGCGGCGCGAGGATCGTCCAAAAGAAACTGTGGTTGAGATGCCCGCCGAGCTGGTTGCGCAGCGTCGTGCGCAAGGGCTCCTCGAAGGCGTCCAAGCGTGCGAGCAGCTGCTCGCCCGTGAGCTCGCGCAGATCGGGCCGGGACTCGAGCGCCTTGTTCGCGGCGTTGATGTAGGCCTGGTGATGCTTCGTGTGGTGGATCTCCATCGTCCGCGCGTCGATGTGCGGGGCGAGCGCGTCGTAGGCGTAGGGCAGCGCGGGCAGGGTGAAGGGCTGCGCGCCCGCCTTCGCCGCCGGCGCCGGACCGGACGAGGTCGTTTCGGAGAAAAGCGAGGCCCGTCCCAAGCCAAGCAGCGCGGCCCCGAATCCAAACCGTTTGAGCAGATCGCGACGAGTGAGAGAGGCGGCGGGTTGCATGGCATCGAAAGAAAGAAGAGGCCCGCGGGGCGCAAACCTCGCGCGCGGGTTTGCGCGATTTACGGGACTTTTTCCGCCTCCGGCGAAAAACGATAGCCGACGCCGTGCACGGTCAGGATGGCGCGGGGCGACTCCGGATCGGGCTCCACCTTCTTTCGGAGCTGCGCCACATGCTGGTCGAGCGTCCGCGTGGTTCCGGAATAGCCGAGGCCCCAGACCGCGTTGAGCAACCGGTCCCGGGTCAAGGTCTCCCCGGGATGCGCGGCCAGCACCTCCGCCAGGCGCAGTTCTCGCGCGGTCAAGGACTCCGGCCCCCGTCCCGGCAGCCGCGCCGAAAAGGCGCGGCGGTCGATCTCGGCGACCCCGAGCCGGAAAACGGCGGGGGCTGAGCCGCCGGCGAGCGCGGTCGCGGCGGCGGAGGCGCGGCCGCGGCGAAGAAGCGCCTCCACCCGGGCCAGCAGCTCTCGCACGCCGAAGGGCTTCACCACGTAGTCGTCCGCCCCGAGCTTCAGCCCGACGACCTTGTCCACCTCCTCGCCCTTCGCGGTCAGGAAGAGCACGGGCGTCGCGGCGCCCGCGGCCCGCAGCTCGCGGCAGACGTCGTAGCCGCTCGCCCTGGGCATCATCACGTCGAGAACGACGAGATCGTATTTCTGCTGCGGATACAGCTTCAGCGCCTGCGCCCCGTCCGAGGCGGCGACCACGTCGTAGCCCTCGCTTTCCAGGGTGGCGACGAGCCCGAGGCGGATGTCGGCGTCGTCCTCGGCGATAAGAACACGGGCTTTCATGGGGAAAGGGGAAGCGTGAGCACGAAGGCCGCCCCGCCGCCTTCGCGGGCCTCGCAACGCAGCTCGCCGCCCAGGCCGCGGGCGAGCTGGCGCGCGATGCTCAGGCCGAGCCCCGCGCCGGCCTTCTCGGCGGTGATGCGGTCGTCCACCCGGTGGAACTTCTCGAAGATCCGCCCCCGCTGCCCCTCCGGCACGCCGGGGCCGCGGTCGGCGACGACGATCCGGGCCCGGGCGCGCGCGCCGGGCGCGGCCTTTTCCGGCGAAAGGGAGATCAGCAAATCCCGGCCTTCGGCGGCGTATTTGCAGGCGTTGTCGAGCAGGTTGAGCACGATCTGCCCGACGGCGTCGCGATCCGTGACGGCCGCCAGAGAGTCCGGCGCGTCGACGCGCAAATCCAACCCGGCCGCGGCCAGGCGCGGCGCATGCGCGTCGGCCAGGCGCCGCAGTTCCGCCGCGAGATCCAGGGGGGCGGAATCGTATTTTTTCTTTCCCTGCTCGAGACGGCTGAAGTCGAGGACGTTGGCGACCAGCCGGCCGAGCCGCTGCGTCTCGCGCCCGATCGTCGCGAGGTAGTCGGCCCGCCTCGCCTCGTCGCGCACCCGCCCCTCGGCGAGCAGCTCGGCGTAGAGCCGGATCGTGGTCAGCGGCGTCTTCAGCTCATGGGAGACATTGGCGACGAAAGACGTCTTCTGCGCGGCCTCGATCTCGCTCAAACGGGCCTGCCGCACGAGCAGGGCGCCCGCCGCGACGATCGCGAGGACGAGCAAGCCGACCAGGGTCGCGCCGAGAAGGAAAAAACCGCGGGGCGCGGACGTCCCGTGGTCGTCGGCGAGCATGCGCGCGACCACCGTCCAGCCGGGCAAGGTCTCCGCCGCCAACGGCACCTCGAGGGCGACGGGCAGGTTCTCCGGCCCCGCCTGATGCCAGGCCACGCCGCCCGCGTCCCGCAGCGCGTAGGCCTCGCCGGGCTCGGGGGCGGCGGGAAACACCTCGCCCAGCCGCGCCTTGATCGCATCCAGTTGCAGCTCGAGTCCGATCACGGTGCGGTCCGGGAGCTCTCGCCAGCCGAAGAGATGCAGGCCGTGCGTGTCGCGCCACGGAGTCCAGCCGGAGCGCGTCAGAAGCTCGGGGCGGATTTCCGGCTGCGGCGGCTCGCTTTTCGTCTCGGTATCCGAAGTGAAATCGCGCGAGCGCATCAGGGATAAGGTCGGCGCGGACTCCCCCGGGGCGGAAGCAAGGGGGTCGGGAGCCGAGGCCGCCGGGGCCGCGAAAGATACGCCGGAAAAAGAGTCGGCCGCCTGGGATTGGCCGGCCAAGACATCGGCCGAGTTCCTCAGCTTGGCGACCTCCTGGATCGCCTGGCGGGCGGTCTTATACTGGTTGATGTTGTTCGAGATTTCCTTCCTCGCCTGGACGGCCGGCGGCGCGCTCGCCTGCGACGCGGCGGACGCCGTCTCGGCGGCGTCGGAAAGGTCGACGATCCGGCTCGCCGCGGCGGCCGCCGGCGGGGCCGACGAGGAAATCTCCCGCGCCGCGGGACGAAGCTCGTCCCAGGGCGAACCCTTGCCCAGCCAACCGCGCAGCGGGCCGTCCGCCGCCCCCCACACCACGCGGCCCTCCGCGGTGGCGCGAAACACGTCCCGCACGAGCGGGTTGGTCTTCTTCCATTCGGCGAGGAAGGCGCGCGGCTCCGCGTCGGGCGCCTCGAGCAGGGTGCCCATGAGCGCGGATTGCACGTCGCCCATGAGGAGCTCGATGTTTTCCGCGATGGTTCGCGCGCGCGACTCCACCGCGGCGCGGCGGGACTCGCGCGCGGTTTGCTCGCGCTCGGCCAGACGCGCCTGTTCGCGCGCAAGCAGCCCGAGCGCCAGCCCGCCGACTGCGAGGGCGGGCAGGAGCAGCGTGAGTCCGTAGATCCACAGGCGGCGAGTGGTGGCGGTCACGGAAGAGAGCCTGTCAGCGAACTTCCCCCGGAGACAACGTCGCGCTTGGACGCGGCGCGGGGGCGAGATCCCCCGCGAAAGGCAACCGGCTATCGGCGACCTTGAGCAAGGGCCCGAGCTCGTAGACGCGCGTATAGCCGTAGGCGCGGAGCGCCGTGTAGGTGGAGACGTTGAGCGACACCTGGACCGCCTTGGTCGGAAAGGCGTCGAGACGGTCCGCGAAGTTGTTGTTGCAGTAGATGAGCACCGGCGTGTCGAGGTCCGGGATCGCGGCGGCCAGGGCCTCGACGGTGAATTCGGTGAAGGGCAGGTTGATCGCGCCCGCGATGTGGAGCCGGCGATAACGAGACTCGGTCCGCGCATCCAGGAGGACGACGCCGGGCCGGCCCATCATCTCGAGAAACGCGTCCTCGCCCAGGCGGTGCGCCTCACGCACCGGGCCCGATTCCTCGACGAGTCGCTGGAAGCCCGGATAGTCGATGCGCGGATTGGGCGGGGTCGGCGCCTGCGCGAGGGCGACGCCGGAAACCGCGACGGAGAAGGCGCCAGGGACAAGGAGACGCAGGAAGGAAAGACGCGTGTTCATCGGCCTCACTCCGCGCGCTGCTGGTTGTAGGTCTGCTGGGCCTTGGCGCGGTATTCCTTGCGCTCGGCGTTGCTGATCCCGTCGGACTCCATCTTCGCGGCCTCGGAGGCAGCGGGCGCCGCGGCGGCGGCGACGGCGCTGTTCGAGTAGGCGTCGCCGATGGCGCCGAGGGACGAGCCCACCGCGCGCAACCGTGCGGCGGCCTCCTCGCGTCGGCCGGCGTCGACCAGGACCACCGCCTCGTCGCGCGCCTCGGCCATGCGATTGGCCGCGTAGTCGGCCTGCACCCGCCGGTTCGCCGAGGAGACGACCTTCTCCCGTTCCGTGGAAAAGCTGGCCGAGACCGCGAGCTCGCGGACGGCCGGCGACGCGGTGGCGGCGTCCTCGTAGCTCACCCGCGCGGAGGCCACGCGCCGCTTCTCCGTCTTGGCGGCGGGATCGAGCTCGACCTCCACGAGCGCGAACTTCTCCTGGCCGCCGTAGAGCTGGTTCAACTCCACGACGACGCGGTTGTTCTCCACCCTGCCCTCGCGTCCGACGATGCGCACCGGGCGCGCGCCGTCGGGAAACTCCAACTCGATCACGACGCGGCGCGCCACGACGCTCAGCACGTCGCCGAGCTCCTCGTTGAAGATCCGGGGCAGCTCGCGGCTGTCGGCGACGAAGTAGGTGTTGCCGTCGCTGCGGCGCGCGAGCCGCGTCATCAGGTCCTCGTTGAAATCGAGGCCGAGCCCGATGGTCGTCACCGAGATGCCTTCGCGCACGAGCCGCGCGCCGAGCGAGCCGAGCGCCTCGGGCGTCTGCGGCCCGACGTTGGCCAGGCCGTCCGAGAGCAGCAGCACGCGGTGGGTGTAGGCGCCCTCGATGTTCTTGCGGAGCTCGTCCGCGCCGGCGACGACGCCTCCGTGGAGATTGGTGCCGCCGTTCGCCTCGATGCCTTCGATCATCGAGGCCAGCGCCTCGCCGTCGCCGACGCGACGGGCGGACGCGAGCACGCGCACGCCGTTGTCATAGACGACGAGCGACACGAGATCGTCGGGCGAGAGCCGGCGCACCGCCTCGAGCGCGGCCTCGCGGGCCTTGGAGATTTTTTCCCCGCCCATCGAACCCGACTTGTCGATGACGAGGGCGAGGTTGACCGGCGCGCGATGAACGGTCCGGGGCTTCAGTCCGTCGAGCCCGACCTTGACCACCACTGTTTCCCGCGAATCCGCCGGCAGGACCGGGCGGTCGAGCTCGAGCCTGAGCCGCACCGGATCCTCGGGGGACGGCGCCTTGGATTTGGCGGAAAGCAAAAGCCCGGAACAGAGCCCGAGCGCGGAAAACAGACAAAGGGCGAAACGTTTCATGGCCCGCCCAGCTTAACGCAAAGGCGGGCGGCGGATTGTCACCCGTTGGTCAGGGAGATGTCAGGGATTTGTCAGGCCCCGTCCTTCTTGGGAAAGAGGCAACCGCATCCCTTGCCGCAGCAATCTTTGCGACGAATGGCGACGTGCCTCCGGCCGAACCACAGGATCGCGGCGATGAGGACGAGGGGAGCAAGGACGATGAGCCACCACATGGCGCGGCACGAAAACGACCGCGCCATGCTTGGCAACCCGGGGCGCGCGATAATCGCGCGGGAGCGTCCGGCTCAGACCGTGTCGAAGCGGAAGCTCGTGCTCGTGCGGTAGGTCTGGTCCGGGCGCAGCACCACGCTCGGGAAGGCCGGCTGATTGGGCGAATCGGGGAAGTGCTGCGTCTCGAGGCAGAAGCCGGTGTGGCGGGCGTAGCGGGCGCCGCCCTTGCCGGCGAAGGAGCCGTCGAGGAAGTTTCCGCTATAGAATTGCACGCCGGGCTCGGTGGTGAAGACGCGCAGGCGCCGGCCGCTGGTCGGCTCGGTCACCTCGGCGGCGAGCACGTTTTCGGAAGACGCGGCCTGCTTTAGCACAAAAGTGTGGTCGTAGCCGAAGGGGTCGCCGCCGGTCGCGGCGATGCGCGAGCCGATGGTTTCGCCCTTGAGAAAATCCATCGGCGTGCCGGTCACGGAGGCGAGCTTGCCGGTGGGGATGAGCGTGGCGTCGACCGGGACGTAGTGCTCGGCGGGCATGCGCATGACATGGCCCAGCACGTCGCCCACGCCCTGGCCGGCGAGGTTGAGGTAGACGTGGTTGGTCAGGTTGACGATCGTGGCGCGATCGGTGGTGGCGTGGTAGTCGAGCCGCAGCTCGGACTCGTCGGTCCAGGTGTAGGTCACCTCGACGGACAGGTTGCCCGGATAGCCCTCGTCGCCGTCGGGGCTGAGCAGGGAGAAACGGACGGAGGGCGGGTTTTCGCCCACGACGGCGGCCTTCCAGAGCAGTTTGTCGAAGCCGCGCAAACCGCCGTGGAGGTGGTTGGGGCCGTTGTTGATCGCGAGCTGATAGGTGTGGCCTTCGAGCGTGAAGCGGCCCTGGGCGATGCGGTTGCCGAAGCGGCCGACGATGCAGCCGAAGTAGGGGTTGGACTTGGAGAGGAAGCCCGCGAGGTCGTCGAAGCCGAGGGCGACGTCGGCGAGTTTGCCGGAGCGGTCGGGAACGGAGATGCCGACGATGGTCGCGCCGTAGTCGGTGAGCGTGACGACGTGACCGCGGGCGTTGGTCAGCGTGAAGAGAGAGGCGGCGCGGCCGTCGGGCAAGGCGCCAAAGGGACGGGTGGAGAGCGAGGTGGGCATGACGGGAAAGGGAGGTGGAAAGGACGAAAACAAAAAGGCGACGCCTGCGCCAAGCAGGGCGTCGCCTTACGCTAAAGTCGGGCGGGCGCGCGTGCTCAGCAGTTGCCGCCGGGCTGGCCGTAGTAGGCGCCGGGGCCGTGCTTGCGCTTGAAGTGTTTGTTGAGGAGCGAGCTCTCGATGATCGGAAGCTGCGGCTCGAGCTGGAGCGACATCAGCGCCATGTGCGCGATGCACTCGGTGGCGACGGCGACCTCGACGGCCTTGGCGACGTTCTTGCCCCAGGTGAAAGGCGCGTGGCGATTGACGAGCACGGCGGGGAAATCCGCCGGATCAAGGCCGCGCTGGGTGAAGAGCTCGACGATGACGTTGCCCGTTTCCCACTCATAGGCGCCGCCGCCGATCTCGGCGGGGGTCATCTTGCGGGTAACGGGGATGTTGCCGTAGAAATAGTCGGCGTGGGTGGTGCCGAAGATCGGGATTTCGCGGCCGGCCTGCGCGAAGGCGGTGGCGTGCGAGGAGTGGGTGTGGACGACGCCGCCGATCTCGGAGAAGGCGAGAAAGAGGCGGCGGTGCGTGGGCGTGTCGGAGGACGGGCGGAACGTGCCCTCGACCTGCTTGCCGTCGAGGTCGATGAGGACCATGTCGGCGGGCTTGAGGTCGGCGTAGGCGACGCCGGAGGGCTTGATGGCAAAGATGCCCTTTGCGCGGTCGATGGCGGAGGCGTTGCCGAAAGTCAGGTTGATCAGACCGTGTTTCGGCAGGGCGACGTTGGCTTCGTAGGCTTCGCGTTTGAGTTCTTCGAGCATGGGAGTGGGAGAGGAAAGAGAAGGAAGGGAGCCGGGCCGATCATCGCGGCGCCGACGGAACGGCGCCCTCCAAAGACGTTCAAGGATGGATCAGGAGCGGCGCTTGAAGCGATCAAGCATCACGGCGCCGAGCAAGATGAGGCCGCGCGCGACGTATTGGTAGAAGGGCGGGATGTTGAGGAGATTCATGGCGTTTTGCACGAGGCCCATGATGAGCACGCCGGCCACGACCGCGCCGATGCGCGCCACGCCGCCGCTGAGCGAGACGCCGCCGAGCACGCAGGCGGAGATCACCTCGAGCTCGAGGCCCTGCGAGGTGTTGGGCTGGCCGCTCGTCATGCGCGCCGCGAGCACGAGGCCGGCGAAGGCGGCGACGAGACCCTGGAGCGTGAAGATGACGACCTTGATGCGCGTGACGGGCACGCCGGCGAGGTGGGCGGCCTCCTTGTTGCCACCGATGGCGAGGGCGTTGCGGCCGAAGATGGTGAGATTGAGCAGCACGCCGAAGAGCGCGAAGCAGCCGATCGTCAGCAGGACGGGCGTGGGCACGCCGAGGACGGAACTGGTGCCGAGGGCGTAGAAGCCGCCGGTCTGGATGCCGACGGCGCGGCCGTCGGAGGCGATGAAGCCAAGACCGCGCACGACCTGCATCGAGGCGAGCGTGGTGATGAGGGCGTTGATGCCGACGCGCGCCACGAGCACGCCGTTGACGAGGCCGATCAACGCGCCCGCGCCCAGCGCGGCGGCGACGCCGAGGGCGACGCTGCCGGTGACGTTCATCACCGTGGCGCCGAGCACGCCGGCGAAGGCGACCACGGAACCGACGGAGAGGTCGAAGTCGCCCGCCGCGAGGCAGAACATCATCGTGCACGAGATCATGCCGATGGTGGAGACGGAGAGCGCGAGGCCGCGGAGATTCGCGACGGAGAAAAAGTTCTCCACGAAGATCGAGCAACCGACGAAAAGGAGCGCGAAGACCAGCAGCATGCCGGCCGAATCCCATAGTCGGGAAATGGTCGAGGGCTGGGCGGAGGCGGAAGCGGGGGAACTCATCGAACGTTAAAAGAGGAAAGGATTTAGGCGGCCGCGGCGTTGGCGGAGGAACCGGAAGGCAACGCGGCGTGCAGGACGGCCTCGGGGGTGGCGGTCTCGCGGGCGAATTCGGCGGCGACGAGGCCCTCGCGCATCACGATGACGCGGTCGGAGATGCCGAGCACCTCGGGCAGCTCGCTGGACACGATGACGACGGCGACGCCGGTCTCGGCGAGCTCGTGGATGAGCGCGTAGATCTCGCTCTTGGCGCCGATGTCGATGCCGCGCGTGGGCTCGTCGAGGACGATGACCTTCACGTTCTCGGAAAGCCAGCGGGCGAGGATGGCCTTTTGCTGGTTACCGCCGGAAAGCGTGCCGATGAGCGTCTCGGCCGAGGCGGTGCGGACGCGAAGGCTGGCGATCTTTTCGCGGGCGTTGCGCTTCTCCCAGGTGAAATCGAGGAAGAGGCCGGCCCGCAGACGCGAACGACGCGCGCTGAGGTTGATGTTCTCCGCGACGGAACGGATGGCGACGATGCCCTCCTTCTTCCGGTCTTCGGGACAGAAAACGAGGCCGGCGCGGATCGCGGCGCGGGGCGAACCGGAGCGCAGGCGCTCGCCGTGGATTTTCACCTCGCCCGCCGTCGGCTCGACCGCGCCGCAGACAAGGCGCATAAGCTCGCTGCGGCCGGCGCCGACGAGACCGAAGAAGCCAATGACCTCGCCGCGTTTGACGGAAAAAGAAACCGGCGCGCGCAGACCCGGGCCGGCGAGGCCGGCGACGTCGAGCCCCTCGGGGCGCTGGAGGCGGGGGCGGTAGTTGTAGACGTTGGTGAGCTCGCGGCCGACCATGCTCTTCACGAGCGCGTCGCGCGTGACGGAGGCGAGCGAGTCGTGCGTGACGACGTGGCGGCCGTCGCGGAGGACCGTGGCGGCGTCGCAGATCTCGTAGACCTCGTCCATGCGGTGGGTCACGTAGAGGATGGCGTGGCCCTTGGCCTTGAGGTCGCGGATGATCGCGAAGAGACGCGCGGTCTCCTTGGCGGAGAGGCTGCTCGTGGGCTCGTCGAAGGCGACGACGCGCGCGCCGCGTCCGAGGGCCTTGGCGATCTCGACCATCTGGCGCTGCGCGATGGAGAGACGGCCGAGACGGGTGTCGGGGGAAATGTCCTCGCCGACGAGCGCGAGAAGGCGGGCGGCCTCGGCGCGGAGCGCGGCGCGATCGATGAGCAGGCCGCGCCGCGGGTAGCGACCGATGAGGAGGTTTTCCGCGACCGTCATCTCCGGCACGAGATGCAGCTCCTGATAAATCACGGCCACACCGGCGGCGATGGCCTCGGCGGTGGAGGCGAAAACGCGTTCCGCGCCGTCGAGACGGACGGCGCCGGAGCTCGCGTGGTAGGCGCCGCTGAGGATCTTGAGCAGGGTGGATTTGCCCGCGCCGTTTTCGCCCATCAGCGCGTGGACGCTGCCGCCGCGCACGTCGAAGGAGACGCCGTCGAGCGCGCGCACGCCGGGAAACTCCTTGGCGAGCGCGACGAATTCGAGGGACGTGGCGGCGGGCGCGGCGGTGTCGGACATGAGGCAGAGGCGAATGCGAGGAGCAGACGGAGCAGCGCAGGCGCAGACCTTTCAGTCTGCCGGATGCAGGCTGGAAGCCTGCGCTACGACCAAGTTAGAGCACGCCTTCGGATTTCAGCACTTCCTCAAAATTTTCACGGGTGATGAGACGGCCGGGGGTCCAGGTCTCGGGCGCGGGCGTTTTGCCTTCCTTGACCCATAGGTAGAGCATTTCGGCGGTGAGGAAACCCTCGGTGGGGGCGGAGACGTAGATCGAACCAAAGAAACCGGTCGCGGAGGGCTTGCGAAGCTCGTCGAGGCAATCGGTGCCGTTGATGCCGATGCCTATGACGTTGGCGGCGGCGAAGCCCTGACCCTCGGTGGCGCGGACGGCGCCAAGGACGGCGGTGTCGTTCATGCCGGCGATGATCCAGTTTTTGATGCCGGTCTTCTGGGCGAGCAGGGCGTTGGTCGCGTCGAAGCTGCCGGGGATGTCGGTGGTCTTTTGCGGGGCCTTGAAGATGCGGTCGTCGGGGAAGCCGGAGGCCTTGAGGGCGGTGATGGCGCCGTCGGTGCGCTGGCGGGCGGTGTCGAGCTCCTCGAAGGTGACGATGCAGGCGGCGGTCTCGGCGGGGTTCCAGCCGCGGCGCTTCATCTCCTCGGCGAGGGTGCGTCCGGACATCTCGCCGATCTGCGAGGCGGACATGCCGAGGTAAGGCACCTCGGCGATGAACTTGCCGTCGGCGCCGACGAAGCGGTCGTCGACGGTGACGACCTTGAGGTTGGCGGCCTTGGCCTTGGCGACGATGGCGGGCCCGAGGCGGACGTCGGGCGTGCAGATGACGAAGCCTTGGGCGCCGTTGGCGGCGAGGCTGTCGATGGCGGCGAGGGTTTTCTCGCCGTCGGGGACGCCGATCTTGATGACCTCGAAACCGTGTTGCGCGCCGGCCTTGTCGGCGCCCTTCCACTCATACTGGAACCAAGGCTCCTCGGGCTGCTTCACGAGGAAGCCGAGCTTGATCTTCTTTTCGGAGGAGGCGGCGGCGCCGGAAGCGGAGTCCGAGGATTTGCTGCAAGCGGTGAAACCGAGGGCGAGGGTGCAGCCGAGGACGGAGGCGAGGAGACGAAGGGAAGACATGGGGCGAAAAAGCGTGAGGGGGCTAAGCGGTCGTGAGAGCTAAAAAATAGGTCCTATAAGCCGCGGGACTTATAGGACCTAGGGGGAAGCGAACAACGCCTTAGGCGCGGATGCCTTGGGCGAGGTGGTAGTAGACCTCGTTGGTGCGGAGATCCTGCTTCAGCTGCGAGATGGTGGTCTCGGCGTTGATGTGCACGGTCTCGATGCCGGCCATGGTCGCGAAGTCCTCGAGCATCTCGCTCGTGACGACGTAGCTGTAGCCGGTGTGGTGGGCGCCGCCGGCGAGGATCCAGGCCTGGCAGGCGGTCTTGAAGTCGGGCTTGCACTCCCAGACGGCGCGGGCGACGGGGAGCTTGGGCAGCGCGGGCGGCTTGACCGCCTTGACCTCGTTGACGATGAGGCGGAAGCGGTTGCCCATGTCGACGAGCGAGGCGTTGAGCGCGTCGCCGGCGGGGGCGTCGAACACGAAGCGGACCGGGTCCTCCTTGCCGCCGATGCCGAGGGGGTGGATCTCCACCTTGGGCTTGCCGGTGGCGATGGTCGGGCAGATCTCGAGCATGTGCGAGCCGAGGACCTGGTGGCCCTTGGGCGACATGTGGTAGGTGTAGTCCTCCATGAAGGAGGTGAGCTTGCCGCCGGCCATGACCTTCATGGCGCGGACGAGGATGGCGGTCTTCCAGTCGCCTTCGCCGCCGAAGCCGTAGCCCGCGGCCATGAGGCGCTGGGTGGCCATGCCGGGGAGCTGCTTGAGGCCGTGGAGGTCCTCGAAGGTGTCGGTGAAGGCCTTGGCGCCGGCGGTCTGGAGGAAGGCGCTCATGCCGAGCTCGAGGCGGGCGCTGTAGCGGAGCTCGTCGTGGCGTTTGCCGCCCTTCTTGAGGACGGGCGAGACGGCGTAGAGCTTCTCGTATTCGGCGACGAGGTCGGTGACGGTCTTCTCGGAGATGGCGTTGACCTGCTCGACGAGGTCGCCGACGCCGTAGGTGTTGGTGGAGAAGCCGAACTTCATCTCGGCGGCGACCTTGTCGCCCTCGGTGACGGCGACGTAGCGCATGTTGTCGCCGAAGCGGACGACGCGGGCGCCCTGCCAGTCGGCCCAGGCGTGGGCGGCGCGCATCCAGGCGCCGATGCGCTGCTGGACCTCGTCGTCGGACCAGTGGCCGACCACGACCTTGCGGCCGAGGCGGAGGCGGGTGTGGATGAACCCGGCCTCGCGGTCGCCGTGGGCGGCCTGGTTGAGGTTCATGAAGTCCATGTCGATCGTCGACCAGGGCAGGTCGCGATTGAACTGGGTGTGGAGGTGGAGGAAGGGCTTCTTGAGCGTGGTGAGGCCGCGGACCCACATCTTCGAGGGGGAGAAGGTGTGCATCCAGAGGACGAGGCCGGCGCAGTTCGCGTCGGAGTTGGCCTCGACGCAGACCTTGGCGATCTGGTCGGAGTCGACGAGGAGGGCCTTGAACTTGAGGGGAAGCGGGAGGTGCTTCGACTTGGCGAGACCGTCGACGACGGCCTGGGCGTTGGCGGCGACCTGCTTGAGCGGGCCTTCGCCGTAGAGGTGCTGCGAACCGCAGACGAACCAGATCTCGGGAGTGGAGAGATTAACGAGGGACATGGGAGAGGGAAAGTGGAGGGTTTTGGGTCAGGCGGATTGCTCGGCCTTGATGTCGAGGAGCTCCTTCATGACGAGGGAGAGGTCGGCGGACTTGTTGACGCCGCCGAAGCTGTCGTGGAGTTGCCGATACAGCGAGTAGAGGCGGTTGTAGACCTTCTGGTTCGCGGCCTTCGGCTTGTAGGCGACGCCGGCCTTGAGGCGGGTCATCTTCTTCTGCGCGGTGGCGAAGTCCGGGTGGGCCCCGGCGAGCACGGCGGCCGAGACGGCGGAGCCGAGCGCGCAGGCCTGCGAGGAGCCGGCCACGAGCATGGTGCAACCGGTGACGTCGGCGTAGATCTGCATGAGCACCGGGTTCTTTTCCGCGATGCCGCCGGCGCAGACGACGCGCTCGATCGGCACGCCGTATTCCTTGAAGCGCTCGATGATGGCGCGGGCGCCGAAGGCGGTGGCCTCGATCAAGGCGCGATACATCTCGGCCTTGGTGGTGTAGAGCGTGGCGCCGAGGGTGAGACCCGTGAGGCGCTGGTCGACGAGGATGGTGCGGTTGCCGTTGTTCCAGTCGAGAGAGAGCAGGCCGGACTGGCCGGGCTTCAGCTTCGCGGCCTCGGCGGTGAGGGAGGCGTGGAGCTTCACGTCGCCGAGCACGCCTTCCACGAACCACTTGAAGATGTCGCCGACGGCGGACTGGCCGGCCTCGAGGCCGTAGTAGCCGGGGAGGATGGCGCCCTTGACGATGCCGCAGATGCCGGGGATGTCGGCCACGGTCTTGTCGGCGGAGACGACGCCGCAATCGCAGGTCGAGGTGCCGATGACCTTGACCAGCGTGCCTTCGGTGACGCCGGAGCCGATGGCGCCGTAGTGGACGTCCATCTCGCCGATCGCGATCGGGATGCCGGCGGGCAGACCGAGCTTCTTCGACCACTCGGCGCAAAGCGTGCCGGCGGAGGCCGTGGCGTCGTGCGCCTTGTCATAGAGGCGGTCGCGCAGGGAGGCGAGCTCGGGGTCGAGCGAGGAGAGGAACTCCTTGTCGGGCAAGCCGCCCCAGTCCTCGGCGTAGAGGGCCTTGTGGCCGGCGCAGCAGATGCCGCGCTTAACGGCGAGGGGATCCTTCACACCGGCGAGCACGGAGGGCACCCAGTCGGCGAGCTCGACCCAGGAGTAGGCGGCCTTGAAGACGGCGGGGGCGGTGCGCTTGCAGTGCAGGATCTTGGACCAGAACCACTCGGAGGAGTAGGTGTTGCCGCACTTGGCGATGAACTGCGGGCGGATCTTGGCGGCGAGCGCGGTGATCTCCGCGGCCTCCTTCACGCTGGTGTGGTCCTTCCAAAGCCAGCAGTGGGCGGCGAGGTTCTTCTCGAACTTCTTCTGGAACGCGAGCGGGGTGTTGCTGGCGTCGACCGGGATCGGGCTGGAGCCGGTGCTGTCCACGCCGAGGCCGGCGACCTGGCGGGCGTCGAAGCCCTTGGTCTTCTTGGCCTGGGCGAGCGCGAGCTTGATGGATTTCTCGAGGCCGAAGAGGTAGTCAGCCGGGTTCTGGCGGGCCAGATGGTGGTCCTTGGGGTCAAGCAGCACGCCTTGGTGACCGCTGGGATAGTTGACGACGCCGGTGCCGAGCTCGGCACCATCTTTGCAACGAACAACAAGCGCGCGCACCGAGTTGGTGCCGTAGTCGATACCGATGGTATACATAGGGGATGCGGGGACGGGGGACGGGGTCGCCGACGCTTCCGCGAGTTTGCTTGCCGGTAAACAGCGCGGTCACTTGACAGTCATGTAACCCAACATGCCCCGCGTCACCATGAGCACCCTCGCCGAGCGCGCGGGGGTATCGAAGAACACCGTCTCGCTCGCCCTGCGTCACGATCCGCAGATCCCGGCGGAGACGCGCGCGCGCATCGAAAAAATCGCCCGCGAGCTGGGTTACGCGAAAAACCCCGTCGTGTCGCAGTTGATGACCGAGCTGCGCAAGGCCTACTCCGCCGGACACCGCCGCACCATGGCCCTGCTCAACGCCAACCTCGACCCGCAGGCGTTTACGAGGCACCCGACGGTCCCGGCCTACGTCGCGGGCTGTCGGCGGCGCGCGGATCAACTGGGCTACGGCCTGGACGAGTTTTGGCTGCACGACCCGGAGCTCTACGGCGAGCGGCTCAACCGCGTGCTGCGCGCGCGCGGCATCCGCGGCGCCATCGTCGTGGGCCTCATGAAGGAAAACCGGCTGCCGCCGCGCTTTTCCGTCACCTGGCAAAACCACGCCGTGGTCGTGACGGGCGTGCGCACGCGCGAGCCGACGCTCAACTTCGCCTGCGTGGACCACCACGAGCTCGTGATCGAGGCGATGGAGCGCGCGCGGCAACTCGGCTCTCGTCGCCCCGCGCTCGTCCTGGAGCGAAGCATCGATCACCTCGTCGACGGGCGCTTCGGATCGGGGTTCTGGACCGCGCAGCAAAGCCTGCCCGAGGCGGAGCGGTTGCCGGCCTTTCTCGACGTCGAGGCGGCGCGCGCGGAGCCGGCGCGCTTTCATGCTTGGTTTCACGAGCAAAAACCCGACGCGATCCTGACCTTGCACACCGTGGTGCGCGAGTGGCTCGAATCGATCGACATCCGCGCGCCCCGCGATCTCGGTCTCATTCAACTCGAGCTGCGGCGCGGCTGCGAGGACTGGGCCGGCATGGACCAGCACAACGACCTCACGGGCGAGGCCGCGGTGGACATGCTGATCTCGCTGCTCCACGGCGCCGAGATCGGCCTGCCCTCCGCGCCGCGCGCGACCTTGATCGGCGCCTCCTGGCGCGCGGGGAAAACCACCCGCGATCTCACGCCTCCGCTTCCATCGCGGTGATCTCGAGCGTGAAGGTGGAGCCCTCGCCGGGAACGCTGCGCAACGCGATGTCGCCGCCGAGCAGGCGCGCGAGCCCGCGGCTGATCGAGAGCCCGAGCCCGGAGCCACCGAAACGCCGGGCGACCGAGGCGTCGGCCTGCACGTAAGGGGCGAAGAGCTTGGCCTGCACCTCGGGCGCGATGCCGGGGCCGGTGTCGCTCACCGCGAAACGCAGACGCCAGCGCCGTCCCTCCGCGCGCTCAGCGGTGAGCGTGAGGCGCACCGCACCGCGATCGGTGAACTTGACCGCGTTCGAGATCAGGTTGGACAGAATCTGTCGCAGGCGCAGCGGATCGGTGAGCACGATCGCGGGCGTCTCGGTCGAGATCTCGAGCCCCAGCTCCACGCCGCGCGCCTCCGTCGCGGGACGGAAAAGGCCGAGCAGGTGGCGCAAAAAATCCGGAAGCTGAACCGGGGCGGAATCGAGCGCCATCGCGCCCGCCTCGAGCTGCGACCAGTCGAGCAATTCGCTGACCAGGCGCATGAGACTCTGCGCGGCGTCGCGCATCATGAGGAGGTTTTCCCGATGCTCCGGCGCCAGCGCTCCGGGATCGCCCAGCATCAGATCGGTGAGCCCGTGGATGCCGCTCATCGGCGTGCGGATCTCGTGCGACATGACGGCGAGATAGCGGCTGCGCACGGCGTTGGCCGCCTCGGCCTCCTCCTTGGCCCGGCGCAACTCCTCCTGCATCGCGCGGCGCGCGGTGATGTCGTGAAACGCGACGACGATTCCGCTGCGCCCGTCGAACTCGACCTTCGCGCCCGAAAGCAAAGACCAGATCTCGCGCCCGCCCAAGGTGCGCAGGCGCACCTCGCGCGGCGCGGCCGCCGTCCCGGGCGAGAGATCCGCGAGCAGCCGCTCGCGATCGGACGGATCGACGTAAAACTCCACCGCGCGACGGGAGAAAAAGGCCTCCGGCGCGCCGCCGAGCAGATCGGCCGCGAGCCGGTTGACGAACATCAGGCGCCCGGAATCGAGATCGCTGATGACGACGGGAAACGGCGCGTTTTCCGCCAACTGCCGATACTGGCGCTCGCCGCGCCGCAGACGGCGGTTGAGCCGGACGAGCGGCGCGATCCAGCCGAGCGCCGCCAAGGCCACCGCCCCCGAGACGCCCA